>NZ_JBGCUS010000001.1:0-624166 GCF_041415945.1 Ancylobacter sp. IITR112 | reverse complement strand
GGAAGAAGCGGTCGGCGGCGTTCAGCCCGGCATCGGGAGCGCCACCGCGCGCCAGCGCGTCGACAAGCAGCGGCACGATGGCTTCCAGTTCCTCGCGCACGCCTTCCACCCGCAGCGCGCGCGGCTCGCCGGCCAGCCAGCCGCGCACGGTGGCGCTGGCCGCCTTGGGGTCGGCATAGCCGAGCCGGTGCAGCGTCGCCAGCGTCTCGCGGTCGTCGGCGCGTTCCGGAAATTCCAGCCGCCCCTCCACCGCCGCGCGCGGCGGGGCGTCCTCGAACAGTTTGGAATAATGGTCCTGCACCCGGGTCAGACGCTGGGTCAGCGCCTGCGCGAAGGCGTCGCGGTCGGCATAGCCCATGAAGAGGGCGAAGGCGGCGAGCGCCTCCTCGTCTTCCGGCAGGCTGTGGGTCTGCGCATCGCCGACCATCTGCAGCCGGTGCTCGACCCGGCGCAGGAAATGATAGGCCTCGTCCAGTTGCTCGCGCGCCGGCTCGCCGATCCAGCCGGTCTGCGCCAGCACGGCGAGGGCTTCGAGCGTGCGCGGGGTGCGCAGGCGCGGATCGCGGCCGCCGGCGATGAGCTGCTGCGTCTGCGCGAAGAACTCGATCTCGCGAATGCCGCCGCGCCCGAGCTTGACATTGTGGCCCTCCACCGCGATCGCCTCATGGCCGCGAAAGGCGTGAATGTCCTGCTTCATGGCGTGAACGTCGGAGATCGCGGCATAGTCCAGCGCCCGCCGCCAGACAAAGGGCGAGAGCTGGCGCAGGAACTCGTGCCCCAGCGCGATATCGCCGGCGATCGGCCGCGCCTTGATATAGGCCGCGCGCTCCCAGGTGGCGCCCTCGCGCTCGTAATAATCCAGCGCCGCCTCAACCGAGAGCGCGGCCGGGGTCGAGGCCGGGTCGGGCCGCAGCCGCAAATCGACGCGGGCGACATAGCCCTCGCCGGTGCGCTCCTGGATCAGCCGCACCAGACGCTGCGTCATCCGCACGAAAAACGGCGCCGCCTCGACATCCTTCGCCAGCGGCGCCACCTCGGCATCGTAGAGGACGATCAGGTCGACATCGCTGGAATAGTTGAGTTCCCGCGCCCCGTGCTTGCCCATGGCGAGCACGGTGTAGCCGAGCCCTTCCACGCCGGTCTTGCGCAGCTTGCGCGCGGCGATGCCCTCGCGCACCAGAAACGCCACCGCCGCGGCAATGGCCGCATCCGCCGTGGCGGTGAGTTCCGCCGTCACGCGGGCAAGGTCGAACACCCCGCCAATATCCGCCAGCGCCACGGCGAGCGCGGTCAGCGCCCGCAGCCGGCGCAACGCCGCCATCACCTCGGCCTCGTCGGCCGACGCCTCGACGGCCGCCACGGTGGCGGCGCGGGCCTCGGCGAGCGCGGCGAGCGGCTCGGCCTCCAGCAGCGCCAGCAGCCGTGCCGGGTCGACGCGGATCAGTTCGGTGAGGAAGGGCGAATGCGCCGCCACCGCCGCCAGCACCGCGCGCGCCTCGTCATGATCGGCCAGCAGGGCGGCGAGCCGGGCACGGACGGGTTTCGGCGCGTCGGCGATCGCGTCCGCCAGCGCCTCGGGCAGCCCGCGCGGCACGGGAAAGCCCGGCGCACGTTTCAGCCTCGCAAGGAGGCTGTTAGCCGGCACCGATTCCGTCCCGCTCTTTGCCGCCGCCATGCCGTCTTCGCCCCCCTTGCCTTCTGCACCGGCCTGCCGCCGGCGCCGTCCTACTGCGCCTCCGCTTCGTCCGCGAGGTCGAGCGGCAGGTCGATAACGACCCGAAGCCCCGGATCGTTGCCCTCCAGCGACAGTGTGCCGCCGTGCAGCCGTACCACCGCTGCCACCAGAGACAAGCCCAGACCGAAGCCGGGACGGGTGCGGCTCGCTTCCAGCCGCACGAAACGCTCGAGAACACGCGGGCGATCCGCCTCGGCGATGCCGGGGCCGCGATCGGCCACCACCAGCCGCAGCCGGTCGCCGGCGCGCACCGCGCTCAGCGTCAGGTCGCGCCGTTCACCCGGCGCGTCCGGCGCGCTGTACTTGATGGCGTTGTCGATCAGGTTGGCGAGCGCCTGGCCGAACAGTTCGCGCACGCCATGCATCGGCAGCGGGCCGGCGATCTCGGTGCGCAGGTCGAGCCCGCTCTCATCCGCCACCGGCTCGTAGAGTTCCGCCACTCCCGCCACCGTCTCGGCGAAGTCGAAGCGCAGCATTTTGGCGCTCGCCTGTCCCGCTTCGGCGCGCGCGATCATCAGGAGCGCGTCGAAGGTGCGGATCAGGCCGTCCGATTCCTCGATCGTGCGTTCGGTGGCGAGGCGCCATTCCTCCTCGGAGGCGGCGGTGCGCAGCGCGTCCTCGGCCCGGTTGCGCAGCCGGGTGAGCGGGGTCTTGAGGTCGTGGGCGATATTGTCCGAGACCTCTTTCAGCCCCGCCATCAGCGCCTCGATGCGGTCGAGCATGGCGTTGAGGCTGAGCGCCAGCCGGTCGAACTCGTCGCCGGTGCCGGAGACGGCGAGACGGCCGGAGAGATCGCCGGCCATGATGCCGTCGGAGATCGCCGTCATCTGGTCGATGCGCTTGAGCACGCGCCGTGTGATGAACAGTCCGCCCGCCATGCCGAGCACGACCAGCAGCGCCAGTCCCCACACCGCCGGGCCGATGATGATCTGGCGCAGCTCCTCGCGCTCGACCACGTCGCGGCCGATCAGCAGCCGGTATTCGCCCGGCAGGAAGATGACATGCACCAGCGCCCGGCTCGGCGGCGCGGCGGAATCCTCGGTGCGGATGTAACTGATCTCGCGCCAGCCCTGCCGGTCGAGGAAGTTCAGCGGCAGGTTCATCATGTTGCCGGCCAGCGGATCGCCGTTGAAGCTGGTCACCAGCAACAGCCCGGCATCGGGCGCACCGGCGCGCCGGTTGACCAGATTGACCAGCCGGCTGATGCCGCCGCGCTCGAACTGCGCCTGCATGAAGCGCGTGTCCTTCTCGATCGTCTCCACCGCCTGGCGTGTCACCAGGCGCTGTGTGTGCCAGCCGAGATAGGCGATCACCGAGGCGCCGAAAATGGCGAAGATGAACAGATAGGCCGCGAGCAGCTTGAACGCGGTGGTGCGGATGAGCTTACCGAGCGCCGTCACGAATAATGTACCCCGCGCCGCGCACCGTGTGGAGCAGCGGCGGATCGAAGCCCTTGTCGATCTTCGCGCGCAGCCGCGAGACGTGAACGTCGATCACGTTGGTCTGCGGGTCGAAATGATAGTCCCACACATTTTCCAGCAGCATGGTGCGGGTCACCACCTGCCCGGCATGGCGCATGAGATATTCGAGCAGGCGGAACTCGCGCGGCTGCAGCGCGATCTCGTGGCCGGAGCGGGTGCAGCGATGCGCCAGCCGGTCGAGTTCGAGATCGGCAACGCGGTACACCGTATCGGCCGCCTGCGGCCCGCCGCGCCGGGCAAGCGCCTCGACGCGCGCCAGCAATTCGGTAAAGGCATAGGGCTTGGGCAGGTAGTCGTCGCCGCCGGCGCGAAGGCCGGTCACGCGGTCATCCACCTGGCCGAGGGCTGAAAGGATCAGCGCCGGCGTCTTGTCGCCGCGCCCGCGCAGATCGGCGATCACCGACAGGCCGTCGCGGCGCGGCAGCATGCGGTCGACGATGAGCACGTCATAGCCCCCGTCGCGGGCGAGCACGAGGCCCTCTTCGCCGTCGGAGGCCACATCCGCCACATGCCCGGCCTCGCGGAACGCCTTGCGCAGGTAATCGGCGGCGTCGCGGTCGTCCTCGACGATGAGCAGGCGCATGGGGGACTCGTCGGCATTCTTGCGGGCCGCTCTCCGGAAATCCGCGAGTTCGATGAATGGGCCCTCTCGGCCCCGCGCGGAATCGGAGGCAGCGGTACGATTCGAATTCGTCTCCATGTACGTCATTTCGAGCCTCGCGCCTATATTGGCGTCCCGCCGGGGCGCCCCCGAAATAGATGACGCGGGGAATCCTCCCGGATTCCCCGCGCCACCGAACCGGCCGCAGCCCAAGGGGCGACGGAACGAGCCGCAACCGGAACCCTTAAGGTCAGCCCTTCTGGTCACCCAGCGAGATGGCCACGAAACGGGTGCCCTGCTCGGACTTGACGCGCATCAGCACAGCCTTGCGGTTGTCCTTCTTGGCGGTGGCGAGGCCGTCGCGGACTTCCGCCGGGGTCATGACCGGCTTGCCGCCGACATCGAGAATGACATCGCCCGCCTTGATGCCGCGCTCGGCCGCCGGGCCGTTCGGGTCGACATCGGTAACGACCACGCCGATATCACCGGCGCCGGCGACACCCTTGGCGGGCGCCAGCGACAGGCCAAGGCGCGGAATGCCCTTGCCGTCTTCCTCGCCCTGCCCGGCCTGGCCCTTGTCGGCGGAGGCGACATCGGTCGGCAACTGTTCCAGCGTAACCGGAATGGTCATCGACTTGCCGTCGCGCAGCACGCTCAGCTTGACCGTGGTACCGGGCTTCTTGCGGGCGATCTCGCGCGACATTTCGCGGGAGTCCTTGACGTTCTCGCCGTCGATCGCCGTCACCACGTCGCCGGGCTTGAGGCCGGCCTTCTCGCCGGGCGTGCCGGGCTGCACCTGGGCGATCAGCGCGCCTTCGGCTTCCTTCAGGTTCAGCGCCTCGGCGACATCGTCGCTGACCGGCTGGATCTGCACGCCGACATAGCCGCGCGCCACCTGCCCGCCATCCTTCAGCGCCTCGACCACTTCGGAGACGGTTTCGGAGGGAATGGCGAAGGCGATGCCGACATTGCCGCCCGAGGGCGAGACGATGGCGGTGTTCATGCCGATCACGTCGCCGTCGAGGCTGAAGGTCGGGCCGCCGGAATTGCCGCGGTTGATCGGGGCGTCGATCTGGATGAAGTCGTCATAGGGGCCGGAGCCGATGTCGCGGCCACGCGCCGAGACGATGCCGGCCGTCACGGTGCCGCCGAGACCGAACGGATTGCCGACCGCGACCACCCAGTCGCCGACGCGCGGCGCCTTGGAGGCGAGCTTCACCCAGGGGAAGTCCGACTTGCCGTCGACCTTGAGCAGCGCCACATCGGTGCGCGGATCGGTGCCGATCACCTTGGCGGTGTAGCTCTTGCCGTCGGTGGTGGTGACATCGACCTCGGACGCGCCGTCGACGACATGGTTGTTGGTGACGACATAGCCATCATTGGAGATGAAGAAACCGGAACCCTGGCCGACGACGCCACGGTGACCGGGGCCGCGACGCGGGCCCATATCCGGGCCGCCGGGGCCGCCGGGGCCGAAGCCGAAGCGGCGCATGAAGCGCTCGATCTGCGGGGGGATGTTCTGGCCGCCGAGGCCCTCTTCGTCATTGGCGGCGAGCTTGTCCTCGTCCTTCTTCACCTTCACGCTGACGACGGCGGGGGAGACCTTCTCGACGATGTCGGCGAAGGAGAAGGTGCCGGCGGGCTGGTTGGTGGTCAGCTGGGCCTGGGCGGGAGTGATGATCTCGGGCAGCACGAAGGCGCCGACAGTGCCACCGGCGAGGGCCAGGGTGAACACGCCGGCGAGCAGCCGGGAACGGCTCTTGCGCAGCGTGGACGAAGGGGTGCGGGTCGTGTTGGGCGCGGTGCGCGACATGTGTCGTTCCTCGTTCGACAAATCACTCTCCCCACCGGGAGCGTTGAACGAGAACCTAGAGACCGTCGCCTTAACGCAGTCTGGCGAGCGGGTTAAACTTTCGTAACGTCGTCGGGGGCGTCGGCTGGCCGCTCGGCCAGCGCCTCCCGCAGCCGCGCCTCTTCCTCCGGCGACAGCGGCACGGCGGCCGGCGCCTCGCCCGCCCCCGCCTGCGCCGCCCGGCGGCGATAGGCGATAACGAGGCCGAGCCCGCCGAACACCAGCACCGCGAAGGGCGCCAGCCAGAGGATGACGTTCGCTCCGTGCCAGGTCGGGCGCAGCAGCACGAACTCGCCATAGCGGGCGACGAGATAGTCGAGCACCTGCTGGTCGCTCTCACCCTGCTGGATACGCTCGCGCACCAGAAGGCGCAGGTCGCGCGCCAGCGGCGCGTCGGAATCGTCGATGGACTGGTTCTGGCACACCATGCAGCGCAGCTCCTTGGAGAGCTCGCGCGCCCGCGCCTCCTGCGCCGGATCGGGCAGCACCTCGTCCGGCTGCACGGCGGCGGCGGGGGTTATGAACGCGAGGCCGAGGAGCAGGGCGACAGCGAGCATCGCCCGCCAGCGCGCACCTCCCTCATGCCCGGGCTTGACCCGGGCACCCAGATCTCGAACCCGCGCACCAGCGGCAAAACGGAATCCCCGGGTCAGGCCCGGGGATGAGGGAGACGTGTGGATGCTCATTCCGCCGCCACCACCTTCGGCTCGGCCGCCGCCTTCGGCTTCTTCGCCGGCTTGGGCGCCCCGACGCGCAGGCGCCGGTCGCTGAGCGAGAGCGCGCCGCCCAGCGCCATGATGATGGAGCCGATCCAGATCAGCGTCACATAGGGCTTCCAATAGGCGCGCACGCCGACCCCGCCGCCGGGCAGTTCGTCGCCGAGGCTGACATAGAGCTGGCTGAAGCCGAGCGTGCGGATGCCCGATTCCGTCGTCGGCATGTTGCGGGCGGTGAACAGGCGCTTGGAGGATTCGATGGTGCCGATATCGACCCCGCCCCGGCGCACCGTGAACACGCCGGCGAGGTCGCGGTAATTCGGCCCGTTGCGCGGCTCCAGCCGGTCGAGGGTCAGTTCATAGCCGCCGACCTCGAAGCTGCCGCCAACCTTCACCCCGGTGATGCGCTCGGCGTTCCAGCTCGTCTCGGCGACGATGCCGAACAGGCACACGCCGACGCCGGCATGGGCAAGCGCGGCGCCGAACACCGCGCGCGGCAGGCCGCGCAGCCGGGCGAACGCGGTCTTGGCCGGCACGCGGCCGAAGCCGGCGCGCTCCGTCACTTCCGCCACCGCGCCGATCACCACGAAGGCGGCGAGGCCCATGCCGAACGGCGCCAGCAACGGCCCGCCGCCCTGCGCATAGGCTGCCAGCGCGGCGATGACGATGGCGGCGCCGAACGCCGCCATCAGCCGCTGGGCGGCGCCGGCGAGATCGCCACGCTTCCACGCCAGCAGCGGGCCGAACGGCATGGCGAAGGCCACGGGGAGCATCAGCGCGCCGACGGTGAGATTGAAATAGGGCGGTCCGACCGTGATCTTGGCGCCGTTATAGGCTTCCAGCGCCAGCGGGTAGAGCGTGCCGACCAGCACGGCGGCGGCGGCGGCGGTGAGCAGCAGGTTGTTCAGCACCAGCGCGCCCTCGCGCGAGACCGGCGCGAACAGCCCGCCCTGCCGCAGCATCGGCGCCCGCAGCGCATAGAGCGCCAGCGAGCCGCCGATGAAGAAGACGAGAATGGCGAGGATGAACACGCCGCGCGAGGGATCGGTGGCGAAGGCATGCACCGAGGTGAGCACGCCCGAGCGCACGAGGAAGGTGCCAAGCAGCGACAGCGAGAAGGCGAGGATGGCGAGCAGCACCGTCCACACTTTCAGCGCGTCGCGCTTTTCCATCACCACGGCGGAATGGATCAGCGCCGTGCCGGCGAACCACGGCATCAGCGAGGCGTTCTCCACCGGGTCCCAGAACCACCAGCCACCCCAGCCCAGTTCGTAATAGGCCCAATAGGAGCCCATGGCGATGCCGAGTGTCAGGAATGCCCAGGCGGTCAGCGCCCAGGGCCGCACCCAGCGCGCCCAGGCGGCGTCGATCCGCCCTTCGATCAGCGCGGCGACGGCGAAGGCGAAGGTGATGGAGAAGCCGACATAGCCGAGATAGAGCAGCGGCGGATGGATGGCGAGGCCGATATCCTGCAGGATCGGGTTGAGGTCCTGCCCTTCCGCCGGCGGCGGCACCACCCGGATGAACGGGTTGGAGGTCAGCAGGATGAACAAAAGGAACGCCACCGCCACCGCGCCCTGCACGCCGAGCACATTGGCCTTCAGCCGCGCCGGCAGATTGCCGCCGAACAGCGCCACCAGCGCCGCGAAGATCGCCAGCACCAGCACCCAGAGCAGCATCGAGCCCTCATGGTTTCCCCAGGTGCCGGTGATGCGGTAGAGCAGCGGCTTGGCCGAATGCGAATTCTCCACCACGTTCAGCACCGAGAAATCGGACTGCACATAGGCCACCACCAGCGCCGCGAAGGACAGGCCGACAAAGCCCGCCAGCACCAGCGCCAGGGTCGAGCCGACGCGCATCAGCGCCGCGTCGCCGGTGCGCGCCCCCCAGATCGGGATCACCGTCATCAGGATGGCGACGGCGAGCGAGAGCACCAGCGCGTAATGGCCGATTTCCGGGTTCATGGGCTTAGCCTTCCCTGCCGGCCCCTATGCGTCGTGGCCGCCTCGCTCAAGAAGCTGTCATCCCGGACGGCCGCCAGGCCGATCCGGGATCGCGGGCCGATAATGGCACGGAAAGCGGAAGCCGATCCCGGCTCGCGGCCGTGCCGCGTCCGGGATGACGTTGACCAGGGACCCAGCGGAAGAACGCTCACGGCGTCGCCTCCCCTTCCTTCCACACGCCCTGCTTCTTCAGCGCGTCGGCGACTTCCTTCGGCATGTAGTTCTCGTCATGCTTGGCGAGCACACTGTCGGCGGTGAAGCTGCCATCGGGGGCGATGACGCCCTCGGCGATCACCCCCTGCCCCTCGCGAAACAGATCGGGCAGCAGCCCGACATAGGCGACGCGCATATCCGCGCCGTGATCGGTGATGACGAAGCGCACATGGGTGCCGTCGGTGTGCTCGACGCTGCCGTCCTTCACCAGCCCGCCGAGCCGCAGCCGCGTGCCGGGCATCGTGCCCTCGGCGGCGATCTCGCTCGGCGTGCGGAAGAACACGATGGTGTCGCTGAGCGCGAACAGCACCAGCCCGGCGGCGAGGGCGAGCACGCCGGCGGCGCCGGAAATGACGAGAAGGCGGCGTCCTTTGCGGGTCATGGCGTCAGCTCTCCAGCCCGAGTTCGCGCGCCAGCGCGTCGATGCGGCCGAGCGCCGCCGTATCGCTGGCGAAATGGGTGCGGGCCTGGCCGGCGGCGGTCTTGGCCTTGTCCTGCTGGCCGAGCACGGTCCAGGCGCGCATCAGCCGCAGCCAGCCCTCGATATCGTCGCCCTGCTGCGCCAGCCGCGCCTCCAGCCGCTCCACCATGCCGCGCACCATGGCCTCGCGCTGCTCCGGCGTCAGGCTTTCCGCCGCCGCCATGTCCGCCGCGCCGGGACCGGGGCCGGCGGTGGCCGGGACCGGCGCGCCGATGCGGGTCAGCGCCTCGCGCAGCAGGCCGAGCCAGGGCGCATCGGGCGGGGACTGGGCGACCAGCGCGCTCCAGCGCGCCGCCGCCTCCGCCGTCTGCCCGTCCTGCTCGGCGGCGAGGCCGAGAAAATACTGCGCCTTGGGGTCTTGCGGGTCGGCGGCCAGCGCCGCCGTGAATGCCTGTTTCGCCTGCGCCGTCACCACCCCGCCCGCCTGCGCGGTGAGCGCTTCGCCAAGGCCGGTTTCGCGCTGGGCATTGGGGCCGAGCAGGCGGATGGCGTTGGCCCAGGCGCGGGCGGCATCGTCGAGCCGGCCGATGCGGGCATAGATCGGCGCCACCACCTCATAGCCGCGCCCGTCATCCGGGTTGGCTTCGAGATGGGTCTCGACCTTGCGGATGAGGATGGCGATGTCGGAAGGGTTGGGCTGCGCCTCCAGACGCTGCGCCAGCGGCTGCGGCGGATAAAGCGGCGAGCCCAGGGAAAGATACAGCCCCCCGGCCAGCAGCGGCACGCCGAGCAGCGCCACCACGGCGACCACGCGCCGCCGCCGACCCTCGCCGGAGCCCTCACCCTCACTCGCCCGCTCGGCGGTGGCGCGCAGGATGCGCCGCGCCACCTCGGTGCGGGCGGCCTCGCCTTCGGCCGGGGCGATCAGGCCGGCGGCGCGGTCGCGCTCGATCTCGGCCAGTTGGTCGCGATAGACGGCGAGATCGGCCTCGGCGGTGCTGGCGGCGGGCGCCGCCGCGCCGGTGCGCAGCGGCCACAGCACCGCCAGAATGGCGGCGCCGGTCATCAGCGAGAAGGCGATCCACAGCAACATTAGTTTTCCTCTAATGCGCTGAGGTAGCCGACCTCGAGCCTGTCGCCAATCCGTAACACCCTCAGTCGGATCGCCGCAGGCTCACAGTGCCGCGAGGACGCGGACCGCTTCAGGTCCGCTTTGCCTGCGAGGGACGCGGACCGCTTCAGGTCCGCTTTGCCTGCGAGGACGCGGACCCCTGCGGGACCGGCCTGCGTCACCCCGCCGCGCGGCTCAGCCGGCGACGGGCGACCAGGTGCCGTCCGGGTTGCGGCAGGCGGTGCCGCGCGCGGTCTGCGGCTGGCCGTTGATATAGATGGTGTGGGTGAACTCCCGGCACTTGGGCGAGCCGCCCCGCGCATAGGTCGGGCCGGGGACGATGGTGCCATAGGCGCCGCTATCGCCGCGCCAGCTCACCGGCGCGCCGGGACTGCCATATTCCAGCGCCTGCGTTTCGGCCTGCTGCGCCCGCTGCCGGTCGGCCTGGTCGAGCGCATTACCGATGGTGCCGCCGATCAGGCCGCCCACCGCCGCGCCGACCAGCGTGCTCGCGGTGTTGTGCCCGACTGCCTGGCCGATGATGCCGCCCGCAACCGCGCCAATGGCCGCGCCGCCGACAGTGTTCGGGTTTTCCTGCGCGGTGCTGCAGCCCGCGAGCACGCCGGCGACAAGGCCCACGGCGACGAATTGGTATGCGCGCATGAAAATCTATCCTCCAGCTTCGGCACGGCATCTCGCGCACCAAGGAAGAGAGGAATAGGGCGAAAGCGCGGCTCCGTCACCCCTTTCGCCGATCAGGCCGCCGGCAGCCGCACCACGCAGCGCAGCCCGCCGAACGGGGAACGGCCGAAGCTGAGCCGGCCGCCGTAAAGTCCTACCAGTTCGGCGACGATGGACAGGCCGAGGCCGGAGCCCGGCCGGGTCTCGTCCAGCCGCTTGCCGCGCTTCAGCGCCTCGGTCTGCTGCTCCGGCGTCAGGCCGGGGCCGTCATCGTCGATGGTGATGTCGAAATAATCGCGCTCGCCCGCCGCGCCCGGCACCGCTACGACGGCGATCTCCACCAGCGTGCGCGCCCATTTGCAGCCATTGTCGACGAGATTGCCGAGGATCTCCTCAAGATCCTGCCGCTCGCCGCGAAAGCGCAGGCTCGCCGCCACCTCTGACTCCACCGCCACGCCCTTGGCGCGGTAGACCTTGGCCAGCGTCGCGGCGATGCGCGCGACGATGGGCTCGACCTCCTCCACCGTGGTGACGACGGAAGCACGCGCGGCCATGCGCGCCCGCTCCAGATGATGCGCCACCTGGTCCTTCATGATCTGCGCCTGCTCGGTCACCTTGGCGGCGAGCGGCGCGTCCGGCCCATGGCCCCGTGCCGCCTCGTTCTGCAGCACGGAAATCGGCGTCTTCAGCGCATGGGCGAGGTTGCCGACATGGGTGCGGGCGCGCTCGACAATCTCGCGATTGGTGTCGATGAGCGCGTTCACCTCCGCCGCCAGGGGGGCGATCTCGATGGGGTAGTCGCCCTCAATGCGATCGGCGCGGCCGGTGCGCACCTCGTGCAGCGCGGCGAGCATGCGCTTGAGCGGACGCAGGCCGAACAGCACCTGGAACACCAGCGTCAGCAGGAAGGCGCCGCCGAGAATCGCCAGCGTCACCGCCAGCGCCTGGTCGAAGCCGGCGACCTCCTCCTCGATCTCACCCGCATCGGCCGCCACCGCCACCGCATAGCGCCCATCCTCGCCGAGATCGACCACCCGCTCGACAATGCGCAGCCTCTGGCCGGAGGGGCCGTCGGCATAGGATTCGCGCAGCCCCGAGACATCCGAATCGGGCTGGCGCTCGAACAGGAGCGGCAGCTTGCCCTCGGGCAGCGAGCGCGAGGTCTTCACCTGCGCCGCCGGCCCGTCGGTGCGGGTGATCTGCCAGTACCAGCCGGAAATCGGGAAGTTGAACAGCGGGTCGCCCAGCGTCGTCGGCTCCGGCATGGTGCCGGAGGGCGAGTTGGCGACATCGGCGACGATGGTCTTGAGATAGACATCGAGCCGCTGGTCGAAGGCGCGTTCCACCGCCGCGCGGTAGACCTGATGCAGGGTGAAGCCGGTGACCGCCAGCACGAGAACGCTGACGACCGTCGCCGAAACGAACAGGCGCAGCGCCAGCGAGCCGGAGCGCATCAGCGCGGCGCCTCGCGCGTCGTCTCCGGCGCGACGAGCAGATAGCCGAGCCCGCGCACGGTCTGGATCACGTCCACCTCCAGCTTCTTGCGCAGCCGGCCGACGAAGACCTCGATCGTATTGGAATCGCGGTCGAAATCCTGATCATAGAGATGTTCGACCAGCTCCGTGCGCGACACCACCCGCCCGGTATGGTGCATGAGATAGGCGAGCAGCCGGTGCTCATGCGAGGTCAGCTTCACCTGCCGCCCGCTCACCGTCACCCGGCCGGAGCGGGTGTCGAGCATCACCGGGCCGCAGGTGAGTTCGCTGGCGGCATGGCCGGCGGAACGGCGCAGCAAAGCGCGGAGGCGCGCCAGCACCTCCTCCATATGGAAGGGCTTGGCGACATAATCGTCGGCGCCGGCATCGAAGCCCTGCACCTTGTCGCTCCAGCGGTCCCGGGCGGTGAGAATCAGCACCGGCATTTTCCGCCCCGCCCGCCGCCAGGCTTCCAGCACCGAGAGCCCGTCCATCTTCGGCAGGCCGATATCGAGCACCACGGCGTCGTAAGGCTCGGTATCGCCGAGGAAATGGCCCTCCTCGCCGTCAAAGGCGCGGTCGACGGCATAACCGGCCTCGACCAGCGCCTCATGCATCTGGCGGTTCAGATCGGGATCGTCCTCGACGACAAGCAGGCGCACGGCAGTTCCTCACGCACACCGCGCGGGGGGCACGCGGCGCTGCGAGCATGCCACCGAGTGTGGCGGATGTCAGGTGCGGGGTGCGGGGCGCCCAGGCCCGTTCGTCATCGCGGACGGCCGCAGGCCGATCCGGGATCGCGCGGCATCCGGCGGACGATCCCGGCTCTGCGCTACGGCCGGGATGACGGCAAACCGGGACAGGGCCTCACCCGCGCCCCCCTCACTTCCCCCGCCAGCCGCACAGTTCCCGCCCCACCGCGTTGTGCGCCTTCACCTGGCGGATGGTGGGGTCGGTGTCCTCACTCGCCCAGCTTATCGGCCGGAACACCCCGCAGGCGCCCCTCGTCGCGGCGGAAGGTGTCGTCGTCGCGCAGCCGGCCGCCGTCAACGTTGCGGCGATCAGCAGCAGCCCGCGCGCGGTCCGCGCGCGCGATCGTCTCCAGCACATCGCGTTCTCCTTCCACCAGGCATGCCGCCCGTCCTTCGGCGCGGCCCTTGAGATAAATCCCGCCCGCCAGCGCGGCGGCGGCGAAAAGCAGCGCGGCGGTGCGCCCGAGCGGGCTCGCCAGCAGGCCGAGCAGCGCCGTCACGGCGTCACCTCGCCGGCCTCGATCCGCGCCAGCGCCGCGCGAAGGGTGAGGGCCACGCCCGCCAGCATCAGCGCCGCGAACGCCCATTTCAGCGGTTCGGCGAGGCTGGCGAGCGGCGCCAGCCGGTCGGCCTGTTCGGCCACGACGGCGCCGAGCATACCGGCCCCGCTCAGAAGCCCGCCGGCGCCTTCCGGCGTGCGCGAGAGCCGTGTGTCGGCCGGGCGGGCGCGGGCGGCGCCGCCGGTTTCCCGCGCGGCCTCCGGCTGTGCCGAACCTGCCTGCGCCGCGCCCGCCAGCGCCTTCGCCGCCGCCCGCACCTCGCCGACGCGCCGGGTCCAGCCGGCGCCGAAGGTCGGAAAGGTGCGCAAGGTCCGCAGCATGGCAAGCCGCCGGTCGCACACGCCGTCGATCAGCGCGGACACGGCGCGCGCCTCCAGCGCCGCCAGCGTCGCCTCGCCCACCTGCCCGTCCGCAGTGACCTTGAGCGCGCGCTGCAGCCATTTCGCCGCCTGCGCCGGCCCGGAATTCACCGCCGCGTCGAACAGCGCATAGTCGAGCCCGGCCGGCAGGTCGTCGGCGCGCACCGCGTCCCAATACTGGCGGCGATACAGCGCGCTGACCTCCTCCGGCGCGATCCGCCGCACCTCCCGTAACGGCAGCCCATGGCGCCGACGCCAGCCATCATAGACGCGCTGGGTGATGCCGTTCATCGTCGCTCCGCCGGGATCGGCGGGGTGGTCGGCATAGCCGCCCTCGTGGACGAGCACGCGCTTAAGCGCCCCGTCGAAGCCCGACGCGGTCATGGCATGACTCCACTGCAAAAATTAGGGGGTAAATTTTGGGGATTAACGCTATGTTAAGGGTCTCACTACCCGAGCACGGTTGCAAAAATACCCGAATATCGAGATTCCTTTTGAGAAGCTGGCTACCGAACGGGGCTCTGCACGGCATGGCAAGAGAAGATCGACTCGTCGAAGACCTGCGCGGCATTTTCGATGAAGCACGGCGCAGCTCCGGCCAGGTGCAGGCGGAGGCGCTTCTGGCTGTCGCCCCGGTGGTGCTGAAAAGCACCGATTCCGAGCGCGGCGTGGCCTATATGCGCGACCGGCTGACACCCGAGAGCTACCGGGCGATCTGCCGCGCCATTGGCGACGAACTGGATCGGCTCAATGCCGAGATCGACCGGCTGAAGCGGTTCGAGAAGATCGCCACCGTGGTCGAAACCGCCAAGCGCCGCATCATTGCCCGGCCGACCATCGCCGCCAAGCCGGTGGCGACCGCCGCCGCCAAGGCCGCCGCCGCGAGCGCGGCGGGAGCGGGCGAAGCCGGACCCGCCGCTGCCTTCATCGGCCCGCAGCCGCCGGCGCCGGCGGGGCCGCCGAGCGCGGCCGGCCGCGGCATGCGCGCCGCCGCCGAATAGGCGCTCAGTCGTCTCCGTCCCACCCCTCGCCGGGCCGCGTCGCCGTCAGGGCGGCGCGCTCCTCCTCGCCGAGCAGTCGCTCATACCGCTCCTGCGGGATGTCGATCTGCACCGCCCTCGGCGTCGCCGGTATCGCCAGCGCCGCCCGCCCGTCGGTGGGGTGCACATGCCAGGCCCAGAGGAATTGCGTCGCCCCGGCGGGGGCGCCCAGCGCCTGCCACGCCGCGGCGCTGCGATCGGCCGCCTGCGCGGGCGAGGCAAAGATCAGATAGTTCATGGCAACGTTCCCTGCAGGGCGGCATCGAGCGCGGCGATAGCGAGTGGCGCGCGCGCGAGAACCAGTGCCGACATCTGGCCGTAAAGCGGGGCGCCGCCATTGGGGCTGACGCCGATCCGCACCGTGCTGTCGCTGTCGACCGACGCCGTCGAAGTGCCGAGTGCCACCATTGTCGTGGCGCCGTCGATGGCGAAGTCGAGCCCGTCTTCAAGGAATCGTGCCCGGCCGATGAACCGGGCCCAGGAACCCATCACATAGCCTCGCGAGGCGAGCGGCGGATTGTCCAAATCATTGGCGGAGGCGGCGAAGCGGGCCGCCGCCAATGTCGGCGTATGCAGGATCCCCGCGCGATACCAGGACAGGTTTGCCCCCTTCGAGGCGCTGAAGAAGGCTGCGGAGCCGGCGGTGGCCGACGACAGGCCGGCGACACCGATGGTGACGTTGTCCGCCTTGCGCGCAAAGTCCGCGGCGCCGGCAATGCCGAAATTCTGGCTGCCGGAAAAGGCGAGGACCGGCCGGCCATTGGGGCCGGTGTCGAGCGCGCCGGCATTGACCAGGCGCGGCTGCGCGGCCGTCACGCTCTGCGTGGCGTGGCGTCCATTCCCGCTCTGGTCGTACCAGATGACGGCATAGGCGCTGGCCGTGCCGGCGAAGGCGAGCAGCGCGGCGCTGTCCAGCGCGCCCAGCGGGGTGAAGCCGATATCGGCCTCGGCGCCATCGCTGGATCGGCGGACCCGAACGCCGGGGCCGGTCTGCGCGGTCAGAAGCCGCGTCAGGCCGTAGGCGGCATAGAGCGTGCCGGCGAAAGCGTCGAGCACCGGCCGCGCCGCCGGGCGCGCGCCGCGATGGGCGAGCGAAAGCGAGAAGCCGAAGGCCGCCATCTCAGTCGACCCGGTGAATGACGAGCCCGGCCGTGGTGCCGGTGGCCAGCACGCGCCGGACCAGAAACTCCAGCACGCTGACCTGGCCAGGCGGCAGCGGCAGGGTCAGCGGCGCGTCGTCAGCGGCATCGACGGGGAGGATGCGGATCTCGGCGCTCGCCAGCGTGGCCGGCGCGAACACCCGCAGCCGGGCATAGCGCGGCAGGTCGGCGGCGTCGCTCGGCGCCACCAGCGCCCCGGCGCGGCCGAGGCCAGCGGGGGAGAGAGCGCGGCGGTGCCAGGGGTCTTTGGCGGCATCATAGGGCATGGGTTCGCTCCCTGATATCAGAGGGTGAAGGCGAGGTAGGACAGGACGAGCCGCACCCGCCCGCCGGTGAAGCTGCCGCCCAGCGCGGTGACGCGCAGCGGCGTGTCGGCATAGAAGGCCTGCGGGCCGATCACGCCGATATTGCCGGCGCCGGCGGCGATGCCGAGCAGCCCGCCGAATTTCGCCGTCTCGCCGGATATGCCGACCTCGTAGGACGTCGCCCCGGTCACCGCCGCCACGGTGCGGCTGGCGACCGCGAGGCAGATGGCGCGGCTGGGAATGACCAGTGTCGAGACCGCGAAGGCCCCGGCGAGGTTCACCTCCGCCTCGGCGACGCGCAGCGTCGCGGCGGCGCCGGAAGGGGCGAGGACGAGCGCCTCGCGCCAGACGCTGCCGTCGAACAGCAGCGTGACCCCTTCCGCGACGACATAGGCGCGCCAGCCGGCGCGGGGGGCGAGGAAATGCCAGCCGGAATCGTAGAGCGCGATCTCACCCTCATGGCCGGCGAAGGCGTCGCCGGCGCCGGACGCGACCAGATGCCGGTCGCCCGGCAGCGGCGCGGCCGGGGGAAGGGCGCGGGTGCGGTCGAGCACGGCGAGTTGCACGGCGGCGTCGAGCCGCAGCAGCGCCTCATTATGCGTCACATGTTTCTGCGCCTGCGCCGCCGCGAGCAGCGGCAGCGCGAGCAGGGGCGTCGTCTCGCTCATGGGATCATCCTGTGGGACGAAGGGGTCAGGGCCGCAGCCGCGCGGTCAGCGCCGCGCCGGCGCCGACTTCGGCGGAAAGCTGGGCGATGCGCACATCGAGGAAAGGCTGCGCCGCGCCGAAATCGGCGATCTCGTCTTCCGCCGCGTAGAGAAAGACCGGCGCGGTGGCGGTCACGCGGCGCTTCACGCTGGCCCCGCTCAGGATCTCGATCTCATAGGCTTCCGTCGATTCGCCCAGCGGCACCTCGACCAGATCCCAGGAATCGCCGTCGCGGCGGGCGCGGCGCGTCCAGCTCAGTTCCACCCCCGCCGCCCGGCGCCGGGCCCGCGCATGCACCGGCGCGAAGGGCCGCAGCGCCTGCGGGCCCAGCGTGGCGGCGATCTCGGTGACGGCGTCGTCGCCATGGTCGCGGTCGGAGCGGCCGACGCGGTAGGTGACGGCGCGGCCGATCAGGTCGAGCCCGCTCGCGACCGGCACCAGATTGGCGTCGATTTTCATCAGCCGCGTCCCCGCCGGCCAGTCGGCGCCCGCGCGCGCCTCGGTGCCGAGCTGTCCGCGCAGCAGGCCGGAGAGGCGCCAGGTCGAGGGGCCGATCAGCTCGGCCTCGGTGAACTGGATCACCTCCACCGCGCCCGCCCCGTCCATCAGCGCCAGCGCATTGGCCCCACCGAGCACCGCCTCCGCGCTCGCCCCGGCGAGCAGGCCGCCGTCGAGTTCGACATCGAGGCTCGCGCGCTGCCAGCGCCACAGCGGGCCGGCGGGCAGCGCCCCAAGCGTCGTCCCCGTCACCGCCGCCGCCGAAAGTGACGCCGCCGGCTCGAAGCTGCCGCCGTCCACCGCCCGCCACACGGTCAGGCTGCCCGGCCAGGGGGTGAGGAAGGCGCCGAGCCAGGCCAGCACCGGCGCGCCCTCCCCGCCCGCCAGCGGCAGTTCGAGGAGATGCACCAGCGCCGGCCCCTCGCCACCCGGCAGTTCCACCTCGCCCGCCGGCGCCTCGCGCGAAGCGAGGGCGAACACGGCGGGGTCGATGCTGCGCGCATTCACCGTCCGCGTGCCGCGATCCTCGATGGCGGTGATCTCCAGCAGCCGGGACCGCCCGTCACGTTCCAGCCGCACCACATCGCCCGGCTCCAGAGCGAGATGCGAGGGCGGCAGGTTGAGGCTCGCCGTGTCGCGCCCGGCCCAGGCGTCCTGCAGCCAGCGCTCGGCGAGGCCGGCGACGAGAGCGGGATCGGCCACCATGGCGATGTCCATCCCGGTTTCCGCCCGGGCCGCGCCGGCCAGACGGCGCGAGACGGCGGTGGCGTGCCGATAGTCGCCGGTGCCGTCGATGAAGCCGAGCGTGACGGCGAGCGGCAATTCGCCCTCCGCCGCCCGCACCAGCGACGGCGCGGCCACGTCGTCGCCGGTGACGAGGTCGTCATCGGTGAGCGTCGCCCGCACCCCGCCGCCGCGCGCCGCCAGCGCCAGCGCGCCGCCGCGCTCGGCGAGATCGAAGGCGAAGGCCCGCGCCAGCGGTTCCAGCGCCGCCCGCGCCGTCATCGGCCGGTCGACGACATAGCCGTCGACAATGCCGCGCAACGTGTCGGTAGCGATGTCCACCACGCCGAAATCCGCCGCCAGCCGGGCGGTGAGTTCGGCGAGCGGCGCGGCGCCGAGCCGGCCATTGAGCCAGTGCCCGGTCTGCCAGTTGGCCCCGTCGGCCCAGACGGAGGTGGCGCTCGGAAAGACCGGGAAGGGCCGCGCGTCCCAGGTCCAGAGATGGATCGCCGCCGGGTCGATCATCCGCCCGCCCGGCAGCGCCGGGGCCGGCGGGTTCAGCGCCGTGGAGCCGGCAAAGCCGGCAAGGCTCACTTCCAGATGCCGGCGCTGGATCAAATCGTCGCGCGCGCCGCTGGAAAAGGGCGGCAACCCGCCCTCCGCGGATTTCGGGTCGGGAAAGGCGCTGGGCCGGTTGGCACCCTTGTCAACCGCCGGACAGCCCACCTCCATCAGCCGCACCGGCTTGGAACCCGGCACCCACGCGGTCGGGCTGGCCTGCCGCACGCCGCCGACGCGCTCGTGGTGCGCGTGGCTCCACCAGCCGGCGATATCCTTCTGGCGAAATACCCACGCCTCGCCATAGGCGCCATCGGTGATCGGGGCGCGCGCCTGCGCGGCGCGGGCGGCCTCATCCGGGTAATACCAGTCGAAGGCTTCGCCCCCCGTGAGATTGCCGGCGAGATAGGCGCGGTCATGCCCGCTCTCATGAGCTTCCGCGTCGAGATGGGCGTCGCCCTCGCGCCAGTCGGCCAGCGGCGGGTACCAGTCGATGCCGATGAAATCGAGCGCCGGCGAGGCCCAGAGCGGGTCGAGCGGAAAGCGCAGCTCCGCCCCGCCGTCCCGCACATGCGCGCCATATTCCGTCCAGTCGGCGGCATAGCCGATCTGCGTGCCCGGCCCCAGCATCGCCCGCACCTCGCCCGCCAGCGCGGCGAAGGCGCTGGCGGCCGGGTAGACGCCCGGCGCGGAACGCACGCGGGTCAGCGCCGCCATTTCCGAACCGATGAGGATGGCGTCCACCCCGCCGGCGATCTGGCTGAGCTTGGCATAGTGCAGCACCATGCGGCGCAGCGTCCATTCCGCCGGGCCGGCATAGGTGACGCGCCCGCCAGAGGCGCCGAACTGCGCCGCGCTCGCGGTGCCGAACAGCGCCGCCACCTGCGCGCCCGCCGCCGCCGTGCCATCGGGCGAGCCGGCGACACCGGGGGCGGGGTGGCAGGTGACGCGCCCGCGCCAGGGGTGGGCCGGCTGCATCGCCCCCGGCGCATAGGGGTCCGGCAGGGCGTTGCCGGCGGGAATGTCCATCATCACGAACGGGTTCAGCGTCACCTTCAACCCGCGCGCCTTGAGCGCCTCGATCGCCGCGATGACGCTGTCGTCGGACGGCGTGCCGCCATAGGCCGGCTTGCCGTCATACTGGCTCACCAGCGCGGCGCTGGTGCGGGTCAGTCCCGCCACCTGCCACGCCACGGGAACCAGCCCCATCTGCGTCGGCTTGACGCGCCGCTCCACCGCCGGACGGATCAGGCACTGGCCGGCGCGCAGATCGTTGCCGAACCAGGCGACGACCAGCGCCACCCGTTCGAGATTCGGGCAGGTGGCGAGCAACTGGTCGAGGGCGGCGGAAAGATCGCTGGGATGGGTGGTCACATGCCGGTTTTCAAGCTGATAAACCCCCGGCCGGTCCACCCGCAGCACCTCGCGCGGCTGATAGCCGAACTCGGTGGCGCCGGGGATCAGCGTCACCGCCCGCACGGCGTTCTCCAGCGCCCCCACCGCGCGCTCCACCTCGACGGAAATCTGCGGCAGCCGGTTGCCGAAGCGCGCCAGCGGCAGGCGCTCGAAGACGAGATAGGCGAGGCCGCGATAGGCCGGCGCCCCCGGCTCGCGCGCCTCGATCAGCGGGTCGGGAAGCTGGTCCTCGCCGCCCTTGTGCAGGCGCACATTGAGCGCGCGGGTGTCGAGCAGCCTTCCATCGGCCCAGATGCGGCCGAGCCGCGTCACCGGGCCCTCGCACAGGCCGACGGCGAAGCTGCCGAAATAGCTGTAGGTGGTGGTGCTGGCGCCACCTCCCGCCATGCCGCCCTTGCCGCCGGAGGCCTGCGTCTGGGTGGACACCACCTCCTGCACCGGCGCCGCCCAGATCACCTGGCCGGAAAGCCGCGCCCGGCCATAGAGCCGGGGCAGCGCCGCGCCCTCGGTGGAGGTCATGGTGCCGAACTCGGCGAGGCGCGGGCCCTGCGTGCGCTGGCCGGGGTTCAGCACCAGGCTGTCAATAGCCGAGCCGCCGAGCGCGCCAAGCGCCCGCCCGGCCAGCGCCCCCACCGGCCCGAACAGCGCCCCGCCGATCGTCCCGCCCAACGCGCCGAGAATGAGTGTGGCCATGGTCGCTCCGCTTGTTGGAATGACGCCTTTGGCGCCCATTTGCGCTCGGTCTGGCGAAGCCCACCACGCGCGCCCTCATCCCCGGGCTTGACCCGGGGACCCAGCCCGACCGCCGCACCCGGCCGAAGGCTGGGTGGCCGGGTCAAGCCCGGCCATGAGGGCGTAAAGTTGGGGGTGAAGGGCTGGATGCGGCATAGCGAGCCCCCCTCACGCGCCGGGAAAGGCGAAGGCGAAGGCGAGCCGGCGCCGCCACCAGGGGGCGAGGAACACTTCCGCCACCGCCGCCCCGTCATGGGCGTGCACCATGCGGTCCGCGCCCACCAGCAGGGCGGCATGCTTGGCGGGAAAGCCGTCGCGCCAGCGGAACAGCAGCACATCGCCGGGGGAGATCGCCTCCAGCGGCACGGCGCGCATGTGCCGGCCGGCCGCCTCCGCCATCTGCTCGGCGCGCGTCGCCTCCGCCCAGTCCGGCGCATAGGCCGGCAGGTCCTGCGGCTCCGGCCCCAAAACCTTCCGCCACACGCCGCGAATGAGGCCGAGGCAGTCCGCGCCCTCGCCCTTCAGCGAAGCGCGGTGGAGATAGGGCGTGCCGATCCAGTCCCGCGCCTCGGCCACGATCCGCGCGCGCACATCCCCCTCGCCCATCACGGCCTCCCCGGCGTCGCCACACGCAGCACCGCGTCATTGCCCGGCATGTGCGGAAAGCCGCGAAAATTCAGCGTGTTGGCGAAGCGGTCGCGGCAGGTGGCGAAGCGCTTGTCGCAGCCGGCGGTGACGGTGAAGCTCTCCCCCGGCACAGGCGTCACCGGCGGGCGCTGCCACAATTCCAGCCGCACATCCCCGGCGGCGCTCACCGTGTGGGCCTTCACCTCGGTGGCGAAGCCGGCAGAAGCGCCGCCGGTGAACACCAGCCTGCCCTGCGTGAACCAACCGCCCGCAAAGGCGCCGAGCCCTTCCGCCACGATCAGCCCCGGCCCCTCCGCCGCGCTCACCGTGCCATGGCCGGTATAGGCCGGCCCGGCGAGGTCGATCCGGCAGCGTCCATCGCCGAGATCGGCGTCGCAGCCGGCGGTGAACAGCCGCCCGCGCACCACATTCAGCGCGGATGAGAGCCCGCGCAGTTCGGCGGTGAAGCTTCCCTCGCTCCGCCGCACCTCGCCCAGATGCGCCCGGCGCAGCAGCAGGAAATGCTCCGGCGCCGACCAGTCGGCGAGGATCAGCTCGATCCCCGCCCCGTCATAGCGCCCGGCGTCGAGATCGGCGTCGTCGATCAGCTCGGAGGTGAGCGCCGCCGCCATCTCGCCCCCGCCCACCGCGAAGCCGAGCGCGGCGGCATCCTCGCTGCCTGAGGCGCCGGCGGCGGCGCGGAACAGCGTGCCGTCGACGGCAAGATCCTCGTCATGCTCGGTCAGCGCCACCACCACGCCGTCGCGACGGGTGATCCGCCAGCAGCGCGCGAGCGTCGTCACCCCGCCCGCGAGCGACGCGGCGAGGCCTTCGGGGATTTGCCTCACGGCCGTATCTCCAGAATGGGAATGCGCGGGATCGCCCCGGCCTCGAAAGCGGAGAGGTTCACTTCGAGAAAATCCGTGTCGAAGCGCACCGGCACATCGAACAGGAAGCCGGCGGTCACGCTGGCCCCCAGCGCCGGCACATGGCCGGGCAGGAAGCTGATGAGCCCGGCCGCCGTGTCGAGGCTGAAATGCGTGCCCGCCACCCGCTCCGCCCCGTTCACCGCCACCCGCACCGAGCCGGCGACCGGCTTGGCGATGGGGCGCTGATAGGGCGCGTGCGCGCCGCCATAGGTTTTCACCAACTGAAATTGCGCGCGCGCTCCGGTGCCGCTGCCCAGCGCTTGGTCGAGCGGCGTCACCGCCGCCCCCGGCGCGCCGGAGGCGTGGTCGAGCCGGTCGCGCCAGCGAAAGCCGAACAGCCGGCCGCGCCGCTCCTCGAAAAAGGCGACAACAGTGGAAAGCTGCGCCAGCGAGGTGACGCCATAGCCGGCATCCCAGCGCCGGCGGGAATGAGCGAGCCGCGTGTTGCGCTCCTCGTGGCCGGTCAGCGTGGTGACGATTTCCGTCGCCCGCTCCGGCCCGCCCGCCGCGCCGAGCGCGATGTCGAGCGGAAACAGCGCCTCGTGAAAGCCGGGCATCTACAGGCTCCTTTCCCCGCGCGCCACGGCGCGGGCGATGAGGCCGGCGAGATAGGCGTCGGAGCGGCGGAAGGCGCCCGGATCGGGCGTCGAAACATTCACCGTCACCTGCGTTCCGCGCGTCCCGCCCTGCGCGGCGACACCGAGCCGGCCATCGGCCCCGCGCGCCAGCGGCAGGATCGCCTCCGCGCCGCGCTCGCCCATCAGCCCGAGCGCACCGCCGGCCATGGGGAAATAGGTCGGCGCCGCCACCACCCCGCCCTGGGCGAAGGGGGTGACGCGGCCCTTGTCGAACGCCGCCCCTTTTGCGAAGCCGGAAAGGCCGCCGAGCGCACCCTGAAGAAGACCGGAAATCCCCTGTTCCAGCGGTTTGAAGGCGATGTCGAGCGCCAGCGAGGACAGCCGGCTCGCCAGCGTGCGCAGCACATCGTCGGCCTCGCGGCCTTTCACCGTGGCGCCGGCGAGCGCATCGCCCACCGCCCGGCCGAAACCGCGCGCCAGCCGCTCCGCTTCTGCGATCTCGCGCTGGAAGGCGCTGGTATCGGCGCGGATTTCCACCGTCAGCCCGTCGTCGAACGCATCCGCGTCGCCCGCAGCCATCCTGCCCTCCTGAATGAAATGGTGCCGTGTTCCGTCCCAGCGGAGGCGCAGGCGCCGCGCCGAACGCCCCCTCGCTCCCTCATGGCCGGGCTTGACCCGGCCGTCTGCCCCCCTCGCTCCCTCATGGCCGGGCTTGACCCGGCCACCCAGAGTTCAGACCGGGTGCGGGCGGCCGAGCTGGGTCCCCGGGTCAAGCCCGGGGATGAGGGCATGGGCGGCAAGACGGCCCCCTCAGTCCGGGAACCGCGCCATCAGCGCGGCGAGGCCGGCGCGGTCCAGCGGGGCCCGCGCCGGGCCGGCAAAGGCGCGCAGCGCGGCGGCGAGTTCGCGCGGCGTCATCCGCCAGAAGGCAGGTGACGACAGATTCAGCCGGCCGAAGCCGAAGGCCATCGCCTCCTCCCAGGGGAAGGGCGGGACGCCCTCCCCGGGAAGGGGCGGGACGCCCTCCCCGACGAGCTGAGCCGGCCCGCCTATCCCCTCGCCTCCGGAGGATCGGGTAAAGGGCGCGCCGCTCCCTCGCCCGCCTCTTCCCCGCCGAAAGTCGCGGCGATCAGCGCGCCGACGATCCGGGCGAAGCCGGCCGCCCCGCCGGGCGTGGTCATGCGCGCCACCTCCGCCTCGGTGACGGTCTCCCCCGCCCCGCGCAGCCCGGCGGCGAGCAGGCGGATGGCGTCGCGCGCGGCGAGGCGCCCCTGCGCGAAGCGCCCGGTCAGCGCCACCAGATCGGCGGCGCCGAAAGCGTCCTCAAGCTCCGCCAGCGCGCCGAGGGTCAGCACCAGCGTGCGCCGGCGCCCGTCGAGTTCGGCGGAAATCTCGCCGCGGTGGCGATTGGCCATGATGTGCTCCTCTCCGAGGGCTGAAGCTGACGCTAAAACCCACCCCTCATCCCCGGGCTTGACCCGGGGACCCAGCGCAGCCGCCCGAAGCCGCTCTGAAGTCTGGGTGGCCGGGTCAAGCCCGGCCATGAGGGCGCTGTTCCTCGCCGCGCCGTCCCGTCACAGCGCCGCCTTCACAGCGCGACAAAGGTGATCTCACCCGCGCTTTCCAGCGCGATGTCGAATGTCACCTCGCGGTCATGCTCGCCGGCGAATTCCAGGCTGGTGATCTGGAACGGCCCGGCCAGCGTGCCGAAATCCGGCACCACGATCTGCGCGTTGCGGATGGTGCCGTCGAAGAAGCTCTGGCGGATCAGCGCGTCGGAGGCGCCGTCCTTGAACACGCCGGAGCCGGAAACCGAGGCCCGCTTCACCCCGGCCCCGGCGAGCAGTTCGCGCCAGCGCCCGGCGCTCTCGGCATGGGTCACGTCCACCGCCTCGGCATTGAAGGCGATCTGCCGCGAGCGCAGCCCGGCCACGGTGGCGAAGCTGGTGCCGTCATGGATCTTCAACAGCAGGTCCTTGCCCTTTTGCGCCGCCATCGGCCGCTCCCTTGCTTGCCTCAGCCGCCTTGCGGCGGTATTCAGAGATGGTTAACCCTTGGGAAGTACAGTCAGCTCCGACCCAGGCGCGGCGGCTGATCTGGCCGGGTTTGCAGTTTGATTCCGCAAACGCCGCCAAGTGACTTCATGTTCTGAATCAACTTCAGGCGGATTATTGAGTCGCCTGAATCGCTTGCGCGGTTTTCTTCGCGGGTCTGCCAAAACAACAATCCGCTTCGCGCGTCCGGTGCGGCCGGGAAGGCGCCGCAGCCGCCCGCCTGCTCACATTCCGATTCAACCCGGCGCGAATTCCCGAGTCGGCAGAATCATTTGCACGCGAATGCTGCCGGCTGCGCCCGTCACGCGGGCTCGGTCACGGCGCGGAAGCGCAGCAGCGCGCGATAGCTGCGCCCACCGGGCTCGCGGCGGATGTCCGCCGAGGTGAACCGCAGATTCACCAGCCGGTGCCCGTCAAGAGCGAGCGGCGCGTCGTGTAGCGCCTGCTGCACGAGGTGAGCCAGCGCATGCGCCTCGCCGTGCCCGCCCTCGCGCGACCAGCAGGCCAGCGTCAGCCGGTGCTCCGCCCCGGCCTCGGTGCCGGTGGACCAGTCGGTCACCTGCGCCTCGCCCAGCGTCACATAGGGAAAGGCCGGGCTGGCGGGCGGCACATCGTGGATACGCCCCGCGCCCAGCGCGGCGGTCAGGGCGGCGTCGGTGGTGAGCGCGGCGTGGATCGCCCGGCGCAGCGCGACGGCGGGACCGGCCGCGGTGCTCAACGCCGCCTCCCGGTTGCGCGTTGCGCCAGCCGGCGGCGCAGCGCCTCCAGCCCGCGCAGGCGGGTTACGAATTTCATGGCGTCTCCTCCCGGCAGTCGCAAACAAGGAAGCGCCCGCGCCCGTCCGGGTCGCTCACCGCCTCGACGAGAAAGCGCCGGGCGCCGAGCCGCAGCCGGTCGCCCGGCTGCACCGTGGCGGGCGCGCGCACGGTGACGCTATGGGCGAGCACGGCGCCGGGACGGTCGGCGATCTCCGCCGCCGCGCCGCGCGTCGCGATCGCCGCCCACAGGCTGTCGACGGCGAGGAAGCTGCGGGTGACGCCGCCCATGCCGTCCGGCATCTCCACCGGCGTCTCATGCACCAGACGGTGCCGCAGGGCCCCGATGCCGCTCACAGCCGCGCCACCCGGAACGGCGCCACCAGCGCGTCCAGCCGGGCGGGAAACGCCGCGCCGGCTCCCGCGACATCGCGATGCTCGTAGAAATGGGCAAGAACCACCCGCACCGCCTCGATGAGCGGCGAGGGCACATGGTCCGCGTTCGGCCCATGTCCGGCGGTGATGTCGAGGGCAATCCCCGCCAGAGCCCGCCCCGGCGCCGGCACCGCCCCGCGCGCGACGCGGATCAGGCCGGGCAGGCGGGCAGTGTCGAGCGTGAAGGCATCGAGCGGCACGGCGGTTTCGGTGCCGTCGGCGGCGATCACCCGCGCGGCGGTGAGCGCGCGCAGCGGGTTGGCCGGCGCGGCGATCACCCCGCTGGCGGGCCAGGCGTCGCGCACGAGGCGCCAGCTCTGGTCGATCAGCATCCGCCGTGTCAGCGCCTCCACGGTCGCCCGCGCGGCGGTGATCAGCGAGGCGATCAGCGCGTCCTCGGCACCGTGGTCGATGCGCAGATAGGTCTTGGCCTCGGCGAGCGTCAGCGGCTCGGCGGCGGGCCCGGCGAGAAGGATGGCGGGCATGGTGCCTCTCTGTGAATGAGTTCCGGCGATTGACCTTGCGGCCGGGCGCCGCCACAACGGCGCGTCCCTGTTCGGAACCCGCCGATGCGCCTGCTGCTGCCCGCCGCCCTGATCGCCCTCGCCCTCGCCAGCCCCGCCCGTGCCATTGTCGGCGGCGGGCCGGCGGAGCCGGGTCTGGCGGCGGAGACGGCGATGATCGTGTCGACGCGCGGCGCCACCTGCACCGGCGTGGTGCTGGGGCCAAACGTGCTGCTCACCGCCGCCCATTGCGTCGAGCCGGCGGCGGATTATGCGGTGGTGGTGTTCGAGGCCGGCACGCCGCGCCTCATCCCGATCGACCGCAAGGCGGTGCACCCGTCCTTCGATCCGAACTCGTTCGAGACGCGCCGCCCGACGCCGGACCTCGCTCTGGTGCGGCTCAGCGAGACGCTTCCCGCCAGCTTCCGCCCGGCCGCGCTCAGCGACCAGGTGGCGCTGCCGCCCAAGCGCACCGCCTTCACCGTCGCCGGCTATGGCGTGACCAAGGACGGCGACGGCAAGAGCGCCGGCACGCTGCGCGCGGTGACTCTCCCCAGCATCGGCACCACGGGCGGCATCATGGTCCGGCTGTCCGACGGCGCCGCCAAGGGCGGCTGCACCGGCGACAGCGGCGGGCCGGTGCTGATCGACGGCGTCGTCGCCGGCATCATCGGCTGGTCGACGGCGGCGGGCGGCGCGCGCGGCTGCGGCGGCGTCACCGGCGCGACGCTGATCGGCCCGCAGCGCGCCTGGATCGACGCCACGTTGCGCGGGCTGACGCGTTAGGCATTCGAATCGTACGCGATCTTATCGACTGCGCCATAGGTGCCGCGACGCTGCGCCGCCAGAGCCAAACACGCAGTTGTTATTGCGTAAACGCAATCCTGACGGCGCTTAATCGCAACTGGCCATGCGCCGATGCCGGAACTAGCTTCTCCTCATGAACGGCGCGGCCGAAACATGCCGCCCACCCACTCTTCGGAGAAGACGAAAATGAACAAGCTCCTCATCGCCGCTGTCGCCCTCGCCACGCTCGGCTCCGTCGGCGCCCAGGCCGCCGGCCGCGACAGCACCGTGTATGGCACCCATCCGGCGCCGCAGGTTCAGAGCCAGGCGCAGAACAAGGTCGTCGAAGGCCGCAACGCCGCCGTCGCGGCGCCTGCCGTCTCCGACGCCTATATCCAGCGCACGGTCGAAGCCAACGCCCGCTCGACCAACTGATCCCCGCCCAATCCCCCTCGGCCGGCGCCCCCGTGAGAGCGCGCGCCGGCCATTTTTCACGGAGTATCGACCATGAACAAGATCCTCATCGCCGCTGTTGCCTTCGCCACCCTCGGCGCCGCGGGCGCCCAGGCCGCCGGCCGTGACGCCACCATTTACGGCACCCACCCGGCCCCGCAGGTGCAGAGCCAGACCGCGCAGCCGGTCGTGGAAGGGCGCAACGCCACCCTGACCACCCCGACCGTTTCCGACGCCTATATCAACCAGGCCGTCGAGGCGAATGCCCGCTCGACCAAGTGAGCCGGCACTGCACGATCTGACTCTGTTCGAGACCTGACCGTCTTTCTGGGGCGCCCCTCACCGGGCGCCCCTTTTTTGCGTCGCGCTTACGCGACGCGGCTCAGGCGGCGAATTTCAGCAGCTTGATGGCGTCGAAATCCTGCACCCCACCGCCGACGCGCTTGGTGGTGTAGAACAGCACATAGGGCTTGGCGGAATAGGGATCGCGCAGCACCCGCACCCCGGCGCGGTCGACCACGAGATAGCCGCGGCGGAAATCGCCGAAGGCGATGGAGAGGCTGTTCGCGCCGATGCCCGGCATCTCCTCCGCCTCGTGCACGGGAAAGCCCATCAGGCTCGGCGGCGTGCCCGGCGCGCTGGGCGGCGCCCACAGATACTGGCCGTTCTCGTCCTTCAGCTTGCGCACCGCGCCCTGCGTGCGCCGGCTCATCAGGAAGCTGCCATTCTGCCGGTAGCCGGCTTTCACGGCATAGACGAGGTCGACCAGCGGGTCGGAGGGGCTGGCGGCGGGGAAATCGCCCGCCGCGCCGGTGGCGAGGAAGCCGAGCTTGCCCCACGCCCAGGCGCTGTCCGCCACCGTGTCATAGGCGAGAAAGCCCTTCGGCTTGCCCACCCCGTCGCCGGTGACGAACGCCGTGCCTTCCTGGCTGGCGAAGGCGGCTTCCACCTCGATGGCGAGCCATTCGTCGATATTCACCGCCGAATCGTCGAGCAGCGTCTGCGTCGCCGCCGGCATGGCATAGAGTTCCATCGCCGGGAAGGCGATCTCATCAAGCACCGGGCTGGCGGTCTGGCCGCGCGCGCCGGTTTCCGCCACCCAGCCCACCGCCGGGCCGGAGGTCATGAACGGCTTCTTGTAGGTGCCGGCGGAAATCACCCGCACATCGGCCAGCGCGCGGATCGGCGACAGCGCGGCAAGCCGCTTGCCGATCTCGCGCTCGGTCTCGGTGGGCACGGTGTAGCCACCATCCGCGCCGACGCCGGCGGAAAGCGCCTTCGCCTCCAGCCGCTTCAGCCCCGCCGCTTCGCCGGTGCGGACATAGGCGTCGAACGCCGCCTTGTGCTCGCGCGCGGCGAGGTCGCTGACGGGATCGCCGCCGCCGAGCGCCGGCCGGCGGGCTTTCAGCACCAGTTCGTCGATCAGCGCCTTCTGCGCGTCCAGCGCGGCATTGATGCGCGCCACCTTGTCATCGGCGACGACATCGCCGCCGCGCCGTTCCAGCGCGCCGAGCCGCTGGTCATTGGCGTCCTTGAACGCCTCGAAGGCGCTCATGAATTCCTCGAAGGCGGCGGAGACTTCCGGGCCGGCGGACTTGCATTCGGGTGCGGGCATGCTGGGTTCCATGTGGCTCGTATCCTTTACAAGAAGAGCGCCGTCATCCCGGCCGCAGGCGCAGCCGGAGAGCCGGGATCGTGAAATGACGTTGCGATCCCGGATCGGTCCTGCGGACCGTCCGGGTGACGGCGGCGGGGGCGCCGCGGGGAAACGGTGCCCCGGACAAGCCGCGCGCCGCGCGGCGCCGATCCGGGGGGCCCCTCCGCCTTCCTCATCCCCGGGCTTGACCCGGGGACCCAGCCTTTCCTGCAGCGGCCGGCCAGAAGTCTGGGTGGCCGGGTCAAGCCCGGCCATGAGGGGAGGCATCGCGCGCGCAAACCATCCTTCGAGGCTCGCTTCGCTCGCACCTCAGGATGACGGCACTCGTGATGCAGAAGCCTCGTCATGCTGAGGTGCCGGCCGCAGGCCGGCCTCGAAGCACGCAGGCCGCTACCCCAAAACCGGCCGCAGCCCGGGCAAGGCGCGCAGGCGGCGGGCGCCACGGCGGATCGCGCCCGCCAAATGATCGCCCGCCCGCTTCACCGCCGCGATGCGGGCATCCGGCTGCATGGGAAAGGTGACGACCGACACCTCCCACAGGTCGATGCGCGAGAGCCGTCGCACCCGCGTGCGCGGATCGGTGCGGCCCTCCACCGCACGAAAGCCGATGGAGAGCCCGTCAATGGCCCCGGCGCGCATCAGCGCCAGCACCTCGCGGGCGCGGGCGACATCGAGGGTGAGCTGGCCCTGCACATAGAGCCCGACCGAATCCTCCGCGAGCCGGATCCAGGTGCCGATCGGCTCGGCCGGATCGTGTTGGAACAGCAGCCGCACGCCGCCGGCGCCGCGTTCGGCCAGCGAATGGGCGAAGGCGCCGGGCAGGATCAGGTCGCGGCCGAGATCGACCCGGCCGAACAGCGCCGCATAGCCCTCGAAGCGGCCATCGGGCGCGATGCTGGCGAGCGCGCCGGCAAAGGGCGCGGCCCCGGCCTTGGTCTCGCGCGGGGGGAAGGAGCGCGCGTCGAGGCTCATGCCCCCACCCCCGTGCCCGGCCGGCGGGTCGCGGCCGTGCGTTCCAGCCGGCCGAGCGTGCGGCCGAACTGGCGAAACACCTGCGGCGCCTGCCCGGCCCGGTCCGGCGCCGGCAGAAGCGGGGAAAGCCCGGTGAAGCGGCCGGGCAGGAAGGCCCGGATGCGCGGGGTCGAACTCATGTCTCGTCTCCGAACAGGGCGTTGAAGCGCGCGATCTCGCGCACGAAATCATCGAAGCGCCGCACCGCGCGGCCCAATTCGCGCAGCGCGAGCCCGGCCAGCGCGGAGGCCCCCAGCGCCCACATCAGCAAAGCGAGATGGGCGATGTCGGCTTTGTCAGCAAAGGCTGTCATGAGCGGCTGCATGGGTTGCCTCCTCGGCCCGTTTGCGGCGCTGGTCGTTATTGCGACCCCCAAGGTCGTCATCCCGGCCGAAGCGAAGCGCAGAGCCGGGATCGCGCCACGGCAGGCGCACCCGGCAGCCCCCGATCCCGGATCGCCGCCCTGCGGCATCCGGGATGACGCGGTGGCGATGTGAGGTGCCGGCCATCGGCCGGCCCGGTAGCGCGGAGGCCCCTACCCCCGCACCCCATAGCCCACGGCCTGGCGCTTTTCGTCGTCGGTGAGGAAGGTCGCCTCGTTCACCCGGCGCCACAGCGCCTCGCGTTCGCCATGCAGCACCTCGATTGCGTCGAGGTCCGGCTCCAGCACCAGCCGGCCCGGCCCATAGGCGGGGGCGAGCCAGAGGCTCAGCTCATGCAGCAGACGGCGGCCGAGCGGAAGAATGGTCTGGCGCCACAGCACGCGGCTCGCTTCGGCGTAATTGGCATAGGTGGCATCGCCGGGGATGCCGAGCAGCATGGGCGGCACGCCGAAGGCCAGCGCGATCTCGCGCGCGGCGGCGTTCTTCGCCTCAAGAAAATCCATGTCATGCGGCGAGAGCGAGAGCGGGCGCCAGTCGAGCCCGCCCTCCAGCAGCAGCGGCCGCCCGGCATTGGCGCTGCCGGCGAAATTCGCCTCCAGCTCCTCCTTCAGCCGGTCGAACTGCTCGTCGGAGAGGTTGCCCGCCCCGCCATAGATCAGCGCGCCGGAGGGGCGCGCGGCATTGTCGAGCAGGGCCTTGTTCCAGGCGCCGGCGGCGTTGTGCAGGTCGAGCGCCATCTGCGCCGCCTCCAGCGGCGGGGCGCCATAATGGTCGTCGAGCGGGTTGAACAGCGCCACATGCAGGATCGGCGGCGGCACCCCTTCCTGCACGAAGCGCACGGAGCGCCCGCCCGCCGTGTAGTCATAGGCCAGCGCCCAGCCATCGGCGCCGGGCACCACGCGCATCCGGTCCGGGCGCAGCACATGCAGTTCGCGCGGCGCGCCGCCGAGGCTCACCGCCTCGACATAGGCATTGCCGGCCAGCAGCAGATGCGCGGCGAGCGCTTCCATCAGCCCCGCCCCGGCAAGGCGGGCATTCGGCTGCGCCAGCAGGTCGAGCAGCGGATGGCTCGCGCTCTCGCGCCCGTCCTCGCTCAGCAGCGGGCGCAATTCGCCCACCCCCTGCGCGATCAGCCGCACGCAGCGATAGGCGATGGCGTTGCGCTGATAGCCCTCGCGGGCGAGCGCGCCATAATCGCGCGGCGTCCATTGCGGCCGATGGCCGGAAAGCAGCGCCACCAGCGCCTGGGTGCGCGAGGCCTTGGTCTCCGGCGGCGCGAGGCGGCGACGCAGCGAGAAGGGAAAGAGCTTCATGAAGGGGCTCCGGTTGAAAACAAGGCCGTCCGGGATGACGCGGAGCACGGCAAGGCCCCCTCACACCCGCCGCACCCGGGGCGCCGTGGCGCGGGGGCCGAGCGCCAGCGCGGTGACGGCCCAGACCAGCGCGTCGAGCCGGTCGGGCGAGCGGCCATTGGAGAGGCCGTCCGGGCCGAAATCGCACATCTCGTCTTCCAGCGCCGGGAACGGGCCGACATGGCGCACCCGTCCCTGCTCGTAGAGCGCGGCCACCGGCTCGGCGCGCAGCCATTTTCCGCGCGTGGCCCGCACCTCGGCGACCGGCACCGTGGGGTCGATGCCGGCGAGGATGGTCCGCACCATCTCCCCGCCCTGGTTCACCTCCACCACCACCCGGTCGGCCTCCAGCTTCTGGAACAGGCCGATGGCGCGCCCTCCCCAGCCATTGGGCGTCAGACCCTGCGCGCTGTCATCCGCCAGCACATGCACGATGCCCGCCGCGTCGATCCCCGCCGCGAGAATGCCGCAGGCATCCGCCCGCTTGCCGGAGGAGGCCGGCGGGTCCACCGCCACCACGATGCGCTCCATCGAACGCGCCAGCTCCGGCGCGGCCTCCAGCCGCCCCGCCTCCAGCGCCGCGCGGTTCCACAGCGCGTCCGGCCGGTCCTCGATCAGTTCGCCGCCGAGTTCCTGCCGGCCGAGCCGGGTGCCGGCATAACGGCCGACCACGGTGTCGAGAAAGCGCGGCGCCAGATGCGCGGCGTTTTCCGCTGTGCCCATGCGCGTCACCGCCGTGCGCGGGTCGGCGAGCAGCGCGCGGATCAGCGCGGTGGGGCGCGGCGTGGTCGTCACCATCTGGCGCGGCCGCTCACCGAGCCGCAGGCCGAATTGCAGCATGTCGAACGCGGCCTGCGCGTAGCGCCATTTCGCCAGTTCGTCGCACCAGGCGGCGTCGAATTGCGGCCCGCGCAAACTCTCGGGGTCGTCGGCGGAAAAGCCCTGCGCCACCGCCCCGTTCGGCCAGACGAGGCGCCGGCGCGTCGGCTCCCAGCTCGGGCGCTCCTGGCGCGGATGGATGGCGAGAAGGCCGGAAACGCCCTCCACCATCACATCGCGCAGATCGGCATGGCTTTCCGCCACCAGGGCGAGCCGCCCGGCCTTTGGCCCGGCGCCGCCGTGAACGAGGGCGCGCACCCATTCCGCCCCCGCCCGCGTCTTGCCGGCGCCGCGCCCGCCCAGCATCAGCCAGGTCAGCCAGTCGCCGCCGCCCTGCGCCGTGTCGGGCGGGCGCTGCGAGGGTCGGCCGATCAGCGGCCAGTGATGGCGCAGCCAGTCGAGGGTCGGGGCGTCGAGCGCTTGCAGCGCCTCAGGCAGCTTCCCCGCCCGCCAGCACGCGCTCAAGCGTGCGGCCAAGCTCGCGTCGGAAGGCGTCGGCGTCGCGGTCGGCGTCATCGTCGCTCCCGTCGGGCTGTTCTCTGTCCAGTGCCGCGAGTTCGCGCAGCGAGCGCACCAGAATGGCCAGCGTGCGCGCGGCGCGTTCGCTGTCGGCCTGGCTCGCCTCCGGCCGTGCCGCGACGGCGAGGCCGGCCAGCGCGACCAGCCGCTCCAGCGCGGCGATCTCGCGCTCGATCCGCCGCACCAGCCGGTTGATCAGTTCCCCGCGCGAGGCGGGCGCGGTTTCCGCCGGGGTGGCGGCGCCCCCCGCCAAGTGGACGGGCGGCGGGTCGGCCGGCGCCTCGTGTTGCGAAGGCGTATCTTGCGGGAGCGGATCGGCAGGCGACACGGGCGCGCCGGGAATGCGCGCCATGCGCGGCGTCCAGCCCCAGCGCTGCCGGCGCAGATTGAAGGTGGATTTGGAAATGCCGAGCAGATCCGCCACCTGCTGCACCGGCACATTCGTGCGTTCATAGAGCCGGCGCGCCTCTTCCAGCGCTTCCGGCGAAACCGACCGCCCGGGAACCGACATGCCACCTCCGCCGATCGAGCACGGAAACGAAAAAGCCGGCCCGAAGGCCGGCTGAACAGCCACACCGCGCGGGGGCCGGAGGGATCAACCCCCGCCGCTTCCGACGCAGTTGTGGAGCATGAGGGAAAGCTACCCGGCCAGCGTCACGCTGTCAAGGATTAATTTCCTAGTTTAGGAATTATGTTCCTTATGCCCTGAAGCCGTCATGCCCCGCGCCGCACCGATCCGGGGCCCCGGGGGAAGCTCTTCGGCCGAAACCCGGCTCCACGCCCCCCTCATCCCCGGGCTTGACCCGGGAATCCTGCCTTCCCAACGGCAACCGGCGAAAAGTCTGGGTGGCCGGGTCAAGCCCGGCCATGAGGGTGTTTCGCTGGCAGCGCCCCCTCCCGTATCCCGGACCAGCGGCACAGCGTGCCGCGACGACCGGAACCCAGGGATGGCTCTTGGCCACCCCCAGCCCTCCCCGCCAACACACCCTCATCCCCGGGCTTGACCCGGGGACCCAGCCCTTCAAACGGCACAGTGCCGAATATCTGGGTGGCCGGGTCAAGCCCGGCCATGAGGGCGTTTCGCTGGCAGCGCCCCGTCCCGTGTCCCGCACCAGCGGCACCACGTGCCGCGCCGATCCGGAACCCAGGGATGGCTCTTGGCCACCCCCAGCCCTCCCCGCCAACACACCCTCATCCCCGGGCTTGACCCGGGGACCCAGCCCTTCAAACGGCACAGTGCCGAATATCTGGGTGGCCGGGTCAAGCCCGGCCAGGAGGACGCCCGCAGGTCGTGCCGGCCTCAGCCCTTGGCGTGGGCCGCCAGCAGGTGGATTTCCTTGATCAGCGCCTCGACGCCGCCGGTGAGGAACTTCACCGTCTTCTCATCGGTGAAGGCGCCATCGGCAATCTTGTCGCCGACATTGGGAATGGCGAGGTGGGGATAGGCGACAATGCGCGCGCCCGCCGCGCTCAGCGATTCGCGCAGCGAGGCCTGCGCCCGGATGCCGCCGGTGGAGCCGGGCGAGGAGGTGAGCACCAGCACCGGCTTGCCGAGCAGCGCGCCCTTCGCATAGGGGCGCGAACCCCAGTCCACCGCGTTCTTCATCGCGCCCGAAGGGCCGTAATTATATTCCGGCGAGGCGAAGATCACCCCGTCCGCCGCGGCGATCGCCGCGCGCAGCGCCGCCGCGCCGGCCGGCTGGGTGGCGCCGTCCTCGTCCTGATTGTAGAGCGGCACGTCGTTCAGCGTCAGCACGGTGAGGTCCGCCGTCGGGGCGAGCGCGGCTTTCAGCGCTTCCAGCACGGCGGTGGAATAGGCGCCGGAGCGCAGGCTGCCGGAAATGCCGAGAAGCTTCGGGCGGTCGGTCATCAAAAACTCCACTGGTGGAAAGGGGTGGGTGGCGCAGCTTGTGGCGCCGCGCCGCCGGGCTCAAGCCCCTTTCATTGCATTGCCGCATGAAACACAATGCGCCGCACCGGAAAACGCCGGCTCGCCGCCGGGCGGCGCGGCCATGGCCGCATTGGCATGGAAATTGTCATAGCGAGAGGCCATGTTAGCTCTCCCGCAGCGCGGTAAAAACCGCGCGCGATCCTTTTGAGGGGCCTGCCCGTGATCCTGACCGACCGCGACATTCTCGATGCCATGGCCGAAGGCTCGGTGCTGATCGAGCCGCCCCCGCCGCCGGAATTCTACGCCCCGAACGGCGTCGACCTGCGGCTCGACGCCCGGCTCACTTTGTATCGCGACCCCGCGCCGGGGGAAGACCCGGTGATCGACCCCGCCGGACCGGGCTACAGTTTCCGCGAGGCGATCACCCGCCTGGCCGGCGACATCGACATCGGGACGGAGGGGTTCGTGCTCGACCCCGGGCGGCTGGTGCTGGGCTGGACGCTGGAGCGGGTGGACCTGCGGCCGGGGGCGCGGCTGGCGGCGCGGGTGGAGGGCAAGAGCTCGCTCGCCCGGATCGGTCTCATCGTCCACCTCACCGCACCGACCATCCACGCCGGATCGACCGGGCAGATCCAGCTCGAGATCATCAATCTCGGGCCGCGCCCCATCCGCCTGCGGGCGGGCATGAAGGTGTGCCAGTTGATCCTGGAGCAGACGCTGGGGGTGCCCCAGCGCAGCTATGGCGGGCAGTTCGCCGGCCAGCGCGCGGCCGGCTGAACGGCCTCAGCGGCGGCCGACGCGCTGCTTGCGGGCGGCGTAGCGCTCATCGCGCCGGGCCTTGGCGGCGGCGGCGGCAGCGGCGGCTTCCTCGATGGCGGCGGCCTTGGCCGCGATCTCCGCTTCCGCGGCGGCGGCCGCGTCCGCAGCGGCGGCCTCGGCGGCAAGGCGGGCGGCCTCCGCCTCCGCTTCCTTGCGCGCGGCCTTTTCCGCCGCCTTGGCGGCCTGCGCCGCCTGCCGCGCCTCGGCCGCGGCCTTGCGCTCGGCCGCGCGGGCGATCACCGCCGGGTCATCGGCGCTGGGGCGTTCGGCAAGGCGGGACACCAGCCGGGCGCGGGCTTCGGCGGCATTCTTCTGGCGGTCTTTGAAGGAATCGACTGATTTCATGCCGCTTCCCTTATCTCTTTTTTGCGCCGATTGACAGCCGCCTGCGAGCAACTAGTTTCCGCGCGCGATCCGGCCGGGTGAGCCGCCTCGCGGGACGGCGGTGTGCGCGTGATGGCTCCCAGAGATGTGGCTTCCTACCTGTTCCTGGCGCTGGTCTGGGGCTCGTCCTTCGTGGTCATGGACCACAATATCCAAGCCTTCGGCTGGGCCGGCTCGGTGTCGTTCCGCTCCTTCCTGGCTTCGGGCACCCTGTTCCTGGCGGCCCGCGCGACGGGCCGGCGACTGGATTTTTCCTGCGGCCCGTTCCCACTGTTCGTGGTGGGGCTGACCACGGTCGCCATGCAGCTCGGCTTTCTCTCCTACGGCCTGCCGCAGATCGGCACTGCCATGTCGGCCATCCTCGTCGCCACCATCCCGCTCTTCACCATGCTGATCGCCGCGCTGTGGGGCGTCGAGCGGTTCCGGCTCGGCGGGCTGGTCGGCGTCCTGCTCGGCGCGGCGGGAATCGTGCTGCTGGTGGGCTTCCCGTCGCAGCCGGTGACGACGGCGTTTCTCATCGGCTGCGCCGCGACCCTCGCCTCCACCCTCTCCGCCGCCTTCGGCAGCGTCTATGCCGGGCGGCGGCTGGCGAAGACGGGCTCGTGGGAAATCACCATCGGCGCCTTCTTCTTCGGTGGCCTGCTCAGCCTGCCGCTCGTCGCGCTCGTGCCGCTGCCGGGCGTGCCGGGGCTTGGCGACATCGGCACGCTGCTGATCGCCGGCGTGCTGATGAGCGCCATCACCTATGTGATCTTCTACCGGCTGATCGCCTCCATCGGCCCCACCCGCGCCATCAGCGTGGAATTCGGCGTCACCGGCGTCGCCGTCACCATCGGCACGCTGTTGCTGAACGAACCGCTGACATTGCCGCAGATCGCCGGCGGCGTGGTCATCGCGGCGGGCTGCGCGCTGGTTCTCGGCGTCATCCGCCTCGGCCGGGCCGAGGCGGTGGCCGAACATCCCGGCGCGTAAGCCTGGCCGGCGCCGCCGAGACGGGCGGCGCCGCGCTCAGAAGCGAATCTGCAGCCCGCCGCTGATCGCGTTCTGCTGCGCACTGCTGGCGATCTGCCCGTCATAGCGGAGACCGAGCCGGGTATTCGGGTTCAGCTCATAGGCCAGCCCGCCGCCAAACACGAAGGTGTCGGGCGCGATCGGCGCGCCCTCGATGTAGAACGGCGCCGAGCCGGTGACGAAGCTCATCACCGCCGCCGGCACGGTGTCGCCGAAGGCGTGCTGCCAGCCCAGCGTAAAACTGGCGGTGATCGGCACGCCGTTCACGTCGATCGCCTGCCCGCCGCGCAGGCCGAGCGTCGTGTAGAACGTGTCCATCGTGTCCGTGTCGACCCTGAGCGCCGAGTTGGAGCCACGCTCAACGAGGTTCCAGCCATCGAGATGCAGATAGGCGAGGCCGAGGAACGGCTCCAGATCGGCCGAGCCGACGGGCAGGTCATAGCCGATCTCGCCGAAGAGCTGCGCCGAGCCCGTGGTCACGTCGCCATTATTGCTGGCGGAATAGCCGGGGAAGGCCACCGTGCGCGCGAGCGACATGTCGTGCCACGCATAGCCCGCGCCGAGCCGCAGGGCGAGCGGCCCCTGCTGCAGGGCGCCGTAGAGGCCGAGTTCGTAATTGTCCATCGAGCCGGACGAATCCCGGCCGGACACGTTGAACCAGGAACTGCTGTAGCTGCCATAGACACCGAGCCGCGCGGTCTCCGCGAGGGCGGCGTCGACGCCGCCGACAAAGCCGCCGATCGTGTCGGAGGCGGAGGCGGCATTGCCGTTGGAGCCGATATCGCCCCGCGCGCCGAAGCCCTGAATCCACATGGTGGCGGCGCTGTCGCTACCGAGGCCCGCCGTCTGCGGGCCATCGGAGGCATAGGCGAGCGGCGCGCCGCCGCCCTCGAAAGCCGCCTGCCGCAACCGGGCCCCCACCGCATCGCGGGTGAAGACCGACTGCTGCTGGATCACCGCGCCGGTGGTGGCGTAGATCTCCCCGGACAGGGCATCGAAGGCGATGAACGCCTCCGACTTCAGTTGCGAGGCGACCGCGTCGTAAATCTCGTTGCCGGCCCCGAGCGATTCCACGGCATTCGCGGTGGCGAGCTGATTCCAGCTATGAGCCTCGCGCCAGAAGGGAATGTCGCGCCGCACCAGATTCAGGATGACCTCGTTGTCGGTGTAGTCGACCAGTGCATCAAGGAAGGCGAAATTGGTCGTCACCGTGCCGAACACGCCATGCACGCCGTCGCTGGCGGTGAGAATGGTGAAGCTCTTATAGTCGGCATAGGTGCCGCGCTGGGCGTGCACGTCGAGCGTGCTGGTCGCGTTGATGCCGACCGCCCCGGTGACGGCGATCAGGTCATGGCCGCTTCCGGCGGTAACGTCCGCCCGATAGGTCGACCCCGCCGCCAGCGCCATCTTGCCGGTGACATTGAGCGTTCCCGGCGAGAAGCCGGGCGAGATGGTGCCGCCGTCGAGAATGTCGACGATCCCGACGGTGCCGGAGCCGCCGAGCACGCCCCCAGCCGCGACGCTGAAATTGGCGTCCGAGACGGTCCCGTGCCGCACGAGAACGCGCGCATCGTTCACCTGGACGAGACCCGCATAGGTCGAGCCGGCAAAGTCGACCGTGCCGCCGCCTTCCAGAATCACCTGCCCCGGCCCGCTGAGCGCGGTGGGGAAGGTGTAGCGCGCGGCGAGATCGTAAATGAGCGTCCCATTATTGAAGATCGCCCCGCTGAGCCAGCCGGAGGTGCCACCATCGCCGATCTGCAGCGTGCCGCCGTCGATTGTCGTCCCCCCGGTGTGGAAGGCGTTTCCGGTGAGAATCAGCGTGCCCTCCCCCTTCACGCTGAGGCTGCCGGTGCCGCCAATGTCCCCGGCGAAGGTGCCTGCCGCCGGCTGGTCGAAGACGAGGGCGCCATTGTCGAGCACGTCGCCCTGGATCGAACCCGCGGTGCCGACAACGGTTCCAGCATGGATGATGAGTCCGCCAAAAGCATTGGCGCCGGTGAGGGTGAGCCGTCCATCGCCCGTCTTGGTCAGCACGCCCGTACCGGTCACCGTGCCGGAGACGGCAAGGAAGCGGTCCTCCGCCACCTCGATTACCGCGCCGGCCGCGCTGAGGGTGATGTCGCGCGCGGTGCTGAAGCTGTGCAGCACCTTCAGCGCCGCCCCGTCCAGCGACAGCCCGGTCCCCGACGCACCGAGACTCTCGTCGGCATGCACCGCCAGCGTGGCGCCGGAGACCAGAGTGCCGCCGGCATAGGAATTGATGCCGCCGAGTTCCAGCGTGCCGCCGCCGGCGACCACCAGCCCGCCGTCGCCGCCGACCTTGCCCGTGAGCGCGAGGGTGATGCCGCTGCCGACGCTGAAGCCGCCCGTGCCGGTGAGCGTGACCGTCCGCGCGCTCGTGAAGGAGGTGGTGGGCGCCAGAATGCCATTTGCCAGCGTGAGGGTGCCAGCGGCGGCGCCGAGATTGCCGTCGGAGGCCACCTGCAGCGTGGCCCCGGCGCCGATCAGCGTCCCGCCGGCATAGGTGTTGACCCCCGTCAGGGTGATCGTGCCAGAACCAAACTGGGACACCTGCCCGCTGCCGGAGATGACCCCGCCGAAAGTCAGCGCCTCCGTCCGGTTGAACGACAGGTCGCCGTCATTGATCACATCGCCGGCTATGGAGCCCGTGGCGGTGCCATTGCCGAGCATCAATGTGCCACCGGAAATCCGCGTGCCGCCGGTGTAGGTGTTGGTTCCCGTCAGCACCAGCGTGCCGGAGCCAGCCTGTTCGAGCGTGCCCGACCCTGAAACGGTGCCGGCATAAAGAATGTTGTCCGAACGCTGGAACACGAGCGTGCCGGCATTGACGACATTGCCGGAGATGCTGCCCGAGGTGCCGCCGTCGCCGACCTGCAGCGTCCCGGCCGCAACGACCGTGTTGCCGGAATAGGCGCTGTTCCCGGTCAGCACCAGCGTGCCGCCGCCGGTAAGGGTGAGGTCGCCGGTGCCGGTGATGGAGCCGGAAAGAGTGAACGTCTCCCCGCCCTCGACATTGATGGTGCCGCCGCCGACCAGCGTGACGTTGCGGACGCTGGCGAAACCGACATCGACCGAGAGGATGCCGGTCGCCAGGGTGATGCCGCCGGTCGGGGCGCCGAGAGCGCTGTCGGCGAGGACACGCAGCTTGCTGCCATTGATGATGAAGGTGCCGCCGGAATAGGTGTTCGCGGCGGCGAGAGAGAGATCGCCGGGCCCGCTCTGCACCACCTGGCCCGTGCCGGAAATGACGGAAAACACCGCCTGAGTACCGGGCTCGTTGTAGATCAGCGTGCCGTTATTGACGATGGGCCCGGTAATCTCGCCCCAGCTCGTGCCATTGCCCATCTGCACCGTGGTGCCCTGGTTTATCTGCAGGCCCCCGCTCGCATAGAGCCCGCCCGTCACCACCATCGCGCCTATGCCGGCCTGTATGACCGTGCCCGAGCCGGTGACGATGTTGCTGAAGGTGAAGGCCGTGCTGCGGTTCAGGGTGAGCGTGCCGTCATTGACGATGTTGCCCACGACCGAGCCCGTGGTGCCTCCATTGCCGAGTTGCAGCACACCGGCCTTGATCGTGGTGGTGCCGGCAAAGGCATTGTCGGCGGCGAGGATGAGCGTGCCGCCGCCTTGCTTCGTCAGCCCGCCCGTGCCGACCATCGAGCCGGTCAGTGTCAGGGTCGTGCCGGCGACGGGCTCAATTCGGCCGCCATTGGTCAGCAGGACGACGCGCGCGGAGGTGAAGCTGGTCCCGATCTGCAGCGTGCCGTCCTCGATCACGATCGCTCCCGAGGAGTTGCCGAGATTGGCGTCGGCGTTCACCTGCAGCGTGCCTTCGGCCACCAGCGTGCCGCCGGCATAGGTGTTGGTGCCGGTGAGGATCAGCGTGCCGCTGCCGAGCTGCTGCACGCCGCCAGAACCGCTGATCGTGCCGAGGAAAAGGATCTCGTCGCTGCGGTCGAAGGAGAGCGTGCCGTTCGTCGTGACATTGCCGGCGATACTGCCATTGGTGCCGCCATCGCCGATGATCAGCGCGCCCTGGGAAATGGTGGTAGTGCCGGAATAGGTGCTGGCGCCGGTGAGCGTCAGCGTCCCCGCCCCGACCTTCGTCAGCCCCCCCGTTCCGGAAATCGAGCCGGCGAACACCGTGTCGGTGTCGTCATAGCCGACGCTCAGCGTGTTGCTCTGCAGATTCACCGCACCGCTGCCGGAGAGCGAGCCGATGCCCTCATTGGCGTCGAGTTGCAGCGTGCCGGCGGCTTCGATCCGCACCGCCGAGGCGTCGGGCAGCGCGCTGCCACCCTGCGCCTCGAGCGTGCCCGCGACGATGACGGTGCTGCCGACATAGGTGTTGGCCGCGCTGAGCACGAGCGTGCCGGCCCCGTCCTTGCGCAGGTTGCCCGTGCCGGAAATGACGCCCGAGACGGTCAGCGTCTGGCCGGCGGCCGGCTTCAGCGTGCCGAAGCCATCGAGAACCACGGCGCTGGCGAGAGTGAAGGAGCCGGTGGCCTCCAGCCCGCCATCCGCAAGCGTCAGTACATTGCCGGCGGCGCCCAGCGACGCCGCGCTGGCGACGCTGAGGAACCCGCCGGAAACCTTGGTGCCGCCGGTATAGGTATTGGCGCCGGTGAGGATAAGCGTGCCGGTGCCGACTTTCTCGATGCCGCCCGTGCCGGTGATCGGTGCGCCGATCGTGGCGGTGACATCGTGTCCCTCCACCCACAGCACCCCGCCGTCCGTCACATTCAGCGCCGAGGTGGCGTCGCCCCCATCGGCTTGCAGGACATAGCCGTCAGTGACGAATTCCAGCTTCTTGAAGTTCTGTGCGCCGCTCACTGTCACCGTCCCGGCGGTTCCGGTGAAGATGCCGGTCTCGCCGCCCCACGGGATCGTCTGGCCCGAAGACAGCAGATCCCAGGTGGTGCTGGTCGACGACCAGATGCCCGAGCCGCCAAAGCTGGTGCCATCGTCGGTGGTCCAGACCTGGACCGCGCTATCATCCCTCAGCAGCAGGTTCACACGCCCCGAATCGCCGGTTTCGATGGTGCCGGTATAGGAGGCGGAATCCGCGAGGCCGGAGAGATCGAGCGAGGCGAAGTTGCCGCTCGCAGTGCCAGTATAGGTGAAGACACGGTAGATGCCGGCACCGTGCACCGCCTCGCCGGAGACGCTCAGCGTGCCGTCCAGCGCGAGGTCGCCCGACACTTCGGCAACACCGGCATTGCCGGCCCCGCCCAGCACCAGCGACACGCCGGAGCCGCTGTCGAGACTGAGCTGTCCGGTCATCAACGCCGTGTTCTGCGTGTTGGGCTGGCCCACCGCGCCACCGGCCAGCGTGCCGCCGGACTGCACCGTCACCACGCCGGCGATGCTGCCGAACCCCTGCAGCGTGCCGCCATCGGCAATGGTCACGGCGGAGGTCGCCAGGCTGCCGCCATAGAGCCCCAGCGTGGCGGCGCCCACCGTCGTGCCGCCGGTATAGGTCGCCACGCCGGTCAGCGCGAGTTCGCCGCCACCCGTCGTGGCCACCGCGCCGGCGCCACTGATCGTGCCCGCCAGCGTCAGCACCGTGCCGGCGGCGACGCTGAAAGTGCCCCCGCCGCCGCCAAGCGTCACGGCCCGCTCGGTGGTGAAGCTGGCGCTGGTGGCAAGGGTGCCGTTGTCCAGCGTCAGCCCGCCAAGGGCGGCGCCGAGATTGGCGTCGGCGGCCACCTGCACCATGCCATCATAGATCGCGGTGCCGCCGGAATAGCTGTTGCTGCCGGTCAGGACGAGCGTGCCGAGGCCCTCCTTGATAAGCTGCGAGGATCCGGATTCGCCGAGGCTGCCGCTGAGCGTCAGCGTCTGGCCCGAGTCGACATTGACCGTTCCGCTGCCGGTCAGCGTTACCGTCCGCGCGCTGGCAAAGGAGGCTGTGGCCGAGAGCGTGCCGTTGGAGAGAGCGACGCCCCCACTCGTCGCGCCCAGATTGGCGTCGCTGCTGACCGAAATCGTGGAGCCATTGCTGACGGAGGTGCCGCCCGCGTAGAGGTTGGTGCCGCTCAGCGTCACCAACCCGCCCCCTGCGGCGCTGACACTGCCGGTGCCCATGATCACTCCGGCATAGGTCTGGCTCGCGCTGGAGTTGAAGACGAGCGCGCCGTCATTGACGATATTGCCCGCGACCGAGCCGACCGACGTCCCGCTGCCGAGATTCAGCGTCCCGGACATGATGGAGGTGTCGCCGGTATAGGTCTTGGCACCGGTGAAGGTAACCACGCCATTCTGGCCATTGATGCTGACGCTGCCGTTGCCGGAGATCGCATCCGCCATCACTATGGACTGCGCCGGGTCGAGCACCAGCGTGCCATTATTGACAATCGTCCCGGCGAAACTGGTGGCCGTGACGCCGTCGCCAATCTGCAACGTGCCGCCCCCGATGGTCAGGCTGGTAAGGTCGTAGGTGCCGGTTAACAGCGTCGAGCCCACGTTCTGGTCGACCAGACTGCCGCCGCTGATCGTGCCCGAAAAGGTCGTCGCGAGACCGTCCCCGCCAAATGTCAGCGTGTTGCCGCCAAGCGCGATGGCGCCGCTGCCGCTGAACGAACCGATGGTCTCGCTGGTGTTCAAGGTGAGTTGCGCACCGCTCGCCACGGTGACGGCGGTGAGATCGCCGATCGCCGCTCCCCCGGCCAGCACCAGCGCCCCCGCCTGAATGAGGATCGGACCGGAAGAAGCGTTGGTGCCGGAGAGCGTCAGGGTGCCGGCCCCGCTCTTCACCAGGCTGCCACTGCCGGAAAGGATGCCCGCGAACGCGCTGTCGCTCGCCGCATCGACCGTGAGCGTGGAGCTACCGAGATCGAGCGCGCCGTCGCCGCTCAGGCTGCCAATGGTGAGGCTGGCGCCCAGTTGTAGCATAGAATTGCTGGTGACGCTGACCTCGGCGCTCGACGCCAGGACGGACGGCGCGTTGAGGATGAGCGATCCGCCCGCGCCGCCGGTGACGGTCAGCGAGCCGAGCGTACCCGTGGCGCCCGCGAGGGTGAATGTCCCGGCGCCGGTCTTGATGAGGCCGCCCGTGCCGATGAAATTACCCGAGAAGGTGCTCGAACCATTGCCGCCGCCGACCGTCAGCGTGTTGGTCCCGAGATTGACGGCGCCCGCTCCCGCGAGGCTTGCGGCAGCGACGGAGGAGGTCACTTGCAGCGTCGCGCTTTCGTCCACCGTAACGGCGGCGCTGGCCGGCAGCGCGGCCGCGGAGCCGAGGATCAGCGTGCCGGCGCTCACCGTCACCGGGCCGGTGAAGCTGTTCGTGCCGGTCAGCAGCAGCGAGCCCTGGCCGCTAAGTGTGAAGCCGCCGCTGCTGGCCCCGTCGCTGATGTTTCCGCTGATCGTCCCGGTGGTGCCATAATCGGACAGGAAGGTGACAGAGCCTGCGAGGGTCACCGCCCCCGTGACGACCGGACCCGACGGGCTGCCATTGGTCGCGAATTCGAGGGTGGCGCCATCGGCGAGGATGAGCGTGCCCGCGGCGGCGCCAAGCGGGCTGGCGCCAAGGAGCGAGAGGGTGCCCTGCGCGACGGTCGTCGTCCCGGAGATGTCGTTATCGCCGCTGAGGACGAGCATCCCGCCCCCGGTGACGATCAGATTGCCGTCCCCCTGGATCTGTCCCGACAGGTTCAGCACCGTGCCGCTTTCGACATTGAAGGTCGCGCCCGGCCCGTCGCCGCCGCTCAGTTCGATCGGCTGGCCGATCAGCATCGTGGCGGTGGTCGTCAACTGACCGGAATTGGAAATGAGCAGGTCACCATCGGGGCCGAGCGACAGGGCGTCGTCGATCGACAGGGTGCCGTACTCGACATTCCAGGCCGCCGCGAAGGACGATTCGCCGAATAGGGTCCACGTCGTGCCGCCGAGAACCGCATATTCCGTGAAGCCGTAGAAGCTGCTGCCAAGGCTGCCGGCATCGAAGACCCCCTCGTCGCCGGCGTTTCCGCCGAGGGCGAGCGCGTTCGATCCGCCGGACACGGCGACCCCGCCGGTGGCAACATAGCTGTTGGTGAGAACCAGCGTGTTGCCGTCTCCGGTGATGGCGATGGCCGCCGACTGCCCGGCCGGATTGCCGCCCTGTATGCCGCCGGCGGCTGTGCCGAACAGCGTGACGACATTGTTGTCGCCGGAGATCAGAATGCCGTAGCCGCCCGGCCCGCTCGTGCCTCCCGACAGGGAAATGCCGCCATCGCCGCCGGTGATCTGCGCATTCGCCTCAATGATCACGCTGGCGGCGCTGCTGGCGATCTCAAGGCCGTTGCCGCCGATCCCCCCGAAACTCGACAGCACCCCGTGGCCGCCCATGCCGCCATCGCCACCCTTGGCTTCGTTCTGGATGCCGACCGAGCCACCGGACCCATAGAGATAGAGGCCGGTGCCGCCATCGCCGCCATTGCCCGCGCCGCCCTCCAGAATGACCGGAAAGTCGCCGCCATCCCAAGTGAACGAGGCGCCGCTGCCGCCATCGCCGCCATCGCCACCGAGCACCGGAGACAGCAGAACAAGCGAACCGCCCTGCAGTTCGATGACCGCGCCATAGCCGCCGGCGCCCGGACCGCCGCCGCCGCCGGCGATGCCCTCGAAGTCGGTGTTGAACTCACCGCCATCGCCGCCATCGCCGCCCTGGCCACCAATCGCCGTCCCGCTTGGCGCCTCGGTTCCGACATAGCCATGCGCGCCGCCGCCGCCGCCGCCGCCCGAGCCGCCGAGATCGCCGTCGCCGCCATCGGTGCCCTGCAGCCCCGGAATGAATCCGCCGACGCCGCCATCGCCATTGATGGTGACAAATTCGGGCGAGTTACCGGCCGCGCCGAAGCCGCCGGTGACCCCGCCGCCACCGCCGCCACCACCCCCACCCGGCGGAACCTCGGCATAGGGCAATCCGTTGCCGCCCGGCCCCGTGGGGTTGGTGGCGCCGTTCACGGACTGGGCGAGAGTGGGCGACGCGGCGAGGAGCGCGACGGAAGCAAGCAGCGCGGCCCGCAGCGACGCCACGGAACGCACGGAACGCAAAGGCCTAAGGATCATGGAAGCTCGCCCGCCGGGTCAGAATATGTCTCGCCCCCACCGGACGCGGCACGCGAACGCAGTGACTCCCGGAAGGTCGTCCGTCGCCGCCGCCCCTTTGAATCGGGGCGCCCTCCCGCGCCGAACGGAAACATCATAGACACGGCCAGCAACGCAGCAACACGTGCATACCTCCCGGCCTCCGGTTCTTTCCTACCGTTGCGGCCCGGACACGGCGTTCCCTCTCGCTGGGCGCGCGCTTACGGTCGCTCGATCACCCCGCAGGCGACGCGCTCCCCCGCCTCGCCGGCCGGCTGGCTGGTGTAGTCGTCCGGGCCGGAATGGACCATCAGGGCCGAGCCGTCCTCGTCGAACAGCGACGCGGTGCCCGGTTCCAGCGTGACGAAGGTGTTCAGCACCTGCACGCTCAATGTGCCGCTCGGGCCGACGAACTGGTTCGGCATATCGCCGGCATGAGGCCCCGCGGGATCGAGCAGCCCGTGGCGCTTGCCCTGCGGATTATAGTGCCCGCCGGCGGATTTGAACCCATCAGCGGGATCGCATTTGCCGGTCTCGTGGATGTGGAAGCCATGAGGCCCCTGCGCGATCCCCTGCAGCTCGACGGAAATGAGCACGCCATGGGGCGTCTGCTTCAAGGTGGCATTGCCGAGCTGCTCGCCTTTGGGACTGATCAGGCTGGCGGACGCCGTGTTTTCGGGCGGGACGCCGGAACTGGAAGACTGGGCCAAAGCCGGCAGCGTGGCGGCGCAAAGCGCGGCCATGGCAACGGAAAGACGGCGCATGTCCATCTCCTTATGAACGGGGTTGCGATATAGGGGCGCCGGCATATGCCACGCACTGCGGGCCGCGTTCCGCTGGAACCGGCCCGGATCGTCATCGACCGGCAGCCGCCCTGTTCCGGACTAACGTTACGGCAGGGGCGCTGTTCCGTCTTTTTCCGGCTATCGACCCGCTTCAGCCAGACAGCAGCGTCGAACGGTTGAGGCGGCGCACCGCGAGATCGACCCGCGCCGCGTCGCGGCGGGTGCGGGCCACGGTGTCACCGGTGAATTTGAGATGGTCGTGGATCGCCTTCTCCGCCGCATCCGGGTCGGCGGCCACCACCGCCTCGCCGATCGCCTTATGCTGGGCCAGCAGCGCGTCGCGGAATTCGGCCTCGGCGAAAAGGCTGGTGCGGTTGAAGAAAATGTCCCGCCGCAGCATTTCGGAGAAGGCGCGCATGACATGCAGGATGACGAGGTTGTGCGAGGCGGCGTAGATCAGCCGGTGCAGGACGATGTCGGCCTCCGCCTCGCGATCGGGATCGGCGGCGGCATGGGCTGCCTGCATCTCGTTGAGACATTCTCGGATCGCCTGCCGCTCGGGCGCGGTGGCGCGCACCGCCGCGAGACCCGCCGCCAGCCGTTCCACCGCGGTGCGGTACTCGAAATAATCCGCCGTCACCTGCTCGTTGGATTGCAGCAGCCCGGCCAGCGGATCGGTCAGCCCGGCGAGGAATTCGGTCACGCGCGTGCCTTCGCGGCTGGTCGCCAGCAGGCCGCGCTGTTCCAGAAGCGCCAGCGCGTCGCGCAGCGAGGGACGGGACACGTCGAGCCGCTCGGCGAGGTCGCGCTCGCTGGCCAGCTTCTCGCCCGGCCGTAGCACGCCTTCCAGGATCAGCCGCTCGATATGCTCGGCAATCGCCTCCGCCAGCTTCGGTGTGCGCAACCGTTCCACGGCACGTCTCCCTCTCGTCTCAGCCCCCGCTTGCTGCGCCAAGACGCGCCGGCACGCAAGCGTCCCTGCGCGGCGGGAGTTGACTTGCATGGTAAATTAACTTTACCAACGCCACACCATGGCGCGTTCGGCAGGGCCGGCAGCCGCGGGAGGCGCGGCTTCCGCCATGGCGAGATGATGTAACGCCGGCCGGAACCGGTATATCAATCGTTCCGGCCATGATCCCAGGGGAAGACCGCCAATGGTCACTGTGACCAACATCCAGGACCTTCGCGCCATCGCGATGCGCAAGGTGCCCCGCGCCATCTTCCATTATGCCGACCGCGGCTCCTATGACGAGGCGACGCTGCGCGCCAACAAGGCGGACCTCGCCGCCATCCCGCTGCGCCAGCGGGTGATGATCGACGTGTCCGACCGCTCCACCGCCACCACCATGATCGGCGAGAAGGTGGCACTGCCGCTCGCCATCGCTCCCACCGGCCTCACCGGCCTGTTCCATGGCGACGGCGAAATCCATGGCTGCCGCGCGGCGCAGGCGGCGGGCATTCCCTTCACCCTCTCCACCATGTCGATCTGCTCGATCGAGGATGTGGCCGGCGCGGTCGACAAGCCGTTCTGGTTCCAGCTCTATGTGATGCGCGACCGCAAATTCTCGGAATCGCTGATCGAACGGGCGAAAGCGGCGAAATGCTCGGCGCTAGTGCTGACCCTTGATCTGCAGATTCAGGGCCAGCGCCACATGGACATCAAGAACGGCCTCGCCGTGCCGCCGAAGCTGACGCTGGCCAATGCGCTCGACATCGCCACCAAGCCGCGCTGGATCGCCAGCGTGCTGATGGGCAAGCGCCACTCCTTCGGCAATCTCGCCGTGCGGCAGGAGAGCGACAGCCTCTCCACCCTCTCGCAGTGGATCGCCGGCCAGTTCGATCCCTCCCTGTCGTGGAAGGATGTCGAATGGGTGCGCTCCATCTGGCCGGGCAAACTCATCCTCAAGGGCGTGCTCGATGTCGAGGACGCCAAGATCGCCGCCGCCACCGGAGCCGACGCCATCGTGGTGTCGAACCATGGCGGGCGCCAGCTCGATGGCGCGGTTTCCTCGATCAAGGCGCTGCCGAAGATCGTGGACGCCATTGGCGGCGGGAAGAGCGAGATCTGGTTCGACGGCGGCGTGCAGTCCGGCCAGGACATTCTCAAGGCCCGCGCTCTGGGCGCGCAGGGCTGCCTGATGGGCAAGGCGTTCCTGTGGTCGCTCGCCGCCGGCGGGCGGGCGGGCGTTGCCCAGGCAATCGAGATCATCCGTAAGGAGCTCGACGTGTCCATGGCGCTCACCGGCGTCAAGGACATCGAGCAGGTGGACCGGAGCGTGCTGGCGATGTGAGGAAGGGGGTGGCGGGTTCAGCCTGATCCGTCTTCCCGGGCCTGCAATGGTTGGCGTTGACGCAAGGAGATCAAACGTCAGAGAACGGTGCCCTTGACGCCCATTCTTTTAAAAGCATTCCTACCGCGATGCTTATCCGCCATCGGCTCACGGCAATTGCAGTTGGAATAGCCGTTTCCTGTAGCGCGCTAGCCCAAGAGGGGGCGCGCGAAAACACAGCGAGACAGACTGCCGCTGCCCAAACATTGACCGAAAAATCCTCCGCACAGCTCGCGGAGGTGTTCGCCGGCGCGCCAACGCTCCCTGCCAACGCCGACTATCTCTATTTGGGTGAAGGGTTGGCGCAATGGGGAATGGCGGCTACGGGCTTACTTGCTCTCTTCGTCAGCGTCCTAGCTGTGGTGTTGCTTCAAAAAACGCTCAAGTCCACTCGCGACGCTGTCCTTCAAGCCGAAAAAGGGAGCGATGCCGCCATAAAATCGGTTGAGGTGACCAAGCGAATTGGAGAGGCTCAGGTCAGGGCCTACGTCTCGGCCCAATACTGCATTTTGCACGACATCGCCGTTGGAAAGAAACCATGGGCGCGTGTAGGTTTCCACAATAGCGGCGCCACTCCGGCCCAGCCGGTTAACGTGAGAGGCTCAATTATCTTCGGCGACCTTCCACAAAGCCCTGACCACTCGCAGTTTATTGTTGGTCGCCGAGAAAATACCGCAGGACTCGCATCAGGCGCATCCGCCTCTACTGAGATTCGTAGGTTAAAGCCTTTTACCGAAGAAGAATACGAGAGATTCATTGATGGAACGGGCGCATTTTACATATACGTCGCGATCAAGTTTGACGATGTATTCGGATACAATAACACCTCTCGAACCATATTCATTTATCGATTCACTGAGTCCGCTCTAGGCGCCACAGCAAGTGTGGCCGAGTATGGAAATAGCTTTCAATGGGGCCAACCGCCGATCAACGCCTGATCAGAGCCTACGCGTCCTTCGCCTTGCGCCGCATCGCCCCGCGCGGCAGGCGCAGCGGCCAGCGGACCATGTGGTCGACATAGTCCTCCAGCGGCAATTCGTCTTCCAGCGCCGCCACCTTGCCGCGCACCGAGACACCCGCCGCATGAACGGTCTCACGGTCGCCCGAGACCAGATGGTGCCACCAATAGAGGTCGCGCCCTTCCTTCACCAGCCGGTAGCCGCAGGAGGGCGGCAGCCAGTCCAGCTCGCGCACCGTCTCCGGCGTCAGCCGCACGCAGTCGGGCACATGCTTCTGGCGTTCGGGGTAGTTGCGGCAGCGGCAGTTGAAATCGTCGAGAAGCTGGCAGCCAATGTCGGTATAGGCGATCGCGTCGGTATCCTCATCCTGCAGCTTGACGAGGCAGCAGCGCCCGCAGCCGTCGCACAGACTCTCCCATTCCTCGGCGGTCAGCTCGTCAAGGGTTTTGCGGCGCCAGAACGGCACCTCCGCGAGGGTGGTGGAATCGTCGTGCATGAGTCGGGGATTTTCCGCAGCCTCGGGCGCCGGGCCGCGCTTCACGAACCGGCAATCACTCCTTAGATAACGTCGCCGCCGCGCCGTGGCGAGCCTTGATGCTGCCCTCGTCGCGCGGCAAGGGCTCGGCTATAACAGCAGGCGGGGCGCGCTGGCGCCGCTGGAGCATGGGTTTGAACGACACACCGTCCAATGATCCCCCGCCGCCGACGGCACGGGAACCCGCTTCCGGCCGGCGGCCGCCATCGGCATTTGGCCGGCGGCTGCGCCATGTGCTGTTGGCCGTCGATTCGTGGATCGATTCGACGATCTATTCCGGCGGCGTGAATCTGCGCTCTGGCTGGGACAGCTTCGTCGCCTTCACCGAACGCTTCAATGTGCAGGGCCCCGCCCGCCTCGCCATTTCGCTCGGCTCGGAGGCGATGACCTGGGGCGCGGTCGGCGCGGTGCTGATGCTGGCGCTCGCCGTCCCGGCCTTCCAGGAAACCTCGGACGACTGGCTCAAGCGCGCCGAGCTGTCCGTCACCTTCCTCGACCGCTACGGCAACACGATCGGCGAGCGCGGCATCCGCCACAACGACACGGTGCCCCTGGAAGAATTCCCGGACCACCTCATCAAGGCCGTGCTCGCCACCGAGGACCGGCGCTTCTACGAGCATTTCGGCATCGACATTCCCGGCACCTTCCGCGCCGTGCTCTCCAATGCGCGCGCCGGCGGCGTGGTGCAGGGCGGCTCCTCGCTCACACAGCAGCTGGCCAAGAACCTGTTCCTGTCGAATGAGCGCACGCTGGAGCGCAAGATCAAGGAAGCCTTCCTGGCGTTGTGGCTGGAATTCCACCTCACCAAGAACCAGATCCTCAAGCTCTATCTCGACCGCGCCTATATGGGCGGCGGCGCCTTCGGCGTGGACGCGGCGGCGCAGTATTATTTCGGCAAATCGGCGCGCGACGTGAACCTCGCCGAGGCCGCGATGCTGGCCGGCCTGTTCAAGGCGCCGTCGAAATTCGCCCCCCACATCAATCTGCCGGCGGCGCGCGGGCGCGCCAGCGTGGTGCTCGACAATCTCGTCGATGCCGGCTTCATGACAGAAGGCCAGGTGTTCGGCGCCCGCCGCAACCCGGCGACGCCGGTCGACCGCAAGCAGGACGACCTGCCCGAATATTATCTCGACTACGCCTTCGACCAGGTGAAGCAGATCGTCGAGACGTTGCCCAAGACCTATGCCGAACGCTCCTTCATCGTGCGCACCGCGCTCGATCCCAACATCCAGAAGGCCGCCGACACCGCCATCCGCGACAGCCTGCGCCAGTTCGGTAAGGACTATGGCGCCAAGCAGTCGGCCATGGTGGTGATGGAGCCGAACGGCGCGGTGCGCGCCATGGTCGGCGGGCGCGACTATGGCGAGAGCCAGTTCAACCGCGCCACCGACGCGCTGCGCCAGCCCGGCTCGTCGTTCAAGCCCTTCGTCTATACGGCGGCGCTGATGACGGGGAAGTACAAGCCCAGCACCATCGTCGTCGACGGGCCGATCTGCATCGGCAACTGGTGCCCGCAGAATTACGGCCGCTCCTATGCCGGCTCCATCACCCTCATCAATGCCCTCACCCGCTCGCTGAACACGGTGGCGGTGAAGCTCGCCGAGAATATCGGCCGCGGGCGCATCGTCGATCTCGCCCATTCCATGGGGCTCAAGACCGAGCTCAAGATCACCCGCGCCCTCCCCCTCGGCGCCGCCGAGGTGACGGTGGTGGACATGGCCACCGCCTATTCCGTCTTCGCCAATGGCGGCTATTCCGTCGACGCGCACGCCGTGGTCGAGATGCGCACGCCCAATGGCGACCCGGTTTGGAGCTTCGCCGAGAACGGGCCGACGCCGAAGGAGATCATCCCGCCGGACATCATCGCCATGATCAACCCGATGCTGAACAGCGTGGTGGAAAACGGCACCGGCCGGCGCGCCATGATCCCCGGCACCAAGGTCTCGGGCAAGACCGGCACGACAAACGCTTATCGCGACGCCTGGTTCGTCGGCTTCACCGGCAATTATGTCGGCGCCATCTGGTTCGGCAATGACGACTACCAGTCCACCCGCAAGATGACCGGCGGCTCGCTGCCGGCGATGACCTGGCAGAAGGTGATGGCCTTCGCCCATCAGGGCATCGAGCTGAAGCCGACCCCCGGCCTCGGCAACCAGCCGGCGCCCGCGCTGGACGGCGCGGCGGCGCAGGCCTCGGCGCTCCAGATCGACGGCGTCCAGCGGCCCGTCACCCTCTCGCCGGCCTCGGCCGCGCGACTGATGGAACTGTCCGAGCGCCTCGGCGCGGCCGCCGCTGCGCCGCCGCGCCGGCCCACCGCGGGCATCGCCCCCGCTACCGGCGCCAGCCTCGTGGGAAACAACTGATCCGCCGCGATTGACCTTCCTCCCGCAAGCGCCCATCCATGGGCGCCCGCTCCACCGGAGAGCTTCCGCCCGTGCGCTCCCTGCTGTTCCTCCTGATCCTGGCCATCGGCACCGTCGTCGGGCTCGGCCTGACCTGGATCACCACGGTCAATGGCTACGGGCCGGGACTGGTGCGTTCGGGCCCCTGGGAGACCTGGCCGCGCGCCGGCACGGAAACGGCCGACCCCTATGCCCGCGCCGCGCTCGCCCGCGCCGGCGAGTTGCCGCTGGAACTGGCGGACGGCATCGCCTTCGTCGCCTCCACCGATTCGACCGGCCGGCCGCTCGACGGGCGCTGCGACATCCGCGTCGCCGGCAGCCTGCCGCAGGCGCGCTTCTGGACCCTCACCCTCACCGATGCGCAGGGCCGGCTGATCGACAATGCCGCCCGGCGCACCGGCTTCACCAGCGCCGAGGTGGTGTGGAACCGCGACGGCACGCTGGACGTGGCGCTCGGGCCGCGCGCCCAGGCCGGCAACTGGCTGCCGACCGGCGCGCGCGACCGGCTCATCCTCACCTTCCGCCTCTACGACACCTCCGTCGGCCTCGCCAACCGCACCAGCGACGCGCCGGAGATGCCGCGCATCACCACCGAGCGCTGCCCCTGGGAGCGCAGCTCATGAGCCTGCGCCGATGAGCCGTTTCATCCTCGCCGCCCTGGCCGGCCTTGTGCTGGGCCTTATCGTGCATCTCGCTGCGGTGCTGATGCTGCCCTATCTCGCCGAACGCGACGCTTATGCGCGCCTCGCGGCCGCAGCCGGCCCCAATGAGGTCGAGCCGATCGACGACCCGTCCGAGCTCGGCGCCGTGCTACCGGCGAGCGATCCCGCCTTCATCTCGGCGGTTTGCCTTTATGATCTCGCCGCCGGTCCACTCAAGGTGCGGGTGCCGACGACCGAGGATTACACCTCGGTATCCTTCTACACCCGCTACGGCCTGCCCTTTTACGCGATCAATGACCGCTCGGCGGGGCGCTCCATCATCGAGCTCGACCTGATGAACGCCAAGCAGCGCGCGGCGCTGCCGGAGGATGACGAGGTGACGGCCGCCGACCGGCTGATCGTGGAATCGCCGAGCGACGAGGGTATCGTGCTCATCCGCGCCCTCGTGCGCGAACGCAGCGCGCGCGACGAGGTTCGCGCGCGCATGCAGCTTGCGAATTGCGGACCCGCCGCCTGACGCCGGGTCCCCTAGCGTGGATCGCGCGTTGCGCCGGCCACCGTCACCGACGGTGGCGGCGCGGGGCGCACATACTGCACCACCGGAAGAATGATCACCTCGGCCGGGCTGTCGGGCATGACGCGCCCCCCGGCCGGCTGTGCGTGCGCCCTGCATGTCGGAAACGGCACTAAGGCACCCATCGCGCCCTCCCCTGTCCCGCCAAACGGCATAGGCTCAGTACGGAACAACCATGGTTAACGGCTTTCTAACATTCGGGAGCTAGTTTGGTTGCGCACCCCCGATCGGCGGTGCGACGTGCCAAATGCGAGCTGTCCGCCTCCATGCCCTCCCTGTCCGGTTCCGGCCCCATCCTCCCGCATGATCCGGCGCGCCGTCCCCTCCAGGACACCCGGCCGGCGATGCTGCGGCTTCTGATGCGCGAATTCCTGCGCCAGCCGCTTCTGAACGAGGCGGCGGAAACCCGGTTCACCACCCTCGCCATCCGCCTGATCGAGAGTGTCGACCTCGCGCTCGCCGCCCGCCATGTGCGCGAAATCGCGGCGCATCCGGGGCTACCGCGCGCGCTCGCCCGCCATCTCGCCGCCGGCCCGCTCTCGCTCGCAGGGCCGATCCTGCGCCTGTCGCCGGCGCTGGACGACAAGGACCTCACGGAACTCGCCGAGCAGCTCGGCCCCGCCCATCTCGCCGCCATGGCGGCCCGGCGCGAGGTGACGCCGGCGCTGGCCAAGCGACTCGCCGAACTCATCCATCGCCGCAGCGCTGGCCCCACCCCGGCGTCTGCCGAGGACGGGCCGGACGCTGACGCAGCAACAATCGGCCCCGCGCCCGCCGCCATCTCGGGCAAACCCGCCGAGCCCGCCGAGCCCGCCCCGCCGGCGGTGCCGGACTTCTTCCGCGCCGGCCCGGAGGAGCGTGCCGCCCTCATCGCCCGCCTCGTCACCCTGCCGCCGCTGCCGCTGGCCGAACGCCCGGCGGCGGCGCCGGCCGCCTTCATCGACGCGCTGCTCGACGCCGCCAAGGCCAAGGACAGCGCCGCCCTCGCCGCGCTGATGGAGCGCGCGCTCGCCGTGACGCCGGCGAACGCCGCTCGGATCGTTGCGGAGGAAACCGGCCAGGCGCTCGCCGTGGTCGCCCGCGCCCTCGGCCTGTCTTTCGCCATCCTCTCGCGCGTACTGTTCCGGCTGCACCCGGTGGCCGGACGTTCGGCCGGGGAGATGGCGCGGCTGGCGGAAATGTTCGACGAGCTGCCCCTCGCCAGCGCCCAGCATCTGGTCGCCTCCTGGCGCGCCGAGCGCCGGGTGGCGCGCGAGCGGGCGGAAGACGCGCCCTCGATGCGCAGCTTCAACCAGCCCCATGCCGCCCCGGCGACGAGCCCCTCCGTCACGGAGAACCGCCAGCGCAGCAGCTAGCGACGGCGGCTAATCCGAGGCGAGATCGAGAAAGCAACGGCCGGCGCGGTCTTCGATTTCCACCAGCCAGAGATCGGAATCATAGCGCGCCTCGCGCGCCATCCGCGCCTCCGCCTCGCTCTCGGGACTGCCGGGCGGCACCAGAAGGGTGAAGCGCCGCACCCCGTCGTCTTCAGCCGCCGCCGCGTCCAGCGAGGGCAGCGCCGGGCCGTACAGCGCGGCCCGGCCATCCTGCGTCGCCACGATCACGAACACCGCGCCCGCCTCTTCCGCCCCGCGCCGGCGCACGGCGGCGAAGGCGCCGGCGCCATTGGCGCGGCGCAGCAGGGCGGATACGAAGATCGCGCTTTTCAGCCGCATGCGGGGCTACCGGATGGTGAAGCCGGAAACGGCGGTGAGTTCGCGGATGACGCGGTCGGACATCTGCCCCGTCACCGGCAGGCGGCGGTCACGCTCGAAGCGCTGGATCGCCTCTTCCGTGGCGGCGCCGAAAATGCCGTCAATGCGGATCGGGCCGTAGCCGAGCCGCGCCAGCGCCTTCTGGATGTCCATCACGCGCGGCGACACCGGCACATCGCCGGGCGGCAGCAATTCACCCGCCGGCGCGGCGGCTTTCGGCGCCAACGGTGCAGCGACGCTGGCCGGGGGAGCGGCGGCGGCCGCGCGCGGCGCGTTGGGCTTGGAGGGCGGTACGGGCGCCGGCACCGGGGCCGTGTCCAGCGGCAGCGCAGCGGCGGGCGCCGCTGCAGGGGCGGCGGCGGGCGCGGGCGGGATCACCGGCGGCATGCTCTGGGTGGCGCGCGGCGTTTCCACCTGGCGAATATCGGGTGCGGCGAGGCCCGGCGTGCCGCCGCGTGTCAGCGGACCGGGACGGCCCTGCTGCAGCGCCAGCGCGTTGAACAGCACGGCGGCGCTGGCGCCGGCGGCGAGGACGAGCATGAACAGGTCCGAGCGCCGCCGCCCCTGGCGGTAGGGGCGCCCCGCGACGCGCTCGCCATCGAGGTCGATGTCGTCCACCAGAAGATCGCTGGCATAGGAACGGGGCATGGAACCGTGTTCTGGAATTCCGAATCGAAGGGCACGCGGCGCTGTCGGCAGACAGTGCCATGCGGGGGTTTAAGCGAACCCTAAAAGCCCACCGCGTGCTTAACATCGGCTTTCCGATATCGGGCGATTTTGCGGTTTTTCGACACAGCTTGGGCAACCCGCAGGCGTTATCCTGCGCGCTTGAGGACTACCGCGAGACGACCCATGTTCTTTCTGCTGCGCGTCGCCTTCTGGCTCACTGTCGTTTTTCTGCTGCTGCCGACCGTAATCGGCGGCCCGGCTTCCAACAGCCCCTCGGAGGTGCCGGCGGCGGTCGGCGCCACCGGAGGCAGCGAGCCGAAGGTGAGCGCCTTCGACGCGCTCTCGGCCGCCAGCGCGGCGGCGGCGGATGCCGGCGGCTTCTGTGCCCGTCAGCCTCAGGCCTGCGCCATCGGCGCCAGCCTGATCGAACTGATCGGTCAGCGGGCGGAAGCCGGGGCGCGCTTCGCGCTCGGTTATCTCTCCGATCAGATCGTCGAGGAAAAGCGCAAGGCGGCAGCCCGCGCCACCGGCACGCGCTCCGGCGACACGCTGACCACCCATGATCTCAGCCCCGCCTGGCAGGGCCCGCGCCTGGCCCCGGGCGAAACGGCCGAGCGCACCGGCGCGGCGGGAGCGGCACCGACAGCCTCGCCGCCGACCGCTGTTCCGGCATCGCCCGCCACGCCCGGCGGCGTGCCGCTGCCGCCCAAGCGCCCGGCCTGAGAGTATCTCCGCGCCGGCGCCATTGCGTTCCCTGCCGGCGCGCCCCTATATGCGGGCGCACGAGGCACTGAATGACATCCAGAATCGACAGCATCGTCGAGGATTTCGAACTTCTCGACAATTGGGACGACCGCTATCGCTACCTCATCGAACTGGGGCGCGCCCTGCCACCCTTCCCGGAGGAGCGGCGCAGCGAGCAGTCGAAGGTGCAGGGCTGCGCCAGCCAGGTCTGGCTGGTGAGCGATGTCACCGGCGACGCCCATGACCCGCGCCTGGTGCTGCAGGGCGATTCCGACGCTCATATCGTGCGCGGCCTCGTCGCCCTGCTGCTGGCTTTCTATTCCGACCGTCCGGCCCACGAGATCGTCGCCGCAGACCCCGCCAATGTGTTCGCGCGCATCGGCCTCAAGGACCACCTGAGCCCGCAGCGTTCCAATGGCGTACGCTCCATGGTCGAGCGCATCCGCGCCGATGCGCGGGCGGCGCTGCAGGGGACGCAGCAGCCCTAATCGGCGCCGGCGCTGTCCGGCGCCCTCCATGCGCGGAGACGGGCGCGGCTCGGGCCCTGCGCGGCCGCACTCAGCCCGTAATGGCGCGCGAGCCGGTCGAGCCCCAGCGCCAGCACCACCTTGGCGGTCCGCGCGGGCCAGCCGCGCTCCTGCTCCACCTGTTCGAGCCCTTTGAGGAAGCCGCACACATCCAGCAGCAGGCCGGCGAATTCCGGCCCCACCGCGTCCATCGCCCGCGCCAGCCGCTGGCGGGCGGCGAGCATCGCTTCCGAGGCGTTGAGCCCGGCGCCGGCGCCGGCCCGGTCGGTCCGTGTCGCCGCCTCCCAATTGGCGGTGACGCGCGGCGCCATGCCGGCGCGGGTGAAATCGGCCCGCAGCCGTTCCCCCGCCAGAAGCTGCAGCGGCGCGATGAAGCATCGGCCATCACGTCCGCGCCGGCGCGCCAACCAGCCGAGCGGGCTTTCCTCGAGATCGACGGCGACCATCCGACGCTCGCCCTCGATCTCCACCTCCACATGGTCGATACGGCGCTCAGCCATGGGCGCCTCCTCCCTGCGGAGCGGCGCCGGGTGCCGCAGGCAGCAGCCGCCGCGCGTCGTCTTCCAGCGCGGCGACCCAGCGGTCCCAGCCGGCACTCTCGCGCCGCTCCTCGATCCGGCGGCAGGCATGGGCGACGGTGGAGCGGTGGCGGCCGAAGCCGGCGGCGACCCGGCTCATCGGCAGGCCGAGCCCGACATGGGCGAGATACATGGCCAGCGCACGGGCGGAGGCGGAGCGCCGGTCGAGGCGGCGCGGATGCAGCAGGTGCGGCAGCGGGATGGCGGTGGCATCCGCCGCCAGCCGGGCAACGAGCAGACACGGCTCGGCCGCCGGCCGCACCGCGCGGGAAAGGGAGGAAGGGTCAGCCATGGGATTCTCCGATCAAGGAATTAAAGCCTAATCTCGGAACGAATGATTGACAAGAACAAAACACGAACGTCGCGAATGAAAAACGGACGTAACAGTCGGACCGGTTCGAGTCCCGGCCACTGTCGCGCCGTTCCTGAACTAGGAATTTTATCCGCACCGCGCTTCCGACCCGCGATACTCGCCCCTTCCTGCGAGCTTCCGGATGAACCGCGCCATGAAAGACCCTGCCCCGCCCGGCCCCTTGTCGACGCACCGCCCCGCCCGCCGCATCCGCGCCGCCCGCAGTGAGGAGCGCGAGGAGATCATCGCCCGGCGCACGGCAGCGCTGCGGCCGTTTCTCGGTCCGGCGGCGGACGAGGCCGGCGCCACGCTGCACCGCCTGCTACGGGCGGAGCGGAGGGCCGCACGCTCTGGCATGGGCTATGACCCGGCGCGCCACGCCGCGCTGGCGCGGCTTCTCGCCGAGGCCGAGGCGGTGTCGCGTGCCGGAGCGGCGGCCGGCAACGAAAAAGGCCGCCACCGGGGGTGACGGCCTTTCCATCGTTTCGAGTTGCCGCCGGGCGGCGGCGGCTCAGCCGGCGGCGCTGCGCCGGCGCTGCTGGCCGAGGCCCATCTCCTTCGCCAGCGCCGAGCGGGCGGCGGCATAGTTGGGCGCAACCATGGGATAGTCGGCCGGCAGGCCCCATTTCTCGCGATAGGCCTCGGGCGTGAGGTTGTACTGCGTCCGCAGGTGCCGCTTGAGCGACTTGAACTTCTTGCCGTCTTCCAGACACACGATGTAATCGGGCATCACCGACTTTTTCGGCGGCACCGCAGGCTTGAGCGGTTCGACCACCACCTCGGCCTCGCCCTTGTCGACACGCTGCAGCGCGCCGTGCACTTCCGCAAGGAGGGTGACGAGTTCACTGGCCGAAACGGCATTATTGCTCACATAAGCCGAGACGATATCGGCGGCGAGTTCGATATAGCTGTCGGCGTCGTTGATATCGCTCATGACACATTCTTCAATTCAAGTTACGGAATTCTCGTGCGTTTCCCGGATGGGCCCGCCGGCCCTTCACTGTACGTCAAAATACGTGACCACCTCACGTATTCGCGCGAGCGGCAACGCTACAGCTACAGATAGACTTGAAACGGTGGGATAACAAGGTCTTTCAAGCGTCTCCCGCCGCAAAGAGCTGTGCAACAGGCGGCACCGACGAGACTGTTCCCCCGCCGCCAAAGCTGAGCGGAAACGAAAGCCTGCGGCGAAGCGCCGCCGCCGCCGGCGATCCCGAGGGCAAAACTTCGTGAAGAATGAGAACACTTCGTGACGGATGAGAACACTTGCCGCTGTCGACCTGGGCCATTATCTCTTCGGAAAACCTCAAGGATTTTGCCATGGACCAGATCTCCCGCCGTCCCCGTGTGGTGAAGTCGGACGCGGAGTGGCGCGCCCAGCTCACCCCCGAGCAGTACCGCGTCACCCGTGGCCACGGCACGGAATGCGCCTTCAGCGGTCCCCACCTGTCGCAGAAGGAGCCCGGCCTCTACCGCTGCGTGTGCTGCGAGGCGCCGCTGTTCCGTTCCAACGCCAAGTTCGAATCGGGCACGGGCTGGCCGAGCTTCTTCCAGCCGGTCGATGCCGGGGCGGTCGCCGACTATCACGACCATTCCTACGGCATGCACCGCATCGAGGTGCGCTGCGCCAGTTGTGACGCGCATCTCGGCCATGTCTTCCCCGATGGCCCGCCCCCCACGCGCCAGCGCTTCTGCATCAATGGTGTCGCGCTCTCTTTCGAGGCGGATGACGCAGGCGGAGGAACGCGCGGGTGAGCCAGGACACGACGCCGCGCCCCGCGGCCGACCATCCGCCGCTGGTGCGCCAGTTCCACGGCCAGACGCTGAGCGACCCCTATGCCTGGCTGAGGGCCGACAACTGGCGCGAGGTGATGCGCGACCCGGCGCTTCTCGCCGCCGACATACGCGACTGGCTGGACGCCGAGAACACCGCCGCCGAGGCGTGGCTGGCGCCGCATGCCGAACTGCGCCGCCAACTGGTCAAGGAAATGCGCGGGCGCATCAAGGAGGATGATTCGTCCGTGCCATCGACGGATGGTCCCTTCGCCTATTTCACCCGCTTCCGCGAAGGCGGCCAGCATCCGCTCATCTGCCGCCGCCCGGCCGGCGCCATCGCCGGGGAGGCCGTGCTGCTCGACGGCGACGCGCTGGCGGAAGGCAAGGCCTATTTCCAGTTCGGCGACGCCCGCCAGTCGCCCGACCACCAGCTCTATGCCTGGACCGCCGACGAGGCCGGCTCGGAATATTACACGCTGCGCATCCGCGACATCGAGGCCGGCACCGACCTACCCGATCGCGTCACCGAAACCACGGGCGACGTGCTGTGGAGCGCGGATGGCGCCTATCTCTTCTACATCCGCCGCGACGCCGAGCACCGTCCGAGCTTCGTCTACCGCCACCGGCTCGGCACCGACCCCGCAGAGGACGTGCTGGTCTATGAGGAGCCGGACAAGGGCTTCTTCGTCTCGCTCGGCCACACCCAGTCGCGCCGCTTCGGCCTGATCTCCTGCGGCGACCACGACACCAGCGAGGTCTGGCTGCTCGACCTCGACGCTCCGCTCGACGCTCCCGTTCTGGTGGAGCCGCGCTCACCGGGCCTGCGCTACGGGGTGGAGCACCATCCCGCGCTCCATGGCGTGGAAAGCCTCGTCATCGAGACCAATGCCGACGGGGCCGAGGACTTCAAGATCGTCGTGACCCCGCTCGATGCCCCCCGCCGCGCCAATTGGCGCGATCTGGTGCCGCACAAGCCGGGGCGCCTGCTGCTCTCGGTCTGTGTGCTGCGCGCGCACCTCATCCGGCTGGAGCGCGAGGACGGCTTGCCCCGCCTCGTGGTACGGGCGCTGAGCGATGGCAGCGAGCACGCCATCGCCTTCGCCGAAGAGGCCTATTCGCTCGGCTTCGACCCCGGCTTCGGCTTCGACAAGACGGAAATCCGCTTCACCTATTCCTCCATGACCACGCCCTCCGAGGTGTGGGACTATGACGTGGCGAGCCGCGCCCGCGTGCTGCGCAAGCGTCAGGACGTGCCTTCGGGCCATGACCCCGCGCGCTATGTCACCCGGCGGCTGATGGCGCCCGCGCCCGATGGCGAGCTCATTCCCGTCTCGCTGCTCTATGCCGCCGGCACCCCGCTCGACGGCAGCGCCCCCTGCCTGCTCTATGGCTATGGCGCCTATGGCATCGCCATTCCCGCGGCCTTCTCCACCTCACGCCTGTCGCTCGTGGATCGCGGCTTCGTCTTCGCCATAGCCCATATACGCGGCGGGACGGAGAAGGGCTGGCGCTGGTACCGCGAGGGCAAGCTTGCGAAGAAGACCAACACGTTCAGTGACTTCATCGCCGCCGCCAAACATCTGATCGCCGAGAAGATCGTCGCCCCCGACCGCATCGTCGCCCATGGCGGCTCGGCCGGCGGCATGCTGATGGGGGCGGTGGCGAATGTGCGGCCCGACCTGTTCGCCGGCATCGTCGCGGAAGTGCCCTTCGTCGACGTGCTCAACACCATGCTCGACGACACGCTGCCGCTCACTCCGCCGGAATGGCCGGAATGGGGCAACCCGATCGCCGACGCTGAGGCGTTCGCCACCATCCGCGCCTATTCGCCCTACGACAATGTGACGGCGCAGGACTACCCCGCCATCTTCGCGCTGGCCGGGCTGACCGATCCGCGCGTGACCTATTGGGAACCGGCGAAATGGGTGGCGAAGCTGCGGGCAACCAAGACCGACGAACGCCCGCTGCTGCTGCGCACCAATATGGAAGCCGGCCATGGCGGCGCCGCCGGCCGCTTCGACCGGCTGGAGGAAACGGCGATGATCTACGCTTTCGCCCTCGCCACGGCCGGGCGTTGAGGCGCGCGCCCCGGCAAAGAAAAGGGCGCCCGCGGGCGCCCTTTACGCATCCGGGGGCCGGTCCGTTCAATCGCGGGCCACGCTGCCGGCGACATGGTCGCGCAGAGCCTGCAGCGAGGCGAAGCGCAGCACGCCGTCAGGCAGGTCGGCCTCGATCGAGCCATCCGAATAGAGCGTGTAGCTCATGCCGCCAATCGTGCCGGATTTGAGCACGGTCACGGAAGGCTCGGCGGGCGCGGGTTCCTCTGCCAGCAGATCGGTGTCGCGGAGGAAGCCGGACGGCGCGCTCTCCGGCTCGGGTTCGGGCCTGGCCAGGTACGGTTCGCGCACGAGGGCGGGCGGAAGCTCCTCGACGGCGGCAGCGGGCGCGGGACGCTCCGCGGGATGCGCGGCACCTGTCCCGCGCAGGAAGCCCGGCAATTCGCGACGCGGCGGCTCGGCTGGCTCCGGCTCGGCCCGCTGAGGCTCAGCGTGCGGGGGCTCGGCACGCAGGGGCTCGGCACGCGGGGGCTCGGGGCGCGTCGGTTCGGGACGCACCGGCTCACCGCGCGGCTCGGTGTGGGCAGTATCGACGCGGGGGGCGTCGAAACGCGGCGCCTCGTGACGCGGCGGTTCTTGGCGCGGTGCCTCCGCCGGCGGGGGTTCGGCCCGCGCCGTCTCCAGGCGCCGGCCTTCCGGCCGCGCGGCGCCGGGCAGAGGCGAGCGGAACGGCGGCAAGGGCTCGGCCTCCCGCTCGAAATCGGGCTCGCCATCGCCCGCGAAAGCCGGTTCAGGTGCGATCACCGGCGCCGGCTCGAAGGCCGCCTCGGCCGCGCGCGGCGGCGCGGCGGCGCGCTTGCGGCCGAACCAGGCGGGGGGCTCGCGCGTATCGGCGAGGTCGAGCGGTGCAAGCTCCTGTGGCGCCCGCACCGGGGCCGCCTCCTCATAAGCCGGCGCAGGCGGGACCACCGCCTCGGCCGCGAGCGCCGCCGCCACCTCGACACGCCCGGCGGGATGCTCATCCTCCAGCGGCTCGAAATGCACCGCCCCTTCCAGCTTGTCGGCAATGTCGCTCAAGATCCGCAGAATGAAGCCGAGGGCGACCATCAGAAGACCGCCGACAAAAACCGAGCTGCCGACCATCATCAGGCCCGCGCCGGAAGTCGTCTCCGCGGAACCGAAGCCGATCAGGCCGAAGACAAGACCGAGCACGGCCAGAGCCGCGCCGATTCCGATGACTGCTGCACCCATGAAGAAACTCCGCCGGACCGATTCGCCGTCGGCCCTTCTTGTACGAGACCTTACGTGCAGTACAGCTTTAGCGAAAGCCGGCAGCGCAATTGTTCGCCGCTCGGGCGCGGCGCCGGTGGGGTGGCGAAGAATTCGGCCGCGCGCGACGCTTTTGGTTGTCGCCTGCCGCGCCGCGCCCTATCTAGTCGGTGCCGATCTTTCACGGTGCCTGCGCACCCGCAAGGGGCGCCGAGGCGGCGCGGCCGGATTTCATTTCTGCGGAGACAGATTCCATGTCCTTCACGCTTCCCGAGCTTCCCTACTCCTACGATGCTCTCGCCCCCTACATGTCGCGCGAGACGCTCGAATATCACCACGACAAGCACCACCTCGCCTATGTGAACAACGGCAACAACCTGCTGAAGGGCACCGAGTGGGAAGGCCAGTCGCTGGAAGAGATCGTCAAGGGTTCCTTCGGCAAGAATGCCGGCCTGTTCAACAATGCCGGCCAGCACTTCAACCACCTGCATTTCTGGAACTGGATGAAGCCGAATGGCGGTGGCGCCCTTCCCGGCGAGCTTGAGAAGAAGATCGTCGAGGATCTCGGCTCGGTCGAGAAGATGAAGGAAGACTTCATCCAGGCCGGCGTCACCCAGTTCGGCTCGGGCTGGAACTGGCTCGCGGTCAAGGACGGCAAGATCGTCGTCATGAAGACCGCCAATGGCGAGAGCCCGCTGGTGCACGGCGCCACCCCGATCCTCGGCTGCGACGTGTGGGAGCACTCCTACTACATCGACTACCGCAACCGCCGCCCGGACTATCTCAAGGCGTTCGTCGAGAACCTGGTGAACTGGGACTACGTCGCCGAGCTCTATTCCAAGGCCGTCTGACCGGCCCTCGCGCGCGAAAATCGGGCGCCGTCGCCAGCCGACGGCGCCTTTTTTCATGGGCGGCTATTGGCCGAAGGGGACTTCCGTGCGCGGCCCGGACGGACGGGTCCTGGGCGGCCAGCCCTTGACGCAATAGTCGTTCCAGAAATTGAACTGCCAGGCCGAGCGCCACTGATAGAGCCAGTTCTCGCATTCCGCCTTGCTGCGGAAGCAGCCCTCGACCGTGCGGCCCTCGATGAAATCATAGTTCCACGGCGCCTGCCGCCGGCCGGTGAAATGGCCGTACCAGAGTTGCGCCGGCGGGGTCGCCGCCGCCATCTTGCGGCAGTCGCCGCCCGGGAAGGTCCCGGTGAACTCATAGGCGTCGGCCACACCGCCCGCCGCCCCCAGCATCAGCGCGGCGAGGCCCGCCGCTGCCGCAATCGCTTTCCTGCGCATGGCACATCCCTCCGGGGCCGGCACTGGTCGCGGCCCGCCATTCGTCAATGTATGCGCCTGCCCTGCAACGGGAAGGGTCTACAGCCAGCGGATCATCCGCAGCCACGCCACCAGCCCGACGCCGAGCGCGGCGGCGAGCAGGGTCACGGCCCAGAAGCCGTTGGGGTCCTGTGCGCCGGGAATGCCTTCCACATTCATGCCCATCAGGCCGGTGATCAGCGTCAGCGGCGCGAAGATCACCGTCACCGCCGCCAGCACCAGCATGGAGCGGTTCATCTGCTCGGCGCGCCGTTCCACCATCTGGTCATAGATGACGGCGGCACGGTCGCGCACCGAATCCAGTTCCTCGGCGAAGCGCGTCACCCGGTCCGCCGCCTCGCGCAGACGGTTGCGGTCGCGCGGCGAGAGCCATTCGGCGTCTTCCAGCGAGAAATGGTTCAGCGCCTCCCGCTGCGGGGCGATGTAGCGACGCAGGATGATGGCGACGCGCCGCACCTCCGAGACCTTGGGGCTGAGATTGGACAGGGTGGCGCTCAGCACCTGCTCTTCCAGCTCGTCCGCCTGCTCGGCCAGCGCGGTGATCACCGTGTCCATGCGGTCGACGAGACGCATGGACAGATCGGCGACGAATTCCCCCGGCGTGCGCGGCGCCCGCCCACGCAGGATCGCGTCCTCGAAATCGCCCACCGCCGACAGCACCTTTCGCCGCACCGAGATGATGCGGTGCGGCTCCACCCAGAAGCGGATGGAGTGCATCTCGTCCGGCAGCGAATAGGGCATCAGGTTGATGCCGCGCAGATTGAGGAAGGCACCATTGTCGAACAGGGCGCAGCGCGGGCGCGTCTCCGCCGCCACCAGGGATTCGACGATGGAGGGATCGACGCCGCTATGCAGGTCGAGCCAGGTGTTGCGGCCGTGACGATTTTCGAGGAGTTGCAGATTGATCCACTGGAAGCGCTCGCCCGAGGGCGCGCCTGCGGCGATTTCGTCCCAGTCGATCCGTCGCGCTCCGCCATTGCCGTCGAACGTCCAGGCGGAAACGAGGCCTTCCTTGTCATAGTCGGGCAAAGTGGGCTCCTGCGTTTCCCGAATGAATGGCAGATGAACGCCTGAAGTGGAATGCGTTCAGTTTGATGAACCTTTCGCAACAGCGGGTTCAGATTGGGTTCGGCCGACGCTGGCTAGGGTGTGTGCATCAAGGGCCGATGCGGCCCGGCCATCCGAGGACTACGCCATGACCGGCATCACCAAGACCAGCAAGCTTGTCGCCCTCGCCCTCGCCGGCACCACTCTCCTCGCCGCTGTTCCCGCCGCCGCCGATGGCTGGCGCGGCCCCGGCTGGGGCGGGCCGGGCCCCGGCTATGGCTGGGGCCGTCCCGGTCCCGGCTGGCGCGGTCCGGGCTGGCGCGCCCCCGGCTATTATTACGCACCCCGCCGCAACAATAACGGCGCCGCCATCGCCGCCGGCATCATTGGCGGCCTGGCCGTCGGTGCGATCGCCGCCGGCGCCGCGAACAACTATTACCGCCCGAGCTGCTGGATGGAGACCCGCACGCTCTACAATAGCTGGGGCCAGCCCTATTACCGCGATGTCGAGGTGTGCCGCTGAGCGGCCTTCCCTTCCAAGGCGCGACGGACGAGCGGGCGGCGGAGCGATCCGCCGCCCTTCGCGTCTTTCGCGTCGCTCAGGGCGCCTCGCACTCGCTCGCCGGCTGCGGCTCGACCCTGACGATGCCGCTGCGGTCCAGCCCGGCCAGCGCCGCCGACACCGCGACACCGCCGACCTTCAGGTCGGGCGCCAGCTCGCTCAGCGGGATCAGCGCGAAGGCCCGCTCCATCATGCGCGGATGCGGAATTTCGAGATCCGGCTCGGCGATCACCTCCTCGCCATAGAGCAATATGTCGATGTCGATTTTGCGCGGCCCAAAGCGCACCTCGCGCGTGCGGTCACGCCCGAAGGCGTGCTCAACGCCGAGCAGCAGGTTGAGCAGTTCCCGTGCGGCAAGCTCGGTTTCCACCGCCACCACCATGTTGAGATAGGGCCCCTGCGGCACCGGCCCCCAGGGCGGGGTCTCGTAGAGCGAGGAGCGGGCGATGATCTTCAACCCCGCGCGGGCGATCAGCCCCACCGCCTTCGCCATGGTGCCGGCGCGGTCGCCGAGATTGGAGCCGAGACAGAGATAGGCGACCGCCTTCTCCACCTTGCGCGGCCGGCGGACGAAAAAGTCGGGTGTCGGCTTAGGAGGCATGGAGTATCGCCTCCGTCACCCGCGCCGCCTGCACATGGGCGGCGACATCATGCACGCGGATGAGGGCGCAGCCGGCGCGGATGCCCAGCACATTGGAGGCGATGGTGCCCGGCAGGCGCTCGGCCGGCGTCGCCTCGATCACCTTGCCGATCAGCGATTTGCGCGAGGTGCCGAGCAGGAGGGGAAAGCCGAGCCGCGCGAAGGTCTCCAGCGAAGCCAGCGCCTTGAGATTCTGCTCGAACGTCTTGCCGAAGCCGATGCCGGGATCGAGCGCCATCCGCTCGGGCCGGATGCCGGCGCGCGCCGCCCGCTCCAGCGACTGCTCGAAAAAGCCGAGAATGTCGGCGACGATGTCGACTGCGGGATCCACGTTCGCGCGGTTGTGCATCGCCACCACGCCGGCATCATAGGCGGCGGCGACGCGGGCCATGTCGGGATCGCCCATCAGCCCCCATATGTCGTTGAGAATACAGGCCCCGGCCTTCAGCGCCGCCTCTGCGACCGTCGCCTTCTGCGTGTCGATGGACAGCGGCACGTTCAGGCCCGCCAGGGCCTCCACCGCCGGCAGCACCCGGCGCAGCTCTTCCTCCGCCGGCACCGGCGTGTGGCCGGGCCGCGTCGACTCGCCGCCAATGTCGAGAATATCCGCCCCCTCCGCCACCAGCCGGCGGGCATTGGCCACGGCGTCGTCGAGCGCGGCACTGCGCCCGCCATCGGAGAAGGAATCGGGCGTCACGTTGAGAATTCCCATCACCAGCGTGCGGCCGGCATAATCGAGCCGGCGGCCGCGCGCATCGAGACAGCGTTGGGTGGGCGGAGCAAGAGCGGCCATGAGCGTCCACAGTTTGGCGTTTCACGTTCACATCGCGCGACAGGGCGGCGAAGGCAAGCGGCTAAGGCAAGCGGCGAAGGCAACCGCCGATGCTGCCCAGCGACACCCTTACCCTCCCCGGCCTTCGCCACGCTTGCCGAACGGCCCCTGCCTGCGCTCTAAAGGAGCAAGGCGAGCGTGCGCAGGAGACGGCCATGTCCGGTGACACTGACGGCAAGATCTTCGTCGGCCAAAGCACGGGCGACGATGGCGGCAAGGCCGAATATCTCGCGCTGAAGCTCGCCAACCGCCACGGCCTCGCCACCGGCGCCACCGGCACCGGCAAGACGGTGACGCTGCAGACGCTGGCGGAGGGCTTTTCCCGTGCCGGCGTCCCGGTCTTCGCCGCCGACATCAAGGGCGACCTCTCCGGCATCGGCATGCCCGGCGAGGGCCAGGACTGGATCGTCAAGCGTTGCGCCGAGATCGGCATCGACTATGTGCCGGACGAATTTCCGGTGATCTTCTGGGACCTGTTCGGCGAGCAGGGCCACCCGGTCCGCGCCACCGTCTCGGAAATGGGGCCGCTGCTGCTGGCGCGGCTCCTGGACCTCAACGACGTGCAGGAAGGCGTGCTGAACGTCGTGTTCCGCATCGCCGACGAGCAGGGCCTGCTGCTGCTTGACCTCAAGGATCTGCGGGCGATGCTGGCCTTCGTGGCGGAGAACGCGGCCAAGCTCACCACCACCTATGGCAATGTCTCGCCCGCGACCGTCGGCGCCATCCAGCGCGCGCTGCTGGTGCTGGAAAATCAGGGCGCCGACAAATTCTTCGGCGAGCCGGCGCTGAAGATCACCGACCTGATGCGGGTGGAGCCGCGCTCGGGATACGGCACCATCTCGCTACTCGCCGCCGACAAGCTGATGGGATCGCCCCGGCTTTACGCTTCCTTCCTGCTGTGGCTGCTCTCCGAGCTGTTCGAGGAGCTTCCCGAGATCGGCGACCCCGACAAGCCGCGCGTGGTGTTCTTCTTCGACGAGGCACATCTTCTGTTCGACGGGGCGCCGAAGGCACTGCTGCAGAAGGTGGAACAGGTGGTGCGGCTTATCCGCTCCAAGGGGGTGGGCGTGTATTTCGTCACCCAGAACCCGCTCGACATACCCGACAGCGTGCTCGCCCAGCTTGGCAACCGCGTGCAGCACGCGCTGCGCGCCTTCACCCCGCGCGACCAGAAGGCGGTGAAGGCGGCGGCCGACACCTTCCGCCCCAACCCGAAGCTGAACACCGCCGAGGTCATCACCCAGCTCGGCAAGGGCGAGGCGCTGGTCTCGATGCTGGAGGGCAACGGCACCCCATCCATGGTCGCGCGCACGCTTATCGCCCCGCCCGCCGCCCGCGTCGGCCCCATCACCCCGGAACTGCGTCAGGTCGCCCTCGCCCGGAGCCCGGTGCGCCACGCCTATGACGAGACGCTCGACCGCGAATCCGCCTATGAAATACTGGCGAAGCGCGCCGAGCAGGCGACCGCGCCCGGGGGCGCGCCCGCGCCATCGGAAGCCGAGGCGCAAAGCGGCGGCTGGCTGGCGGACACGCTTGGGGGCCTGTTCCGGCGCGGCCCGCGCGGCGGCATGAGCATGGGCGAGCGCATGGTCAACCAGGTGACGCGGCAGGTCACGAATGAGGTGACCAAGGCCATTCTGCGCAACGTGCTCGGCGGTGCCCGCCGGCGGTAGACACCAATGAGACCCTCATGGCCGGGCTTGACCCGGCCACCCAGTCCTTGACAGAGGCGCAAGGTGTCTGGGTCCCCGGGTCAAGCCCGGGGATGAGGCGGAAACGCCTCCTTGAAACGACAAGGACTCCCGGCCATGGCCGCTCTTTCCAGGACAGACCTCGACCGCGTGCTCGCGGCCGTCGACGCCGATCTCGACGCCTCGCTCGCGCGTCTGTTCGACTTCCTGCGCATCCCCTCCATTTCCACCGACCGCGCCTATGCCGCCGATTGCCGCCGCGCCGGCCAGTGGCTGGCGGACGATCTCGCCACGCTCGGCCTCGACGCCAGGCTGAACGACACCGCCGGCCATCCCATCGTCACCGGCACCTCGGCCGGGGGAGCGGAGCGGCGGGTGCTCTTCTACGGCCATTACGACGTGCAGCCGGTCGATCCGCTGGAATTGTGGAACAGCCCGCCTTTCGAGCCGCGCATTGTCGAGACGGCGGAGGGCGTTAAGCAGATCGTCGCCCGCGGCTCTTCGGACGACAAGGGCCAGGTGATGACCTTCGTCGAGGCCTGCCGCGCCTATCAGCGCACCATCGGCCGCCTGCCGGTCGACGTGGCGATCGTCGTCGAGGGCGAGGAGGAGAGCGGATCGGCCAATATCGGCCCGTTCCTGGAGGCGCATAAGGATGAGCTGAAAGCCGATCTCGCCCTCGTCTGCGACACCGGCATGTGGGACGCGCAGACGCCGGCCATCATCCTCTCGCTGCGTGGGCTGATGCATGACGAGTTCGTCGTGCGCGCCGCCGACCGCGACCTGCATTCCGGCTATTATGGCGGCGCCGCCGCCAACCCGCTGCATGTGATCGCCAAGATCATCGGCGGCGTGCATGGCGAGGACGGGCGCATCACCATTCCCGGTTTTTATGACGGCGTGGTCGAGCCCTCCGCGCATATGCGCGAATCCTGGTCCAAGCTCGACCTGACGACGGAGAACTTCCTCGGCCCCATCGGCCTCTCCCATCCCATCGGCGAGAAGGATCGGCTGCTGATCGAGATGGTCTCGACCCGCCCGACCTTCGAGGTCAACGGCCTGTGGGGCGGCTATATCGGCGAGGGTGGCAAGACCGTCATCCCCTCCATCGCCACCGCCAAGATCACCTGCCGGCTGGTGGCGGACCAGGACCCCGTCCATGTGCGCGACTGCGTGCGCGCCTATATCCGCTCCAAGCTGCCGGCGGACTGCACGGTCGAGTTTCTCGGTGGCGAGGGCAACCGGGCGGTGGCCGTCGCCCATGACAACCCGCTGCTCGCCAAGGCCGCGAGCGCGCTCAGCGAGGAATGGGGCGCGCCGGCCGTCACCTATGGCGAGGGCGGCTCCATCCCCGTGGTCGGCCAGTTCAAGAAGGTGTTGGGGCAGGACACGCTGCTGGTCGGCTTCGCGCTGGACGATGACCGCATCCATTCGCCGAACGAGAAATACGACCTCACCTCCTTCCACAAGGGCATTCGTAGCTGGGTCCGCATCCTCGCGGCGCTGGCGGAGTAACGGGCATGGCGCATCACTGGACGCAGACCTGGACCTTCTTCGACGGCGCCTGGCAGGAGGGCAACATCCCGATCCTGGGCGTGCGCAGCCATGCGACCTGGCTCGGCACCTCGGTGTTCGACGGCGCCCGCGCCTTCGAGGGGGTGACGCCGGACCTCGACCTGCACTGCGCGCGGGTCAACCGCTCGGCGCTGGCGATGGGGCTGAAGCCGCTGGTCTCGGTGGAGAAATGGATCGAGCTGGCGCATCAGGGCGTGAAACGCTTCGCGCCCGGGGCCGCGCTCTACATCCGGCCGATGTACTGGGCGGAATATCCCGGCGCACGCACGGTGGACGCCGACCCGGAATCCACCCGCTGGTGCCTCAGCCTCTACGAGGCCGGCATGCCGAGCCCGGACCACGGCACGGCGATCACCCTGTCGCGTTACCGCCGGCCGACCATCGAATGCGCCGTCACCGACGCCAAGGCCGGCTGCCTCTACCCCAACAATGCCCGCGCGCTGGTCGAGGCGCATGCGCGCGGCTTCGACAATGCCGTGCTGTGCGACATGCTGGGCAATGTCGCCGAGCTCGCCACCGCCAATGTGTTTCTCGCCAAGGACGGTGTCGCCTTCACCCCGGCGCCGAACGGCACCTTTCTCGCCGGCATCACCCGCACCCGCACGGCGAATCTGCTGCGGGAGGCCGGCATCGAGGTGGTGGAAGCCGCGCTCACCTGGCGCGACTTTCTGGAGGCGGACGAGATCTTCTCCACCGGCAATTACTCGAAGGTCACGCCGGTGACGCGGATCGAGGATCGCGCTCTCCAGCCCGGCCCGGTCTATCGCCGCGCGCGCGAACTCTATTGGGAGTTCGCCCATTCCTGAGGTGACGCACGCCGCCCCGCTGCCCGCACTCGACGCGCTCATCGAGGGTGTTCGCTCCGGCCACCGCGCCACGCTCGCCCGGGCGATCACCCTGGTGGAATCGCGCAAGCCGGCGCATCGCGCGCTGGCGGGCGAGCTCTTGCAGGCGCTGCTGCCGCAGACCGGCCGCGCCCTGCGCCTCGGCATCACCGGCGTGCCGGGGGTCGGCAAGTCGACCACCATCGACGCGCTCGGCAGCCATCTCATCGCGCAGGGGCACCGTGTGGCGGTGCTGGCGGTCGACCCCTCCTCCACCCGCACCGGCGGCTCCATTCTCGGCGACAAGACGCGCATGGCCCGCCTGTCGCTGGAAGAGCACGCCTTCATCCGCCCCTCCCCCGCCGCTGGCACGCTCGGCGGGGTCGCGGCGCGCACCCGCGAGACCATGCTTCTGTGCGAGGCGGCGGGCTATGACGTGGTGCTGGTGGAGACGGTGGGCGTCGGCCAGTCGGAAACCGCGGTGGCGGACATGACCGACACCTTCCTCGTGCTCATGCTGCCGGGCGCCGGCGACGAATTGCAGGGCATCAAGAAGGGCATCATCGAGCTGGCCGACATCGTCGCGGTGAACAAGGCGGACGGCGCCAATCTCGCCCGGGCCCAGGCGGCGGCGGGCGAATACCGGGCCGCGCTGCATGTGCTGGGCGGGCGTGAACCGTTCTGGTCGGTACCGGTGCTCACCTATTCCGGCCTGACCGGCGAGGGCATCGCCGCCCTGTGGGACGCGGTGCTGCGCCATCGCGAGCACAGCCAGGCGGCCGGGGCCCTCGCCGCCCGCCGCAGCGCCCAGCAGGTGAAATGGATGTGGACCCTGTTCGACGACCGACTGCGCGAGAAAATGCGCAGCGAACCCGCGCTGCGGACGCAATTGCCCGCCATCGAAAGCGCGGTGGCGGCGGGAGACATGTCGCCCACGCTCGGCGCCGCGAAGATCGCCGCTCTGTTCGGCTGGGCCGGCCCGTGAGGGCGGACTCGCAAAAAAGCCGAAATGAGGGAGAATACTCAAAATGGCGGCGGTTGCTGGCCGGCACCGATTGGGCAAGCCCGGCCAGAAGGAGTGACACATCATCATGCAGGATCAGCCGACGCTGTCGGGCCAGCGCGTCTTCGTGGTCGAGGACGAAACGCTCGTCGCGATGATGATCGAGGGCATGCTTGAGGAACTCGGGGCCACGGTCGTCGGCAATGAATCGCGCTTCGACGACGCGCTGAACTTTGTCGCGACGCGGCACGAGGAGATTGATGTCGCCATGCTCGACCTCAATCTCGGCACCCGCCACAGCTACGACATCGCCGAGGCCATCGCCCGCCACGGCATCCCGATCGTGTTCTCCACCGGCTATAACGACTCCGCCATAGATGCCGCCTGGCGCAAATGTCCGGTGCTGAACAAGCCATTCCAGCTTTCCGATCTTCAGGGCGCCCTGGCGCGGGCGCTGGAGGCGCGCGCCGCCTGATGCGTGCGGGGCAGGCCGTGCCGCCTGACCGGCCGCGCCTGCTCATCACAGGCTTCGGCCATTTTCCCGGCATGCCGGCAAATCCGTCCGCTCAGCTTGCCCGCCACCTCGCACGCAGCCGTCCGGCCGGGGGCGCCACGGCCGCGTTTCACCTGCTCGCCACGCGGTGGGACGAGGCTGCCGGCTTCCCCGCCCTTCTCGCGCAATCCGCGCCGGATATCGTGCTCATGCTGGGCGTCGCCGCCCGGCGTCGGCGCGTGTCGATCGAGGTCGTCGGGCGCAAGGCGACGGGCGCGTTTCCCGATGCCGCTGGCCGCCGCCCGGCCTCGCTTGTGCTGGAGCCCGGCGCGCCGTCGCAGCGAGCGCTGACCGCCCGCCCGGCCCCGCTGCTGGCGGCACTGCGCGCGGCTGGGGTGCCCTCCCATCTCTCGCGCCATGCCGGCCGCTATGTCTGCAATGCGCTGGCGTTCCGCGCCTATGGCTGGGCCCGGTCCGGTCCTCGCGCCGATGGCGGGCCGCGTCTCGCGGTGTTCGTTCATGTGCCGATGCCGCGCCCCCGACCCGGACGGCGCGGCATAACCGGCCTCGCCCGTGGGCTGGAGGCGCTGCTCGCCGCCCTGCTGGCGGATTTCCGGCAGAGCCGTCTGCAGGGCTGAGGCCGGCGCCGTTCAGCGTTCCGGCACCTGCACGCTGATCTTGATCGAGGCGTACCATGCCGCGAGATTGGCGATATCGGCGTCGGTCAGGTCCTTGGAGACCACCGTCATCATTTCATTGACGCGGCGGCCGGCGCGGAAATCCTCCAGCGCCTTGGCGAGATAGACTTCCTGCTGGCCCGCGAGATTGGCGGCGGTGGGCAGTTGGGCGATGCCGTCGGTTCCGTGACACACGGCGCATTGGGCGGATGCCCTGGCGCGGCCGGCCTTGGCGTCCTGCGCCGTGGCGGGGGCGACGCCAAGCGCCGCGGCCAGCAGCAGCGGCACGCAGAAGAAGCGTTTCATCGAATGTTCCCGGCAAGAGAAAGAGCCCCCGCGCCGGTCTTGCGGCGCAGGGGCGATGAGGCGAAACCGCTTACTTCTCGTAGGAGATGCGGTAGATCGCGCCCGAGGTGTCGTCCGCCACCAGCAGCGAGCCGTCATTGAGCTGCGCCACCGAGGAGGGACGGCCGAGATATTCGCCGTTCACCAGCCAGCCCTCGGCGAAGGGCTCGGTCTTGGCGGCGGTGCCGTCCTCGTTCAGCGTGGTGAACATCACCCGCGCGCCGACCGGCGTGGTGCGGTTCCACGAACCGTGCTGCACCGAGAAGATGCCGCCCTGATACTTCGCCGGGAACTGCTTGCCGGTGTAGAAGGTCATGCCGAGATCGGCGGCATGGGCTTCCATCTCCACCTCGGGCGGCACGGAATCGGCCGGCGGCGCCTGGTCCTTGTACTCGACGGTGCGGACATTGCCGCCGCCGAAATAGGGGAAGCCGAAGGTCTGGCCCGGCTTGGTGGCGCGGTTCAGCTCGCCCGGCGGAATGGTGTCGCCCATGCCGTCCACCTGATTGTCGGTGAACCACAGGGTCTTGTCCTTCGGGTTGAAGTCCATGCCCACGGAATTGCGGATGCCCCAAGCATAGACCTCGCGGTTCTTGCCGTCGCGGTCCATCCGCACGATTCCGCCGATGCCGTTCTTCTTGTAGAGGTCGTATTTCTCCGGTGAGAAGACGTTGAAGGGCTGGCCGAGCGTGATGTAGAGCTTGTCGTCCGGCCCGATGCGGCAGACGCGGGCGGTGTGGTTGTACGATTCCTCGGCCGGCGGAATGAGGTCGCCCTGCTTCACCACTTCGAAGGCGGCGACATCCGGCCCCTCATAGAAGAACTCGGCGGCGGGGAAGAGCAGCACGCGGTTCTGTTCGGCCACGAACAGGAAGCCGTCCTTGGAGAAGCACACGCCGTTCGGCAGCTTGAACTGGATCGAGGGCGCGAACACCTTCACCTCGTCGGCGACGCGGTCCTTGTCGCGGTCGGTCACCGCCCATACTTTCGATTTGCGGGTGCCGACGAAGACGACGCCCGTGGTCGGCCCGACCGCCATTTCCCGCGCGTCCGGCACGATGGCATAGAGCGAAATCTTGAAGCCGTCCGGCAGCTTGATGCCGGCCAGCGTGCGGTTGAAGGCGTCGACGCGCGGGCCGGTCTGCGGCACCGTTTCCATTTCCATGGACGCGCCGGTCTGCTGGAAATTGGACAGTTTCTGCATGTTATCGGTCGACTGGGCCTGAGCCGAAGCCGACAGCATCACCGCGCCCGCGAACATGGTGGTGGCGAGCAGCGCCGCGGTCCGCGAACCGCGCCGGAAAAGAGACATGGGGTTCCTCCTAGGATGCCGGACCTCGTTCGGGTCCGTTGCCGCGGCACGCTAGCATGACCTCCTCAAACGTTAAGTCAGCAATGCTGGCGTTTTCGCCACTAATTACACTTGAAGGACAAAAAAATTTACCACTCAAAGCCACGCAACATTCCGCTACTACAGAGATCGCAAGAACAAGACCGACCTTATCTTTCATAATGTATTACAGAATCCGCCACTCTGCCGACGCAGCCCCCGCCGTCGCGCCGGTGTTAAAACCTTGTGAGGCGAATCCTGCTATGGCCAATGCTGCTATGGGCTGAGGCAGCCCCGACACCGTGCGGATGCGCCTGTGACGATCTACCTGCCGATCGCGGAACTGCCGGTGAATATCTTCACGCTGCTGGCGCTGGGGATCGCGGTCGGCTTCATCTCCGGCATGTTCGGCGTCGGCGGCGGCTTCCTGATGACCCCGCTGCTCATTTTCCTCGGCGTTCCGCCGGCGGTGGCGGTAGCGAGCGTGTCGACGCACATGGCCGCCTCCTCCTTTTCCGGCACCCTCACCTATCTCAGGCGCCGGCTGGTGGATGTCCGGCTGGGCTTTTTCCTGCTGGCCGGCGGCCTCACCGGCACGCTGGCCGGCGTGGTCAGCTTCATGCTGCTGCGCCGGCTCGGCCAGCTCGATCTCGTCATCGCCGTCACCTATATCGTCCTGCTCGGCACCATCGGCTCGCTCATGGTGGCGGAGAGCCTGCGGGCGCTGCTGCGCGAGTGGCGGGGCGAGAAGGCGCAGGTGAAGCGGCCGGGCGCGCATCCCTGGTTCCTGCGCATGCCGTTCAAGATGCGCTTCCGCCAGTCGCGCATCTATGTCTCCATCATCCCCGTGGTGACGATCGGCTTCGCCATCGGCTTCCTCGGCGCGCTGATGGGCATTGGCGGCGGCTTCCTGCTGGTGCCGGCGCTGATCTATCTGCTGCGCGTGCCGACGCTGACCTCCATCGCCACCGCGCTGATGCTGACGCTGGTGACGATGACCGCCGCCATCCTCATGCACGCCGTGCTCAACCAGACCGTCGACGCGGTGCTGGGGCTGGTGCTCATGGTGGGGGGCACCATCGGCGCACAGTTCGGCGCGCGTGCCGGGCAGGCGATGCGGGCGGAAAAGCTGCGCCTGCTGCTCGGCCTTTTGGTGCTCGCCGTGGGCCTGCGGGTGGCGGTGGACCAGATCGTCACCCCCGCCGATCTCTACGCCGTCAGCATCAGCGAGGTGGCGCGATGAGCGGGCGCGGCGCGCTTCTCCTGCTGGCGCTGCTGGCCCTCGCCGGCCCGCCGGCGCGCGCGGCTGAACTCGTTCTGTCGCTGTCGAAGGCCCGCGTCACCATCACCTCGAACTTCACCGGCGACACGCTGGTGCTGTTCGGCGTGATCGACCCCGGCACTGCCGAGCCCTCCGCCCCGACGGATGTCGTCGTCACCGTCCGCGGGCCGAGCGAGAGCTTCACCACCTGGCGCAAGGAACGGCGCTTCGGAATCTGGGTGAATGTGGACAGCCGCAGCTTCCTGGCCGCGCCGTCCTATCTCGCCGTGCTCGCCAGCCGGCCGCCCGCCCTCATCGCCGATGCGGAGACGCTGCGGCGCGAACAGGCCGGGCTCGACAACAACCATCTGTTGCAGCGCATCGGCTCGGACTATGCCGATGTGGTGCGCGAGGACCCGTTCCGGCAGGCTTTCCTGCGGGTCAAGCAGACTCAGGGGCTTTATTTCGAGCGGCCGGCGGGCGTCGACTTCATCGCGCCGAATGTGTTTCGCGCCACCATCCCCATTCCCGGTACCGCCCCCATCGGCGCCTATGAGGTGGAGGTGAAGACCTTCGCCGACGGCGCCCTGACCGGCCGCGGGGTGCTGCCGCTGGAAGTGGCGAAGGTGGATTTCGAGCAGACGGTCGCCACCACGGCGCAGGATTATCCCTGGGTCTACGGCCTCGCCACCGCGCTGATGGCGCTCAGCGTCGGCTTCATCGCCAATCTCGCCTTCCGCAAGGACTGAGCGCTACAGGGCAGGCTCGGGCGCCAGCGCGACACCGGCCCGCTCCAGCACCCGCGCCGCCTGCAGCGCCCGGTCCTCGCGCCACGGGGCGGCGATGAGCTGCACGCCGATCGGCAGCCGCTCCCCGGTCGGAATCGGCGCGGCGGCGACCGGCAGGCCGATGAAGGAGATGGGCTGGGTGTAGATGCCGATATTCGGCCGCACCAGCATTTCCCGCCCGTCGAGCACGAAGGTCGTCTGCCCGCCGCGCGGCGCCGGCACCGGTGTCGCTGGGGCGATCAGCACATCCCAGTCGGCGAAGAGTTCCAGCGCCCGCTCGCGGAACCAGCGGCGGAAGATCTGCGCGCGGGCGATCCACATGGCCGGCAGCACCGCGCCGGCCAGCAGCCGCTCGCGCACCGCCGGGTCGAAATCCTGCGGGCGGGCGCGCAGCCGCCCCTCATGCAGCGCCGCCCCTTCCGCCATGGAGATGAGATAAGCCGCCGCCCGCGCCCGCTCCACCTCCGGCAGTTCCACCGTGACCGTCGCCCCCAGCGCCTTCGCCGCGCGGGCCACCGCCGCATAGGCCTGCGGCGTGCCCTGCCGGGCGAACCAGCCGCCCAGCACCGCCACTTTGAGATCGCCCGACGCATCGAGCCCGGCCGAAACCGGCATGGCAGGCGCGTCGGCCAGCGCCGGGTCGTCGGCGTCGGGGCCCTGCAGCGCGTCATAGCAGGCGGCGAGGTCGCCGACATGGCGGGCGAAGGGCCCGAGATGGTCGAGGCTGGCGACAAAGGGAAAGCTGCGCGCCCGGGACAGCCGGCCATAAGTCGGCTTCAGCCCGAAAATGCCGCAGAAGGAGGATGGCACCCGGATCGAGCCATTGGTGTCGGAGCCGAGCGCCAGCGGCACCAGCTTGCCACCCACCGCCGCGCCCGATCCGCCGGACGAGCCGCCGGACATGTGGCCCGGGTCGTGCGGATTGGCCGAGCGCCCATCATGCAGGTTCTCGCCGGTGAAATCATAGGCATATTCGCCCATGTTGAGCCCGCCGAGGCACACCGCCCCGGCCGCGTTCATCCGCTCCACCAGCGTCGCGTCGCGCGCGGCGGGGGCGCGGTCGCGGTTGATCTTCGCCCCCGCCCGCGTCGGCAGACCCTTGAGATCGAACAGGTTCTTCGCCGCGAAGGGCACGCCGGCCAGCGGGCCCAGCGCCTGCCCGGCGGCGCGGGCGGCGTCCAGCGCGTCGGCCTCGGCGAGCGCGCGATCGCGCGTCACATCGGTGAAAGCGTTCAGCACCGGATCCACCGCCTGAATCCGCGCCAGCGCCGCCTCGGTGACAGCGCGGGCGCTCACCCGCCCCTCGCGCACGGCCGCCGCGATGGTGAGGGCCGGCCCGCCGAGCAGCGCCGCCGCCATCGTCTCCGCCACCGCCGCGCTCATGGCCGGTACACCGGGGCCGGCTCGGCCTCGTCGGGCAGGGCAAAGCCCGTCACCAGCGCCGCCATGGCCGTGGCGGTTTCCAGATGCATCAGCACGCGCGGGCGCAGTTCCGGCTCAAGCGGCAGGCCGGCGACGGCGAGCCCGGCGTCGAGCAGCGCCGCGCAGGGCGTTTCAGGCGCGTCGTCGGTCGCCGTCTGCATGCGCGGTCTCCCCGGAGTCGTGACATTGGTGCGGACGATACAGGAACCGTGCCATCCGCCGCCGCCGCCCGCGCGGAGGCCGTCGCGGCGGGGCGCGGGGTTGTCCACGGGACATGCGGAAGCTTGCGCGGCGGTCTTGCAAAGCGCCGGCCACCAAAGTAGGTTCCGCGCCGTTCTGGCACGCAGCTGTAGCTCAGTTGGTTAGAGCGCCGGTCTGTGGAACCGGAGGTCGGTGGTTCGAGCCCACCCAGCTGTACCAGAATCACGTGGCTTCCCGCTTTCCTTGACGGCGAGTTTCCCTTCCTCGCACAAGCGTGGGAGAAGATGCGGCATGACACGCAACCCGGTCTTCGTCTTCGGCTCCAACCTCGCCGGCCTGCATGCGGGCGGGGCGGCGCGCTGGGCGCATGACAATAGGGGCGCGGAATGGGGCGTTGGCTTCGGCCTCACCGGCACCGCCTTCGCCATCCCCACCAAGGACTGGGACATCGAGACCCTGCCGCTCGCCGAGATACGGAAATATGTCCGCCGCTTCCTGACCTTCGCCGCCGCGCGGCCCGACCTCAGCTTCCAGCTCACCCCGATCGGCTGCGGCCTTGCCGGCTACACGCCGGCGGACATAGCGCCGATGTTCGCCGGCGCCCCGGCGAATGTGATGCTGCCGGACGAGTTCAAGGCCGCGCTTGGCCTCTGAAACCGGGGCGCGAGGAGGCGCTCAGCGCGTGTCGCAGATATAGAGCGACATGTCGGCGCCGGCCGCGCGCAGTTCGAGCCACACATCCGGGCGCACGCGCACCCGCCCGCCCCTTTTGCGGGCATAGGCGAGGGCGAACGCCTCGGCGGCGCGCACCCGTTCATGGGTCAGGGGCGGGGATGCGGGGATGGGGCGCATCAGCGTCGGGGGGGAGATCAATGTCATCGGCACGGCCTCCTCGCTGGGGGCCACCGGCCATGCAAGCCGGCGGCCAGCCCGCGAGGCAGGCCGGCGGCCAGCCCGCCAGAGGACGGGCCGGCCTGTACTCAGGGCGCCAGCACCTCGGCGCCGGCACGGGGCGCGGGATAGGGCAATTCGGTCACCAGCCGCGCCGCCGGCTTTTCCTGCGCGAACAGCGGCGCGAGGTCGATGGCAAGGTAGTTCAGCCGGTTGTCGTAATCGGCGATCCGCAGCGTGTTGTTGGTCAGGTCCTTGATGACGATCCACTGGGTGTAGTCGGAGCCCAGCGTGCCGTCCTTCTGGTGAAACTGGGCGATGCCAAGCGGGATATCGACATTGTTGAGGATGTGGCCGACGGCCTGCGTCGCCTCGACCGCGTCCTTCGGCTCGGTGACATTGTGGCGCAGCACCGTGGCGCGGACGAAACGCGAGGGCGGAGTGTAGTCGCCCGGCAGGCCCAGCATGCCGCCGCCCTGGCCGAGTTCGGTCACATTGACCTCCGCCACCTCGCGGCTCGGCACGCCCACCGTGCTCAGGCTGAGATAGTTGCGCACATTGTTGAGGTGCCAGTCATAGGTCGGTGCATTGGTCAGCACATGCGCCGCATTGTCGTGGATCTGCACCTGGCCATCGACATATTCGACCACGATGCCGGCACCCGACCGGTCGAGGAAGATGAAATGCAGCGTCGCCGGCGTCGGGCCGGTGGGCAGGGAATCATCCGCCCACACCTTCATGGTCGGCAGCGCGGCGCGCAGTTCCGCCACGGTGGCGAAGCTGCCCAGCGCCCAGGCGCCGAAGGTCAGCACGGACTGGTAGTGTTTGTCGTCCTTGGTCACCGTCTGGTATTGGGTGAAGCCCGGCAGGAAATTGGCGCTCATCGAGAGGCCCTCGGCGTTCTGCCCGTCGAGTAGCGCCCCGCCGGGAATGATGCCGGCATTCACCCCCACGACGGCATATTTCGTCGTGACCTTCTGCGCCGGCAGGCCGAGCGCGGCGGGGGCGACCAGACTCAGCTCTGTGCCCTTGGGCTGGCTGACCAGTTGCCACTGCATGTCAAAGGCCCATTCCATGGTCCGTCCGGCGATGACGCTGCCATCCTTGGCTTTCAGATCCACCGCCGTGCAGGCCAGCGACATGTTGACGGTGGCGAGCAGTGCCAGTGTGGTGGCGAGGAGCTTTTTCATCGTCTTCCCTTCGGGTTGCGTGTCGTCGTCCCACCCCTTCAGGGGTAGGGTCGTAGGGTAGACCTGCCCCGCGACATCTTAAGGTTAGATTGCCACCCCCGCCTGACGGCAACCTTGCGGCAGGCGGAAGCGGGCGCGGCGCTGCGACCCCGGCCGGCGCCGACGCAAAGGCCCGGCGCAGCGCGCCGGGCCGTCTGTCGTGGGCGCGCTCCGGCGCTCAATGGGCGAGGAACAGCGGCACCGTCATCCGTTCCAGCATGTCGCGGGTCACGCCGCCGAGCACGAATTCGCGCAGCCGCGAATGGCCGTAGCCACCCATGACCACGATGTCGATGTCGCGCGCCGCCACTTCCTTCAGCAGCACGTCGGCGATGCTCTCATCCCCGCTCGGCACCAGCGTGCGCAGTTCCACCGTCTTCTCATGCCGCGCCAGATGGCGGGCGAGGTCGGCGCCAGGCAGGTCGACGCCCTTCTTGCGCAGCGGCTTGCCGGTCTCGACCACCACCGCCTCGACGAGATGGGCATGGCGGAGCAACGCCCGCGCCTCCGCCACCGCGCGGGCCGAGGTGCGGCTACCGTCCCAGGCGACCATGATGCGCTTGGCCGAGAACGGCTTCTGCTGCTTGCGCGGCACCACCAGCACCGGCCGGCCGGAATCGAACAGCACCGCTTCGGTCACAACATCCTCCGGACCGAGTTTGTCCGGATCGGCCTGGTTGACGATGGTGAGGTCATAGAGCCGGGCCAGGACGCCGATCTGCTCGGCGGCGCCGCCGGGCGTGCCATCGACCAGCCGGACCTCGCCGGTGAGGCCGAGCGAGCGCGCCGCCTCTCCGAAGCGTTCCACGGAGGTGCGCGCCAAGCGCTGGGCTTCCGCCCGCTGTGCTTCGATGAAATCGGTGGAGAAAGCTTCGGTATAGACCGGCGGCACGTCGATCTCGTAGCTCACGGCAACGCCCGTCAGATGGGCATCGAGCGCGGCGGCGGCCGACACCGCATAATCACCGGCGACATCTTCCCCAACGTCGGCCACCCGCAGGCTGACGAGAATATCCTTGATCATCTGCTTTCCTCCACGCTTTCAATGAAGACTTTTTTGCACCCAAAGAAGTGTCGCCGCCTTGACGGCCGTCAAGTCTTTCCGCGCCGGCCCGCCCTGCTTATGCGCGAGGCCGCGAGCGCAAACGTCGCGCATTTGCCGGCCGGCGGCTATAAGGGCTGCAACGAATGCAGGAATTTGCCTCATGGCCGCCATCGGGCGCGCGCTTGCCGTCACTCTCGTTCTGCTCGGCCTGTGGGAAGGCGCGGTGCGTCTTCTCGCCGTGCCGGCCTATATCCTGCCCGGCCCGCTGCGCATTGGTGTGACGGCGTGGGACAATGCCGGCATCCTCGCCCATAATGCGGGCATCACCCTGGGCGAGATGCTGCTCGGGCTTGTCTGCGGCTCGCTGCTCGGCATCGCCTGCGCGCTCGCCATGGCCGCCTCGCCGCTCGCCCGCCGCGCCATGCGCCCGGTGCTGTTGGTGGCGCAGGCGCTGCCGGTCTTCGCCATCGCCCCGCTGCTGGTCATCTGGTTCGGCTTCGGCCTTGCCTCCAAGATCGTGATGGCGAGCCTCATCATCTTCTTCCCCGTCGCCTCGGCCTTTCATGACGGGCTGGCCCGCACCGAGGCGGGGCTGGTCGATCTAGCCCGGCTCAGCGGCGCCGGCACGTACAAGACGCTGCGCTTCATCCGCATTCCCGCCGCGCTGCCGGCGCTGGCCTCCGGGCTGAAGGTCGCCACCGCCGTCGCGCCCATCGGCGCGGTGGTGGGCGAATGGGTCGGCGCCTCGGCGGGGCTCGGCTATCTCATGATCTATTCCAATGCCCGCATGCAGACCGACATGGTGTTCGCCGCCCTCGCCGTGCTGCTCGCCATGGCGCTGATCCTGTTCACGCTGGTCGATCGCGGGCTGACACGGCTGCTGCCCTGGGCGCCGGAGACCACCGGAGCGAACGCGCCCGCCTGAGCGGGCGCCTCACCCATCTTCGGCCTCACCCCATCTTCTCATGCGCGTCGGCCTGGCCCAGCACCCAGTAGCCGGCGGCCTTGATCCAGCCGATCGGCACGCCGCGCCGCTCGGTGAGATAGGCCCGCACCGCCCGCGCCACCGCGGCCTCGGCCGCGACCCAGACAAAGGTGGCCGGCGCCAGCTCCATCGTCTCCAGCGCGGCGATGAACGGCGCGGCCTCGGTCAGCGCGGTGGCGGGGCGATGGATCCAGCGCGCATCGAGCCTCGCCGCCGTGGCGAAACGCTGTTCCTCGGCGGCGCCCGTCACCGCGACAAGGCTGGTGAGGCGCGCGCCCGCTTCCGCCTCCTCGATCCGCCGGCCAATGGCGGGCAGTGCCGTCTCGTCGCCGATCAGCAACCAGTGCGCCACCGAGGCGCCCTCGACCACGGCGGAGCCGCGCGGCCCGAGCACGTCGAGCCGGTCGCCCGGCCGCGCCTTCAGCGCCCACAGCGTGGCGGGGCCGGCTTCATGCAGCGCGAAGTCGAGGGTGAGCTCGCGCCGCGCCGCATCGAAGCGCCGGGGCGTGTAGTCGCGCCGTTCCTCCGTCCCGTCCGGCAGGGTGATGGCGAGTTTCACATGGTCGTCCGGCGCGTCACTGACGAAATCGGCGAGATCGTCGCCGCCGAGCACGAGGCGCAGCATGGAGGGCGTGACACGCTCGGTGGAGAGCACGGTGAGGCGGCGCCGCTTCGGTTCGAAGCGCAGGCGGTTCAGCGTGGGGGCGGCGGGGAAAACAGGGGTGGCGACGTTCATCTCAGGTCCTCTTCGGCCAGGAATGCGCCGGCAGGACAAAGTCGCGCCGATCACGCCCCGAAGGCCGTTCGATCATGCGCGTTGAGTGACGTTAACGCTTACGTGCACGCGCGCGGTTCACCGACAGTGCCGGGCGGCACTCTCGGCCTGCACCGCGCTCCGCGTGCAGTACCCGTCTTTTAATCCGCCGGCCCGCCTCCCGCAATCGCCGCGGCTTCACGGTCTCGCGCGTCTCGGCAGGCGGACCATGGCGCGCTCGTCACGACGGCCGATGCCGGGACAGGACGGCATCGGCCGCAACCGGCGACCAAGGGCCCTGGCGGGCTGCTCAACCTATGCTGGCGCCGGGAAGGGAGATGGTGGCAATGTAATACGCCACGCTGCCGCTGCCCGAGTTGCAGTTGATGGCAAGGTTAAGTCCATCGGCGTTCGTGGCCTTGTAGCTCAGCTTGTCTTCCGAGGCCGTGCTGTTGGCCGCCTGCTCCGCAGTTATTTCGAATCCGCAATAACAATTATTGCTCCCGAACGCCAGCGGGCAGGCAACACCGAACGCAAACGTCACTTTCTTGGTCGGGCTGGTCTTACCGGTCGAATTGTACTCGCAGGTCAGACTGAAGCCATACTGCGTACCGACCAGCGCATTGTCCTTTTTTGTCGTGAGGAAGAAGCCGCCATAGGCATAGGTGCCGACGGGCGAGATATAGGCGCCCGGAATGGAGCTTGTGATGACGGCGGGCTTTCCGTGAACGTTGTATTCCTGGGAAAAGTCGACCTTGTTTCCCTTGAGATCCGGTCCGCCGTTCAGCTCATTGATGAGAAACACCACGCACACCGACGGCTTCTGCATGAAATAGATGATCGGAATCAGCACCGACAGAACGATAAAAGCGGCAATGGCAACCACCACGGCAACCGTCGCGGCCACGACGCCCGCCACCGTGCAGGTAACGGTGAAAGCACCGCTGAGGGTCATCAGCTGATAGAAGGTGACGGCGCCGGCGACGGCACCGATGGCTACCGAACTGAATCCGACGATCTGAAGGGCGGTCTGGATCGCGTCGTTGCCGGTCATTTTCGACAGACGCTCGACGCCATCGAGCAGTTTTTGAACCTGAACCTCGATTGCGGAGCCCTCGGCGGCGACAAGCGTGGCCAGCAGGTCCGGGTTCAGCGCAACAACCGCCGTCTCGGACGTGTCCTCCAGCTCGGCGAAGTATTTCATCGCGTCGAAAGCCGTCGAAACCGCCTGGCGATCGTGATGATTGCCGACCGAGGAAAGCAATGACTCCACGTTCGTCGTGCGCATCTGGTGGTTGATGGCGGCAATCTTCACTCGCAGATCGTTACGCGCCTCCGCAACAATCTTGCCGTAGATCTCGATTTGCTCTTCATCGCTGCGCGCGGCACGGAGAAGCCGCGTCTGCTCCGGAAACGTCTCTTCCAGCCGAGCCCGGTAATAGCTGATCTTCTGGTTGTTCATATCATCCTCCTAAGGTTGTATTATTGGATCATGATACCACCTATGCGTGTCGTCGGGAAGATTGCGAAAATTGGAATCTGCGTGTTTCGGAGGGCGCGGTAGCACCGGGACGAGGCGGGTTCGCCGCCATCGAAGAGGTCCGCTCATCGCCGGCGGCAGGAACTGATGCCCTGCGCAAACGCGCCCTATGATGGTGCCATGACGATTCGCCTCGCCAATGCCGATGCACGCCGCGTCTTCCTCGCCACCCAGGGCCTCAGCCGCCCGCGCGGGGCGTTGAGCAAGGCCGGGCTGCTGGAACTGATCGAGACGATTGGCTTCGTGCAGGTGGACAGCATCGCCACGGTGGAGCGGGCGCATCACCACATCCTGTTCGCCCGCAACCCCAGCTACAGGCGCGAGCATCTCACGGCGCTGCTGGAAAAGGACCATGCGCTGTTCGAGCACTGGACGCATGACGCGGCCATCATCCCCAGCGCCTTCTTCCCCTATTGGAAGCACCGCTTCGCCCGCGCGAAAGCGACGCTCGCCGCGCGCTGGCGCTCATGGCACGAGAACGGCTTCGAGACCTATGTCGACCATGTGCTGGAACGGGTGCGCCGCGAAGGCCCGCTGATGGCGCGGCATTTCGAGGCCGAGAAGCGCCCGCCCGGCGGCTGGTGGAACTGGCACCCGGAAAAGACCGCGCTCGAATATCACTGGCGCACCGGCGCGCTGGCCATTGCCGGGCGCGAGGGCTTCCAGAAGGTCTATGACCTCACCGAGCGGGTCATCCCCGCCCGCCACCGCGAGGCCGAGGTCGATGAGGCCGCGTTCATCGACTGGGCGTGTTCCTCGGCGCTGCAGCGGCTCGGCTTCGCCACCCATGGCGAGATCGCCGCCTTCTGGGATCTCGTCACGCCGGCCGAGGCGAAAGCCTGGGTGGAGACGAACCGCGACCGGTTGGAGCCGGTGCTCCTTGAGGGCGTAGACGGCAAGCCCCGCGCCTCGCACGCCTTCGCCGGCAGCGCCTCCCTGTTCGCCTCGCTGCCCGCCCCGCCGTCACGGCTGCGGGTGCTGAGCCCGTTCGACCCGCTGCTGCGCGACCGCGCCCGGGCGGAACGGCTGTTCGGCTTCTCCTACCGCATCGAGGTATTCGTGCCGGCGGAAAAGCGCGTCTATGGCTATTACGTCTTCCCGATCCTGGAGGGCGACCGGATGGTCGGGCGCCTTGACATGAAGGCGGACCGCAAGGCCGGCACGCTCGATGTGCGCCGGCTGTGGCTGGAGCCGGGCGTGCGTGCCACCAAAGGGCGGCTCGACGCGCTCGACACTGAGCTCACCCGCCACGCCCGCTTCGCCGGGGTGGAACGCATCGTCTATGGCGGGGGGTGGCGGGGGGAGTAGGGCGGACGGGACCCAAAACGCTCCCTCATCCCCGGGCTTGACCCGGGGACCCAGACTTTCCACCGCGCTCCCGGTCACTGGGTGCCCGGGTCAAGCCCGGGGATGAGGGCGGACACGGGGGCGACGCCGCGCGGGACCCAAACGCCCCCATTTGCCCCTGCCCGGCCGCTCTGTTAGCCTGCGCATGTCCGAGGGGTGTCCCGCCGGCCGAAAGGCCAAGGGGCTGAGATGGCAGCCGCCAGACCCTTTGAACCTGATCCGGGTCATGCCGGCGAAGGGACGGAGCGACGGTGGGGCCTCACGCGGCGCGTGACTCCCGCGCCGGATTTCCCCCGAAAGCTCGCGCCGGGTCTCCAACTGGGAGGAGATCCATGTTCAAGAACCTTGCCGCCCGCACCGGCGGCCTCATCCTCGCCCTGTCGCTCTCGCTGGCCCCCGCCGCGGCGGCGGACAAGCTCACCGTCCTGCTCGACTGGTATGTGAACCCCGACCACGCCCCGCTGATCATCGCGCAGGAAAAGGGCTTCTTCAAAGCCCACGACCTTGATGTCGAGCTGGTCGCCCCGGCCGATCCCGCCGCCCCGCCGCGCCTTGTCGCCGCCGGCCAGGCGGATGTCGCGGTGAGCTACCAGCCGAGCCTTTATCTGCAGGTGAAGGAAGGCCTGCCGCTGGTGCGTTTCGGCACGCTCATCTCCACCCCGCTCACCGCGCTGGTGGCGCTGAAGGACGGGCCGGTGAAGTCGCTCGCCGATCTCAAGGGCAAGACGGTCGGCTATTCCGTCGCCGGGCTGGAAGACGCGCTGCTCGGCACCATGCTGGCGAGCGCCGGGCTGAAGCCCTCCGACGTGACCATGATCAACGTCAATTTCGCCCTCTCTCCCGCGCTCATTGCCGGCAAGGTCGATGCGGTGATCGGCGCCTATCGCAATTTCGAGCTGACCCAGATCCGGCTGGAGGGCAAGGAAGGCGTCGCCTTCTTTCCCGAAGAGCACGGCGTGCCTGTTTTCGACGAGCTGATCTATGTCACCCACAAGGACAAGCTCGCCGATCCGCGCCTCAAGCGCTTCCTCGCGGCGGTGGAGGACGCCACCATCTACATCCTCAACCACCCGGACGAGGCGTGGGGGCTGTTCGTCAAGGCCAACCCCAAGCTTGACGACGAGCTGAACCGCACCGCCTGGACCGATACGCTGCGCCGCTTCGCCCACGCCCCGGCGGGGCTGGATGCCGGCCGCTATGCCCGCTTCGGCGCGTTCATGAAGGGCCACGGCCTGATCGAGACGGTCGAGCCGGTGTCGGTCTACGCGCCCGTTCTGCCCTAGAGGGCGCTGTGGCAGGGCGGGTCCCCGCGCCTGTCACGCCGTCCCCCACCGTCTTGGCCGGGCCGAGCCCGGCCATTCATGCCTTGCGGCCTTTCCGACACGCCGCCCGCGCGCAAAGCCGAGATGACGTGCCGCGTAACGCCTTTCAGCCTTCGCCTGCCGATGCTACCGATGCGCGGGGCACAAGGGAGGGCGAGGCGAGGCATGGGTAATCTGGCGTATCATCTGGTGGCGATCGCGGTCGGCGCGGTGGTCGGCATTCTCGGTTCCGGCTTCCATGTCGGGGTGGAGCGGCTCACCGCCGCCTGGCCGGCCTATCTCGACACCGGGCTCGGGCTCGACGGCCTGCCGCTCTATGCCGCCGCCGCGCTGGTCGCCGCCGCCATGACGGTGGTGTCGCTCTGGCTGGTGCGCCGCTTCGCCCCGGAAGCCAGCGGCTCCGGCGTGCCGGAAATCGAGGGCGCGATGGAAGGGCTGCGCGAGGTGCGCTGGCATCGCGTGCTGCCGGTGAAATTCATTGGCGGCATGCTCTCGCTGTCCTCCGGCATGGTGCTGGGGCGCGAGGGGCCGACCATCCATATCGGTGCCTCCGTCGCCAAGGCGGCGTCCGATTTGATGAAATGGTCGGGCGAGGACATGCGCGGCCTGCTCGCCGCCGGCGGCGCCGCCGGCCTCGCCGCCGCCTTCAACGCCCCGCTCGCCGCCGTGCTGTTCGTCATCGAGGAGACGCGCCGCCAGTTCCCCTATTCCTCGCGCACCTATATCGCCGTGGTGCTGGCCTCCATCGCCAGCGCCATCCTCACCGAATATCTCACCGGCAGCGAGCCCTATATGCTGCTGGAAGCCGCGACCATCCCCTATGTCTGGCTGCCCGCCTTCGCCGTGCTCGGCGTCATTCTCGGCGGCGCCGGCTTCGTGTTCAACCGCACGCTGGTCTGGTCGCTCGACCATGTGCGCCGCTTGGGCCTGCGCACCTCGTTCTACATTTTCCCGGCCTTTGTCGGCCTCACCGTCGGCGTGCTCATGTTCGTACGGCCGGAGGCGACACAGGGCGGGGAATTGCTGGCGGTCCAGCTCACCCGCGAGAATCTCCCCCTCACCATGCTGGTCTTCGTGGTGTTGCTGCGCTTTGTCATGACCATGGCGAGCTATTCCACCGGCGTGGCCGGTGGCATCTTCGCGCCGATCCTGGCGCTCGCCACCACGATCGGTCTTTGCTACGGCACGACACTGGAATTGTTCTTCACCCTGCCGGACCTCGCCCACACCACCTTCGCCATCGCCGCCATGGGCGGGCTGTTCGCCGCCACCATCGGCGCACCGCTGGTCGGCATGGTGCTGGTGCTGGAACTCACCAGCGCCTATGCGGTGCTGGTGCCGGTCATGATCACCGCCATCTTCGCCCATATGGTGTTCCTGGCGCTGGGCGGGCGGCCGATCTACGAAATCCTGCTGGAGCGCACTCTGGCGATCGAGGCGGAGGCCCGCGCCGCCGCCTCGCGCTGAAGCTTAGGCCGCCACCGGCGCCGGCGGGAGATCGACCAGTCGCGCCGGCCCCTCGCCCTCACGCGTGAGCACGATCTGGCGCTCATGCTGCTCGATCAGGGTCGAGCGATGGCCAATGGACAGCAGCGCCGTCTGCGGCAGCCGCGCCCGTAGCAGGCGGTAGAGCGCCGCCTCGCTCGCCTCGTCCAGCGCCGAGGTCGCCTCGTCGAGCAGCAGCACGTCCGGCGCCACCAGCAGGGCACGGGCAACGGCAAGGCGCTGCTGCTCGCCCCCGGAGAGGATGGAGGCCCACGGCCCGCTCTCGTCGAGCCGCGCCGCCAGCGCCGGCAGTCCGACCGCTTCCAGCGCCTCGCGCAGACGCTCGTCGTCATAGCTTTCCAGCGGGTCGGGATAGGCCAGCGCGCCGCGCAGCGTGCCATAGGGCAGATAGGGCCGCTGCGGCAGGGTCAGCACCCGCGCGCCGGGCGCGATTCCCACCTCGCCATGGCCATGCGGCCAGATGCCGGCGATGGCACGCAGCAGCGTGCTCTTGCCGCTGCCCGAGGGGCCGGAGAGCAGCACCCGCTCGCCGCGCGCCAGATCCAGCGCCGCCACGTCCAGCAGCGCCCGCCCGTCCGGCAGCCGCACTTCCAGAGCGCGCGCTGCCAGCGGCGCCGGCCCGTGCGCCGGCACGCGGCGGAACTCGCTGCGCAGCGCCTCGGCCTGCGTCTCCTGCACCGAGCGCTCGAAGCCGACCAGACGATCGACCACCGACTTCCACTCCGCCAGCGTCGTATAGGCGTTGATGAGGAAGGAGAACGAGCTCTGCACCTGCCCGAAGGCGGAGGAGGTCTGCATCAGTTGGCCGAGCTGGATCGCGCCGGCGAAATAGGCCGGGGAGACGACGACCAGCGGGAAGATGGTGGACAACTGGCCATAGCCGGCGGTGAACCAGGTCAGCCGCTTCTGGGCGATCATGATGCCCCAGTAATTGTGCACCACATGGCCGAAGCGGGAGAGCAGCCGCGCGCGTTCGACCGGCCCGCCCTGCATCAGCGCGATCTGCTCGCCATTCTCGCGCACCCGCACCAGATCGACGCGGTAATTCGCCTCATAACGCTGCTGGTCGTAGTTCAGCTTGATCAGCACCCGGCCAATGAGATGGGCGAGATAGGTGCCGAGCGCCGCATAGCCGAAGGCGGCCCAGACGAGATAGCCGGGAATGTCCCAGTCGGTGCCGAACAGATTGAACGAGAAATCGCCCGAGAGCCCCCACAGGATGAGGGCGAAGGAGGCGAGCGTCATCACCGCGTTGAGCAGTCCGAGGAACAGGCCGAGAGTCTGGCTCACATAGGAGTTGATATCCTCGGCGATGCGCTGGTCGGGGTTGTCCGCCTCGTCGCCCTTCAGCCGCATGCGGTAATGCGTCTCGTCGGCGAGCCAGGCGGTGAGGTATTTCTCCGTCATCCAGGTCCGCCAGCGTATCTGCAGCCATTGGCGCAGATAGACCTGATACACCGCGACGCCGATCGCCACCGCCGCATAGAGCGCGAAGACCCAAAGCTGGTGGACGAAGGCGGCGTAGTTCTTCTCCTGGATCGCGTTGTAGAACACCGCGTTCCACTCGTTGATGAGCACGATCACATAGACCCAGCCGACCTCCAGCGCGATGATCGCCGCCAGCAGCGCGCCGCCGCGCCATTTGTCCTCACCGCGGAAATAGGGGATCGACAGCCGCCAGACATCGGCGAGCAGGGAAAGAATGGCGCGCAAGGGAGTGGTCTCCGGCGGCAGGGAAAGCGGGTGCATTCGGCGACAAGCGCCGCCCCTTACCTAGCCGAAGAAATACCGCCGGGATCATGGCGAACGGATTAAACTTTGGACAGCCTGACGGTACGTCAGCGCCGGCGCGGCGGGCGCCGATCGCCCCCCGTGCCGTCCCCCGTCCCGGGCCTCAGGTGAAGCCGAGGAAGGTGATCGTCACCGTGCCGCCGCTGCCGCTGGCGGAGCGCTGGACATTGCAGATCGCCGTGGCCTGGGGAGTGATGGGATCGGGCGCGTTGACCGGATGTGTCGCGCAAGGGGGCGGCGCCACGCTGGCCGTGCAATCGTCGCAGCCATAGGGAAACACGCCGACCTGGCCGACATTGGCGCCGATCGCCTTGTTTTGAAACGAGGTCACATTCGGATAGGCCGTCGTTGCCGACCAGGCCCCGCCGCCGCTCATCTCGAAGGCAATGAGCGCATTCACCCCGCCAACCGCGCTGATGTCGATAGTCTCCTGCGCGAGGGGGCCCTGGAACGCATTATTGACGATGAACTCCGCCAGATTGATCCCGTCCGGGCAGTCCGGCGTCGGGCAGTTCAATGGCGGCGTGCCGAAGGTGATGTTGCCGTTGAAGCCCATCGGCGCCGGCGAGGTGTAGGAGACGGAGGCATTGCCGGCCAGCACGAAGGAGCCCTGCAGGGGCGTTAGCTGCGTCTTGACGAACGGCACTTCGCTGACATTGGAAATGCAGCCGGGCGTCGGCCCCAGCGTCAGCCACGCGGTAACGGGCGCGTTGGTGCCATTCGTCACAATGATTTCGGTCTGAGCGGACATGGTCTCCCCCTGCCAAGCGTTGGAGCGTCAACCGACGGCCCGGCAGGCGAGGCCCACGCGGTGGGAGAAGGATACCGCGCGAGCGTTCGAAGACAACCTTTTCGTGCACTCTCTGTCCGGCTCGCCGGAATGATGCAGGGCGGCTGGCCGCGCTTCAGATGAACTTCTTGCGGATGCGCTGGCTCAGCATGTCGAGCACGGTGACGGTGACGATGACGATGATCAGGATCGCCGAGGCCTGCGAATAGAGGAAGCCGCGCATGGTCTCGTTGAAGGTCATGCCGATGCCGCCGCCGCCGACGATGCCGAGCACGGTCGCCGAGCGGACATTGGATTCGAAGCGGTAGAGCGCGTAGGAAATCCACAGCGGCAGCACCTGCGGCAGCACGCCATAGATGATCTCCTGCAGCCAGGTGCCGCCGGTGCCGCGAATGCCTTCCACCGGCGCGGGGTCGATGGCCTCGACCGCTTCCGAGAACAGCTTGGCGACGACGCCGGTGGTGTGGATGAACAGGGCGAGCACGCCGGCGAAGGGGCCGAGGCCGACGGCGGCGATGAAGATCAGCGCGAAAACCAGTTCGTTGATGGCGCGGCACGCATCCATCAGCCGGCGGATGACAAAGGCCAGCCAGTGCGGGGCGACATTCTCGGCCGAGAGGACGCCGAGCGGAATGCCGGCGATGACGGCGAGCAGCGTGCCCCAGATGGCGATCGCCAGCGTTTCCAGCATGGCGTTGGTGTAAACGTCCCAATCGGAGAAGTCGGGGCGCAGGAAGTCGGCGCCCAGCGTCGCCATGTTGCCGGCGTCGCGCCAGAGCTGCGCCGGGTTCATCTCCGCCTCATACCAGGCGGCGACCAGCACGACGATGGTGAGCGCGGCGATCGCGAGGCGCAGCAGGCGGGTGCCCAGCGGGGTCACCGGCGGGGCCGGCATGGTGCGCGTGGCGGTGCGGTGAGCGGCGTCGGTTGCGGCGAACATGTGGCAATCCCCGTGATCGTCGTGCGGCCCGCGTCAGTGGCGGGCCCTGTCACAGCGATCCCGGATCGGCCTTTCGGCCGTCCGGGATGCGTGTCGGTGGCAGGAGGCGGGACCGGCCTGCGGTCCCGCGCGGCTCACATGGCCGGGAACTTCTTCTGCTCTTCCACCAGGGCGGCGAGCTTGGCGTCGATCTCGGCGATCTTCTTCGCCTTCTCGTCGGCCGAGAGCTTGTCGTCGTTCTGCAGCTTCACCTTGGCCTTGAACAGCTCAAGCTGGCGGATCGGCAGAAGCTGGGCGTCGGAGGAAGCGAGGAAGGGGCCCCAGCCGTCCGAGGTCTTGGCGAGGACTTCACGCGCATGGGCGACTTCCTCGTCGGAGCCGAGGCGGCCATAGCTCATGAAGAAGTAGTAGATCTTCGCCTTGAGATCGTTCGGCAGATCCTTGCGCCACACGATCGGGTCGCCGGCGATCAGCGGCGAGCGCCAGATTTCCTTGATCTTGGCGGCTTCTTCCGGACGGGTCTGCTGCAGGCGGGTGATGTTTTCGGTGTTGTTGGTGGCGAAATCGACCTGCTTGTTGGCGACCGAGAGCAGGTTGGCTTCATGGTTGCCGGTCACGACGCGCTTGTAGCACTTGTTCGGATCGACATTGTTGAGCGCGAAGACGTAGTAGCTGGGAACGAGGAAGCCCGAGGTGGAGTTCGGGTCGCCATTGCCGAAGTTGAAACCCTTGGAGCAGTCGAGCACGTCCTTGAGCTCGTTCAGGTCCTTGCGGTCGGCATTGGTGACGATGAGGGCGTAGTAGCCCGAGGAGCCGTCCGGCTTGGCGGTCTTGACGAACACTTCGCCGCCCGCGCGGTCCACGGCTTCCATCGCCGACTTGTTGCCGAACCAGCCGATATCGACCTTCTTGAAGCGCATGCCTTCGATGACGCCGGCATAGTCACCGACGAAGAAGGGCTTCACCGGAATGCCGATGGCCTTTTCCATGTCCTTGAGCAGGGGCTCGAAGCTCTTGGCGAGGTTGGCCGAGGATTCGGTGGAGATGAAGCCGAAGTTCAGCTCCTTGATCTCTTCGGCGCGAACCGGGGTGCTCGCGAGGGCGGCCAGCGCGAGGCCGGCGGCGATCAGGCGTTTCATGGGCGTGCTCCTGTCAGGAAACGGTCTGGGTGGAGGAAACGGCTTCGGCGGGGGCCGGCACCGCGAATTGGCTGGGCAGGATCAGCTCCTCGGCGCTGGCGCCGTAGAGCTCGGTCAAAAAGGCCGCGTTGATCTGCGCGGCGGGGCCGTCGAACACGACCTTGCCGGCATTCATCGCCACGACGCGGTCGAAATAGGCGGTGGCGTAGTCCACCTGGTGCAGCGAGACGACCAGCGCGATGCCGTGGTCGCGGCTCATGGTCACCAGCGTGTCCATCACCCGCTTGGCGCTCTTGGGGTCGAGCGAGGCGATGGGCTCGTCGGCGAGCACCAGCTTGGCGCCCTGCACCAGCGCGCGGGCAATGGCGACGCGCTGCTGCTGGCCACCGGAAAGCTCGCGCGCCCGCTTGGCGGCGTGCTGGGCGATGCCGACCTCGGCGAGGGCGGCATAGGCGGTGCGGCGCTCATCGGCGTTGAACAGGCCGAGCGTGCCGCGCCACACATTTATCCGCCCGAGCGCACCGACCAGCACATTGGTCAGCACGGAAAGCCGGCCGGACAGCGCGAATTGCTGGAAGACCAGGCCGATATGGCGGCGCGCGGCGCGCACATCGCCGCTGAGCTTGCCGCCTTCCTGCACCTTGACGCCGAAGGAATGCACGGCGCCGGAACCGGCACCGTTGCGGTCGGCCAGAATGAGGCCGGAGGCGAGGCGGATCAGCGTCGATTTGCCGGAGCCCGAAGCGCCGATGAGAGCGACACGCTCGCCGGGCTGGATGGTGAGGGAGACATTCTCCACGGCACGCATCTGCCCGTAGGTCTTGCTCACGCGGTCGAGTTGAAGGGCTGCCGCCATCGGTGCTCCGCCGGCCTGTTGAAGACCGGCTTGGGGTAGTCGCCCGCGGTGACGGGTGGATGAAGTGACGATTACAATTTCATGACAGCCCCGCCCCCGCCCTCTGCCCGCCTCCGCCTTGGCCTTGCGGCACCTCAAGCCACCTGCCGCGCCGTGCGGTAACATCGGGCCGTCAGGCGCCGTCAGGGCGCTGCGAGGAGGAAGGCATGACTGCGTTTCGAGGGCTCGCCGCCGCGCTCACCGCGGCGGTTCTGGCGATCGGCGCCCCCGCCGCCGCTAGCGAGGGACCGGACGCCGCGACCATTGCGCGCGACGCCTATATCTATCTCTACCCGCTCGTCACCATGGAGGTGACGCGCCAGCAGCTCATCAACCTGCCGCCGTCCTCCGGCCTCGGCGGGCCGATGAACGTGTTCGTCAACGTGCCGGGCTTTCCCACCGCGGACATGAAGACGGTGGTGCGGCCCAATTTCGACACGCTCTATTCCTCCGCCTGGCTCGATCTGTCCGCCGGGCCGCTGGTCGTCTCCGCCCCGGACACGCAGGGCCGCTACTACCTGCTGCCGATGCTGGACATGTGGACCGACGTGTTCGCCTCGCCGGGCTGGCGCACCACCGGCACGGCGGCGGCGGATTATCTCGTCACCCCGCCCGGCTGGACCGGCACCGTGCCCGCCGGCCTGACGCGGATCGCCGCGCCGACGCCGACCATCTGGATCATCGGCCGCACCAAGACCGATGGGCCGGCCGACTATGCCGCCGTGCATAAGGTGCAGGCCGGCTTCCGCGTCACCCCCCTCGCCGCCTGGGGCCGCGCGCCGGAGCCGCCGCCGGTGCAGAAGATCGACCCGGCGGTGGATGTGAAGACCCCGCCCAAGCTGCAGGTGGACGGCATGAGCGGCCCCGCCTTCTTCGCCAAGGCGGCCGAGCTGCTGAAGCTTCACCCGCCGCATCTGACCGACGAGCCGATCCTCGCCCAGATGAAGCGTCTCGGCCTGGTGCCCGGCGCCTCCTACGACGCGGCCGCCCTGTCGCCTGCGGTGAAGGCCGCCATCGACGCCGCTCCCGCCAGCGCGCAGGAGCTGATGGCGTGGAAGGTGCCGAAGCTCGCCGACGTGGTCGACGGCTGGAGCATGAATGTCGACACGATGGGCGTGTATGGCAATTACTACCTCAAGCGCGCCATCATCGCGCAGCAGGGCCTCGGCGCGAACCTGCCGGAAGACGCCATTTACCCGCTCAACTTCGTCGATGCCGGCGGCCACCCGCTCGACGGCACCCACCGCTACACGCTGCGCTTCCCGCCCGGCCAGCAGCCGCCGGCGGATGCGTTCTGGTCGGTCACGCTCTATGACGCGGCCGGCTACCAGGTCGCCAACCCGTTGGAGCGTTTCGCCCTGTCGAGCTGGATGCCGCTGAAGACCGAGCCGGACGGCACGCTGGTGCTCTATGTCCAGGCGGACAGCCCGGGGGCGGACCGCGAATCGAACTGGCTGCCGGCGCCGAAAGGCCCGTTCAACCTCACCATGCGCCTCTATGCCCCGCGCACCGAGGCGCTGACCGGGCGCTGGAATCCGCCCGCGGTCACGCGCGCCGGCGCGGTGCTGCCGCTCGGCACGCCGTGAGCGCCGCCCGCGATTGACAGCGCCCCGTTCCCCGGCTCCAACTGCCGCCGGGGAACGGGGATGCGGGAGAAGGCTCTTCCGCCGCACGGGGGAATGGGCGCATGTATTACGTGTTGGTCGCGGTGACGATGGTTGTGGCGCCGCTGATGAGCATCGCGGCGGAATATCCCAACATTACCGGCCTCGGCAGCTTCATCGTCATCGCCACCAAATGGTTCGCCTTCTGGGCGGTGGGCGTGCGGCTACTGCTGGCGGGGCTGTCGCAAATCCTCAAGCCCGGCTTCACCCTCAAGGGCATTCTCGGCGTCGACGCGCCGGCCGCCCATGTGGTGGTGCAGGAACTCGGCTTCGCCAATGTCTCCCTCGGCCTCGCCGGCCTGCTGTCGATCCTGTTCTCGATCTGGGCGCTGCCGGTGGCCTTCATCGGCGGGCTGTTCCTCGGCCTCGCCGGCATCAATCACCTGATGCGCCCGCACCGCACCATGCATGAGAACGTCGCCATGGTGACGGACCTGTGGGCCGCCGCCATCCTGCTCGCCGTGTTCCTGTTCAGCCTGTTCTGAGCGGGCCGCGCCTCAGCGCGGCCGGAACCCGACATAACCGCCCTCGCCGTCGAACAGCACGTCGAAGCCGTTCAGGAGGTGGTAGCTGGTGTTGACGAAGGTGCGGTCCGCCGCCACCCGCAGATGGATGGCGCTGGGCGTCACCGGCCCGCCATCGCCGGCGCTGAAGCTGTAGAGCGGGAAGGCGCTCTCTTCCGTGCCGATGCTGATGGCGACCTGCGTGCCCGGGGGCAGCGTGCCTTGCGCCCCCTGCGCCTGCGCTTCCGGCACGGTCATGTACATCACCGAGACGCCGGTATCGACCAGCACCGTGCCGCAGGCCGGCGGCGTGGCGCCGTTCAGCGAAATGCAGGCGGGCAGCGGCGCCCAGTCCGTGCCGTCGGGCCGGCGGGCGAGCTTCACATAGCGGAAGGCGCCGCGTGTATTGGCGGCGGTGAGCCCGACATGCACGCCCTCGGGCGAGAGAATATAGCCCTGCCGCCGCTCACCGCCGGTCACGTGCAGCAGCGGGTTCTTGTCCGGCGTGCTCTGGCTCTGGCTGTCGCCCTCGCGGGCGAAGCCGACGCCGACCATGGCGATGTTGCGCGGCGAGGTAGTGGGCTGGCAGACACGGGCATAATCGAGGCACTGCACCTCGGTGACGACGAGCACCGGCAGCGGATCGGTGGTGACGCTCGCCCCCTCGCGCCCCGACAGCGTCACCGGCATCACCACCCACTGGCCCAGCATCACCCGGCCGGAGCTGGAATAGGTCAGCTTGGCCGGCCCCAGCGACGGCATCGCCTCGAAGCCAGGCACGAACTCGGCCGCCACCACGATGCCGGTCGAGCCGGAATCGATCACCGCCCGCAGCGGTCGCCCGCCAAAGGAGAGGCCGATGCGCGGCACACCGTCGATCTCGCCCGGCTCGGCGTTGAGGTAGCGCAGGAACAGCCCTTCCCGGTAGGGCGCGTAATCCGGCCGCTCCTGCGCCCGCGCCGGCAGGCCGGCCCCCATAAACAGGCTAGCCCCGATGGCCAGGGCGGCGAGAAGACGGCTCCGCATGGTCGTTCCTCACATATTGGGATAGTTCGGCCCGCCCCCGCCCTCGGGCGCCACCCAGGTGATGTTGCGGTTCGGGTCCTTGATGTCGCAGGTCTTGCAGTGCACGCAGTTCTGCGCGTTGATCACGTAGCGCGGCTCTCCGCCCTCCTCCACCCATTCATAGACGCCCGCCGGGCAATAGCGCGCCGAAGGCCCGGCATAGACATCGTGCTCGGAGGCTTTCTGCACCGCCATGTCGGCGACTTTGAGGTGGATCGGCTGGTCTTCCTCGTGATTGGTGTTGGACAGGAATACCGAGGACAGCCGGTCGAAGGAAACGACACCGTCCGGCTTGGGGTAGTCAATGCGCTTGGCCTGCGCCGCCGGCATCAGCGTCGCCGAATCCGGCTTGCCGTGCCCCAGCGTGCCAAAGGGCGAGACGCCGAGCAGCGTGTTCAGCCACATATCGACCCCGCCCAGCGCGATGCCGATATAGGTGCCGAGCTTCGACCACAGCGGCTTGGCGTTGCGCACCTTCCACAGATCGCGCCCGATGGCGGACTGGCGCCAGCCGGCCTCATAGCCCGCGAGTTCGTCGTGCTGGCGCCCTTCGCCCAGCGCCTTCGCCACCTCTTCGGCGGCGAGCATGCCGGAATGCACGGCATTGTGGCTGCCCTTGATGCGCGGCACATTGACGAAGCCGGCGGCGCAGCCGATCAGCGCCCCGCCGGGGAAGACCAGCTTGGGCACCGACTGATAGCCGCCCTCGGTGATGGCGCGGGCGCCATAGGAAATCCGCTTGCCGCCCTCCAGCGTCTCGCGCACCAGCGGGTGCGTCTTGAAGCGCTGGAACTCCTCGAAGGGCGACAGCCAGGGGTTGGCGTAGTTGAGATGGACGACGAAGCCCACCATCACCTGCCGGTCCTCCATATGGTAGAGGAAAGAGCCGCCGCCGGTGGCGTTGTCGAGCGGCCAGCCGAAGGAATGCTGCACCAGCCCCGGCCGGTGCTTGTCCGCCGGCACGGTCCACAATTCCTTGAGGCCGATGCCGTATTTCTGCGGCTCGCGCCCGGCATCGAGCCCGTAATGGGCGATGAGCTGCTTGGAGAGCTGGCCGCGCGCGCCTTCTGCGAACAGCGTGTATTTCGCCCTCAGCTCCATGCCGCGGGTGAAGCGGTCGGTGATGGCACCGTCGCGGCCGATCCCCATGTCGCCGGTGGCGATGCCGACGACCGCGCCATCCTCATACAGCACCTCGGCAGCGGCGAAGCCGGGATAGATCTCCACGCCCAGCGCTTCCGCCTTGCCCGCCAGCCAGCGGCAGACATTGCCCAGCGAGCCGATATAGGCGCCGTGATTGTTCATCAGCGGCGGCAGCAGCGCATTGGGCAGGCGCAGCGAACCGGCGGGGCCGAGGAAATAGAAGCGGTCGTCGGTCACCGGGGTCTTCAGCGGCGCGTCGGCGGCCTCGCGCCAGTCCGGGAACAGCACGTCGAGCCCGGACGGATCGACCACTGCGCCGGAGAGGATATGCGCGCCGACCTCCGAACCTTTCTCGACCACCACCACAGAAAGATCCGCGTCGAGCTGCTTCAGCCGGATGGCGGCGGCAAGGCCGGCCGGCCCGGCGCCGACGACGACCACGTCGAATTCCATCGCCTCGCGCTCAGGCAGGTCTGCCGGCCGTTCCGCCGCGTCCATTCCGTCTCTCCGCTGCCGCAGGGTGCTGATTGGACTTCTTCCACGCTTGCCCCGGCCTGACAACTCTCCCCGCGACGGATAGGATCGCCACTCCGACAGGGTAGAATGCGCCTGATGAGTTCGACACTTAGCGACAGCGACGACTGGGCGGGCGACCGCGACGCCCTCGCCGACATCCTCGCCTTCCATCTGGAGGCGGGGGTCGATGTCGCGCTGGGCGAAGAGCCGGTAAACCGCTTCGCCGAAAGCGAGGCGAGCCGCGCCGCCGCGTCTTCCGCGCCGGCGCGTGAGGCGCCGCGCCCGGCATCCGCGTCGGCCGGCATCGCCCCCGCGCCGGCCGCGCGCCGCGCTGCCCCCGCGCCGGTAGCCGCGCCCGCCCTCCTCGCCCCTGCCGCGCCGCCGCCGCCGGATGTGGCGGCGCTGGAAGCGCGCGAAGCCGCCGCCGCCGCTCCCGACCTCGACGCGCTGCGGGCGCTGCTGGAGAGTTTCGACGGCTGCCCGCTCAAGCACACTGCCACCCGCCTCGTCTTCGCCGATGGCAACCCGGCGGCACGGCTGATGCTGGTGGGCGAGGCGCCGGGGCGCGAGGAGGATATCGAGGGCAAGCCGTTTGTCGGCCGCTCCGGCAAGCTGCTCGACCGCATGCTGGCGGCGATCGGCATCGACCGCACGAGCGCCTATATCGCCAATGTCGTGCCCTGGCGCCCGCCGGGCAACCGCACCCCGACGCCGCAGGAAACCGCCATCTGCCTGCCCTTTATCCGCCGGCAGATCGAGCTGGCGAACCCGGACATCCTGGTCTGCCTCGGCGGACCCGCGGCGCAGACCCTGCTCGACATACGCGACGGAATCACCAAGGCGCGCGGGCGCTGGATGGAGTACGACACCGGCAGAAGGGTCATCCCCGCGCTCGCCACCTTCCATCCCGCCTATCTCCTGCGCACCCCGCTCGGCAAGCGCATGGCCTGGCGCGACATGCTGACCATCGAGGCGAAGCTGGCGGAAAAGCCAAGCACGCCATAGGTTTCGCCAGTGTGCGGGCGTGCACCCCAGACAATTTGACCATGGCGCGGCTGATTTGAGTCATTCCATTGACGCGCCGGCGGGCTTACCCTGCCTGCGTCACCCTCGCTGGCGGTGACGGCGGAGCTTGAGCGATGGAACTAGATCCCACAATGTTGGCGCGCATCCAGTTCGCCTTCACTGTTTCCTTCCACATCATCTTTCCCAGCTTCACCATCGGCCTCGCCGCCTATATCGCGACGCTGGAGGTGCTGTGGATCGGCACAGGGCATGAGCGCTACCACCGCATCGCCCGCTTCTTCACCAAGATCTTTGCCGTCTCCTTCGCCATGGGCGTGGTGTCCGGCATCGTGCTGTCCTACCAGTTCGGCACCAATTGGAGCCATTTCTCCCGCGTCGTCGGCAACGTCATCGGCCCGCTGATCGGCTATGAGGTGCTCACCGCCTTCTTCCTGGAGGCGACATTCCTCGGCATCATGCTGTTCGGCTGGAACCGGGTGCCGCGCGGGCTGCACGTGTTCTCCTGCGTCATGGTGGCGGTCGGCACCACGCTCTCCGCCTTCTGGATCCTCTCGGCCAATAGCTGGATGCAGACCCCCGCCGGCCACGAGATCATCGACGGCGTCGCCCATCCCGTGGACTGGCTGGCGGTCATCTTCAACCCGAGCTTCCCCTACCGCCTCGCCCATATGGTCACCGCCTGCTACCTCACCACCGCCTTCGTGGTGCTGGCGGTGGGCGCCCGCTACGTCTATTCCGGCCGCTATCCGGAAGACGGGCGCACCATGATGCGCATGGCGCTCGGCCTCATCGCCATCCTCGCGCCGCTGCAGGCCTTCATCGGCGACGCGCACGGGCTGAACACGCTCCAGCACCAGCCGGCCAAGATCGCCGCCATCGAGGCGCACTGGCAGAACGAACCCGGTGCCAGCGGCGTGCCGCTGGTGCTGTTCGCCTGGCCCAATGAGAAGGAAGAGCGCAACGACTACCAGATCGCCATTCCGCATCTGGGCAGCCTCATCCTCACCCATAGCTGGGACGATACCTTCAAGGGGCTGAAGGAATATCCGCGCGACGAGCGCCCGCCGGTGGCGGTGCCGTTCTTCGCCTTCCGCGTCATGGTGGGCCTCGGCATCCTCATGATCCTCGTCGGCTGGCTCGGCGTGTTCCTGCTCTGGCGGCGCCGGCTGTTCGAGACCGACTGGTATCTCGCCCCGCTGCAGCACATCTGGCCGATCGGCTTCGTCACCATCCTGTCCGGCTGGTTCGTCACCGAGGTCGGCCGCCAGCCCTGGGTCGCCTATGGCATCCTGCGCACGGCGGACGCGATCTCGCCGGTCGACGGATGGGCGGTGGCGACCACGCTGGCGCTGTTCGTCTTCGTCTACGGCATCGTGTTCTCCGGCGGCATCTACTACATCAACCGCCTGATCGCCCGCGGCCCGCAGGGTTCCGCCGTCGAGACGCCCGAGGGCGTGCCGAGCCGTCCGCTCACCTCGGCGCACAAGGCGACGCGCGCCGCCATCAACCATCCGGGGGAATGAACATGACCGGCGTTGGTATGGAATGGTATCTGCCCGTCATCTGGTCGCTGCTGCTGGCCGTCGCCATCGCCATGTATGTGGTGCTTGATGGCTTCGACCTCGGCATGGGCATTCTCTTCCCCTTCGCGGCCAGCGAGAGCGAGAAGGACCAGATGATGAGTTCCGTCGCCCCGTTCTGGGACGGCAACGAGACCTGGCTCATCCTCGGCGGCGGCGGCCTTTTGGTCGCCTTCCCCCTCGCCTACTCCATCGTCATGCCGGCACTGTATCTGCCGGTCATCTTCATGCTGCTGGCGCTGGTGTTTCGCGGCGTCGCCTTCGAGTTCCGCCATGTCGCCGACACCAGCCGGTTCCTGTGGAACATCGCCTTCGCCGGCGGCTCGACGCTGGCCGCCTTCTTTCAGGGCGTGCTGCTGGGCGGCTTCGTGCAGGGCATCAAGGTGGAGAACAACGCCTTCGCCGGCGGGCCGCTCGACTGGCTCACTCCCTTCGCCCTGGTCTGCGGCGTCGGCGTTGTCGCCGGCTATGCGCTGATCGGTAGCGTCTGGCTGGTCATGAAGACGGAGGGCGCCGCCGCCGCCCGCGCCCGCGCCCGGGCGAAGAAGCTGCTGCCGGCGGTACTCGTCTTCATGGCCATCGTCAGCCTGTGGACCCCGCTGGCCTTCCCGCGCATCGCCGAGCGCTGGTTCACCACGCCGAACCTGTTCTATCTCGCCCCGGTGCCGCTGCTCACCCTGGTGCTGGCCTATGCGGTGTGGCACTGGCTGGAGAAGGGCCATGACAACCTGCCCTTCTTCGGCGTCATCGGCCTGTTCCTGCTGGGCTATTTCGGCATCGGCGTGTCGATCTTCCCCTATCTGGTTCCGCCCTCGCTCACCGTGTGGGAAACCGCCGCCGCCCCGGCCAGCCAGGTGTTCATGCTCATCGGCACGGTGTTCATGCTGCCGGTGATCCTCGGCTATATCGCCTTCGTCTACTGGCTGTTCCGCGGCAAGGTGCGCGAGGGCGAGGGCTACCACTGAGGCGCCACCGGCTCGCCTCAGGACCCGCCGAAACGCCCGCCGCTCAGGCCGCCGGCGTTTCGCCGAGGCGCAGGCGGATGGGGGCGAAGGAGGTGCGGTGGTGGCGGCACACGCCGAGCGCCGCCAGCGCCTGCTGATGCTCCGGCGTGCCATAGCCCATATGCCGCTCGAAGCCATAGCCGGGATGGGCGGCGCCGAGCGCGCCCATCAGCCGGTCGCGCGTCACCTTGGCGACGATGGAGGCAGCGGCAATGGACGCCACCAGCCCGTCGCCGCCGATGATGGTGCGCGCGGCGCAGGGCACGGGCGGCAGGTCGTTGCCATCGACCAGCACGAGGCGCGGCGTGCAGGCGAGGCCGGCCACCGCGCGGGCCAGCGCCCACAGCGTCGCCTGCCTGATATTGTGACCGTCGATCCGCGTCGGCGGCGCGAACGCCAGCGACACATCGGCGGTGGCGCAGATCTCCTCGAACAGCCGCTCGCGCTGGCCCGCCGACAGGCGCTTGGAATCGTCCAGCCCCACCGGCACCCGCGCGGGATCGAGCACGACCGCGCAGGCCACCACCGGCCCGGCCCAGGGGCCGCGCCCCACTTCATCGACACCGGCTACCGGCGCCTCGCCCGCGCGGTGGGCGTCCAGCTCCCGCGAAAAGTCCGGTTTCTGTCGCGGCTCCGCCATGATGCAGGGTCTCTCATACGATTCGCCGGCGTCGGCGCGCCGGCCGGCACCATGCCCACGGCCCGTCCGCGATGCAACTTGGCGCCGTCGCAGATACCGCTATAAGGCAGGGCGAACGGGTGGGCGGATCATGAACTGGGCGGAACGCATTCAGGAGTTCGTCACCCTCTGGGTGGTGATCGACCCGCTGGGCACGCTGCCGGTCTTCCTCGCCGTCACCACCGGCTTCAGCGCCGCCGAACGCAAGAAGGCGGCGGTGCTCTCCGTGCTCATTTCCTTCGGCGTGCTGGTATTCTTCGCCATGGCGGGAAGCTGGCTGCTGCGGTCGATGGACGTGTCCATCGACTCCTTCCAGATCGCCGGCGGCATCGTGCTGTTCCTGTTCGCCCTCACCATGATCCACGGCAAGAGCCACGCCGACCCGCACACCCCGGCCGAGATGAACCCGATGGAGATCGCGATCTATCCGCTCGCCATCCCCTCCATCGCCAGCCCGGGCGCCATGCTGGCCGCCGTGGTGCTCTCCGACAATGCGCGCCACGATCTTCCCGACCGGATGATGACCATCGCCACCTTCAGCCTGGTGCTGGTGGTGACACTGCTCATCATGCTGGCGGCGGGCCGGCTGGTGAACCTGATCGGCCGGGGCGGCGCCTCGATCATCAGCCGGGTGATGGGCATGATCCTCGCGGCGCTGGCGGTCGACCTCATTCTCAGCGCCGCGGCGAATTGGCTGCACCTGCCGCCGATCTGAGCCCGCCTCTTCCCCCGGGCATCCCCGGGGGAAGAGATTGGTCCTTATTGCGCCAGTTCCGGCAGGTTGCGGAACAGTTCCAGCGATTCCGGGTTGGCCAGCGCCTCGGTGTTCTTCACCGGCCGGCCATGCACCACGTCGCGCACGGCAAGCTCGGTGATCTTGCCGGAACGGGTGCGCGGAATATCGGCCACGGCGACGATGCGCGCCGGCACATGGCGCGGGCTGGCCCCAAGGCGGATCTGGGTGCGGATACGCTTGTCGAGTTCGGCGTCGAGCACCGCCCCCTCGCGCAGCCGCACGAACAATACCACGCGCACATCATTGTCCCAGTCCTGGCCGATGGCGATGGCCTCGACGATCTCCGGGATCTGCTCGGCCTGGGCGTAGATTTCCGCCGTGCCGATACGCACACCCTGCGGGTTCAGCGTGGCGTCGGAGCGGCCATGGATGATCAGCCCGCCATGCGCCGTCCATTCCGCGAAGTCGCCATGGCACCAGACATTGGGGAAGCGCTCGAAATAGGCGGCGCGGTACTTCGCCCCCTCCGGGTCGTTCCAGAACATGACAGGCATGCAGGGGAAGGGCTTCACGCAGACGAGTTCGCCGCGCTCGCCGGTTACCGGCACGCCCTCATCCGACCACACCTCGATCGCCATGCCGAGCCCTGCCGCCTGGATCTCGCCGCGGTAGACCGGCGCCGTCGGGTCGCCGAGCACGAAGCAGGAGACGATGTCGGTGCCACCCGAAATCGAGGCGAGATGCAGGTCCGGCTTGATCGCCTCATAGACGAAGGCGAAGCTCTCCGGCGCCAGCGGCGAGCCGGTGGAGGTCACCGCCTTCAGCGCCGAGAGGTCATGCGTCGCGCCCGGGCGCACGCCGTCCTTGCGGAGCTGGTCGATATATTTCGCCGAGGTGCCGAACAGCGCGAAACGCTCCGCCGCCGCATAGTCCCACAGCACGGCGGCGTTGGGGGCGAAGGGCGAGCCGTCATAGAGGCAGAGGGTGAGCCCGCTGGCGAGGCCGCTCACCAGCCAGTTCCACATCATCCAGCCGCAGGTGGTGAAATAGAACAGCCGGTCGCCGGGCGCGAGGTCGCAGTGCAGCCGGTGCTCCTTGATATGCTGCAGCAGCGTGCCGCCGGCGCCATGGACGATGCATTTCGGCGCGCCCGTCGTGCCGGAGGAAAACAGGATGAATAGCGGGTGGTTGAAGGGCAGCCGCTCGAAGCTCAGCGGCGCCGGCGCGAAGGGGGCGATGAAGCCGTCGAGCGTCACCCCGTTCGGCAGGGTGGCCGCCACCTCCTCCGCCTGGCCCAGATAGGGCACGATTACCGTCGTCGCGAGGCTCGGCATCTGCGGCACGGCGGCGCGCAGCTTCTCGGCGATGGAAACGGCCTTGCCATTGTACCAGTAGCCGTCGCAGGCGACATAGACCTTGGGCTCGATCTGGCCGAAACGGTCGAGAATGCCGCGTTCGCCGAAATCCGGCGAGCAGGAGGAGAACACCGCGCCGAGCGAGGACGCCGCCAGCATCACCGCGATGGTTTCCGGCAGGTTCGGCATGGTCGCCGCCACCCGGTCGCCGACCCCGACGCCCGCCGCGCGCAGCGCCTGCTGCAGCCGCGAGACGAGGTCGGTCAGTTCGCCGAAACTCACATGACGCTCGACCTTGTCCTCGCCGCGAAACACCAGCGCCACGCTGTCGCGCTCACGCGGGCGCAGCAGGTTCTCGGCATAGTTCAGCCGCGCCTCGGGGAAGAAACGGGCGCCCGGCATTCGCTCGCCATCGACCAGCGCCGGGCCGCTGCGGCTGCCGATCACCGCGCCCAGGTCCCATATGTCTTCCCAGAAGGCGGCGGGATGGGCGATAGACCAGGCGTGCAGGCCGCGATAATCCGCGAGTTCGGTGCCGTGGCGGGCATTCACCCCGGCGATGAAGGCGGCGATCTGCGTGCGCGCCACCCGTTCCGGGCTCGGCGTCCACAGGGGCGCGCCGTCCGCGCCGCTCGGCCCCATGCCCGCCATGCCGTCTGCCTCCATAGCCTTCCTCCCGTTCCACGCGCCGTTCCTTCGGCGTTTTGCACTGCAACACTCATAGCGCCGGCCGCGCCGCCTGTCAGGCCATCAAACAGACACAGAGGCCGAACATGGTGCGGCAACCTTTGGTACGGCACCTGCGCGCGACCCGTACCTGTCCGAGCGCCGCCTTGCTTGCGCGGCTTCGCTCCGATGGGGTAGCGAGGGCGGGGAGCATGACGGCAGAATGAAAAAATATATTCCATTCCTCCTCGTGCCGGTGGCACTGGCGATGGCGGCGGGCGTGCTTGCGCCCAAGCTCGCTTCGGAGGAGACGCTGCGCAGCCAGGCGCGGGCGATGATCGCCGCCGCCACCGGCGTGGAGCCGCGATTCGACGGCCCGGTATCCTTCGCCGCGCTGCCCTGGCCCGCGCTCTCGATCGACGGCATGAGCCTCGAAGATCCGCGCGCACGGCTCGATGCGCCTTCCGTGCGGGTGGTGCTGGACCTGCTGCCGCTGTTCGCCGGCCATGTACGCGCCGACGCGATCGAGCTGCCGCAGGCGCGGCTCACCCTTGCCGATCCCGGCGACGGGCTGGCCGCGCTTGGCGGTTTCATCGCCGCGCTCGGCACGGCGACTACGCGCGGCGACCTCGTCATCACCCATGGCAGCGTCGGGCTGGCCCGCGGCGAGGGTGTCGACATGCTGGTCCCGGACGCGGACCTGACCATTGGCTGGCGCGGCGGCGCCAATGTCGAGGTCTCCGGCACCGCCGTGTGGCGCGGCGAACGGGTGGCGATCGACGGCCGCCTCAGCAATCTGCGCGCGCTGGCCGCGAGCGAGGTCGGCGGGCTCACCCTGTCGCTCACCGCCCCGCTGGCCAGCGCCAGCTTCACCGGCGGCGCCCGGCTGGCCGGCGGGCCGGTCGTTTCCGGCGATCTCAAGGTGAGCGCGGGAAAGCTGCGCGAGGCGCTGGACTGGCTCGGCATGGAAGCGCCGACCGCGCGCGGCTTCGGCCCGTTCAACCTGCGCGGCGTGGCGCTGCTGTCGGCGCAGGGCGTCCAGCTCAGCCAGGCCAAGCTCGATCTCGACGGCAATTCCGGCATCGGCGCCTTCAACCTGCGGATTGACGGCGCGCGGCCGATGCTGCAGGGCTCGCTGGCCAGCGAGACGATGGACCTTTCTCCCTATGGCGAACTGAGCCTGTCCAACCCGCATGTCGGCGGCTGGAGCCGCGAGGCGCTCGATCTCGGCCCGGCGCGCGGGCTCGATGTCGAATTGCGGCTGTCCGCCGGGCAGGTCCGCCTCGGCGACACCACCTTTCAGCGCATGGCGGCGAGCGCCACCGCCAAGGGCGGGCGGCTTTCGCTCACCATTGGCGAGGCGGAGGCCTGGGGTGGGCTGTTCCGAGCCGCCGTGCAGCTCTCTCCGCGCCCGTCCGGGCCGGGCATGAATGTGCGCCTCGACCTGTCTGCCGACGATGTGGCGCTGAGCCCGGCGCTGGGCGAACTGTTCCGGGTGCCGCGGCTCGAAGGCACCGGCTCGTTCCGGCTGTCGGCCGTTGGCGGCGGCGGCAGCGTCATGGATATCGCCGAGGGTCTCGGCGGCGCCTTCACCCTGACCGGCAGCGATGGCGCCCTGCTCGGCATCGACGTCGGGCGCATCCTGACACGGCTGGAGAAGCGCCCGCTCTCGGGGGGCGATCTGCGCGGCGGGCGCACGCCTTTCACCGATGTGGCGGTCGATGCCCGCATCGCCGAGGGGATCGTCACGCTCGACCGGTTCGATCTCTCCAGCAGCACGCTGCATGTGGCGTTGACCGGACAAAGCCCCGTCGCCTCGCGTGGCCTCGACCTGTCGGGCGTCGCGCAGTTGGTGCGCGCGGCCCCGGCGGCCAAGGTCGCGGCGGCCGCGCCGCCCGCCGGGCCGGACGCTGTGACGGCGCCGGCCGCCGCCCCGGCCGTGGCCGGCGTGGTGGCGAGCCTGACGGCGGAGAGCACGACCCTTCCGGCCGCCACGACGGCGCCCTCCCCCTCGGTGGCGGTGGCGTTTGAACTGCCCTTCATCGTGCGCGGCGACTGGCAGCGGCCGATCGTGCTGCCCGATCCGCAGGCGCTGATCCGCCGCTCCGGCGCCGGCCGTGCCCTGCTCGGCACCGGCGAAAAACTCGACGTTTCCGCCCCGGCGCCCTGAACGCCCCTACTCCGCCAGCACCCGTGTCGAGGGGAAGATGATCTCGACAATGGTGCCGACATCCACCGCGCTGCGGATGTTGAAAGAGGCGCGGTTGGCTTCCGCCAGCGCCTTGGTCAGCGGCAGGCCGAGCCCGGTGCCGCCGGAGCCGGCGCGCGAGGAGGTGGTGATCTGGCGGAACGGCTCCATCGCCACCACCACATCCGCTTCCGACATCCCCACCCCGGTATCGCGCACCCGCAGCACGACCTCGCCTTCCTCGGTCAGCGTCGTCGACAGGATCACCTGCCCGCCGGGCTTGGTGAACTTGATCGAGTTGGAGACGAGGTTCAGCACGATCTGGCGGATCGAGCGCGTGTCGGCCACCACAGGCGGCAGGTCGGTGGCGAGCGAGGAGCGGATGATGATACGCTCGCGGTTCGCCTGCGGCTGCATGATGCCCATGCATTGCTGCACCACCTCGTTCAGCGACACGCTGGTGAAGGCGAGGTCGAGCTTGCCGGCCTCGATCTTGGAGAGGTCGAGCAGATCGTTGATCAGCGAGACGAGGTGCTCGCCGGAAGCGTGGATGTCGCGCAGATAGTCGCGGTAGCGCTGGTTCTCCACCTGGCCGAAGCGCTCCTCCATCATCACTTCGGAGAAGCCGATGATGGCGTTGAGCGGGGTGCGGATCTCGTGGCTGATCTTGGCGAGGAAGTCGGACTTGGCGAGATTGGCGCGCTCGGCGAGCCGCTTGGCCTCGATCAGTTCCTCCTCGGCCCGCTTCCACTGGGTGATGTCGCGCAGCACGGCGCAGAACTTGCTGGGATCGTCGCCGACCCGGCCCACCGTCATGAACAGCGGGATCAGCCCGCCCTCGCGCACCCGGCCGATCACCTCGCGCCCGTCATTGAGCACGCTGGCGACGCCATTGGCGGCGAGGCCGTCGAGATAGTCGACAGCCGCACGGTGGCTTTCCGGCGCCAGCAGCAGGGTGAAGGATTCGCCCTTCACCTCGCCGGCATGGAAGCCGAACAGCGCCTCGGCCGGATGGTTCATTGACAGGATGGTGCCGGCGGCGTCGATCAGCACCACGCCGTCCGTGGCGGTGTCGAGAATGGCGCGCAGTTCGCGCCCGGCGCTTTCCGCCTCGCGCAGGGCGAGTTCGGCCTGGCGCAGGCGCTCATCGGCGGCGGCGCTGGCCTCGGCGGGCGCGGGCGGCGGCTCTGCCGTCGTGGAGCGGTGCAGCACATAGAGCATGGCCGCGCCACCCTCCCAGGGGGAGGACATCAGCCGCGCCTCGACCCGGATCGGCGCGCCCTCGGCGCCGACGATGGTGAGCGGCACGTCGCCGCCGCCCACCGCCGGGGCGGTGTCGAACAGGGCGGAAAGGCCGCCGGCTGCTTCCAGCGCGGCGAGGTCTTCATGTCCGGTCCAGTCGAGCAGGGCGCGATTGGCATAGAGCAGCCGGTCGCCGCGAAAGGCGAGCAGGCCGAGCGGCAGCCGGTCCAGCACCGGGCGTTCGCCTTCGGTGAGCACACGGCGCAGCCCGGCGGGCGTGCCGGGCGTTTCGGCGTTACGGCGGGCATCGCCGCGCGCTCCATCCGCCGCGTCGCTGGCGGAAAGACTCTCCGGCGGTGGCGCGGCGTCGCCCGCATCATTGGCGGCGGCCGAGACGAGCGTCGCCGGGGAAGCCGCCTCGCGCGTCGCTTCCGGCGCGGCTTCAGCCGGAGCTTCGGGCGCCGCATGCCGCGCTTCCGGGGCCGGCGCTTCGGGGGCGGCCGGCTCGCTGTCGTCGACGCCTTCCAGCCGCGCGCCAAGGGCGCGGGCGATCTCGCGGAAAGCGGTGCGCTCGCCGCTCGACAGCCCCTCCCAGGAGGAGCGGGCGGCGTCGCGGCCGGGCTCGGCCGCTCCGGCGCGCAGCGGCACCACATTGGCGGGCGAGGGCACGAGGCTCAGCGTCACCCGCATCGGCGGAACAGGCTCGGGCGGAACAGGCTCGGGCGGGAGAGGCTCGGGCGAGGCCGGCTCCGGCGGCCGCGTCTCCACGGGCGGCACCGGCCGGGATGCCGGGCGCTCCCCCGACGGCGCGGCGGCGGGAAGCTCGGCGGCGGGAAGCTCGGGCCGGGCGGGCGGGCTACCCGCCGCCAGTTCCAGCGGCCGGCGGCCCTTTATCACGCCGAAGCCGCGCATGCCGTCGCCGCGAATGGGCGCGCCGCCGAGTTCGATGTCGAGTCCCTCGCCGCCCGCCGTCGGCAGGTGCACCGCGAGATGGGTGAAGCTGCGCCCTTCCGTCACCGCGCGATGCGCGGCCGGCGCGCCGAGCGCGCGGAAGTCGCGGCCGGCGATCTCCTCCGGCGCGCGCTCCAGCGCGGCGGCGAGGCGCGGGTCGATGCGGTTCAGCCGCGCATCCGGGCCGGTGCTCCAGGTGAAGCGGGCCGGCGCCGGCGGCGCGGGCTCCGCCGCTGCGGCGGGAGCGTGGGCGGGTGCCGGCGCGCGCGGCGGCGCGGCATCGAGGCCGACCAGCAGCAGCGCGCGGGCGGGACCGGCGGCGAGCAGCGAGCAGGCGAAAGTGGCGGGGGTGAGCGCGCCGGGCAGGCGCAGCCGCTCCAGCCGCGCCGGGCGGGCGGGGCGCAGTGTGCCGGCGAGGCGGGGGGCGAGCGAGGCCAGCGTCGCCGCGTCCAGCAGCGCCCGGCCGGCCGCATTGGCGGCGATCGGCGTGCCATCGGCGCGCACCAGCACGGCCGGCGCCGCGCCGGCAAGCGCGCTCGCCGCCTGGGCCCGCAAGGTCTGCGTCGCCGATGTGCCGTGCTCGTCCGTGTTCATGAGCGCCCGAATGATCCCGCCGGTACGAACCGGAAGCCGCCGCCGGTCCGGTTAAGACCTGCGGCTTCTTCCAGACAATAATGCGGGCCGGCGCCGCTTGCCATGCGCCGCCTTCCCTGTCGCGCCAGCTTCACCTTTTCCGGTTAATCCCTTGCCACCGATCCCGGTTAACCAACTGCAACCGGCCGGGCCATGTGGGCGCAATTTCCGTTGCGTTTTGCGCGCCGCCTACTACTTTAGATGTAGGCATCCGGCCGGATGGACGTGCCTTCCGTTGCGTCTACACTCCCTTTTCGTCCTCTGGAGGAGTTTTCGCCATGGCCGACACCCCGAAACTCGACGTGCCTCCCGAACTGCGCACCCTTGCCGAGCAGGGCGTCGGACAGGCGCGCGCGGCGATGGACGGCTTCCTCAATGCCGCGCACAAGGTGCTCGACGACGCCAGCCGGCAGGTCGACAGCGCCCAGGGCAACGCCCGCGAGATCGGCCGCACCACGCTGGATTTCGCCGAGGCGAACATCGCCGCCGGCTTCGACTTCGCCTCCCGCCTCGCCAAGGCGACGACGCTGGACGAATGGACCCGGCTGCACGCCGACTATGTAAAGGAGCAGGCGAGCCGCCTCGCCGAGCAGGCCAAGGCGCTCGGCCAGCACGCCAGCGCCGCCGCGCCCTTCGGCAAGGGCGGCAAGTAGCCGCCGCTCCCGCCGGAACGGGGGCGCCGCGCCGCCGCTCGAAAAAAGTCGAAAAAAATTGCCTCGACGGGCATTTTGTGCATTGCAATATGATGCTGCATTGCACAAATATAGCGGACAAGACAGGGCAGAGGGTCGGGTTTCACTCGGACAGGCCTTTGCCGGTCAGGGCGCGGCCGCGGGCGCGGAGCGGTCGGCCCCCATTGCCAATCCGCCGCGACTGCGAGGAGAACACCCATGGTCGACGCTGCCCCCGCTACCCCTGCCACTCCGGCGCCCGCCGCCAAGAAGACCGCCAAGGCCGCCGCTGCGGCGTTCGAGGCGTCCATGCCCAAATTCGAAATGCCGAAGTTCGACATGCCTTCCGCTGTGGAAGTGCCCGCCGTGATGCGCGAAATGGCCGAGAAGAGCGTGCAGAACGCGCGCGAGACCTATGAGAAGTTCAAGGCCAACGCCGAAGAAACCACCGACCTGCTCGAAGACACCTATTCCACCGCCTCGCGCGGCCTCGCCGAATATAATACGGCGGCGCTGGAATCGCTGCGGACCAATGTGAACGCCGCCTTCGACTATATGGGCGCGCTGTTCGGCGCCAAGAGCGTGTCGGAAGCGGTGGAGCTCTCCACCGGCCACCTGCGCAAGCAGTTCGATGTGCTCTCGGCCCAGACCAAGGAACTCTCGACCCTCGCCCAGAAGGTCGCCACCGACACCGCCGAGCCGATCAAGGCCTCGGTCGAGAAGAACATCAAGAAGTCGGCCTGACCGCCGCTTCCCTCCCCCGTGAAACCCGGTCCGCGCCCCGCGCGGGCCGGGTTTTTTCATGCCCCGCCGCGCGGGCCCGCAGATGACGGTTTATGACGGCGCGATCGCCCTGCCCCGCGCTTGACTCAATCCGGTACCATTCCTATCTCGGCGACGGTTTGGCACTCGCTATCCAAGAGTGCTAATACGCTGCTCACCAGCGCCGCACCGGCGCGCGACAGGAAGACCGAGGATCTACCGATGGCCCAGTTGAAGTTCCGCCCCCTGCACGACCGCATCGTGGTGAAGCGCCTCGACGCCGAAGAGAAGACGGCGGGCGGCATCATCATCCCCGACAGCGCCAAGGAAAAGCCCTCGCAGGGCGAAGTTCTCTCCGTGGGCCCCGGCGCCCGCGACGAAGCCGGCAAGCTCGTCCCGCTCGATGTGAAGGCCGGCGACAAGGTGCTGTTCGGCAAGTGGTCGGGCACCGAGGTCAAGATCGACGGTCAGGACCTCCTGATCATGAAGGAATCCGACGTGATGGGCATCGTCGGCTGAGCCGACGCGATGAGCATGGTCGGCTGAGCCGACTTTCGCTCCCCCGGACCCACTGAATTTCAGGAGTAGGCCAGATGGCTGCCAAAGACGTTAAATTTGCCGGCGATGCCCGCGAGCGGATGCTGCGCGGCGTCGACATCCTCGCCAATGCGGTGAAGGTCACGCTCGGCCCCAAGGGCCGCAATGTCGTGATCGAGAAGAGCTTCGGCGCCCCCCGCATCACCAAGGACGGCGTCACCGTCGCCAAGGAAATCGAGCTTGAGGACAAGTTCGAGAATCTCGGCGCCCAGCTCGTGCGTGAAGTCGCCTCCAAGACCAATGATCTCGCCGGCGATGGCACCACCACCGCCACCGTTCTCGCCCAGGCGATCGTGCGCGAAGGCGCCAAGTTCGTCGCCGCCGGCATGAACCCGATGGACCTCAAGCGCGGCGTCGATCTCGCCGTGGTCGAGGCGATCAAGGACATCGAGAAGCGCGCCAAGAAGGTGAAGAACAGCGACGAAGTCGCTCAGGTCGGCACCATCTCCGCCAATGGCGATGCCTCCATCGGCCAGATGATCGCCGGCGCCATGCAGCGCGTGGGCAATGAGGGCGTCATCACCGTCGAGGAAGCCAAGACCGCCGAGACCGAGCTCGACGTGGTCGAAGGCATGCAGTTCGACCGTGGCTACCTCTCCCCCTATTTCATCACCAATGCCGAGAAGATGACGGTGGATCTGGAAGATCCCTACATGCTCATCTTCGACAAGAAGCTCTCCGGCCTGCAGGCGATCCTGCCCGTGCTCGAAGCCGTGGTGCAGTCGGGCAAGCCCCTGCTCATCATCGCCGAGGACGTGGAAGGCGAGGCTCTGGCCACGCTCGTGGTCAACAAGCTGCGCGGTGGCCTCAAGGTCGCGGCGGTGAAGGCGCCGGGCTTCGGCGACCGCCGCAAGGCCATGCTGGAAGACATCGCCGTCCTCACCGGCGGCCAGGTCATTTCCGAAGAGCTCGGCATCAAGCTGGAAAGCGTCAATCTCTCCATGCTCGGCCGCGCCAAGAAGGTGCTGATCGAGAAGGAAAAGACCACGATTGTCGACGGCGTCGGCAAGAAGAAGGACATCGAGGGCCGCGTCGCGCAGATCAAGGCGCAGATCGAGGAAACCACCTCGGACTACGACCGCGAGAAGCTGCAGGAGCGTCTCGCCAAGCTCGCCGGCGGCGTCGCGGTGATCCGCGTCGGCGGCGCGACCGAAGTCGAAGTGAAGGAAAAGAAGGACCGCATCGACGACGCGCTGAACGCCACCCGCGCGGCGGTGCAGGAAGGCATCGTCCCCGGCGGCGGCATCGCCCTGCTGCGCGCCAAGAAGGCGGTCGAGAAGCTCACCTCCGACAATCCGGACATCCAGGCCGGCATCAAGATCGTGCTGCGCGCGCTTGAAGCCCCGATCCGCCAGATCGCCGAGAATGCCGGCGTGGAAGGTTCGATCGTGGTCGGCAAGGTGCTGGAGACCAAGGACCAGAACTTCGGCTTCAACGCCCAGACCGAGCAGTTCGTCGACATGATCGCCTCCGGCATCGTCGACCCGGCCAAGGTCGTGCGCACCGCGCTGCAGGACGCCGGCTCCGTCGCCGGCCTGCTCATCACCACCGAAGCCATGATCGCCGACGCGCCCAAGCGCGACAGCGGCGCCCCCGCCATGCCGGGCGGCGGCGGCATGGGCGGCATGGACTTCTGAGGAAGTCCATCCGCCCCTGCGGTTGGTTGAGTGCCTGAGCCGGGCAGGCCCGGCTCAGGTGGCGGCATGGATTTCTGAGAAAGTCCATTCGCCCCTGCTTGGCGCTGAGTGCCGAAGCCGGGCTTGCCCGGCTTCGGTGGCGGCAGGGATTTATGACGAAGTTCATTCGCTTCGGAGACACATCGAGGGCGCGGCGCAAGTCGCGCCCTCTTTGCTGACACCCCGCCCCCCGCACGCCCTCATCCCCGGGCTTGACCCGGGGACCAAGCCCCGCCGCCCGTTCCGCGCTGAAAAAATCCGGGGAGCCAGGCCAACCCGGCCAGGAGGGATGGGCGGGAACCCTCAGCCCTGGCGCGGCCGGGCGAGGCGGGCGAGCAGGATCACCGGCACCAGCCCGACCAGCACGATGAGCAGCGCGGCCAGCGCGCCGTCCTCATAGGTGCCGCGCGCCGCCTCGGCATAGACGTGGCTCGCCAGCGTCTCGAAGTTCAGCGGGCGCAGCATCAGCGTCGCCGGCAGTTCCTTCATGCAGTCGACGAACACCAGCAGCGCCGCGGTGGCCAGCGCCGGCCGCAGCATCGGCAGATGGATCAGCCGCACCACGCCGCCGGGCGTCTCGCCGAGGCTGCGCGCCGCCATGTCGAGCGTCGGGCCGACCTTGCCATAGCCCGCCTCCAGCCCGCCAATGGGAATGGCGAGGAAGCGGATGACATAGGCGATGATCAGCGCCGCGCCGGAACCCGAGATCAGCAGGCCGGTGGAAACACCCGTCAGGCGCTCGGAGAGGTGCGAGACCAGATTGTCGAAGCCGGCCAGCGGCACCAGCAGGCCGACCGCCAGCACCGTGCCGGGCACGGCATAGCCGAGGCTCGCCATCCGCAGCGCCAGCGTGCCGCGCAGCGCGCCGGTGCGCAGCGCCACCACCACGGCGAAGCCCAGCACCAGCGCCAGCGCCGTGCCGAGCGCGGCGAACAGCGCGGTGTTGGCCGCCTCGGCCAGCACGGTCTGCGGCAGGCCGTGAAACGCCACCCGCTTCCACGCCGCGAGCACGAGATGCCCCGCCGGCAGCACGAAGCCGAGCAGCACCGGCAGCAGGCAGGCGAGGAAGGCGAGCCCCGCCGCTCCGGCGGAAAGCGTGCGGCGCGCCGGCGGGCGGGCGCGCTCGCCCACCGTGCCGGTCTTCAGCTTGCGCCGGCCCCAGCGTTCCAGCAGCACCAGCGCGAACATCAGCGCCAGCATGCACAGAGCGATCTGCGCCGCGCCGGGCAGGCTGGAGCGGTTGAGCCAGGTGGAGTAGATCGACAGCGTCAGCGTCTGCACGCCGAGGAATTCCGAGGCGCCGATGTCGTTCACCGTCTCCATCAGCGCCAGCGTCATGCCAACGGCGATGGCCGGGCGGGCGAGCGGCAGGGCGATGCGGAAGAACGCCTCCCCCGCCCCCGCCCCCAGCGTGCGCGCCGCGTCCAGCACCGAGGCGGTCTGCACCAGGAAGGCGGCGCGGGCGGAGAGATAGACATAGGGGTAGAGCACCAGCCCGAGCAGCACGATGCAGCCCGGCAGCGAGCGCACCTCCGGCAGCCACAGATCGCGCGGGCGCAGGCCAAATGTGGTGCGGATCAGCGTCGGGATCGGCCCCAGCGGGTGCACCGCGTCGACATAGACGAAGGCCTGGATATAGGTCGGGATGGCGAGCGGCAGCAGCAGCGCCCATTCGAACACGCCGCGCCCGGGAAAGCGGCACACCGCCACCAGCCAGGCGGTGCCGGTGCCGATGACGGCGACGAACAGGCCGACGCCGAGCACCAGCACCGTGGTCTCATACAGCGCGTGCGGAATGACATTGGCGAGGAGGTGCGGCCACAGATCGCCCGAGCCCTGCAGCGCGGTCCAGCCCAGCGCCAGCAGCGGCAGCAGCACCAGAAGCACGACCGCCCCCGCCGCCGCCCGTACGAGACGGGAGCCGGTGACGGGGGCGCGGCGCGGACTGTGGGGAAGTGCGAGGCTCATGTCGCCAAACGTCCCGGGGCGGGCGACCATCCCGGGACCCGATGCGCGGGAAGACGGAGCGGCGGCGCGGGGGGCGCCGCCGGTAGCGCCGGATCAGTTGTCGAACCCGACCTTGTCGGCGAGGTTGGTCGCCGCCTTGCGCGCCTTGGCGACCTCGACCAGGTCGATATTGTCGACCTTGAGCGGGCCGAAGGCGGCGATGATCGGGTCGGCAGGCACGCCCGGCACCACGGGATATTCGAAATTCGCCTTGGCGTAGATTTCCTGCGCCTGCGGCGAGACGAGATATTCCAGCAGCTTGACGGCGTTGTCCTTGTTCGGGGCGTTCTTGGCGACGCTGGCGCCGGAGATGTTCACATGCGTCCCGCCATTCTCGAAGGTCGGCAGCACGACATTGATCGCCTTGCCCCATTCCTCCTGCTCGGGCCCGCCCTTGCCGGAGCGCATCAGGCCCACATAGTAGGAATTGGCGAGGCCGATGTCGCAGATGTCGCCGAGAATGTCGCGCGCCACCTCACGGTCGCCGCCGGCGGCCTTGCGGGCGAGGTTGGCCTTCACGCCCTTCAGCCATTCCTCGGCCTTGGCTTCGCCGTGATGGACGATATAGGCGGCGATCAGCGCGGTGTTATAGGGGTGCTTGCCCGAACGGATGCACACCTCGCCCTTCCATTTCGGGTCGGCGAAGCTCTCATAGGTGATCGCCGTGTCCTTCACCCGGTCCTTGGAGGTGTAGGCGACGCGGGCGCGGGCGGAAAGGGCGAACCACTCGCCCTCCTTGCCGCGCAGATTGGCGGGAATGGCCTTCTCCAGCGCGTCGGAACTCACCTTCTGCGTCACGCCCTGGTCGACGAGGTCGAGCAGCGCGCCGACATCCACCGTCATCAGCACGTCCGCCGGGGAGGCGTCGCCCTCGGCCTTCACCCGCTCGGCGAGGCCGTCCTTGACGAACACGCTGTTGACCTTGATGCCGGTCTTCTCGGTAAAGGCGTCGAACAGTGGCTTGGCGAGGCCCGGCTCGCGGGTGGTGTAGACATTCACCACCTCTTCCGCCGAGGCGGTGAAGGGGGCGAAGGCGAGCGTCGCGGCGACGAGGCCGCCAAGGGCGTAGCGGGAAAACAGCGGATTGCGGACAGGCATGGGCGTCTCCTCAGTGCGCCGCCGTCAAGGGGCGGTTGCTAGGTGGACGGTACGTCTGTCCGAGGCGGTAGCCGACGAGGCCCCGCCGGTCAACGAAAAGGGAAGTGAACTCAATAGGTTGGAATAAGTCTAATCAAGGCGAGCGGAGGTCGGAAATCCCTCGGGCGGCGTCGGTGCGGCCGGGCGCGCCGGTGCCTGGAAACGCCGAAGGCCGGTCTTGCGACCGGCCTTCGGTAAGCCTTTGGAACGGAGCGGAGAGACTCAGTCCAGCTCGCCGACATGGTGCTGGGCGTAGAGCTGCAGGCCCAGCGTCTTGATCAGGTCGAGCTGGGTTTCGAGGAAGTCGATATGGCCTTCCTCGTCGGTCATCAGCGCCTTGAACAGGTCGCGGCTGGGATAGTCCTGCACGGTCTCGCAATAGGTCGCGGCCTCCTGGTAGAGCGAACGCGCCTCGATCTCGGCGGCGAGATCGCACTCGATCACTTCCTTGATGTCCTGGCCGATGCGCAGCGGGTCGAGCACCTGCAGGTTCGGCAGGCCTTCGAGGAACAGGATACGGTCGATGAAGCGGTCCGCGTGCTGCATCTCCTCGATCGACTCGGCGCGCCACTTGGCCGCGAGCTTCTTGAAACCCCAATTGTCCAGCATGCGGTAATGCAGCCAGTACTGGTTGATCGCGGTAAGCTCCGAGCGGACGCCGCGGTTGAGATATTCGATGACCTTTGAATCGCCCTTCATGGCGCCGCCTCTCCTGTTGCGAGTAGCTGCATCTTTTTAGAAAACTTCTAAGGAGAAGGCAACCACTCTTCCACAGATCACGCGAGAAGAAGCCGCGCGCGAGAGACCGCGCGGCGCTTCACTCGGCCGCGATCGCCGGCAGAGCCAGCGCAGGCTCAGAATGCCCATGGCCATGGGAATGGCCGTGCGCATGGCTATGATCGTGCGCGTGCCCGTGCGGGCTATGGGAATGCGGCGCATGCGTGTGCGCGGCATGGCCGTGGGGCGCGTGATAGTGCGGCGCCGCGGGATGAGCGTGCGGGGCGGGCGCCCCCTCCCCCTGCAGGGCGGCCGGGCATTCGCGCGGGCACACCGAACAGGCGCTGGCGTTCACATCATCGAGCAGCTTGCGGATGGTGCGGGCGCAGCGGCCGCATTGGGCGCTGCAGCCGAGGCAGCGATACACCTGCCCCACTGTACGCACGGGCGCCGTCGTCTCCGACACCGCGCTGCGGATCTGACGATCGGAAAGCACATTGCAGGAACACACGATCATCGCGACGCGAAACCGAAGTTTTCAGGCGTTTAGAATTATTCTAAATATCGCCTTTCTCTTCTCTTTTCGCGCTATTCCGCTGGGGCGTCAATCGGCAAATGCCAATCTGCCGATCATGTGAGGTGATCGACTAGTCTTCGTCGCGATAGATTTTAGAAGTTCCAGATTAAGCGCCGGAACTCATCTCATCTGCACTTTTGAATGGCACCAAACTGGCGCCCTCGAACCCCGGCACGCGCGCGATCGGGTCACCCGCCAGCCGGGCATAGAGCACATGGTCCTGCCAGCGGCCATCGATGCAGAGATATTCGCGTCCATAGCCCTCGCGCCGGAAGCCGGCGCCCTCCAGCAGCCGCATGGAAGGGGTGTTGCTCGGCAGGCAGGCGGCTTCGATGCGGCGCAGACCCAGCGTGCCATGGGCGAAGGGCAACAGCGTGCGCACCGCCGCGCTCATATAGCCCTGCCCGGCGAAAGGCGCGCCCATCCAGTAGCCGAGGCTCGCCGTCTGGGTGACGCCGCGCCGGACATTGGACAGCGACACCCCGCCCAGCAGCACCTTGTCGGCGCGGCGGATGACGAGAAAGGGATAGGCGGCGTCCTCGCGCACGTCGCGGGCGTAGCGGCGCATGCGCCGCCGGAACGAGCCGCGCGTGAGATCATAGGCCGGCCAGGTCGGCTCCCACGGGGCGAGGAAGGCACGGCTCTGCTCGCGCAGCCCGGCCCAGGCGGCGAAGTCGGCCATGTTCGGCAGGCGCAGCAGCACCGTCGCCCCCTCGACGAGCATGGGCGGCTCAGACCAGGAAACGGTGCGGAACAGGGCCATCTGCGCTGCCGGCGGGGATTTAAGCTGCGTTCAGACGTTCCGCGATGCGCGCCGCCGATTCAAGCGATTTTCCCGGCCCCAGCGCGGTGAAGGTCGGCCGGCCACGCCCGATCAGCGCCTTGCCGGCGGCGCGGGCATCGTCCAGCGTCACCGCTTCCACCTTGGCGACGATCTCTTCCAGCGGGATCGGCCGGCCGAAAGCAAGCATCTGCCGCGCCAACTGGTCGGCCCGCGCGCCGGAACTCTCCAGCGCTGCCAGCAGCCCCACCTTGGCCTGGGCCTTGGACCGCGCCAGCTCCGCCTCGGTCATCGTCTCGATGGTGGCGAGGATCTGGTCCACCGCCACATCGACGAGTTCGCCGACATCACCGCCATCCGTGCCGGCATAGACGCCGAACAGGCCGGTATCGGCATAGCCCCAGTGGAAGGAATACACCGCGTAGCACAGGCCGCGCGCCTCGCGCACTTCCTGGAACAGGCGCGAGGACATGCCCCCGCCGAGCACATTGGTGAACACCTGCAGCGCGTGGATGCCGGGATCGCGGTAGGAAAGGCCCGGCAGGCCGATCAGGAGATGCGCCTGTTCGAGTTCGCGCCCGCCGCCGATCTCCACCCCACCCTCATAGCGGGCGGGGGCGACCGCCGGCTTGTCGGCGCCGGGGAAGGAGGCGACGCGCTTTTCCGCTTCCGCCACCAGCGCCTCGTGCGACACCGCGCCGGCGGCGGAGACGATCATCTTCGGCGCGCGGTAGGTGCGCCCGAGATAGGTGCGCAGCTTGTCCGGCCCGAAGGAGCGCACGCTGTCCGGCGTGCCGAGGATGGAGCGGCCGATCGCCTGGCCGGGAAAGGCCCGCTCCTGGAACAGGTCGAACACCAGATCGTCCGGCGTATCCAGCGCCGCGCCGATCTCCTGCTCGATCACATTGTGCTCGCGCGCCAGTTCCTCCGGGTCGAAGGCCGGCTCGGCGAGAATGTCGGACAGCACGTCGAGCGCCAGCGGCATGTCTTCGGCCAGCACGCGGGCATTGTAGGAGGTGTGCTCGACGCTGGTGGCGGCGTTGATGTCGCCGCCGACCGCCTCGATCTCCTCGGCGATACCGCGGGCGCTGCGCCGCCGCGTGCCCTTGAACGCCATATGTTCGAGCAGATGCGAGATGCCGTGCTCGTCCGCCTCCTCGTCGCGCGCCCCGGCCCCGACCCAGATGCCGAGCGAGGTGGTCGCCAGATGCGGCATGGAATCGGTGACGACGGTGACACCGTTGTCGAGCGTGGTGATGCGGGGGCCCGGGGTGGTGGGGTTGCTCACGCGGCGGTCTCCGAGGCCCGGGCGTGCCGGGTGATATAGGCTTCGATCGCCGCGACATCATTGGGCAGGGTCGGCGTGCGCTCGGGCCGCTCCAAAAGGTCGGCGAGGTGCGGCGGCAGCGCCGGGCGCTCGCCGCAGGCCCGCTCCACCGCGTCGGGGAATTTGGCGGGGTGCGCGGTGGCCAGCACCACCTGCGGCACATGCGGATCATGTTTCACGCGCTCGGCCACCGAGACCGCGACCGCCGTGTGCGGGTCGATGAGATAGCCCGCCTCCGCCCGCACCCGGGCGATGGTGTCGAGGGTCTGCGCCTCGTCCGCCCGTCCGGCGTCGAAATCGGCGTGCAGCGCGGCCATGGCGGCGCTGGACGGCGCGAAGGCGCCGGACTGCGCCAGCGAGGCCATCAGCCCGCGCAGCGCGCCGGCATCGCGGTCCATCGCCTCGAACAGCACGCGCTCGAAATTCGACGACACCTCGATGTCCATCGACGGCGAGGAGGACGGGCGCACGCCGGTCACCTCATAGCGGCCGGTCGCCAGCGTGCGGGCGAGAATGTCGTTCACATTGGTCGCCACCACCAGCCGCTCGATCGGCAGGCCCATGCGCTTGGCGACATAGCCGGCGAGCACGTCGCCGAAATTGCCGGTCGGCACCACGAAGGAAGTCTTGCGCTGCGGCGCGCCCAAGGCGACGCCGGCGACGAAATAATACACCACCTGCGCGACGATCCGCGCCCAGTTGATCGAGTTCACCCCGGCGAGGCGCTGGCGGTCGCGGAAGGCGTGATGGTTGAACATCGCCTTCACATGCGCCTGGCAGTCGTCGAACGTGCCCTCAATGGCGATGGCATGGACATTGGCGTCCGGCACCGTCGTCATCTGCCGGCGCTGCACCTCGGAGACGCGGCCGGCGGGGTAGAGGATGAACACGTCGGTGCGCTTGGAGCCGCGAAACGCCTCGATCGCCGCGCTGCCCGTATCGCCCGAAGTGGCGCCGACAATGGTGGCGTGCTGGTCGCGCGCGCTCAGCACATGGTCCATCATCCGGCCGAGCAACTGCATCGCCACGTCCTTGAAGGCGAGCGTCGGGCCGTGGAACAGCTCCAGCACGAAGCGGTTGGGGGCGATCTGCACCAGCGGCGTGGTGGCGGGGTGGCGGAAGCTGGCATAGGCCTCCTCCAGCATCGGCGCCAGCACATCGGGAGTGAAGGCGGCATCGACGAAGGGCGCGATCACCCGCCCGGCGACCTCGGCATAGGAATGGCCGGCAAGGGTGGAAATCGCCGAAGGGGCCAGCGCCGGGAAGACCTCGGGCACATAAAGGCCGCCGTCGCGCGCGAGGCCGGCGAGCAGGGCGTCGGAGAAGGCGAGCACGGGAGCCTCGCCGCGGGTCGAGATGTAGCGCACGCGCGCCTCCGCTGGAAAAAGTCGGCGCAACCTAGTGTCGGGGGCGGGCATGCGCAAGCGCGGCCGGGCGGGGATGCCTGCTCAGCCCGCCGCGCCTCCCCGCCGCCGCCGGCTCCACACATAGGCGGCGAACACGCCGGCCAGTGAGGCGGCGAGGCCGAACCAGGTCAGCGCATATTCGAGATGCCGGTTCGGGAACACGATCCGCGTCAGCCCGCCGCGCGGCAGCCCGCCGGGATTGGCGGTGGCATCCGCGTCGATGAGGAAGGGCGCCACCCGCACCAGCCCCTTGGCGCTGGCGATCGCGTCGGGGTCGCGCACATACCAGGCATCGCGCGCGGCATCATTGGCCGGGGTGAACAGCGCCGCCTCCTCCGGCAGGCGCAACAGCCCGGTGACAGTGACCAGCCCGTCCACCTGCCCCTCGGCCCGAGTCGCCGGCGCCTTGCGCGTCAGCGGCACGAAGCCGCGATTGACCAGCACATAGGCGCCATCGGCGAGGCCGAGCGGCGTCACCACCCAATAGCCCGGCCCGCCGGAACCGTCCGGTTCCTGATCCACCAGCGCATAGACCTGCACTTCGAGATCGTGGCGGAACCGCCCCTGAACGGTGACGCGGCGATATTCGTCCTTGGCGAAGTCGATCTGCCCCCAATCGGCTTCCGGCGGCAGCGGCACCGGGTCCTGATGGATGCGCGCCTCGACCTGAGCGATCAACGTTTCCTTCCAGGCAAGGCGCTGCAACTGCCACAGGCCGAGCCCGACCAGCACGGCGAAGGCCACCAGCGCGGCGAGGGCGACCGGCAACATCCGGTGCCGGGCGGGCGCGGCCTCGCTCACGCATCCCCCTTGTCGAGGCGGCCTTCCTGCGCGCGCTTGGCATATTGCAGCGCGATCAGCGTCGCTTTCAGCGGCCGCAGCAGGCCGAGCGTGGAGATCAGCACCAGTGGGGTCCACAGCACCGCATGCACCCAGAAGGGCGGCTGCCAGGTGAGTTCCACCCACAGCGCCAGCCCCACCACCAGTGCGCCGGCGGCGAGGATGATGAACACCACCGGCCCGTCGCCGGAATCGTCGAAGCTGTAGTCGAGGCCGCAGGCGGTGCAGGACGGCGCCACGGTGAGAAAGCCGTTGAACAGTTTGCCCCGCCCGCAGCGCGGGCAGCGGCAGGTGAGGCCGGCCGTATAGGGCGAGACCCCGCTATCGAAAGGTTGCAGGTCCATGGCCGGTTTCTACTCCCATTCCGTGCCGGTTTGGCACGGGCATTTCGCCACATAAACGAAAAAGGGGCGGCCCGAAGCCGCCCCTTGCCGAAAGCTGTCGCCGGATCAGTGCGGAGCGCCCGCGCTGCCCCAGACATAGATGAAGGTGAAGAGGAACAGCCACACCACATCGACGAAGTGCCAGTACCAGGCCGCCGCCTCGAAGCCGAAATGATGCGTCGGGGTGAAGTGGCCGGCATAGAGACGGCCGAGGCACACGGCGAGGAAGATGGTGCCGACGATGACGTGGAAACCGTGGAAGCCGGTCGCCATGAAGAAGGTGGCGCCATAGATGTTGCCGGAGAAGGCGAACTCGGCGTGGCTGTACTCGAAGCCCTGCAGCAGCGAGAAGATGAAGCCGAGGCCGACGGTGAGCCACAGGCCCCATTTGGCGCTCTGGCGGTCGCCATGCACCAGGGCGTGGTGCGCCCAGGTCAGCGTGGTGCCCGAGGTGAGCAGGATCAGCGTGTTGAGCAGCGGCAGGTGCCAGGGATCGAAGGTCTCGATGCCCGTCGGCGGCCACACGCCGCCGGTCGCGGTGGCGCGGGCGAAGTTGATCTCCTCGCCGACGAACAGCGAGGCGTCGAAGAAGGCCCAGAACCAGGCGACGAAGAACATCACCTCGGAGGCGATGAACAGGATCATGCCGTAGCGCAGGTGAAGCTGCACCACCGGGGTGTGCGCGTGCTCGTGCTCCCCCTCGCGGATAACGTCCCGCCACCACACCGCCATGGTGTAGATCACGCCGAGCAGGCCGGCGATCATCACCAGCGAAGTGAGCTGGCCATGCATCCAGAACACCGCGCCCACGGCGAGGATGAAGGCGAAGATCGAAATGACGAACGGCCACGGGCTCGGGTCGACGAGGTGGTAGTCGTGATGTTTGGCGTGGGCCTCGGCCATGGGTCGCGCTCTCCGTTCCGTCTGCTTCTCTAGAGCCCTTTCCGGTCCGGCGGAACCGCCGGATCGCCAGGAAAAGGCTGCCTGTTCACGTCGGCCGCGGGGGCGGCCGAAAAAGCGGGTTCCGCCGGTTTAAAGCGGCGCCTTGCCATCCTTCGCCGCGCCGGCGGCGACCGGGGTCGCCTTGCGGAAGAAGGTATAGGAAAGGGTGATGGTCTTCACGCCCTTCATCTCCGGATCCTCGGCGAAGGCGGGATCGACGAAGAAGACGACCGGCATGTCGAGCGTCTCGCCGGGCTGCAGCGTCTGGTCGGTGAAGCAGAAGCACTGCATCTTGGCGAAGTGGTAGCCGGCCTGGGCGGGCGTCACATTATAGGTCGCCGCGGCCGTGACCGGCTGGGAGCTGCGATTGTGCACGCGGTAATAGGCGAGCTTGGTCTCGCCGACGCGCACCTCCACCGAGCGCTGCTCGGGGGTGAAGGCCCAGTCGAGCCCGGGCGCGGTATTGGCGTCGAAGCGAACTTCCACCATGCGCTCCAGCGCCGCGCCCGGCGCGGCGGCGGCAACGCGGGTGGCGCCGCCAAAGCCGGTGACCTGGCAGAACATCTGGTAGAGCGGCACGGCGGCATAGGCCGCGCCGGTCATCGCGGCGACGAAGGCGGCGCAGCTCAGCGCCACGCCGCGATGGCTCACCGCGCGGCGGCGCGCCGGCGAAGCGGCCGGGGTCGGGGCGGCGGAAGCGTCGATCGGGTCTTCGCGGTCTGCGGCCATGACACCCTCACAGCGGCCGGATCAGCACGGCAGGGCCGAGCTTGACGATGGTGACGACATAGAACAGCAGGCACAGCGCCGCGAGGACGCCGGCAATGGCGATGGAGCGGGCGCGCCGGCGCCGCTTCTGCTCCTCGGTCAGCACCACGCCTTCGGCGCCGCGGTCCGGGATTTTCTTGTCGTCGCTCATGCCCATCCTCGCTGCCATGCGCTCACAGCCCGAAGCCGGCCGGCGCGACCGCCTCGACGAGGAGGACCGCGAAGAGCAGGAAAAGATACAGGATCGAGAAGCCGAACAGCCGCCGCGCCGCGACCTCCGCCGGGGCGCCCTCGCGGCGGCGATAGACCTGCACCGCCAGCAGCAGCATCAGCGCGCCGGTGACGCCGGAGACGACGCCATAGGCGAGGCCGGCCATGCCGAGGAAGAAGGGCGACATGGCGAGCGGCACCAGCAGCACGGTGTAGAGCAGGATCTGGCGGCGGGTCTCGGACGGGCCGGCGACCACGGGCAGCATCGGCACGCCGGCGCGGGCATAGTCGCCCGACTTGTACAGCGCCAGCGCCCAGAAATGCGGCGGGGTCCAGAAGAAGATGATGAGGAACAGCAGCAGGCTTTCCAGCCCGATGCCGCCAGTGGCGGCGGCCCAGCCGACCATGGGCGGGAAGGCGCCGGCGGCGCCGCCGATGACGATGTTCTGCGGCGTCCAGCGCTTCAGCCACATCGTGTAGATGACGACATAGAAGAAGATGGTGAAGGCCAGCAGCGCCGCCGCGACCAGGTTCACCAAGAGGCCGAGCACGATCACCGAGCCGACCGCGAGCGTCATGCCGAAGGCGAGCGCCTCGCCCGGGGTGACGCGGCCGGCGGGGACCGGGCGGCGGCGGGTGCGGCTCATCACCGCGTCGATGTCGGCGTCCCACCACATGTTGAGCGCGCCGGAGGCGCCGGCGCCGATGGCGATGCACAAAAGCGCGGTGAAGGCGATCACCGGGTGCACCTCGCCCGGCGCGCGCACGAGGCCGACCAGCGCGGTGAAGATCACCAGCGACATGACGCGGGGCTTCAGCAGCGCGACATAGTCGGCCACCGAGGCGGGCGACGGCATGTCGAGCGCGCGGGGCTCGCTCGGGGTCAGGTCATAGTCGCGCGAGGCGATGTCGCTCATCACTTCACTCCGGCGCGCCCGGCGGGCGGCGCTTTCCTTCGGGCGGGCCGCGCGCGGCGCCACCCTCTTGCACGACCGGCGCGGAGAACCGCGCCGGGTGGTCTCGTCAGGCCGTCCGGCCGTTCACTTGATCTTCGGCAGAACGTCGAAGTGGTGGTAGGGCGGCGGCGAGCTCAGCGTCCATTCCAGCGTGGTCGCGCCTTCGCCCCAGGGGTTGGCGCCGGCCGGCACCTTGGCGGCGAACATGCGCCAGATGCCGAACAGGAACACCAGCACCGCGAAGCCGGAGATATAGGAACCGATCGAGGAGACGAAGTTCCAGCCGGCGAACGCATCGGGATAGTCCGCGTAGCGGCGCGGCATGCCGGCGAGGCCGAGGAAGTGCTGCGGGAAGAACACCAGGTTCACGCCGACAAAGGTCAGCCAGAAGTGAACCTTGCCGATCGTCTCGCTGTACATGTAGCCGAACATCTTCGGCGCCCAGTAGTACCAGCCGGCGAAGATGGCGAACACGGCGCCGAGCGAGAGCACGTAGTGGAAGTGGGCCACCACGTAATAGGTGTCGTGCAGCGCGCGGTCGATGCCGGCATTGGAGAGCACGACGCCGGTGACGCCGCCGACGGTGAACAGGAAGATGAACCCGATCGCCCACAGCATCGGCACGCGCATGGAGATCGAACCGCCCCACATGGTGGCGATCCAGGAGAAGATCTTCACGCCGGTCGGCACCGCGATGATCATGGTCGCGGCGACGAAATAGGCCTGGGTCGAGGAGGACAGGCCGACCGTGTACATGTGGTGCGCCCACACGACGAAGCCGACCACGCCGATCGCCACCATCGCATAGGCCATGCCGAGATAGCCGAACACAGGCTTGCGCGAGAAGGTGGAGACGATGTGCGAGATGATGCCGAAGCCCGGCAGGATCAGGATGTAGACTTCGGGGTGGCCGAAGAACCAGAACAGGTGCTGGAACAGGATCGGATCACCGCCGCCGGCCGGATCGAAGAAGGTGGTGCCGAAATTGCGGTCCGTCAGCAGCATGGTGATGGCGCCGGCCAGCACCGGCAGCGACAGCAGCAGCAGGAACGCGGTCACAAGCTGCGACCAGGCGAAGAGCGGCATCTTGTGCAGCGTCATGCCCGGGGCGCGCATGTTGAGGATCGTCGTGATCAGGTTGATCGCGCCGAGGATCGACGAGGCGCCGGCAATGTGCAGCGAGAGGATCAGGAGGTCCATCGCCGGGCCGGGATGGCCGAGCTTGGAGGAGAGCGGGGGATAGATGGTCCAGCCGCCGCCGAAGCCGTAATTGCCCGGCGCGCCTTCCACGAACAGCGACAGCAGCGCCAGCGCGAAGGCGGGCGGCAGCAGCCAGAAGGCGACATTGTTGATGCGCGGGAAGGCGGTGTCCGGCGCGCCGATCATCAGCGGCACGAAATAGTTGCCATAGCCGCCGATCATCGCCGGCATCACCATGAAGAAGATCATGATGAGGCCGTGGCCGGTGGTGAACACGTTGAAGGTCTGCGGATCGGAGAAGATCTGCATCCCCGGTTCCTGCAGCTCCATGCGGATGCCGATGGAGAGGGCGCCGCCCACGATCCCCGCGACGATCGCGAAGATCAGGTACATCAGCCCGATGTCCTTGTTGTTGGTCGAATAGACCCAGCGCTTCCAACCCGTCGGATCGCCCGCGTGACCGGCTGCGTATGCCATGGAACCGTCCCTCATGCGCGCCCTTTAGGGGCACTTAGAATCGTCAATGCGCCGAACCGGCACTCTCAGCGGGCGGCGACGCCCGCCACCTCGCCCTGCGCGACCCGCGCCGGCGCCGGGGCCGCCGCGAATTCCTGCTTGGCCTTCTCGACCCAGGCCGCGAATTCCTGCTCGCTCACCACCCGGATGGCGATCGGCATGAAGGCATGGTCCTTGCCGCAGAGCTCCGAGCACTGGCCGTAATAGATGCCTTCCTTGGTCGCCTGGAACCAGCTTTCGTTCAGCCGGCCCGGCAGGGCGTCGATCTTCACGCCGAAGGAGGGAAGAGCGAAGGAATGGATCACGTCGGCCGCCGTCACCTGGATGCGGACCACCTTGTTGACCGGCACCACGACATCATTGTCCACCGCCAGAAGGCGGGGCTGGCCGGGCTTCAGGTCGGCTTCGGGAACCATCAGGCTGTCGAAGCTGAACGCGCCATTGTCGGGATATTCATAGGACCAGTACCACTGGTGCCCCGTCACCTTCACCGTGAGGTCGGCCTGCGGCAGGTCGAGTTGATGGAACAGCAGGCGGAAGGAGGGGATGGCGATCGCCACCAGGATGAGCACCGGCACCACGGTCCACACCACTTCGATCATGGTGTGGTGGGTGGTGCGCGAGGGCACCGGATTGGCCTTCTCGTTGAACTTCACCATCACCACGATCAGCAGCGCCAGCACCAGCAGCACCACGGCGACGATGATCACCAGAAGGAAGAAGTGGAAGGAGTGCATGCTCTCCATGACCGGAGAGGCCGCCCCCTGAAGATTGATCTGCCAGGGCGAAGGCTGCCCGGTCCCCGCCAGCGCAGCCCCAGCCAGCGCCAGCATGCCGAACATCCCGCCGGCCAGGCCCGCGACCGTGCGCGCAGCGTTGCGGATCCACGATTTCATCGCGAACGTCACTCCCATCAGCTTCCCCACGGCCCAGCCCAAGCGATAATGATCGCTCCCCGGGACAGCGGCATTTGATCTTCATCAAACACAAAAAGGACACGCGGGCAACGCGCCTGGGGCCTTCGACTCCTGCGACATGACGTCGGGTGCCTGGAACCGTTCTATCTCCACACAGCGATGGATTGCCGCATTCTTGACATCACCCTCGGGCTTCTACCGCTTCCTGCACTGGGAGCGGCCGAAAAGGGGGCCCTGCACGATTCGCCTTGTCCCCTGCCGCCGATTCTTTAGAAGACATAGCGAAAGACACTTTTCGGGAGACAGCCATGCCCGGCTTCGCGGCCCTCCGTTCAGCCATTGTCGCGGCGCTTGCCGCTGTGGCGCTGTTCGCCTCGCTCGGCGGGGCCTCGGCGCAGGGCGTCGTGCGCTCGGTTCATGGCGAATGGCAGATCCGGTGCGACACCCCGCCCGGCGCGCAATCCGAGCAATGCGTGCTGCTGCAGAGCGTGCAGGCCGACGACCGGCCGAATGTCGGCCTCACCGCCATCGTGCTGAAGATGCGCGACAACGGCAAGACCCTGCTGCGCGTGCTGGCCCCGCTCGGCGTGCTGCTGCCCTCCGGCCTCGGCCTCATCATCGACGACCAGCCGATCGGCAGCGTCGGCTTCGTGCGCTGCGTGCCCAATGGCTGCGTCGCCGAGGTGGAGATGGACGCGACGCTGATGGACAAGCTGCGCAACGGCAAGAAAGCCATCTTCGTCATCCGCGAGACCCCCGAGCCGGATGAGGGCATCGGCATTCCGCTCAATCTCAACGGGTTCGGTCAGGGCTACGACGCGCTCCCGTGAGCGAGCCGATGACCGCCGCCCTTGCGGAGCCGCCCGGCGCCCGCCCTCCCCGCCTCGTCATCTTCGACATGGACGACGTGCTGCTGCGCTACGATGTCGAGGCACGGCGCGCCGCCATGGGCGCCCCGGCCGGGCTTTCCGCCGCCGAGGTGGAGCGCCGCGTCTGGCACAGCGGCATCGAGGATGCCTCCGATCTCGGCCACCTCACCCCCGACGCCTATCTCGCCGCCGTCGCGCAGGCGCTCGGCGTGCCCTTCGGCCGGCCCGAATGGCTGCACACCCGCGCGCTGGCGATGACGCTGGACCCGGAGATGCTGGCGCTGGTGCCGCAGGTCCGCGCCCGCCTGCCCATCGCCCTGCTCACCAATAATGGCCATATCATGCGCGAGCATTTCGACGTGCTGGTGCCGGAGCTGCGGGCGCTGTTCGGCCCCGCCATGCATGTCGCCTGCGAGTTCGGCGCCAAGAAGCCGACGCCCTCCGTCTATAAAGGTGTCGCCGCCCGCTATGGCGTCGCCCCGGACGAGGCGGTGATGATCGACGACAAGCCGGTGAACTGCGCCGGCGCCCGCGAGGCCGGGCTACGCGCGCACTGCTTCACCCGCGCCGCCGATCTCGCGCCCTTCCTCGCGGCGCACCATATTATCGGCTGAGTTTGTCCGGCTGATCGCCGGCCGCGCCGACGCCCCTTCGCGAGACCACCCGGCCATGCCCGAACTGCCTGAAGTCGAAACCGTCCGGCGCGGCCTCGCGCCGGTCATGGAAGGACGGCGCATCCTCGCCGCCCTCGCCCGCCGGCCGGACCTGCGCTGGCCGCTGCCCGAACGCTTCGCCGAGCGGCTGACGGGCCGGACGCTGCGCCGGCTGGAGCGGCGGGCGAAATATCTCCTGGCCGATGTCGGGCCGGACGCGGACGGCAGGGACGAGGTGCTGGTCATGCATCTCGGCATGTCCGGCTCCTTCCGCATCGAGCCCGACGAGGGCCCGCCGGAGACCCCCGGCGATTTCCACCTGCCGCGCTCGCGCCTCGCCGCGCACGATCATGTCGTGCTGCGGATGGAGGGCGACGGAACGGCGGGCGGCGCGGGGGCGGCGGAGGTGGTCTATAATGACCCGCGCCGCTTCGGCTTCATGCTGCTGCTGCCGCGCGCGGGGCTGGCGGAGCACCCGTTGTTCCGCGACCTCGGGCCCGAGCCGCTGGGGGAGGATTTCACCCCCGAGTCGCTGGCCCGCGCGCTGGCCGGGCGGCGCACCCCGCTGAAGGCGGCGCTGCTCGACCAGAAGGTCGTCGCCGGACTCGGCAACATCTATGTGTGCGAGGCGCTGCACCGCGCCGGCCTGTCGCCGGAACGTGGCGCTTTCACTCTCGTCGGTCTCACTGGCGGTCCCATCGAACTCACGGTCCGCCTGGTCGAAACCATCCGCGAGGTGCTGCGGGAGGCCATCGCGGCGGGCGGCTCGACCCTGCGCGACCACGCCCAGGTCGACGGCACGCTGGGTTATTTCCAGCACACATTCCGGGTTTATGACCGCGAGGACGAGCCCTGCGGCACGCCCGGCTGCGGCGGCCGCATCGCCCGGCTTGTGCAAAGCGGGCGCTCCACCTTCTATTGTGCCGCCTGCCAGCGCTAGGAGATCGCCATGTCCTACGACACCATCCTCGTCGAAACCAATGGGCGCGTCGGCGTCATCACGCTGCACCGCCCCAAGGCCCTGAACGCCCTCAATGCCGCGCTGATCGCCGAGATGGGCCGGGCGCTGGACGGGTTCGAGCGCGACCCTGGCATTGGCTGCATCGTCCTCACCGGCTCCGACCGCGCCTTCGCGGCGGGGGCGGATATCAAGGAAATGCAAGCACTTGGCTTTCCCGCAACCTATGTCGACGACTTCATCACCTCCTGGGAACGGCTGTCGCGCTGCCGCAAGCCGGTGGTCGCGGCGGTGGCCGGCTACGCGCTCGGCGGCGGCTGCGAGATCGCCATGATGTGCGACATCATCCTCGCCGCCGACAATGCCCGCTTCGGCCAGCCGGAGATCCAGCTCGGCATCATGCCGGGTGCCGGCGGCTCGCAGCGGCTCACCCGCGCGGTGGGCAAGGCGAAGGCGATGGAGATGTGCCTGACCGGCCGCACCCTCACGGCGGAGGAGGCGGACCGCTACGGGCTGGTGTCGCGTGTGGTGCCGCTGGCGGGCCTGAAGGAGGAGGCGATGAAGGTCGCCGACACCATCGCCTCGCTGTCGCTGGCCTCGGTCATGATGACCAAGGAGAGCGTGAACCGCGCCTTCGAATCCTCACTGGCCGAAGGAATCCGATTCGAACGCCGCCTCTTCCAAGCCTTGTTCGCCACCGCCGATCAAAAGGAAGGAATGACAGCGTTTATCGACAAGCGCGGCGCCTCGTTCACCAACAATTAACCCGTCCCGGGGCGGCGGTTTCACCTTGCATATTGACGCGCCGCCGCCCCCCGACTATAAGCCCGCCACTCGCGCGGAGCTCCTTCGGGGTTGGCTCCGCTTAGTCTTTTGCAACCGACATTTCGGCAAGGCGCGGCACGCAGCGTCCTTGCGACGATGAAGAGGATGGCCGATGGCCAATACGCCCTCCGCCAAAAAGGCGGCTCGCAAGATTGAGCGCCGGACCGAGGTCAACCGGAACCGCCGTTCGCGCATGCGTACCTTCGTGCGCAAGGTCGAAGAGGCGCTGGCCGCCGGCGACAAGGATGCGGCGGGTGCCGCCTTCAAGTCGGCCGAGCCGGAGATCATGCGCGCCGCGCAGAAGGGCGTCCTGCCCAAGAACACCGCCTCGCGCAAGGTGTCGCGGCTGGCGCACCGCCTGGCCAAGCTCGGCGCCTGATCAGACGGCCGCTACGGTCGGTCACACTACCCACGACGACAAGCCCGGCCTCGCGCCGGGCTTTTGCCGTTTGCGAAGGGGCCCGCCCCGGCCGCGGGCCGACCATGAGGCCCCGGGCTGCCCGACGTTGCAAAAGTGTCACGAGGCGACGCGGCCGCACATATCGGCCCTGCCGCAACCGCATGCTTCTTGACTCTGGCGCCGGGTCCGAGCAGCGAAAAAGCCGTCAGATTCGCGCAAAAACGGCGCCGCGTCGCGCAAAATTCCTTCTTGTATTTCATAAACTTACTTCCCATGCGGGCGAGCACCGCCCGAATCGGGCGCGGCCACACCCACCGCGCCCCTGCCGGCACAAATTTAGCTGCGGAAAGACCCGTCATCGGGGCCGGAAGAATCTTGCAAGCGAGTCAGAGATTTGCCGACTGATGGCTGTTTTTTGAGCGGTTGATTCGGCGCTTCGTGGCACCCTGATACAGGTGGTGCGACTCCGATGGCGTTGCACCGCCGGGGGGGGCTGTGTATGTTGTCTTCATCCGGTTGGGCCGGACACCTCAGCGAAAAGTTGAGTTTTGGAACGGGTCATCGCGACGTGGGGAGGGTGGCGTGTGCTGTATTCATGACCCTACCTCCACGCTCATGCTATCGCCCGGCGTTGATCGACAGGGCTTCTTCGAGAGAAGAACTTGTCAGCGTAATGCGTAGTGTTGGCGATTTTAGGTGAATCATAACAATCTAACTTTTGACGACGGCAACAACCTTGCCGTGAAGGGGCTGCTATGACTACGCGAATGAACGCACATGAGGGTGCGTGCCCAGTGCGCCCCACGGCTGCGGCCGTGGCCGGCGTCTGCGATGAAGAGCGACAAGACCCTCGCCCAAGCTGCGTTCCGCGTGAGCCTCACATCTTGGCCTTTTGGCCTGTTGAGGCGCTGATGCGGGTCGTCTAAGACACCTCCCCGCCCAACTGCCGAAAGGCGACCTCAACCACTTCATTCGCACTGATGAGCCTGTCGTCCGCACGGTCGCGTCCGCGAGCCGGGCCGGTCGGCATGGCTCTCGTGTGTCCCAACAACCGCATAAGAAGCGCGGAGCCGATATGTTGAAAGATGGCATCGAACCCTCAGGCAAGGCCCAGTTCCCCGGGGTGGCGGCAAGCGCCGGCGCGCGAGCCGGGCTGGACGGCGACGCGCGGGACGCCTGGGACCGTGTCCGGCGCCGGCTGCGTGCCGAAGTGGGGGAAGAGGTCTATTCGAGCTGGTTTCCGCGCATCGAACTCGACGGAATCCGCGACGGCTTCGTGCGCCTGTCGGTTCCGACGCGCTTTCTGAAGACCTGGATTCAGCAGCACTATATCGAGCGCCTGGTGGCGCTCTGGCAGGAAGAAGCGTCCGCGGACCGCGTGGAGCTGATCGTCCGCACCGCGGTGATGCGCGCGCCGGGCTCCTCGCCCATGCCGGTGCGCGCGGCCGTGACGCGCGTCGCGACGCCGGTCGAGGCCGAGGCCACGCCGGCCATTTCGGCCTCACCGGTCAATCCGGCCGAAGTGGCCAACGGCTCGCCGCTGGACCCGCGCCTGACCTTCTCCACCTATCGCCTCGGCGAGTCGAACCGCCTCGCCCACGCGGCAGCGCTCAAGGTCGCCCGCGCGCCGGCCGGTAGCGGCGCTGTATTCAATCCGCTTTATCTGCACGCGGCCGTCGGCCTCGGTAAGACGCATCTGCTTCAGGCCATCGCCGCCGATGGCGCCGATCACGGCCGGCGTGTCGTCTATCTGACCGCCGAGCGCTTCATGTATGGTTTCGTGGCCGCCCTGAAGAGCCAGTCCTCGCTGGCCTTCAAGGAACAGTTGCGCGGCATCGACACGCTGGTCATTGACGATCTGCAGTTTTTGCAGGGCAAGAGCGTGCAGCAGGAATTCTGCCACACGCTCAATGCACTGATGGATTCCGGCCGTCAGGTCGTGATCGCCGCCGACCGGCCGCCGGCCGAGCTCGACGCGCTGGAAGAGCGGGTCCGCTCGCGCCTCGCCGGCGGGCTGGTGGTCGAGATCGCGCCGCTGGACGACGAGTTGAAGCAGGAAATCCTGACCGCGCGCATCGCCACCCTGGCGCAGCAGCATCCCGGCTTCGGTGTGCCGCCGGACGTGCTGAACTTCATCGCCCGCAATTGCGGCCAGAACGGCCGCGACCTCGACGGTGCGCTGAACCGGCTGCTGGCGCATAACCAGCTCACCTCGCGCGCCATCACACTTGAAATGGCAGAGACCGCCGTGCGCGACCTCGTCCGTTCGAGCGAGCCCAAGCGCGTGCGGGTCGACGACATTCTGCGCGTCGTCGCCAAGCACTACAATGTCAGCCGTGCCGATATCCTGTCACAGCGGCGCACCGCCAATGTGGTGAAGCCGCGCCAGATCGCGATGTACCTCGCGAAGATGCTGACCCTGCGCTCGCTGCCGGAAATCGGCCGGCGCTTCGGCGGGCGCGATCACACCACGGTCCTGCATGCCGTACGCAAGATCGACGGGCTGGTCGGCACTGATCGCGCGCTCGCTGACGAGGTGGAGACGCTGAAGCGGCTGGTCAACGACGAATAGCCCCAGCGATACGCGGGGCGTTTTACCCGGTATCCCCGCAGATTTCCCCATCATTCGGGCGTGTCCGTGCGGCACGCCGCTTGCCTTGATGCGCGAGGGGCGGCAATGTCGTCGCCCCCGGCGGCGCAGCCGCGCCGCTGCCCGGGGCGCGTGGCCGGGCGCTGTTCCGGCCGCCCGTGCCTCGTGCGCCTTCCCTTTTTCGTAAAGCCACGGGTGTCGCGGCCATGAAGGTCACTGTCGAGCGGGCCGAGTTGCTCAAGTCTCTCGCCCACGTCCATCGTGTCGTCGAGCGGCGCAACACCATTCCGATCCTCGCCAACGTGCTGATGCGGAGCGATCCGCGCGGGCTGGCGCTGCGCGCGACCGATCTCGACATCGAGATCGTCGAGACCATACCGGCTGACGTGCAGGTGGAAGGCGCGACGACCGTGCCGGCCCACACGATCTACGACATCGTGCGCAAGCTGCCTGAAGGCGCGCAGGTGCAGATTGAAACCTCCGGCGACCGTAGCACGCTGACCGTGCGGGCAGGCCGCTCCCGCTTCGCGCTGCAGACCCTACCGGAGAATGAGTTCCCCGATCTTGCCGCCGGCGAGATGACCCACAGCTTCACCCTGCCGGCGGGAGAACTGAAGCGGCTGGTCGACAAGACCCAATTCGCCATCTCCACCGAAGAGACGCGCTATTATCTCAACGGCATCTATCTCCACGTCGCCGAAGCCGGCGGGCCGGTGCTGCGCGCAGTGGCCACCGACGGACATCGTCTGGCGCAGGCACAGACGAACGCGCCGGCCGGCGCGGCTGGCATGCCCGGCGTCATCGTCCCCCGCAAGGCGGTGGCGGAAATCCAGCGCCTCGCCGAGAACGCGGATGCCGAGGTGAAGGTGGAACTCTCCGCCGCCAAGGTCCGGGTTTCGCTCGACCGCGTGGTACTGACCTCCAAACTCATCGACGGCACCTTTCCCGATTATGGCCGCGTCATCCCGGTCGGCAACGACAAGACGCTGGTTGTCGACAAGACGGATTTCGCCGCCGCCGTCGATCGCGTCTCCACCGTGGCCAGCGAACGGGGCCGCGCGGTGAAGCTCTCCATCGCCGATGGCAAGCTCACCCTCTCCGTCACCAACCCGGACTCGGGCAGCGCCACCGAGGAAATCGAGGTCGAGTATGCGGCTGAGCCGATCGATATCGGCTTCAACAGCCGCTATCTGCTCGACATAACCTCGCAGATCGAAGGCAGCATGGCCGAATTGAAGCTCGCCGACCCCGGTTCGCCCACACTGGTGCAGGACCCGGACAAGCGCGGCGCGCTCTACGTGCTGATGCCGATGCGCGTGTGAGTTCGCAAGCAACGGCGCGCATCGCGCGGCTGCGGCTCACGGATTTTCGCAGTTACCATTCTGCGGATATCCGCGCGGGTGAAAGGCCGGTGGTGCTGCTCGGCCCCAACGGGGCCGGCAAGACCAATCTGCTGGAAGCCATTTCGCTACTCGCGCCCGGCCGGGGGCTGCGGCGCGCCACGCTCGACCAGTTCGCGGCGCGTGGCCGCGATGGCACGCCGGCGCCCGGCTGGGCAGTGTCCGCCGTGGTCGAGGGCGCCTATGGCGAGGTCACGCTCGGCACCGGCGTCGAGGCCGGAAGCGAGGCGCGCAGCCGCCGCTGCCGCATTGACGGCGAGACGGTCGGGTCCGCGACGGCCTTCGCCGCCCATATCCGCATCGTCTGGCTGACCCCCGATATGGACGGGCTGTTTCTCGGCTCACCCTCGGAGCGCCGGCGCTTTCTCGATCGGATGGTGCTCGCGGTGGATGCCGATCATGGGGCGCGGGTCAGTGGTCTGGAGCGGGCGCTGCGGGCCCGCAATCGCCTGCTGGAGGAGTCCTCCACCGATCCCCGCTACCTCGATGCGGTGGAACAGGAACTGGCGGCGCTCGCCATTGCGGTTGCCGCCGCGCGGATGGAGACGGTGCGACGCCTTGCGGCGGGCATCGCGGCCGGCCGCGACGACGCCTCCCCTTTTCCCTGGGCGACGGTAGCGGTCGACGGCGAGGTGGAGCGCGCCCTGACACGTGAACCCGCAACGCTCGTCGAGGACCAGTACCGCCTCGCCTTGCGCGCCGCGCGTGTGCGCGACCGGGCCGCCGGGCGTACGCTCGAAGGTCCGCACCTCACCGATCTTCTCGTCGGCCACGGCCCAAAGGCCATCCCGGCGGGACAGGGCTCCACCGGCGAGCAGAAGGCGCTTCTTATCGGCCTCGCTCTCGCCCATGCGCGGCTCGTGACGGAGATGGCGGGGGTTACCCCGGTAATGCTGCTCGACGATGTCGTCGCCTATCTCGACCCCGAACGGCGTGTCGCCCTATTCGCGGCGCTCGACGCGCTGGGCGGCCAAGTGTGGATGACCGGCGCGGATCCATCCGCCTTTGCCGCGCTGGACGGACGGGCGGAAACCTTCGCGGTGGCCCCCGGTCGCGTGGCACCACGTCCTAGCCCTTGAAACAAAAGAGAAAACACTATAAACGATAGGGCGCGCGCATGCCCGCATTCGCTGGCCGCGGCCCGATCCGGCTCCGGCCTGGCGCCTGCCGATGCAAGAGCCGGAGCGGCGCCACGAATTAACCGCCCCAGTGCGGTATAAACTCCTTTCACGTTCAACGATTCGAAGAGCTTCATGCCATGGCCGAGCCCGACAACGCCCCGCCCCCCGCCGCGAACGGGGAAGATTACGGCGCGCAGTCGATCCAGGTGCTTCGCGGCCTCGATGCGGTGCGCAAGCGCCCGGGCATGTATATCGGCGACACCGATGACGGCTCCGGTCTGCACCATATGGTCTATGAGGTCGTCGACAACGCTATCGACGAGGCACTTGCCGGCTACGCCAACGAAGTGACCGTCACACTCAATGCCGACGGTTCGGTCACCGTCACCGATAATGGCCGTGGCATCCCGACCGACATCCATGACGAGGAAGGCGTCTCGGCGGCGGAAGTCATCATGACCCAGTTGCACGCCGGCGGTAAATTCAACCAGAACTCCTACAAGGTCTCTGGCGGCCTGCACGGCGTTGGTGTCTCGGTGGTGAACGCCCTCTCGACCACGCTCGACCTCACCATCTGGCGCAACGGGCTGGAGCACCATATGCGCTTCCGTCATGGCGAGGCCGAGGCCCCGCTGGCGGTGAAGGGGCCAGCGATGGAAGGCCGACGCGGCACGATGGTGACCTTTGTCCCAAGCCCGCAGACATTCACGCATATCGAGTTCAGCTACGCGACGCTGGAACACCGGCTGCGCGAACTCGCCTTCCTCAATTCGGGCGTGCGGATCGTCCTGACCGACGCCCGCCATGCGGAAGTCAAGCGCGAAGAGATGATGTATGAGGGCGGCGTCGAAGCCTTCGTACAGTATCTTGATCGCTCCAAGCAGGCCTTGTTGCCCAAGCCGATCGTCATCCGCGCCGAGCGTGACGGCATCATGGTCGAATGCGCGCTTTCGTGGAACGACAGCTACCATGAAAACGTGCTGTGCTTCACCAACAACATTCCGCAGCGCGACCGCGGCACCCATTTTACCGGCTTCGCGGCGGCTCTGACCCGTCAGATCATCGGCTATTCCGAGCGCTCCGGCATCGCCAAGAAGGAGAAGGTCGACCCGACGGGCGAGGATTGCCGCGAGGGGCTGACCGCTGTGCTCTCCGTAAAGGTGCCGGATCCGAAATTCTCGTCTCAGACCAAGGACAAGCTGGTCTCGTCCGAGGTGCGGCCGGTGGTCGAAGCGCTGGTGAACGATGCGCTCGGCACCTGGCTGGAAGAGCATCCCGGCGAGAGCAAGGCGCTGGTGACCAAGGTGGTCGAAGCCGCCGCCGCGCGCGAAGCGGCACGCCGGGCGCGCGAACTCACCCGCCGCAAGAACCCGCTCGATGTCGCGTCGCTGCCCGGCAAGCTCGCCGACTGTCAGGAGCGCGATCCGGCCAAGTCCGAACTTTTCATCGTCGAGGGTGACTCGGCCGGCGGCTCGGCCAAGATGGGCCGCAACCGCGCCTTCCAGGCGATCCTGCCCCTGCGCGGCAAGATTCTCAATGTCGAGCGGGCTCGCTTCGACAAGATGCTCTCCTCGGACCAGATCGGCACGCTGATCACGGCGCTTGGCACGGGAATCGGCCGCGACGACTTCAACGTCGACAAGCTGCGCTACCACAAGATCATCATCATGACGGACGCGGACGTGGACGGTTCCCACATCCGTACCCTGCTGCTGACCTTCTTCTTCCGCCAGATGCCGGAGTTGCTTGAGCGTGGGCACATCTACATTGCCCAGCCCCCGCTCTATAAGGTGACGCGCGGCAAGTCCGAGCAATATCTCAAGGACGAGCGCTCGCTGGAAGACTACCTCATTACACAGGGCCTGGACGAAGCTTCGCTGCACCTTGCCACCGGCGAAGTGCGCGGCGGGGCCGATCTTCACCATGTGCTGGAAAGCGCCCGCTCCTTCCGCCATGTGATGAACGGCCTGCATCCGCGCTACAACCGCGCGGTGGTGGAACAGGCGGCGATCGCCGGCGCTCTGACGCCCGGCCTTCTCATCGAGGAAGAACGCGCCGCCGAGGTAGCGACTATCGTGGCGCGCCGGCTCGACCTCATTGCCGAGGATACCGAGCGCGGCTGGATGGGCGAGGCGGATGGCGCCGGCTTCCGCTTCACCCGCACCGTGCGAGGCGTGAAAGAAGTGGCGGTGCTCGATGCCACCTTTACCGGCTCGGCCGAGGCGCGCCGTCTCGATAGCTTGGCTGCCGACCTGCAGGAGGTTCACGCGGAGCCGGCGACCCTGCGCCGCAAGGGTTCGGAAACGCTGGTCTTCGGCCCGATGGACCTGTTCGATGCGGTGACCGATGCTGGCCGCAAGGGTGTCGCGCTGCAGCGCTACAAGGGCCTTGGCGAGATGAATGCCGAGCAGTTGTGGGAGACGACGCTGGACGTGGATGCCCGCTCGCTGCTTCAGGTGAAGGTGAAGGAGGTCGCGGACGCCGATGACCTGTTCAACCGCCTGATGGGCGATGTGGTGGAACCGCGCCGCGAGTTCATCCAGGACAATGCGCTGCGCGCCAGCGTCGACGTCTGAGGCCACTTTCCGCGAAGCGCTGTGCTGGCGCAGATGTGAGGGGCGGACGGCTCGTCGCGGAGCCCGCCCGCCCCATAGTCTGGTGCGACTTCCCTTACGACAGGAGCCGCACCATGCCCACAGCCCTCCGACTGCCACGCGCGATCCTCGGCGCCGGCCTTGCCGGCCTCCTTGCCCTCTCGGCCCCCGCTCTCGCCCATCACGGCTGGAGCTGGGCGGAAAGCGAGCAGATGACGCTGGAAGGCACCATCAAGACCATCTCGATGGCGCCGCCGCACCCCTCGCTTGAGGTGACGGCCAGCGACGGCACCCTCTGGCAGGTCGATCTCGGCAATCCCCGCCAGACCGCCAATTCCGGCTTTACGGGCGACACAGCGAAGCCGGGCGACGCGATCACCGTGCTCGGCAATCGCAACCGCGACGAAGCCAAGCGGCACATGAAGGCGGTGCGTATCACCCTCGACGGCACGCATTACGACATGTACCCGGAGCGGATCGGCCGGAACTGAGGCCGGGATGGACGAGGCTGTCAGCCTTCTCGCCGCGCTGGGCGACTGGCCGGGCGCCCGCATGCTGCGGGCGTCCTGGGTGGCGTATCTGCTGGTCAACGCCGCCCACATACTTGGCATTGCGCTCCTGCTCGGGGCTATCCTCGTGCTCGATGTACGGCTGCTGGGCGCGCTTTCCACCGCGCCGCTGGCGGTGATGGGGCCGCTGCAGGTGCGGGTGGCGGCGTGCGGTATGGGGCTAGCCGTGCTGACGGGCCTGTGGCTCTTCTCGGTGCGCCCCGCGGAATATGCGGCCAATCCCGCCTTCCTGACCAAGCTGGCACTCCTCGCCGCAGCCTGTGCGAATATCGTCCTTCAGCATGCCCATCCCGCCTATCGGAGAGCAATGCAGGGCGGGCCGGTGCCAGCCCGCCTGCGCGTCTCCGCAGCACTCTCCCTCCTGCTCTGGCTGGCGGTTCTCGTCGCGGGACGGTGGATCGGCTTCGCCTGAGCAGCGGCTTGGCCGCAAGTTCGCTCGCCTTCGCGGCACGCCGGCTCTAGAGTGCGCCGTCCTTCGCGTCGAGTTCCTGCCCATGACCTCCCTGCCCTCCTCTGCCCCCCGCACCGGCGCCCGTCTCCTTGTCGACACCCTTCTCGCCAACGGCGTCGCGCGCGCCTTCGGCGTGCCCGGCGAGAGTTATCTCGACGTGCTCGACGCGCTCTCCGACAGCGCCATCGACTTCATCATCTGCCGGCAGGAGAGCGGCGCGGCGATGATGGCGGAGGCTTCCGGCAAGCTCACGGGGCGGCCGGGAATCTGCTTCGTCACGCGCGGACCCGGTGCCACCAATGCGAGTGCCGGCATCCATATCGCCCAGCAGGACTCGACGCCGATGATCCTGTTCGTCGGCCAGATCTCGCAGGCGATGCGCGGGCGTGAAGCGTTTCAGGAGGTCGACTACCGCGCCGTCTTCGGCCCGCTCGCCAAATGGGCGGTGGAGATCAACGATGCGGCGCGCATCCCGGAAATCGTCTCCCGCGCCTTCCGCGTGGCGATGCAGGGCCGGCCGGGACCGGTAGTGATCGCCCTCCCCGAGGATGTGCTGAGCGACATTGTCGATGTCCCGACCGCCCCTGCGGTGGAGCCGGCGGAGACATGGCCCGGCCTCACCGACATGATGCGGCTGCAGCGCCTGCTCTGGGCGGCGAAGCGGCCGCTGATGATCCTCGGCGGGGCGCGCTGGAATGAACGGGCGGTCGCCTCCGTCATCCGCTTCGCAGAGCGCTTCGATTTGCCGGTGGCGGTCAGCTTCCGGCGGCAGATGCTGTTTCCGGCCGACCATGCCTGTTTCGCCGGCGACATCGGTTTCTCCGTCAATCCGAAGCTCACGGCCCGGCTCAAGGAGTCCGATCTCGTCATTCTCGCCGGCGGACGGTTCGGCGAAGTACCCTCGCAGGGCTACAGCCTGCTAGGCATACCCGATCCCGGCGTCACGCTGGTGCATGTCCATGCCGATGCCGAAGAGCTGGGTCGGGTCTATCAGCCCGCGCTCGCCATCAACGCCTCTTCCGGCGCCTTCGCCTCCGCGCTGGAAGGGGTGCAGCCGCCAAACACCATCACCTGGGGCGACTGGCGGGCGCAGGCGCGGGCCGATTATCTCGAATGGACCGAGACGCCCCCCGCCAATCCGGGCGCGGTGCAGATGGCCACGCTGGTGCAGTATCTGCGGGACCTTCCCAAGGAGACGGTCATCTGCAATGGCGCCGGCAATTTCGCCATCTGGGTTCATCGCTTCCACCGCTTCCGCGCCTATGGCACGCAGCTCGCCCCCACCTCCGGTTCGATGGGCTATGGCCTGCCGGCGGCGTTGGCGGCGAAGATTTCCCAGCCCGAAACGCCCGTTGTCGCGGCCTGCGGCGACGGCGATTTCCTGATGACCGGGCAGGAATTCGCCACGGCGGTTCAGTATGGCGCACCGATCGTCGCTGTCGTGATCGACAACGGCATGTATGGCACCATCCGCATGCATCAGGAGCGCGAATATCCCGGCCGCGTCTTCGGCACGACCCTCCGCAACCCGGATTTCGCCGCCTATGCCCGCGCCTTTGGCGGCTTTGGCGTGACGGTGGAAACCAACGAGGCGTTCGTGCCCGCGCTCGACGCGGCCTTTGCGTCGGGCCTGCCGGCCATCGTGCATGTGAAGCTCGACCCGGAAGCCATCACGCCGAGCACCTCGCTGACCGCCCTCCGCGAGAAGGCACTCGCCGCACACACGCCGGGCTGAGCGTCAGCCCGGCGCCTTGTGGATCGGATCGACCCAGTAGACCTCTTCCGGCCTCTCCACGGGCTCGACATCGGGGATGTTCACCACAACGGCCTCATTGTCCGAACGCACCAGCACGCAGTCGAGCGGCTGGCCGGGGTCGGCGTTGATTTCCTGATGCGGCACATAGGGTGGAACGAAGATGAAGTCGCCCGCCTCGGCCTCGGCCACATATTCCAGCCGCTCGCCCCAGCGCATGCGGGCGCGGCCGCGCACGACGAAGATGACGCTTTCCAGCGCCCCATGATGGTGCACGCCGGTCTTCGCGTTGGGTTCTATGGTGACCGTGCCCGCCCAGATTTTCTGGGCGCCGACGCGGGCGTGATTGATCGCCGCCTGACGGAACATGCCCGGGGTCTGCGCCGTATTCGCGTCGAGCGCGTCGCCCTTGATGACGCGAACGCCATCATGCTTCCAGCGCGCAGCACCGGAATCGCCGTGCGAGTGATCTCCGGATGGATGGTCGGAATGGTCCATGGCGTCCTCCTCAAGCCGAGAAGAGTAGGACGCCATGGCGCATCGGAAAAGCGTCAGCCGGCGCCGTTGGCGAGTTCCCCGGAAAGTGCCCGCGCGATCAGGGCGCGGGTCTCGGGAATGCCGTAGGCAGCGACGAAGCCGCCAAAGCGCGGGCCTTCCTTCTCGCCGAGCAGAAGCTCGTAGAGCGCGCTGAACCAGGCGAAGGTCACGCCCGGCCCGCCGCTCGGGCTCTTGCGCTTGTGGTCCTGATAGCGTGGCTCGGCTCGGCCGACATCGAGGACCGCGTTCTGGATGGCGTCGCGATCCTCGCCATCCACCACAGCCAGCGCCGCGTCGAGCCGCGCCAGCGCCTGCGCCTCGACCTCGTCGGGCAGGCGATAGCTGCGGTGCGGCTTCACACGGTCGATGAAGTAGCGCACGGCATAGCCGGCCAGTTGGTCGACAGTCGGGTGGGTTTCCGGCGACGTGCCGGGCGCATAGCGCTCGATGAAGCGCCAGAGCACGCCCTTGTCCTCGGCATTGGAGGCCGAGGCGAGCTTGAGCATCAGGCCGAAGCTCAGCGGCAATTCCTCCACCGGCGGGTTGCCGGAATGGATGTGCCACACAGGATTGCCGAGCCGGTTCTTCCAGTCCTGGGTCGGATAGCGGGCGAGGAAGCTGAAATACTCGTCCACCGCCTTCGGAATCACGTCGAAATGCAGCTTCTTGGCGGAGCGCGGCGACTGGAACATATACAGCGCCAGACTCTCCGGGCTCGCATAGGTCAGCCATTCGTCGATGGTCAGGCCGTTGCCCTTCGACTTCGAGATCTTCTGGCCGTTCTCGTCAAGGAACAGCTCATAGACGAAGTGCTCGGGCGCCACGCCCCCAAGGATTTCGCTGATCCGGTCATAGATCGGCGCATTGGTCTGGTGGTCCTTGCCGAACATCTCGAAATCGACATCGAGCGCCGCCCAGCGGGCGCCGAAATCCGGCTTCCATTGCAGCTTCACATGGCCGCCGGTGACGGGAAGGGTCTTGTCCACCCCATCCTCGTCCGTGAAGGTGATGGTGCCGGCCTTGGCGTCGACGGCCTTGAGCGGCACGTAGAGCACGCGGCCGGAAACCGGCGAAATCGGCAGGAAGGGCGAATAGGTCGCCTGCCGCTCCTCGCCCAGCGTCGGCAGCATCACTTCCATGATGGCCTCGTACTTCTCCGCCGCCTTCAGCAGCACGGCGTCGAGCTTGCCGGAGAAGTAATAGTCCGTGGCGCTGGCGAATTCATAGTCGAAGCCGAACGTGTCGAGGAAACGCCGCAGCATCGCATTGTTGTGGTGGCCGAAGCTCTCATAGCCGCCGCCAAACGGGTTCGGCACCTTGGTCAGCGGCATCTGCAGATAAGGCTTCAACGCCGCCGGATCCGGCACGTTCTCCGGAATCTTGCGCATGCCGTCCATGTCGTCGGAGAAGCAGAGCAGACGCGTCGGAATCTTGCCCTCGGTCAGCACGTGGAAGGCGTGACGCACCATGGTGGTGCGCGCCACCTCGCCAAAGGTGCCGATATGCGGCAGGCCGGACGGGCCGTAGCCCGTCTCGAACAGAACCTCGTCTTTGGGTTTCCGCTTCAGACGCTCGACGATCTTGCGGGCTTCCTCGAACGGCCAGGCGCCAGCGGTCTCCGCCAGCGTGCGCAGTTCGACTGCAAAATCTTCGACCGGAGCGGTCGCCGTCATGATAGGCCCTCCTGGGCTTTGCTTCACTGAAACGTCAAAGGCGGCCACGCCGCCTCCGGGCAGATGCTCTAGGTAGTGCGGAAGCCCGCGTCAATAAACGCTGATCGGGAACCAGCGCAGATAGAGGTCGGTATAGACCCCTTCCTCCCAGAGTTGGGCCAGCGCATAGTTCAGCGACTGACGCAATGGGTCGTTGCCGCGCTTGACCGCGATGCCCATCCCTTCGCCGAAATAAAGGCTCTCGGTGAAGGGGCCGCCGACGAAGACACAGCAGCCGGCGGAGGCCGTGCCGTTGAGCCACAGGGCGAGTTGCACACCGTCGCCGAAGAGAAGGTCGACCTCACCCTTCTGCAGCGCGGCACGGGCCATGTCGGCATCGGCAAAGCGACGAATGGCGATCTCATTGAAGAAGTCGCGCAGATAGGCTTCGTGCGCGGTGTCGCCGACCACACCGACAGATTTGGAAGCGAGCGCATTCGGTGTCACTTTCAACTCGCCGTCGCCCCGGCGGGCGACGAACCGCGCCGGCGAGCGGAAATAGCGGTCGGAGAAATCGCTCCTCTCCCGGCTGGCGGCAGAAATGGCGATCCCGGCGATCGCTGCATCGGCCTTGCCGCTCTCCAGAGCCTCGACCAACTCATCGAAGGGAAGGATTTCCAAGGTGCAGCGAATGGCGAGTTCGGTGCAGATCGCGCGGGCGATGTCGACATTGAACCCGGTCGGACGCCCATCCTCGCCGCGGAAGCTGAAGGGCGGATAGTCCTCAGTGGTGACAAACCGTATCTGCACCGGCAGGCGGGTCACGTCCGGCCGCTCGGGCCGCCGCTTAGGGTCCCAGAAGCCGGGAACCACCACCGGGTCGGAGGGGGGCGCCACCGCCGATACGTCCCGCTGTTGCGCCGAGACCACATCGCCGGACATTACGACGGAGAGCATAGCCGCCAATAGAAGCGCTGTCATGGAACCGGACTTAACTACCGGATAAAGATACCGCACACTGTCCTCGCGCTGGATTAGGCGGCTGCCGCGCCACCGCGATGTTCTACCGTTTTGGTGTTCGCTAGGCGAGGGCCGCCCGATGACGCAGGTGGTGCGCTGGCGCTCGTGGGGCCCGCTGGAGGCTCTCGACGCAGCCGGCATTCCGGTGGAGGCGGCGGGCCTCGCCCGGACGCTGGACCCGGCCGTCCTGCATTATGCCCGACGGCGAGCCGACCGGCTCGGAACCGGTCTCGATGAGACCTTACTGGCCATGGGCCACGCCTCCTCCGATGCGCTTGCTCAAGCCGCGGCGCGCGAATTGGGCATCGCATTCGAACCCCTCGATCCGACGGTTTTCAGCGCCGCTCCGAAGCTCACGGCGTCCGATATATCCGCCGCATTGCGGAGCGGCATCCTGCGCACGGCTGACGGCCGGCTTGTGATCGCGGCACGCGGCCTACGGCTGCGCCGGCTGGCGGCGCAACTCGCGGAACGGCCGGAGTTGCGCGCACGGACACAACTGACGACACCGGAGCGCCTGTCCGGCTTCCTGCGCTTGCGCTATATACGGCAACTGGGCGGTTACGCCGCCTATGGTTTACGCGACCGGCAGCCGCATCTCTCGGCAGGGACGCTCACCGTGTCGCGCTACCTGTTCGGCCTCTTCGCCGTAGCGCTGGCCGCGCTCTTCCTCACCGCAACCGCAACCTCCTTCATCGGGGCCTGGGCCCTGCCGGGCTTGGTGGCATTGATACTCGTCGGTGCGGCGACCTTGAAGCTGGCAGCCTGCACCATCCCGCCGCAACCCCCGCCGCGCCCGGCGCGTGACGACAGGTCCCTGCCCTATTACAGCCTGATCGTTCCGCTCTACCGCGAAGCGCGCGTTGTGCCCCAGTTAGTCGATGCGCTGGAGGCCATCGACTATCCCCGCGAAAAACTACAGATCCTCCTCGTCATCGAACACGACGACGAGGCAACCGCGACGGCACTAAAGCTCCATGCTCGCCGCCCCGGCTTCGAGGTCATTATCGCGCCCGGCATAGGGCCGCGCACCAAGCCGAAGGCGTTGAACGTCGCCCTGCCTTTCGCACGCGGTACGGTGATCGGCATTTATGATGCCGAGGACATGCCCGACCCCTTGCAGTTGCGGCGGGTGTGCACCACCCTCGGGCGCCAGGGCAATGAACGCCTCGGTTGCGTTCAGGCCCATCTCGTTATCGACAATCTCGCCGATGGCTGGATCCCTCGGCAGTTCGCCGCCGAATATGCGGCCTATTTCGATGTCGTACTGCCCATGCTCGGCCTTTGCAGGCTGCCGCTGCCGCTTGGAGGCACGTCAAACCATTTCCGCCGTGACGCCCTTGACGAGGTGAGCGGCTGGGATCCTTTCAACGTGACCGAGGACGCGGATCTCGGCGTGCGCCTCGCCCGGGCGGGCTGGAGTACACAGGTCATCACCTGCACGACCGACGAGGAGGCGCCGCGCCGGCTTGGGGCCTGGATGCGTCAGCGCACGCGCTGGTACAAGGGATGGATGCAGACGCTGCTGGTGCATGCGCGCCGGCCGCTACACATGGTACGCAGCGCCGGCTGGCCGGGGACGCTGACGCTGCTGTTTCTGCTCGGGAGCGGTACTGCGGCCGCACTGCTCCACCCTGTGCTGTTCGCCTCACTCGTGCTGGGACTTTTCCTCGCGCCGGTGCCTCACCCCTCCGCGATGTCGACATTGCTCGACGCCGTATGGTTCGGCGTGCTGCTGGCGGGACTGATGGGCACCGTCCTGTCAACATTTCTGGGCATGCGTCGGCGGCGCATTGCTGGCGCCGCCCAGGTCGCGCTGTTGATGCCGGTTTACTGGCTCATGATGTCAGCCGCCGCCTGGCGGGCGCTGATAACGCTCGCCATCGCCCCTTCACATTGGGAGAAGACCGAGCACGGCCTTGCGCGCACCTCACGCCGGCGGCAGGGATTGCGGCCGACCGTACGGCTTAGAAGTAACGGCGCAACTCGGCCGCGGCGTCCGCTGGCGGCTGCTTCAGGTTGAACGGGGCGACGAAGCGGCCCTCCTTGTCCATGAGATAGACAATGGCCGTGTGGTCCATGGTGTAGTCGCCATCCTGCGTCGGCACCTTCTTGGCATAGGCGCGATAGGCGCGGGTCACCGCAGCGATCTGCTCCGGGGTACCGCTCAACCCCTGAATGCTCGGGTGGAAGCTGCCGAGATAGTCCTTCATCACCGCAGGCGTGTCGCGTTCGGGATCGACGGTGATGAACAGACCCGTCGCCTTGTCCGCATCCGGCCCTAGCGCCTCGAAGAGCTGCGACATCTCGAACAGCGCGGTCGGGCAAATATCCGGGCAGTGGGTGAAGCCGAAGAACACCAATGTCGGTCTGCCGAGATAGCTCTCCTGCGTCACCGCATTCCCGTTCTGGTCAACGAGTTGAAAGGGACCGCCGATCGACACCTCGTTCGAGACCGGGCCCTTGCCGGAGGGCAGCAAAGCCAACGCACTGGCAACGATGACAACGGCGCCGACAACAAAGGCAGCCAGCAGCAGGACGATACGACGATGGGACATGGCACCACAGCACAACTCGGCGCAGCCGCACCGGCCGGCGCCACGGATCGGTCAAACGGTCAGAAACAATAAGCGAGACCAGCCGCGAGCATCTCGAAGAAAACGGCCGCACCGTGGCGCGCCCACAGGCCGATCGCCGCACCGAGGGCGAGGACGGCGGCGATCCCGAGCCCCCATCTCCATGCGCCAACCCGCACTGAAACCGTACCCATCATGTCCGCGCCCTTCGATCGGTCCGATACCTCTGCCCGCAAGCCATTCGCGCCATGACCCCCGTCAATACCCCCGCCGCGGGTCCACTTCGTGCAGCGGCGGCAGGCCCTGGCGAACGCGCCGAATACTCTCTGCAACGTCGCGCGCCGCAAGCTCCGGCACGGTGATGCTCGCCACATGGGGCGTTATCAGCACATTGTCGAGACTCCAGAGCGGGTGCTCCTTGGGAAGCGGCTCGGTCTCGAACACGTCAAGTGTCGCCTCGGCAAGATGGCCCGAGCGAAGCGCCTCCACAAGGGCCGCCTCATCGACCAGAGCACCACGCGACACATTCACCAGCTTCGCGCCTCGCGGCATCAGCGCGAGTTCGGCGGCGCCGAGCAGGTGATGGGTTTGCGGCGTCAGCGGCACCAGGCACACCACAATGTCGCTCTCGGCCAGAACGCGCTCAAGCCCCTCGCGGCCTGTCCGTGCGGTGACGCCGGGAATCTCCTTGGGGCTCCGCGACCAGCCCCACACGGCGTAGCCCATCGCCGCCAGCGCCTTTGCCGCCGCAGCGCCGAGTTCACCCAGCCCCAACACGCCGACCTTGATCTCGAACAGCGGACGGGGATGGATATAGTGCCACTCACCCCGCCGCGTTGCACGCTCGAAGGCCGGTATATCGCGGGCATAACGTGTGACGGCAAAGATGACGTAGCTCGCCATCATCGCCTCCATCCCGGGGTCATTGAGGCGGGCGAACTTCACCGGCACCAGATCGTCGCGCTGCATCAACGAGTCGACGCCCGCACCGAGATTGACCACGAGTTGAAGATTGGGAAAACGGGCGAAGAAACCGGCGGGCGGGGTCCAGCACAGCGCATAGCGGATATCGGCGGGATTGCCCACGTCAGGCTCGATCCGTACATCGAGATCGGGCAGTTCGGCGATAAGCGCCGACCGCCACGCCTGCGCATTGTCCACCGAACTGTAGAAGACCAGGGCATCACCGCTCACGCTCATTCTCCGCTTCTCACCCCCGGACGACTCGCCGATCCTGTCATCCTATAGGGTGGGAGCGGCGCCGACACTCATCGCCGCCGCGCAGAAGGAGCCACAGGAGCGGTCTGCACGCTCGTCCACAGTTTGCCTGGAGTGGCGGTTTTTCAGGCCACCTCCGGCAGACGGTCGAGATGCTTATCGAGGGTGATGGGGTAGTCGCGCACGCGCACGCCGGTGGCGTTATAGATGGCATTCGCCACCGCAGCGCCGACGCCGCAGATGCCGAGCTCGCCGATCCCCTTCGCCTTCATCGGCGAGGAAATCGGATCCGCTTCGTCGAGGAAAATGACCTCCTGATGCGGGATGTCGGCATGGACCGGCACCTCATAACCGGCGAGGTCGTGATTGACGAAAAAGCCACGCCTCTTATCGACGGCGAGTTCTTCCATCAGCGCCGCCCCCGCCCCCATTGTCATGGCTCCGATCACCTGGCTGCGCGCGGACTTCGGGTTGAGAATGCGGCCGGCGGCACAGACCGCCAACATGCGCCGCAGGCGCGTTTCGCCAGTTGCGCCGTCGACCGCCACCTCGACGAAATGCGCGCCAAAGGTGGATTGCTGATAGGTCTGATCGAGGTCACCATATTCAATCGCGTCCTCGGCGGTGAGATCGCCCTCCGCAGCCGCGTAACCGAGCCTCGCGCTGCGGTTGCCCGCGCGCACCTCGCCGTCCACGAAGCTGGCTTCGCCCGAATTGAAGCCGAGGCGGCGCGCCACCTCCTCCCGCAGCTTGACGCAGGCGGCATAGACACCGGAGGTCGCATTATTGGCGCCGAACTGGCCACCCGAGCCGGCCGAGACGGGGTAATCGGAATCGCCGAGCTTCGCCGTAACCGCCTCCACCGGCACACCCATCATCTCCGCGGCTGTCTGCGCGATGATGGTGTAGCTGCCAGTGCCGATATCGGTCATGTCGGTTTCGACTGTCACCCGGCCTTGCGCGGACAACCTAACGCGGGCACCAGACTTCGTCAGCAGATTGTTGCGGAAAGCAGCCGCCATGCCCATGCCGACAAGCCAGCGCCCGTCCCGACGCATGCCCGGCCGGGAGGGACGAGCGTTCCACCCGAAGCGCTCAGCCCCGAGGCGCAGGCATTCGGCCAAAGGCCGCGCCGAGAACGGTCGCTCGGGATGTTCCGGATCGACCTGGGTGTCGTTGCGAATGCGGAAGTCCACCGGGTCCATGCCGAGCTTTTCGGCCATTTCGTCCATCGCCATTTCCAGCGCCATCATGCCCGGCGCCTCGCCCGGCGCGCGCATGGCATTGCCCTCCGGCAGATCGAGCACGGCCAGGCGCATCGCCGTCATGCGGTTGGCCCCGGCATAGAGCAGGCGCGTTTGCCCGACAGCGGTCTCCGGCCCGCCGCCCTCAAGGTCGCCGGACCAGCTTTCATGGCCGATGGACGTTATGGTTCCGTCCCGCTGCGCGCCCAGCCGGATGCGCTGGATCGTCGCCGGACGGTGCGTCGTGTTATTTGCAATGAGCGGGCGCTGCAGCGCGACCTTCACCGGCCGTCCCGCCGCCCGCGCCCCCAGCGCGGCCAGCACCACATCAGCCCTGAGGAACAGCTTGGCACCGAATCCCCCGCCAATATAGGGCGAGACAACACGCACCTTGTCCGCGTCCATACGCAGCGTTCTGGCAAGATCCCCCCGCGACCAGGCGATCATCTGGTTGGAGGTCCATACCGTAAGCCGTTCACCTTCCCAGCACGCGAGCGTCGCGTGCGGCTCCATCATCGCGTGTGACTGGTCCGGCGTGGTGTAAGTCCTGTCCAGTGTCACCGGAGCGGCCGCGAAAGCAGCCGCGAAATCGCCGACATGGGTGTCGATGGGCCCAGTCAGCCCGTTGGCCTCTGGCGGGAAAGCCGCTCCCTTCGCTGCCTCAAGATCATAATTCCCTGGCTCCGCCAGATAGTCGACGCGCACCAGGGCGGCAGCGGCGCGGGCCTGCTCGAAGCTCTCCGCCACCACGAGCGCCACCGCCTGATGGTAATGCTGAATAAGCGGACCGCCGAGCAGAGGCGCGGTGTTGTAATTGCCCTTGTCCAGAGGCCCGGCATTCTCCGCCGTGACGATGGCGAGCACCCCCGGCGCGCGCTCTGCGGCGGACAGGTCCATCGCCTTTAGGCGGCCCTTGGCGATGGTGGCGCCGATCACATAGCCATAGGCGGGATCGGCCACCACATCGTGCCGCTCATAGGCATAGGGCGCCGTGCCCGTGGTCTTCAGCGGGCCCTCGATCCGGTCCAGCGGCTGCCCCACCACCTTCATCCGGTCGATCGGGTTTGTGGTTTCGGGCTTTTCGAACTTCATGGTTCAGCCCCTTCCCTCGATGAGGATCGAGTCCAGCGTGCGCGCGACCAGCGTGATCTTGAAGGCGTTGTCGCGCGTCGGCCGGGCGGCGGCGAGCAGCCGGGAAGTGACAGCGCGGGCGCCGCGCCCCATCTCGCTCTCCGCCGCCTCGACGCGCCACGGCTTGGGAGCGACGCCGCCGAGCGCGACGCGCCCCGTGCCGTCCGGCTGCAGCACGGCAGCGACGGAAACCAGAGCGAAGGCATAGGAAGCTCGGTCGCGCACCTTGCGATAGACATGGCGACCACCCGGCGGCGGCGGCAGCACCACGGCGGTAATCAATTCGCCGGCGTCCAGCGCCGTCTCCACATGCGGCGTGTCGCCCGGCAGACGATGAAGCTCGGCCATGGGGATCGAGCGTTCGCTGCCATCAGCACGCACCGTTTCCACCGTCGCGTCGAGCGCGCGCAAAGCCACCGCCATATCGCTGGGATGGGTGGCGATGCACGCCTCACTGGTGCCGATCACGCCCAGTTGGCGGGACACCCCGCCTATCGCCGCGCAGCCGCTGCCGGGCACGCGCTTATTGCAGGGCTGGGCGGTATCGTAGAAGTAGGGGCAGCGCGTGCGCTGAAGCAGATTGCCGGCGGTGGTGGCCTTATTGCGCAATTGGCCCGATGCGCCCGCCAGAAGGGCACGTGCCAACACAGCATAGTCTCGCCGCACCCGCGGATCGGAGGCCAGCGAGGTGTTGCTGACCAACGCGCCGATGCGCAGCCCGCCTTCCCGCGTGGGCTCGATCGTGTCGAACGCGAGGCCGTTCACATCAATCAGATGGCTCGGCGTCTCGATCTGCAGCTTCATCAAGTCCAGAAGATTCGTACCGCCTGCGATGAATTTTGCGCCGGGACTGGCAGCCGCCGCGCGCGCTGCCTCGGCCGCCGAGGAGGCGCGCTCATAGGTGAATGGCATCATGACTGCCTCCCCGCCACGTCGGAGATGGCGTCAATAATATTGGAATAGGCACCGCAGCGGCAGATATTGCCGCTCATCCGCTCCCGCAATTCGTCCACCGATGCTTCGGGACGCCCGGTGAGGTCTGGAGTGACATGGCTGGGAATACCGGCCTCGATTTCGGCGAGCATCGCCACGGACGAGCAGATCTGTCCCGGCGTGCAATAGCCGCACTGATAGCCGTCGTGCCTGACGAAGGCAGCCTGCATCGGGTGCAAATCTGCCGGCCCTCCCAGTCCCTCGATGGTCGTCACCTCATCGCCCTCATGCATAACCGCGAGGGTGAGGCAGGCATTGATGCGGACCCCGTTGACCATGACGGTGCAGGCACCGCACTGGCCATGATCGCAGCCCTTCTTCGTGCCCGTGAGATGAAGCTGCTCGCGTAGCGCGTCGAGCAGGGTAGTGCGGGTATCGACCTCCACCTCGGTGGTAGTGCCGTTGACGGCAAAGCGAACAGAGAGCCGCGACGGCAGGGTTCCCGGCTTGTCACGTCCCACCCCGTCACCTCTCGGTGCAGAGGCGTCTTCAGCGCGCGCAATCGTCCCGCTCGCGTGCGAGACGGTGACGGTCGCTGCCCCAGCGACCAGGAGGTCACGTCGAGACAAGGTGGTTTGGGGGGGGCTCTGCATGGGTGTCCCGGCCTTCGGTGGCGTAGTCGCGCTCATTGATCGCAACGAAAATGCGAGCGGCGCGCGAGAGGTTCCCTCATTCCCGCGGCCCGAATGGGCCAACGGGGAGCGCCCTCGGCGGCAGAGCCAGCACGGATCGGAATTTCTGGCCGGGCGCACGGCGCCCCGATCCCTGCGATCACGTTCGCTTGCAACGCCGACAGAACACCCGGCGCGAGGCCGCAGCAGGGGTGGACGCAGGAGAATTGCCGCTGGAGCGGGCGAAGGGAATCGAACCCTCGTATGCAGCTTGGGAAGCTGCCGTTCTACCATTGAACTACGCCCGCTCAGGCAGCGCGCACCTTAAGGGCGAGACAGCGAGGCTTCAAGGGGGAAAGAACCCGCGTTCACAGGGCCTGTACGGAGAACCTCAGGCATTCGCGGCGACAGGCCTACTCAAGGCCATGCCGAAGGAGAAACCGCCGGGTCCCGCTGACATGCAGCGGACGGCCGCGATTGATCAACTGCCTGATGATGCGTCGACGCGCCTCGGGCGGCACGTCGTCGAGTATCTGCAAACAGTCCTGCTCAGACCACAGGCCGCGCTGAAGAAGGTCCTTCTTGACGACAGGCGCGCCCAATAATAGCCGAAAAAGGCCAAACCCCACGTGAATCTGGCTATGAGCAGAAACCTCCGCCAGCATTGCCTGAATGATACTCCATCGCAGCACCTCCCGATGGGCGGCCGCGAAGGTGGTCTGCTGACGACCGCGAGGCGTATCGGGCGGACGGGTCAGGGAACTGAGCGTTGGCACCGCGCCTTGGGAAGACGATTGCGGAGTATCGCCGCTTGGGCGTGAGGTGTGGCGCTCCACTTCGAAGGCGCTCACCAGTTGCCGGCCGACACCTAAGGTCCCCTCGCGGGTTTGCGCCAGAAAAGCCGACCTCCATGCCGGAGTCATATATTTGAGGAGCCCAAGCAATTGGGCAGCGTCGAACGTGCGGAGATGTTCGCCGAGACGATCCACGGAATAGATCACGCCGATAGCGTAACCGCGCTTTTTCAACTGCCGAGATAAGGCAATCTCACCCTGATGGATCGCGTGAGGGCGGATATCGTACGGCCGATAACGCTTCCAGAACGACAGCAGCTTCGAGTCGTAGAACACCTCGCCGCTCACCGAAAACACATAGGAGCCGATGTGGTGCTCGAATTCGTGGTTCTCGAACGCACCGATGACAGGATACGTATCCTCGATCATCCGATGCACCATCGCGTCCAGCTCGGCACCGGCGATATAAATGACGCTGTCGTTGAAATACAGCATGCGTGAGACGGCTCGCCCCTCAGCTGCGAGGCGGAGGGTCGCCGCGCGAAAGGCGCCGAAATCACGACCCACATTCCGCCGCACCATCACTCGATGAGCGTCCCGCCGAAGCATTTCCAGCACGTTCAACTTCGGCAAACCGTTGCATATGACCACGGCGTTCACGCCACGGCGGCGCAGTGCCTTCAGCAGATCAATAAGGTCGGATGCAACACCAAAACCCGAATAAGAAACAACAATTGCATAATTATTTCCGACAGCCGGGCAACACTCCTCATCTACATAAAAACGCGGCACATTTTCCCGGATTACACTCGGGAATTGACGCATCTTCTTCGAGAGAAGATAAGCGCGGAGCCTCAGATCATCAAAGCGCAGGCGCACGACAACGACTCCGGGATGCGACAAACATGCTACCATATGCCGATATGAGGGTCGGCGGCGCGTTTGAATTGCGTCTTTGTGGCTGCTGACAACCCGCGAGCGCAAGAGGGTTTCGCATGGACTTCCGCAATTACGTGCGCTCGAGAGTTGGGAAATATCGCATAGGGATAGAATTCGGCGCGTCCTATAATCCGATCGTCGCGAAGAAGGATGGTTTTAACGTTTATATTGTCGATCATGCCGATGAGGCGTCATTGAGGGAGAAATACCGCGACCATCCCGTGGATGTGACACGTATCGAACCGGTTGATGCAATTGATGATGGCGGAGAATTGACCCGACTTCTACCGGAAGGCGAGAGATTTGACTATATCATTGCCAGTCATGTCTTCGAACATCTCCCCGACCCGATCAGATTTCTCCAGCGCTGCACGCGAGCGCTAAAACCCGACGGGAAGCTGTATCTTATGCTGCCCGATCGTCGCTTCACCTTCGATTATTTTCGCCCTGTCAGCACAACAGGCGCCATGGTCCGTGCCTATCTGGAGAAACGCACGCGGCATGATCCGGCCCACCTTTTCGACCACTATTCGATGTCGGCGGAGCGAAACGGTGCCGGCGTCTGGGCTGATCTTGACGGTGGCGTATTCAGCTTTACCGGAACCCTTGAAGCGGGCTACGCGGCCGCCACGTCGCTACAGACCGATTATTTGGATTGTCATGCGTGGATATTCACGCCAGCGAGTTTCCGCAATATCATCGAGGAGCTTCGGGAAATAAATCTCATCGAGATGGGTGAAGTCGAGTTTTACGACAGCGTGGGCTGCGAGTTCTTTGTTGTACTGTCCCCCAATGCTCCGTCTAACCTGCTCAGCCGCGTGGAGCGAGCGGAGCGGGTGGTCCGGGAAGCGAGCAGAATAGCGACATGACCGCGCGATCACCGATCGACGCCGTTCCCGCCAGACGGCGAACGAAGGGGAGTGCCCGGCAGACTTCCGCGTAGCCGCCCGCCGGCGCGGGCTCTCCAAGCCTTCCTGCGCTCCACCCGGCAGAGAACGGGGCTGCCTGGGTCGGCAAGCGGACCCTTGCAGGCTCTGCGCATCCGCGCGTCAGATCTCGGCGATCGCGCTTTCCGGCAACCGCACCTTGCCGTGATGATGCCCACGCCCGCCAACCTCATCGAGGCTGACGCCCGCCGTCTCGATGCGGAACCGCCAGGTGATGGCGGCGCCAAGCAGCGACATCACGACCAGCCCGTACAGCAGGGACTGCTGACCGATGGTGGACAGGAGCACCGGGAAACCGAAAGCAGTAACCACCGCACCCATCTTGGCGAACGCCGCCGCGAAGCCGGCTCCCTTGCCGCGAATGGCGGTGGGAAACACCTCGCCGGCGAGCAGGTATGTTTGCGCGTTCGGGCCGAGATTGGTCATGAAGTTGAACATCATGAAGCCGGCGAAGATGAGGGTTGTCGAAAGGGGGCCGTCATAATAGGCCGAGAAGGAAGCGATCAGCAGCCCGGCGGCGCAGCCGACGAAGCCGAGAATCTGCAACGGAACACGCCCCACCCGATCGGCCAGCGCCACGGCAAAGATGATGCCGACGATGAGCAGCACGTCGATCATGGCCGCCCCCTGGGCGGCGGAGATGTCGTTCTGAATGACCTCGGCGATGTTGCGGGCATTGCCACTGTCATGACCCAGCGCTGCGGCGAGGATGGTGGGCGTGAAGATCCCAATGCCATAGGTCGACAAATCCTGCAGGAACCACGGCACCGAGGCGAGGATGGTGGCACGGCGGTTCCGGCGCTCGAATAGGGCCGCCCAGCCATTTCCTTCCGTCGCCTCCTTGTCGGGCGCCGACAGCACGACCTTTTTCGGATAGGCCGGCCGGCGGTGCAGCAGCCGGGCAGTGACGCGCTCGGCCTCGTGCTTGCGACCGCGGGCGAATAGCCAGGGCGCGCTCTCGGTCACGAAAAAGCGGCCGGCAAGAACGATCATGGCCGGGACGATGGCTGCGGCATACATCCAACGCCAGGCGGTGACATCGGGATCGAGGGTGAGCACGGCATAGCCGACCCCGGTGCCGACCAAGGCGCCCACCGCCTGGAACGCGAACGCGCCCAGAACGAGACGACCGCGGGCGCTGGTCGGAATGCTTTCTGAAATGATGAGATGGGCTGTCGGATAGTCGCAGCCGAGCGCCAGACCGATTCCGAAGAGAAAGACCACAAGCCAAGGATAGCTCGGCGCAACCGACAGCAGCACCAGAAAGATGATGAAGAGGACCATCTCGACGATGAACATGAGTTTGCGCCCGAACTGATCGGCAAGGCCGCCGAGCAGCAGCGCGCCCACCAATATACCGGCGAGCGAGGCGGCTCCCACCACGCCATGGGCAACGGCGTCGAGGCCGAATTCGTTGGCGATCAGCGGCATCGCCACGCCGGTCATGAAGACGACAAGCCCCTCGAAGAATTTGCCCGCCGCCGCGAGCCCCCAGATGCGCCATTGCATCGCGGTCATCGGTGTGACCGGCACCGGCGTGCCATCCGGCCAGCTCGGGCGCTCGTCAATGTAGTTTTGAACCGTCCTGCCGATCTCGGTGTCGTGTCTATCCGGGGAGAGGTTCTGTTGCATCAGGCTTTCCTGAATCGTACGGCAGTGGAAGGACGCAACGTGGTCAACTCGCGTGAAAACCGCGTGACGGGCATTGGAGACGGGGTCTCCCGAATGCGGCGCCTCCCCCGGGCGGCAGCGCACTTCCCGGCCGCACGGCATGCCGGCAGACCGAGGCGGCAGTAGCGCTGCGGCGCCAGCAAGATTAAGGAGGGGGTCCCCGGACCTTCTCGAAGGGCGCCCCGGATGCCCGACGAACCTGCGACATAGGCGGACGACCCGTGACCTTCATGACGACCAACCCGGCGCTCGCCCGCGCACTTGCCGAGCGGGACTATACCAATCCGACGCCGGTGCAACTTGCTGTGCTGGCGCCCGAGGCGGCCGAACGCGACCTGCTGGTGTCGGCCCAGACGGGCTCGGGCAAAACGGTGGCCTATGGTCTTGCCATGGCCGAGACGCTGCTGGCCACGCAGGAGCTTTTTCCCCCGGCCGGAGCACCACTTGCCCTGGTGGTGGCGCCCACGCGCGAACTGGCGCTGCAGGTGCAGCGGGAATTCGGCTGGCTTTATGCAGCCACAGGCGCGCGCGTGGTCTCCTGCGTCGGCGGCATGGACCCCCGGCAGGAGCAGCGCCTGCTGAACCAGGGCGCCCACATCGTCGTCGGCACGCCGGGGCGGCTGCGCGACCATCTGGAACGCAGCCGGCTCGATCTCTCCGCGCTGAAGGTCGCGGTGCTCGATGAAGCCGACGAGATGCTGGACCTCGGCTTCCGCGAGGACCTCGAATTCATTCTCGACGCCACCCCGCCGGAACGGCGCAGCTTGCTTTTTTCCGCTACCATGCCACGCGGTATCACGGCGCTTGCCCGGCGCTACCAGCGCGATGCCCTACGTATCGAGGTGGCGAGTGCGGAGGGCGGTCATGCCGATATCGAGTACCGCACTCTGCGCGTCGCGCCGACCGAGATCGACCACGCAGTGGTCAATGTGCTGCGCTTTTACGACACACCGAGCGCCATCGTGTTCTGCAACACCCGCGAAGCCGTGCGGCGGCTGCATGCCATGCTGCAGGAACGCCAGTTTTCGGCCGTCGCGCTCTCCGGCGAGTTGAGCCAGAACGAGCGAAACCATGCCCTGCAGGCGCTGCGCGACGGGCGGGCGCGGGTATGCGTCGCTACGGATGTTGCCGCGCGTGGCATCGACCTGCCTAATCTCGGCCTCGTCGTCCATGCCGAATTGCCCAATGACGCGGAAAGTCTCCAGCATCGCAGCGGCCGCACCGGCCGTGCGGGACGCAAGGGCGTGAGCGTGCTTTTGGTGCCGCCGTTCCGGCGCCGACGCACAGAGGACCTGATGCGCGGGATCGGCGTCGCGCCGGCCTGGTCTGGCCCGCCGACGGCCGAAGAAATCCGCAAGCTCGACCATGAGCGAATGCTGAGCGACGCATTGCTCACCGACGATCCGAGCGAGGACGACCTCGCCGCTGGCCGCACCCTGCTCACGGCGCATCCGCCCCAGCACCTTGCCGCCGCGCTGGTACGACTTTATCGGGCCGGCCTGCCGGCGCCGGAGGAAGTGGCCGATCCCGGTGAGCCGCGGCCCGCGCGAGACCGGATGGCGGATCGCGCCTTCGGTGAGCCGGCAGGGGGCGGCAGCGTCTGGTTCCGGCTCAATGTCGGACGCCGCAGCAATGCCGATCCCAAATGGCTGCTGCCGCTGATCTGCCGTCGCGGCAATGTGACCCGCAAGGACATTGGCATCATCCGGATTCTCGACGAGGAAACCGCGTTCGAGGTGAGCCTTGCCGCTGCCGACCGCTTCGCCAAGGCGGCGCGGAAGATCGAGAGCGGCGACGTGGTGATCGAGCCACTGCCCGGTGGCCCGCCGGAAGGTCGCTTCGTCCGCACGCCCCGCGAGCGGCCGATGCGCGAGCGGACGGACCGTCCCGAGCGTGAACGACGTCCCGAGCGTGAACGTCCCGAGCGCGCGCGACCGGAACGGGAAAAGCCTGCCCAGGACAAGCCTGCCTATGAGGCGCCTTTCTACGAAAAGCCCGCACGCGCGCCGGCGGCACGCCACGAGCGATCGCACGATGCCGCGACCGAGGGCCGTCCGCGGCGCGAGGCGATGCCGGGCGACAGGCCCGAGCGCACCAAAACCGCTCATCGCAAGGGCGGGACGGAGAAGCGCGAATGGAACCCTCTGGCGGACGCCGATCGGGAGCGTTCGGCACGCCCTGAGCGGCCGAAGACGTTTGAAGGTAAAAAGCCGGGACGCCTTGAGGGCAAGAAGCTGGAAGGCAAGCCGCGTTTCGACAAGGGAACCGAGGGCAAGAAACCCTATACCAAGCCCGGCAAAAGCAAGCCGCCGCGCCGGCCTTGACCGGTAACCGGCCTCGGGTTCGGTCTGACACCTGAAAAAGCAAACGAAAAGGGACGCAGCGATCACGCTGCGTCCCCTTCATCAATGCGTCGGCGGCACCCGATGCTCGGCAACGGGTGCCGGCCTGAAGCGGTTCAGACGACCTTGACGGTCAGCGTGCCGACGCCGTCGACGCCACCTTCCATCACATCGCCGCGCACAATGGCGCCGACACCCGCCGGGGTACCGGACATGATGACATCGCCGGGCCGCAGTTCGAACAGGCCGGAGAGGTAGGAGATCATCTCCGGCACCTTCCAGATCATCTGGTTGAGATCACCGACCTGGCGCTGGGTGCCGTTGACGTTGAGCCACACCTTGCCATTGGCGGGATGGCCGATGGAGGAAGCCGGCACCAGCGCCGAACAGGGAGCGGAGGCCTCGAAAGCCTTGCCCACTTCCCAGGGGCGGCCGAGCTTCTTGGCTTCGCCCTGCAGGTCGCGGCGGGTCATGTCGAGGCCGACGCCATAGCCCCAGACGTGATCAAGGGCGGATTCGACCGGGATGTTCACCCCGCCCTTGCCGATGGCGACGAGCATTTCGAGTTCATAATGCACATCGCTGGACTTGTCGGGATAGGGAAAGGTGCCGTCGACGATGACATTGTCCGGGTTCTTCTGGAAGAAGAAGGGCGGCTCCTTGTTGGGATCATGCCCCATCTCGATCGCGTGTTCGGCGTAGTTGCGGCCGACGCAGTAGATGCGATGGATCGGGAACAGCTTGTCCGAGCCTTCGACGGGCAGCGTCGGAATGCCAGGAGGCGTGATCACATAGGCGGAAGTGTCGATAGGCGCGTTCATCAGCGTACTCCTGCGTAATAGTCGACGCGTTTCTCAATGCTTTCGATCAGGCTCGACAATCCCATCGCCGCGACGAACAGGATGATGGTCAGGGCCCAGAAATTCTCCATGTCGAAATTGCGCGAGTAGAGCTCGAACAATTCGCCATAACCGATGATCGCCACCAGCAACTGGCCGATCACCACGCCCTTGACCCCGCGCACCACGCCGAGGCGAATGCCGGCAAGAATTTCCGGCAGCGCCGCCAGAAGGATGATCTTGCTGTACAGCGCGAAGCGGGAGGCGCCGTAGCTGCGGCCCATTTCCAGCAGCGAATTGGGCACGCTCTGGATGCCGGCGCGGGTGTCGAGGACGATGATCCATACGGCGAACAGGAACACCGTGACCACGACCGTGGTCTCTCCCATGCCGAAGAGGATCATCAGAACCGGCACCAGAGCGGAGAGCGGGGCAGACACGAAGATGTTCACCCAGATGCCGAGCAGATTGTCGGCGGTGGTGGACCGCCCCATCAGCACCCCGACCGCGATGCCGACGACAATGGCGAAGAACATGCCGATCAGGAAGCTGTTCAGCGTGGTCAGCGCCGCCGCCTGCCAGGTGCCGGTCTGCACCAGCGCCACCGCCGCCACCAGCACATCGGAAAGCGGAGGAATGAGGAACATCGCGCCGGAACGTCCGACCAGTTCCCAGACGACGCACCACACAAGCAGCGACGCCATCATAGGCACGCGAAATCCGAACAGTGTCATCGCGCCCTCCCCTAGTCGACGTAGTGCTTGAGGCCCTGCCAGATTTCCTCGACCGTATCGAGGTAGCCCTGGTCACGGCGGATGGCGTCGGGCGAGGCGGAGCGGTCGATCTCCGGTTCGATAATCTGGGCAATGCGGCCGGGGCGGCGCGAGAGGATGACGATGCGGTCCGAGCAATAGACCGCTTCCTCGATCGAGTGGGTGACGAAGATGAAGGTCTTCTTCTCCTTTTCCACCAGCTCCAGCAGATCCTCCTGGAACTTGCGCCGGTTCTGTTCGTCCACCGCCGAGAACGGTTCGTCGAGGAGGAGCACATCGGCGTTCACCGCGAAAGCGCGGGCGAGGCCCACGCGCTGGCGCATGCCGCCGGAGAGTTCGTGTGGGTACTTGTTCTCGAAACCCGCCAGTCCGACCTCTGCAATGTACTTGACCGCGATCGCCTGTCGCTCGTCCTTGCCCATGCCTTTCAGCTCAAGGCCGAAGGCTACGTTGCGCAGGACCGTGGCCCACGGCATCAGCGCGAAGTCCTGGAACACGAAGGCCCGCTCGGGCCCCGGGCCGGTGACGGTCTGGCCATTGACGCGGATCTCGCCCGAGGTGGCGGGGATCAGGCCGGCGATGATCTTGAGAAGCGTGGTCTTGCCGCAGCCCGAGGGGCCGAGCAGCGTGGTGAGCTTGCCCGCGGGGAAATCGAGGTCAATGCCGCGCAGGGCCTCCACCTCATTGTACATCTTGCAGACGCCACGCACCTCGACCGCGACATCCGAGCCGGCGGGACGGGAGGCGGCGCTCGCCGCCTGGGCGGTGATGTTGCGCATGGTCAGGACCTTCTTTTCTCGGGACGCAGCACGCGAAGCTCGAAAGCCTCAAGCGCGGCGAGCGTCAGGGTGGACACAAGGATGATGGACACCACCGCTGCATACATCTCGGCATAGTTCGCGACCGAGCGGTGATAGGTGATAAGATCGCCAATGCCCGTCGGGGTGATGAGCAGTTCCGCCAGGATCACGCCGATAAAGCCGGCGGCCAGGCCAAGGCGCAGGCCGGCGAAGATCACCGGGCTGGCGTCGGGGATGATGATCTTGGTGATGCGCTGCCAGAGATTGCCCTGGAACGAGTAGCACATGGCGACCAGCGAAGGGTTGGCGTTACGCACCGCCTTGTAGCCGTTGAGCACGATCACCGGCAAAGCCAGCATGACCACCGCCAGCGTCTTCGACACGAGGCCGATGCCGTAGACGAAGGTGATGAGCGGGATCAGCGCCGCCATCGGCGCGGCCTGAAGGACGATGAACACGGGCGCCACCAGCCATTCGGCGAAGCGCGACAGGCCCATGACGATGCCGAGCGCGATGCCGATGATGGCGGAGATGGCAATGCCGATCACCAGCGGCTGCAATGTCTCGGCGTAGGCCGCGACAAAGGAGCCGTCGAGCGTCATCGTCACAAACGCCCGTAGTGTCTCAAGGAAGGTCGGAAAGGCGAAGCTGATCGGGATGCGACCGGCGATTTCCCAGATGAGGAAGAACAGCCCGACCGACGCCAGGCGCCAGAGAGCGGTGCGGTGCTCGGAGAGCTTCCTCCAGAAGAAGGAAGCTTCGGAGGGGGGAACGGCTCGCGAGGAGCCGTTCGCCTGTACCGGATAGGTCATCCAACCGGCCTCAGTTCGTGCCAACCTTGGCGAGCGCGCGGTTCAGCGGCTCGAGGGCCCAGAAATCCTCGACCTTCAGCTCATCGGGCTTGCCCTGAAGCTGGCCGGAGAGGGTGTAGAAAGCGAAGTCGTCCTTGGCCGCCGCCTCACCGCCGCCATTGAGCGGGAACGCCTTGCCCTCGGCGAGTTCGGTGAAGTACGGGGTGATCTCGGCCACCTGATCGGCCGGCAGGTCCGGCAGCAGCTTGTACTTGGCGCGCCACTCGGCAACGATCGCCGGGTTCTTGGTGACTTCGCGCCAGGTGGTCAGTACCGACTCGACGATAACGTCCACGTCCTTCGGATTCTTGTCGAGGAAGTCCTGGCGGGCGAACAGCGCCTCATCGGTCGCGTTGATACCGTCGAGCGGCAGGATAATGAACTTGCCCGGCGCCTTTTCCTGCAGCAGCCGGCGACCGGCCGCATCCACGATCGTCGCCTTCACATTGCCCTGAAGCAGCGCGCCGGTGCGTACTTCCGAACCGGGGATGTAGCTGATCTTGGAGAATTTGATGCCCTGCTTCTCCTCCATCAGCTTCATGATGGCTTCCGTGCCGGAGCCGCGCGAATGGACGGCGACTTCCTGACCGTTCAGATCCTTCCACGTCTTGTAGAACTCGGCATTGACGGCGGGATAGAAGCGCAGGGTGGAGAGCTGCAGGAAGATGCGCACCGGCACCTTCACCTTCTGCATCAGCGCGTAGGGACCGCCCACACCGATATCCGCCTGCCCGCTCACCACCGCCTGGGCGGCGATGTCCTCGGACTTCAGATAGGTCATCTCGATCTCGACGCCGCGCTCCTTGGCGAGTTCGAAGGCCGCGAGCAGATGCAGATTTTCGACCGAGGCGATGTCGCCATAGGCGACGCGAACCTTTGCTTCCGCCTGCGACACCGCCGCCATGGCGAGGCCGACGCCGACAGCGGCTGCCATGACGGACAGGCCACGCAATTTTCTCGTGAATTCCTTGAGCATTTTCAGTCTCCCATGAGAGCCGAGCGGTTCAATCCGCTACTCGCCCAACCCGCGAGGTTGGATACCAATTTCATTTTGGTTTATATTGGCTGCACAAGCCGGTCAAGAGTGGATTGGCTTGACCGCACGATTTGATGCCGCCATAGAATGAACCAATTCGCACTTTGGTTGATCCGGACACCCATGCTTAATCCTGCTGCCGACCCCCATCTCGAAAAGGGCATCGTCACACAATTGCGCGCCTATCTCGCGCAGATCGAGCTCGCCGATGACGGCCGCCTGCCGCCGGAGCGTGAATTGTCGGCAGCGCTGGGCGTTTCGCGGACCGAGCTGCGCAAGGCGCTTGATGTGCTGGAAGCGGAAGGCCAGCTCTGGCGCCATGTCGGCAAGGGCACCTTCATGGGCAGCCGGCCGCTCGACACCTTTGCCGACATTGCCGCATTGGCCCGCCGCAGCAACCCGGCGGAGGTCATGCGCGCGCGGATCGTGATGGAGCCGGAAATCTGCCGTGCCGCCGCCTTCACAGCGACGCCGGAAGACATCGCGGAGATGCGGATGTGCCTCACGCGCTCCCGTCAGGCGGAAACCTGGCGCCAATACGAGGCTTGGGACACCCGCCTGCACCGGACGATTGCCGAAGCCTCGCAGAACACACTGCTTCTCGGCCTGTTCGACACGCTGAACGCGGTGCGCCGCGCGGTGACCTGGGGTCGGCTGCGTACCGAGCCGGTAAAGCCGCTGCCGGACCATCACAGCTTTGCGGAGCATGAGGCGATTGTCGACGCCATCGAGCAGCGCGATATAGCCGCCGCCGCCGCCTGCATGCGTGCGCATCTGCAGACGGTTGAGCGCAAGCTCCTCGACCGCCAGTGAAGCGGAAACGGTGCGAAGCTGCTTGAGAAACCGGACGACTTCAGGCTTGGATGGCGCGTAGGTGCCGAACCGTCACCGTAAGTCCATGCCGAACGCCGAATGATGCCGACATGCCCGACGGCCAGTTCACAGTGAGCGCCTCTCCCCCAGGCGGCCGTCGCGCCAAGGGCGCCCCCCGCCGCCTGCGCGCGTTCCTCGCCCGCTGGCGGCGGCTGAGCTGGCCTGACCGGACCCTGCTGGGCGAGGCGCTTCTGGTGGTCGCGCTCGCGCGGCTGGCTATCGTCACGCTGCCCTTCCGCCATGTGGCCCGGCTTGCCTCGACCCGGCCGGCGCGCCCGCTCCCGGCGGATGCAGAGGCGCAAATTCTGCGTGCGCGCTGGGCCATTCGCGCGGTCGCCCGCCGCATGCCGTTCCGGGCCCTATGCCTTGAACAGGGGCTCTCGGCACGGGCAATGCTGCACCGGCGGGGCGTGCCGACGACGCTCTATTATGGCGTGGCGAAAGATAAGGACGGAAAACTGGCGGCGCATCTCTGGGTGCGCTCGGGCGCGCTTGACGTGATTGGCACCGAGAACGCCGCGCAGTTCACCCTTCTCGCCACCTTTCCGCCGGTTGAGTGAGTCGGAAGCAGCAGGCGGCGCGGCGGCCGCCATGCGATTCACTGGCGATCAGTCCAAGGTCTGCCGGAAACGCCGCACGGCCAGCACCATGGCGACGAGCATGATCACGCACAGGCCAAGTATATTCTGCGCAAGATCGGGCGCCGTCGCACCTTTGAGCAATATGCCACGCACCATCCGCAGATAATGGGTCAGCGGGAGCGTTTCGGCGACCCACTGCGCCCAGGTCGGCATGCCGGCGAAGGGAAACATGAACCCCGACAGCAGGATGTTGGGCAGGAAGTACATGAATGTCATCTGCACCGCCTGCAACTGGTTCTGCGCGAGGGTGGAAAACGTATAGCCGATGGAGAGGTTGGTGAGGATGAACAGGCCGGTAAGGGCGGTGAGAAGCGGCAGGCTGCCGACCACCGGCACCTGGAACAGCAGCACGGCCGCGCCAAGGATCATCGTCGCCTGCATCGCCCCGACCATGACATAGGGCGTGATCTTGCCGACCATGATCTCCACCGGCCGGATCGGCATGGCGAGCAGCGTCTCCATCGTCCCGCGTTCGATCTCGCGGGTGACCGAGAGCGCGGTGAAGATGAGCATGGTCATGGTGAGGATGGTGCCGAGAAGGCCCGGCACGATATTGAGCTGGGTGACCGCCGCCGGGTTGTAGCGCGGATGGGTGTGGAATTCGAAAGGCGGCGGCATCTTCTCCAGACCGCTGCCCTCCGGAGCGTCGTCGACATTGAAGCGCTCGCGCCGTACCGAGGTTTCCACCAGCCGCTCCAGCGCCGCCAGCGCGCTGCTCGAGGCGACGGGATCGGTGGCATCCGCCGACACCAGCAGGGCCGGGCTTTCCCCGCGCCGAACCGCACGCTCGAAGCCGGCGGGGATTTCCACCACGAACAGCACCTGCCCCGAGCGCAGCAGACGCTCCGCCTCCTCCTCGTTCACGGGGTGATGGGTGATGGCGAAATATTTGGTGTTCTCGATCGCGGCGAGGATGGAGCGGGTGAGCGCCGACTGATCATAGGCCAGCACCGCCGTCGGCAGATGGCGCGGCGTCATATTGATGGCGTAGCCGAACATGATCAATTGCAGCAACGGAATCGACACCATGACCGCGAAGGAGACGCGGTCGCGCAGCAATTGGATGAACTCCTTGCGTATCATCGCAACGATACGGCGCAGGGAACCCGCGATGCCCCTCACCGGACGTTGTCCCTTGACCGGTTGATGAGGTCGATGAACACGTCCTCAAGGCTGGGACTGTCCACACGCCAGACCAATTCCTCCCGCCCGGCGAAGCCGGCAATGCCGCGCTCCAGTGCCTCCCGGTCGCGCCCGCCCACATGCACGCTGGTGCCGAACGGCGCCACCAGCTCGAAGCCCGGCACCGCCATCAGTTCGCGTGCCAGCGTCGCCGGGTCCGGCCCGGTAACGCGCCACATGTGAAGCGCCGAGCCGGCGACCACCTCTTCCACCGTGCCCTGCGCCAGCAATTCGCCATAGGCGATATAGGCGATCTCGTGGCAGCGTTCGGCCTCGTCCATGTAATGGGTTGAGACCAGCACCGTCACACCCTCCGCCGCCAGATCGTGAATCTGCGCCCAGAACTCGCGCCGCGCCTGCGGATCGACACCGGCGGTGGGCTCGTCCAGCAACAGCAGCCGGGGTTTGGGCAGGATGCAGGCACCGAGGGCGAGACGCTGCTTCCAGCCACCCGAGAGGTTGCCGGCGAGATGCCGTTCCCGACCGGCAAGGCCGAGGGAGGCGATGGCCGCTGCCGCGGCATGCTCGGCATCGGGCACGCCATAGATGCGGGCGACGAATTCGAGGTTTTCCTGCACGGAGAGATCGGCATAGAGGCTGAATTTCTGCGTCATATAGCCGACATGACGGCGGATGGCGCGGCCTTGCGTGCGTATGTCCAGCCCAAGGCAGGTGCCGCGTCCCTCGTCCGGCGTCAGCAGGCCGCACAACATGCGGATGGTGGTGGTCTTGCCGGAGCCATTGGGGCCGAGAAAGCCATAGATCTGGCCGCGTTTCACCCGCATGGTGAGATGGTTCACCACGCAATTGCCGCCGAAACTCTTGCTGAGGCCCTCCACCTCGATGGCATAGTCGGCCGCGACCGGCCCGGCCGCCGAGGACGGCGCCTCGCCCGCTGTAGCTGTCAAGGCTCTCATGGCGCGATCTCGACCGTGACCGGCTGTCCGGGTCGCAGCTTGGAAGGATCGCGCGGCTTGGCCTCCAGCATGAACACGAGCTTGGAACGCTCATCCAGGCTGTAGATGACGGGGGGCGTGTATTCGGCGCTGCGGGCGATGTAGCTGACCGTGGCCTCGATCGCCTCGCCGCAGCCGTCGCATGTCACCGTCACCGGCATGCCGATGCGGAAACTGGCGAGGGCAGGCTCGGGCACGAAGAAGCGCACCTTGATCAGTTCCGGCGGCAGGATCGCCAGCACCGGCCGGCCGGCCGGGACCAATTCGCCGGCGCGAAAATAGACGGTCTCCACAGTGCCGCCAATCGGAGCGGACATGCTCCGCCGATCCAGCCGCACCTCGGCCGATGCGAGGGCGGCCCGGGCGGCATCCACCGCCTTCTCGGCGGCGGCGATCTCGTCGTCGCGACCCGCGAGCTTCGCCGCCTCGATCTGACGGCGCACCTCGTCCAGCGACGCCTCGTTCTGGTTGAAGGTCTGCTGCGCGGAATCGAGCGCTGCCTTGGACGACACCTGCTTGGACTGCAAATCCCGCTGGCGTTCCAATTCCAGGCGGGAGAGTTCGAGCGCAGCCGCCGCACGGCGTTCGCCGGCCTCCAGAACCGCCACCTGCTCCGGGCGCTGGGTCGAGGCCTTGACGTTCGCAAGCTCCGAAAGCGCCTGCCCGAGGCTCGCTTCAGCGGACTTCACATTCGCGCGCTGGAGATCGTCGTCGATGGTGAAGAGAGGCATGCCCTTCGTCACCAGGTCGCCTTCGTCCACCCGCAGCTCGATGATCCGTCCCGCCTCATCCGGCCCGACGAAGATGGAGTCGGCTTCCGCATAGCCTTGGTACCCACCCGGCGCGGTGACGACGAAGACAGCGGCGAGCGAAAACAGAACCAGAGTTAAAATGAGGACGACAATATTGGTCGGCAAGCGAAAGCGCGGCGTCATCCTACCTCCAGTGGCGCGGCCCGCGAGACCCCCTCTCGCGGTCAGTCCGGCGCTCCCCTGCCCAGCCGGCGGTGACCGGAAAGTATCCGGGCCGCGACATCTTGTGCGAACACGCCGAGATAGGGAGCTTCATCATACGATCATTTTCCCTACCGGATTTCCAGCGGCACCGGCCCCTTTATCCTTCCGCAATCGCGTTTCAGTCAAAAATAGTCAGTGATCGGCGCCCATCGTTCCAGTGTAAGAAGAGCCCGCTCCCGGCACGTGGCCCGGGAAATGCTTGTAGCGAAATCTCATGCACCGCCGGGGGGCGAGGAATGCCATCTGTTGCAGTTTTTCTGCCGACCTTTTTTGCGGGGTCGTGGGTCTGGTCCGCTCAGATCGAAATAATGCGAAATAACGGATACGAGCCCATCCTATTCGATGAGCCATTCCTCAAGTTGGGCGATAATAACAACACATTACCCAAACTCGTAACTTTTGTAAAAAATGCCCTACTTCAATACCGCTCGCAGGATATGGTGGTATTCGGCAACTCCATGGGTGGGTATATCGGGCTCGCTCTGGCCAGCGATCCGACGTTCAACATACGTCAGGCCTTTGTCGGCGGGTGCCCCGGGGCGGGAGAGAACGTAGCGCTCGGACTCGGCGTCAGCCGGATCCTGTCGCTAAACTATGCCCACAAAATATCCCGCGAGCTCTTCCACAACCCCTGCCGCGTCGATCCGCACATGGTCGAGACCACGTTTCGCGCGATCGCCAATCGGCAGTGCTTCATGACGGGCATCTCGATCCTGCGGTCACTGCAGAAAATCGACGTGCGGGACTTCATCGGCGACCTCGCGGTCGATACCCACCTGATATGGGGTCTGCACGACCGGGTGACGCCTATCGACCCCTGGCGGGAATTGGCGGCGATCAACCCGTACCTCCATCTGCACGCCATCGCCGACGCCGGGCACTGCCCGATGATCGAGACCCCTGCGGCCTTCAATGCCGTGCTGGAGCGCACCCTTCTGCAGCAGCACCCGGCTCGCCCCGGGATGATCTCGGAAGCGCAACCAGCGCCGTGAGGGAGATGCCCGTTCCGGATCAGCCCGTCGCAGCGACTTCCTGCTTCTCGAAGCGCTGCGAACCAAAGTCCTGATAGTGGGTACAAAAATATTGCCGAGCAATCTCGGCGACGAGGCGGGCGCGGGTCACATGCGTCCCAGGAATGGTCTTGTCGATCCAGCTATCCGGCACCGTCAGAATCATGCCTGATTCGAGCCGGCACAGAATCGTGCGCAGTTCCTCGCCATCCATCGCGCGCGCCCATCGCTCACCCTCGGGGGCCCCGCTATAGGCCAGAGTGCCGGGCGAAATCCAGTCTTTCATACCCTCTCCTGATGAAAGTAGGGACTGGGTACACGCCTGCCCCCGCAGGCTTTGCCGACGACAGATATTCCCACGAATCCCGGCACCCGCCACGGCCGATAGCCTCGGCTGCTCCGGCCTCCGGCACGTCATCTGGGAGAAATTTGGTCGGCTGTTGCCATGACGCCACACGTGGTGTTCAGCTTCCCAAGCCACTCAGCCGAAACCGTTTTTCCTGCAACGGCGGTCACATTAGAACTTGTTTAATTCCGCTGTCGCAACCTGAGTGGTACGAGAACGGGGCACGGAGCGCCCGCCGTAACGTCATGGTGGTTTATTACAGGCGGGAATATGCTAAGAGGTGGTAGGGTTCAGCGATGGCACTCTGTGCCCTCGAAACTCGAGGGGCTGTGATGCGAAGTGTTCTTACTCTGGCGGCTGTGGTTGCCTTGTCCTTCGGGGTTGCCGGAAATGCCGCCGCTCAGGACGGTTGCCAGACCTCCGGTCGGCTGGCGTCTGCCGCCGGCTCGGTAATGGTCGACAAGGGCAACGGCTTTGTGCCGGGCGTTGTCGGCACCGCGCTGAAGACGGGCGACAAGGTTTCGGTGCGCGGCCAGGGCAATGCGGTGGTCGATTTCGGCAACAACCGGACGGTGACCGTCCCCAGCTCGACCACGGAGACGCTCCGCGCTCCGGGTTGCGGCCTTGACCTCACCAATTCGGGGAGCGCAAATCCCGCTCTCGGTATTGCGGCGACCCTGGCGGTTGGCGGCGGTCTCGCCGCGGCGATTTCCGCTGCGGATAGCTCCAGCGGCACCACCATCATCACTCCCGTCAGCCCCTGATCGGCGAGACGTGGGGCCGAGGGGCCGCTTCGTCCCTCGGCTGGAGGTGATCGCAGGTCGCTCCGGCATGCGCATATGATTTGCCGGGCGCCTCTGTTGCGCTTGAGGGCTTGCGCTCGTGGCACGCTGTCTCCCAGAGATATGCGTAGATCTTCCGGTCCCACCGCAGGGATAGTTGCGCGCGGAATCTCCCGGCTTGACCCGGCCGGCCGGCCGATGGAGCATGATGTGCTCCGACCGCGCCACGACACAACAAGACGGCGGAGCGGGAGGATCGCATGCCTGCTCGCATGGGCGCGGCCGTCGCCGCCGGCCTTGTTCTTCTGATAAGCGCGGCCTTGGCCGACCCCTCGGGTGACCCGTCGGCCACCAGTTCCACGGATGGCCTGTACAGCGACGCGCAGGGCAACCCCACCTACAGGATCAGCAAGGACGGAACGGTCGACTGGTACACGTCGATCGGCTACCTCCGTTACACCGCCAACTGCCTGCAGTGCCATGGCCCGGACGGCTTGGGCTCCAGCTTCGCCCCCTCGCTGACCGACGCGCTGCAGTCCCTGAACTACAGCCAGTTCATCGACACCGTCACCAATGGCAAGCAGAATGTCAGCACGAGCCAGGAACTGGTGATGCCGGCCTTCGGCACCAATCCGAATGTGATGTGCTTCATCGACGCCATTTTCGTCTATCTCCGCGCCCGGTCGGACGGCGCCCTCGGGCGGGGGCAGCCGGCGAACAGCGCGCCGCGGCCGGCGGGCTACACCGCCCGCGAGGATGCGTGCCTCGGCTAGGCGTTCCTACGGTACGTGATGCCCAGGCCAGCCCGATGATAGTCTGTGCCGCATTCACCTTCAGCGCCCGATTCGAACGGAACCGCGAGGCGAGGCTGACTGTCCCCACGCCGCCTCCGCCCGGTCGCGCGTGGTGGCGTGCATTCCTCCGTCGCCTGAGAGCCCCTGATGACCGCTGACCGCCCCGCCTCCCACCTCTTCTACCAAAGCCGCCTGCGCCGGCCGATGCTGGCGCGCGGCGAAGGCGTCTACCTCTGGGACAGCGCGGGCACGCGCTATCTCGACGGCTCAAGCGGCGCGATGGTGTCCAATATCGGCCATTCCAACCCCGCCGTGCTCGCGGCCATGCGCCGGCAGATGGAGCTATCCACCTTCGGCTATCGGCTGCATTTCGAGAATGAGCCCGCCGAGCGGCTCGCCACCCGCATCGCCCAGCGCATGCCGGAAGGGCTGGACCGGGTGTTCTTCGTCTCCGGCGGTTCAGAGGCGGTGGAGAGCGCGCTGAAGCTCGCCCGGCAATATGCGGTGGCGCGCGGCCAGGCCGAGCGCTGGAAGGTGATTTCGCGCTTTCCCTCCTATCACGGCTCGACGCTGGGGGCGCTGGCGGTCACCGGCATGTCGCTGATGAGCGCGCCCTTCGCGCCCATGCTGCGCGAGATGCCGAAAATCCCCGCCCCGACCTGCTATCTCGACCGCGATGGTCTGACATGGGAAGAACGCGGCCTGCGTTACGCCCACATGCTGCGGGACGAAATCCTGCGGCAGGGACCGGAGACCTGCCTCGCCTTCATCATGGAGCCGGTCGGGGGCGCCTCCACCGGCGCACTGGTGGCGCCCGATGGCTACTACGCCGCCATTCGCGCCATTTGCGACGAGTTCGGCCTGCTGCTGATCTGCGACGAGGTGATGAGCGGGGCGGGACGCACCGGGCGCTATCTCGCCAGCGAGCACTGGGGCCTGCGGCCGGACATCGTGGCGCTCTCGAAAGGCTTCGGCGCCGGCTACGCGCCGCTCGGGGCCATGGTGGCGGACAACATCATCGCCGAGACGGTGATCGACCATGGCGGCTTCGTCCACGGCCACACCTATGCCGGCAATCCGCTCGCCTGCGCCGCCGGCCTCGCCGTGGTCGACGAAATCGACCGGCTCGACCTCATCGCCGCCGCCGCGCGACAGGGCGACGCCCTGAAGGCGCGGCTGGAAGGGCTGATGACGCGCTTCCCCTTCATCGGCGACGTGCGCGGCAAGGGGCTGCTGCTGGCCTTCGAACTGGTGGCCGACCGCGCGACCATGGCGCCGCTGCCGGTGGAACTGAACGCGCATCTGCGCCTCGTCGATATCGCTTACGAGGCCGGGCTGATCATCTATTCCCGCCGCACCCGCGGCGGGCGCATCGGCGACCATTTCATGGTGTGCCCGCCGCTGATCGTCACCGATGAGCAGATCGACGAGATCCTGGAGAAGCTGAGCGGCGCGCTGGAAGCCTTCGCGGCCGAGGCCAGTCTGCCGGTGGGAGGCGCGTGATGAGCTCACCCGTCATTCTCACCTGCGCCGTCACCGGCTCCATCCACACGCCGTCGATGAGCCCCTATCTCCCCCTCACGCCCGAGCAGATCGCCGAGCAGGCGATCGAGGCGGCGGAAGCGGGAGCGGCGATCCTGCATCTGCACGCCCGTGATCCCGCCAGCGGCGCGCCCTCGGCCGACCCCGCGCTGTTCCAGGAGATCGTGGCGCGCATCCGCGCCCGCTGCGACGCCGTGCTGAACCTCTCCACCGGCGGCTCCTCGCGAATGACGCTGGACGACCGGCTGGCAGCGGCACGCCTCCTTGAGCCAGAAATGTGCTCGCTCAACATGGGCTCGATGAATTTCGGCCTGTTCCCTCTCGCCGATCGCTATGACTGGCAGCACGAGTGGGAGCGCGGCTTTCTGGAAGCTACCCGCTCGGTCATCTTCCGCAACAGCTTCGAGGATATCGAGACCATTCTCACCGATCTCGGCGCGAGGCGCGGCGCGCGCTTCGAGCTGGAATGCTACGATGTCGGCCATCTCCAGACCGTCGCCTTCTACCTCAAGCAGGGGCTGCTGAAGCCGCCGGTGTTCCTGCAATTCGTGCTGGGCGTGCTGGGCGGCATCGACGCGGCGCCCGAACAGCTGATGCACATGAAGGCCAGCGCCGACCGGCTGCTCGGCAGCGACTATCATTTCTCCGTGCTTGCCGCCGGCCGCCAGCAAATGCCGCTCGGCACCATGGGCGTCATTCTCGGCGGCAATGTCCGGGTCGGGCTTGAGGACAACCTCGCCATCGCCCGCGGCGAACTTGCGACCTCGAACGCCGCGCAGGTGCGCAAGATGCGGCGGATCATCGAGGAACTCGGCCATCGCCTCGCCACCCCGGACGAGGTGCGCGCCCGGCTTGGGCTCAAGGGCGCCCCTTCCATCGCACGCGGGAGCGCCTCTCCATGAAGGTGATCTTCGATGCCGCGCAGAAGAAGCACTATCCCGGCTTCTTTCTGACCAGCGGGGCGCGCGCCCCGAATCCGGAAGTGCCGGCGCGCGCCGATATCCTGCTCGCAGCGGCCCGCGCCGCCGGCCTCACGCCGGAAGTGCCGCCGGACCTCGGCTATGCCCCGGCCGCCGCCATCCACACGCCGGAATATCTCGCCTTCCTCCAAGGCATCTTCGCGCGCTGGCAGCGCATCGAAGGGGCGTCGGACGAGGTGATCCCGAACATCCATCCCAATGGGCGGGGCGGCTCCTACCCACTCTCCGCCGTCGGTCAGGCCGGCTACCACATGGCCGACACCTCCTGCCCGATCGGGGCGGAGACCTATGACGCCGCGTTGCGCAGCGCCCATGCCGCCGCTTATGCGGCGCAGTTAGTGCAGGAGGGTGCGCCGGCCGCCTATGCCCTGTGTCGCCCGCCCGGCCATCATGCCTTCGCGGATATGGCCGGCGGCTTCTGCTACCTCAACAATTCCGCCATCGCCGCGCAGGCGCTGCGCGCAAGCACCGCCCGTGTCGCCATTCTCGACATCGACGTGCACCACGGCAATGGCACGCAGGGCGTGTTCTACGACCGGGCGGACGTGCTCACCGTGTCCCTCCACGCCGACCCGGCGCGGTTCTACCCCTTCTTCTGGGGCCATGCGGGTGAGCGCGGCGATGGCGCGGGCCTCGGCTACAATCTCAACCTTCCGCTGCCGCGCAAGACCGGCGACGAGGGCTTCCTCACCGCGCTGGATCACGCTCTGTCGCGCATCGCCGCCTTCTGTCCGGGGGCGCTGGTCATCGCGCTCGGGCTCGACGCCTATGAGGGCGACCCCTTCGCCGGTCTCAGCGTCTCGACCCCCGGCTTTCGCCGCATCGGGGCGAAGATCGGCGAATTGGGTCTGCCCACTGTGGTGGTGCAGGAAGGCGGCTATGTCTGCGACGCGCTGGGCGACAATCTCGTCGCCTTTCTCGACGGTTTCCGTGCCAGCCATCGCGGGGTGCTGGAGGCCGGCCGGTGACGGCGGCAGATGCACGGCCGGCGCCGACGATCCGGCCGCTCGAACAGGTGGACCTCGCCGCCGCCGCCGACATGATCGCGCATCTGGCGCATCACGTCCGGCCCGGCTTTCGACCCGGCGCCGATGCGGCGAGCCTGGAGCGCTACGGCCCGACCGGGCTGGGGCTGTTCGAGGCGGTCATCGCCCGGCGCGCGGAGGCTGCGGTGGGGCTCTGCCTTTACACCTACGCCTTTTCCGGCTGGCGCGGCCGGCCCGGCGTCTTCGTCGAAGACCTCTATGTCGCGGAGACGGAGCGCGGCAGCGGCCTCGGGCGCGCCTTGCTGGCCGCCGTCATCGCCCGCGAGGCGCCGAAGGGCTGCAGTTTCATCAAGCTGCATGTCGACAAGGCCAATGCCGGGGCACAGGCCTTCTATGCTCGGCTCGGCTTCGTGCCGGAAGCGCATGACGACACGCTCGCCCTCGAAGAAGAGGGCCTGCGAGCGATCACCGGGACGTTCTGAGGGCGCCTGTCAGTTCCGCAGCCCCGGCGCTTCCTGCCCGGTGCGGGCGACATATTCGACATAGCCGCCGCCATATTGGTGGATGCCGTCCGGCGTCAGTTCCAGCACGCGGTTCGACAACGCGGCGAGGAAGTGCCGGTCATGGCTGACGAACAGCATCGTGCCTTCATAGTCCGCCAGCGCGGCGATGAGCATTTCCTTGGTGGCGATGTCGAGATGGTTGGTCGGCTCGTCGAGCACCAGGAAATTCGGCGGATCGTAGAGCATGCGCGCCATGGCGAGGCGCGCCTTCTCGCCACCCGAAAGGACACGGCACTTCTTCTCCACATCGTCGCCGGAGAAGCCGAAGCAGCCGAGCAGCGAGCGCAACGAGCCCTGCCCCGCCTGCGGGAAGGCGTCTTCCAGCGTCTCGAACACGGTGCGCTCGCCTTCCAGCACCTCCATGGCGTGCTGGGCGAAATAGGCCATCTTCACGCTGCCACCGACCGCCACGCTGCCACCGTCAGGCGCGGTCTCGCCCGTCACCAGCTTGAGCAGGGTCGACTTTCCGGCACCGTTGACGCCCATCACGCACCAGCGCTCGCGCCGGCGCACATGGAAATCCAGCCCCTCATAGATGCGCCGGGCGCCATAGCTCTTATGGACATTCTTCAGGCTGACCACGTCCTCGCCGGAGCGCGGCGGCGGCTGGAACTCGAACGCCACCGTCTGGCGCCGACGCGGCGGCTCCACACGTTCGATCTTGTCGAGCTTCTTCACCCGGCTCTGCACCTGCGCGGCGTGGGAGGCACGGGCCTTGAAGCGCTCGATGAAGGCGATTTCCTTGGCCAGCATCGCCTGCTGGCGCTCGAACTGCGCCTGCTGCTGCTTTTCGGCCAGCGCGCGCTGCTGGGCGTAGAATTCGTAATCGCCGGAATAGGAGGTGAGCGCGCCGGCGTCGATCTCGACGATCTTGTTGACGATGCGGTTCATGAAGGCGCGGTCATGCGAGGTCATCATCAGTGCGCCGTCGAAATTCTTCAGGAACGCCTCCAGCCAGATCAGGCTTTCGATGTCGAGATGGTTGGAAGGCTCGTCCAGCAGCATCACGTCAGGGCGCATGAGCAGGATGCGGCCGAGCGCGACGCGCATCTTCCAGCCGCCGGAGAGACGGCCGACATCGCCCTCCATCATTTCCTGCGAGAAGCCGAGGCCGGCCAGCACCTCGCTCGCCCGGCCCTCCAGCGAATAGCCGTCCAGTTCCTCGAAACGCGCCTGCACCTCGCCATAGCGCTCGATGACGGCATCCATCTCGTCGGCACGGTCGGGGTCGACCATGGCCGCTTCGAGTTCGCGCAGTTCGGCGGCAATGCTGCTCACCGGGCCGGCGCCGTCCATCACCTCCGCCAGCACCGACTTGCCGGCCATGTCGCCGACATCCTGGCTGAAATAGCCGATGGTGATGCCGCGATCGACCGAGACCTGCCCCTCATCCGGGGCCTCTTCGCCGGTGATGAGGCGGAACAGCGTGGTCTTGCCGGCGCCGTTGGGGCCGACGAGCCCCACCTTCTCGCCCTTCAGCAGCGTCGCCGACGCCTCGATGAAGACGAGTTGCTTGCCGTTCTGCTTGCCGATGGAATCGAGCCGGATCATGCGCGCGGGAGGTCCTGGAGAGAAGCTCCCGCGCGTTTAAGCCATTCCCGGCTCCGGAGGAAGGGCCGCCGCCTTCCGCCTGCTGCGTTGCAGCGATCAGACCGGCGAGACGCGCCAGATGCAGTCGCCGACATCGTCGACGCACAGAAGCCCGCCGCGCTTGTCGACGATCACCCCCACCGGGCGCCCCAGCGCCTTGCCGTCGACGCGGAAGCCGCCGAGGATTTCCTCCGGCGGGCCGGCCGGCTTGCCGTCCTCGAACGGCACGAAGATCACCCGGTAGCCGGAGGGCGGGTTGCGGTTCCAGGAGCCGTGCTGGCCGATGAACACGCCATTGCGGAAGCGCGCGCCGAAACGGTCGTCATCGACGAAGGTGAGGCCGAGCGAGGCGGTGTGGGAGCCCAGCGCATAATCGGGCTTGAGCGAGGCCGCGACCAGATCGGGGCGCTGCGGCTTCACCCGCTCGTCGACGATCTTGTCGTAGTAGCAATAGGGCCAGCCATAGAAGGCGCCGTCCTTCACCGAGGTCATGTAGTCCGGAACCAGATCGTCGCCGATCTCGTCGCGCTCGTTGACGCTGGTCCACAATTCGCCGGTGACCGGGTTCCAGTCCATGCCCACGGGGTTGCGCAGCCCGCCAGCGAAGACGCGGTATTTTCCCGTCGCGATGTCCACTTCCAGAATGGCGGCGCGGTCCACTTCCTCCTCCATGCCGAACTCGGCGACGTTGGAGTTGGAGCCGACGCCGACATAGAGCTTCGTCCCGTCCTTGTTGGCGACGAGGCTCTTGGTCCAGTGGTGGTTGCGGCCGGAAGGCAGGTCGCAAATCTTCACCGGGGGCGCGTCGATGCGGGTGGCGCCGGGCACATAGGGGAAGCGCACCAGCGAATCCGCGTTCGCCACATAGAGCTGGTCACCCACCAGGGCCATGCCGAAGGGCGAATAGAGGTTCTCGATAAAGGGCAGCTTGATCTCGGCCACCCCGTCGCCATCGGCGTCGCGCAGCAGGGTGATGCGGTTGGCGCTCTTCACGCCGGCGCCGGCGCGCACCATCACGAAACCCATCGCCCACCAGCGCAGGCTGAAGATGCCGGCCGGCCAGGGCGGGCCAGCGGTCTCGGCGACGAGAATGTCGCCATTAGGCAGTTCATAGACCCAGCGCGGATGGTCCAGGCCCTCGGCGAAGAAGCTCACCTTGAAGCCCGGGGCGGGCTTGGGCTTCTGGCCGGGCCCCCAGCCGACGGCCGGGGCGATCTTCATGATCGGGATGAGGGTCGGCTTGGGCTTGGGCAGCTTGGGCAGGTCGCCATAGCCGGCTTCCTCGGCAAGGGCGGGCGCCTTGCGCAGATCCGTGAGGAAATGGACGACGCCGGTGATGCAGGCGCCCAGAAAGCCGCTGATCTTCACGTAGTTGGCCATGACTGGCTCCGGCAGAGGGGGATGCGCCATCTCAGCCCGGAAAGTCGCGCCAGCGCAATAGCTTCTTCGGCTTATCCTGCCTCGGATAGGGCCGTTTCGCCGCAGACCGCGGGAAAGTCGATCCGCTGCCTCAGCCCGAGCGCCATATTCTCCAGCACCAGGGTTCCGCCGCTGCGGGTAACGATCTGCGCGGCGATGGCAAGGCCCAGACCTGCCCCCGGCATGGGGGCGCCGCGCGCCGGGTCGACCCGGAAGAAGGGCTCGAACACACGCGGAAGCAGTTCCTCGGGAATGCCGGGCCCCTCATCCTCGATCAGCACGCGCCCGATGGTCTCTGGCGCTTCCACCCGTACCATCGCCTGTCGTCCATGCGTGGCGGCATTGATGAACAGGTTGCGCAAGGCCCGCCTCAGCGCTTCCGGCCGTGCCCGGATGGTGACCGGCGCGGTGCGCCCCAGGCTCACCGCATAGCCGATCGCCCTCAGTTCCGTTGCCGTATCGGCAACCATGGCATCAAGGCGCAGGGCTTCGCCGGCATCATCTTCCACCTCTTCGCGCACCAGCCGGATGGCGCTGTCGGCGATCCGATCGAGTTCGTCGAGATCCTCGATGAAGGCCGCGCGCTCTTCCTCGCCGAGGAATTCCGCCCGCAGCCGCATGCGCGTCATCGGCGTGCGGAGATCGTGCCCGGCCGCCGCGACCAGCCGCATGCGGCTCTCCATGACCTCGTGAAGCCGAGCCGCCAACTGATTGATCGCGCGGGCCGCCGCCCGCACCTCGGCGGGCCCTTTCTCCGGCGCGGGTTCGACACTTCCACAGGGACGAATCGCGTCAGCCGTCCGCTGCAGCAGCGCAAGCGGCTCGGTGAGCCTGTGCACGGCGCACACCATGACCAGGGTGACGCCAACTGCAACCAGCAGAATCCAGCCGACCAGGGCCCACGCATTGCGCGGGCCGGGCACAGGAAGGCCGGTGGGGACGATCAGCCAGCGGCCATCGGACAATGGGACCGAAATGACCGGCCAGTCGAAATCGGCCGGTTCGGAAATGGACACTTTTAGGGCGCGTCCGCGCTGGGCAAGGGCCGCGTTGACGGCTTCCATGATCGGCTCGATCTGCCTTCCGCCGGCCGGCGCGTCGGCGATGCGGGCATAGGCGCCCTCGTCCGGGGCCATTCGCGAGCCTTCCGCGAGATCGACGAGCATGCCGATCTGCGTCGCCGTCGCATTGTCGACCCGGCTGAAATCGGGCGGCTTCAGCAGCAGCAGGGACAGCCCTGTCGCCACCACGAGCACGCCGAGGACGGAGCCGACCAGCAGCGCGGTGAGCTTGGTGCGCATGGAGTTCATGGCGCGCCGGACCCTTCTTCAACCGCCGGCTCGACGCGCGCGGCGAGCTGATAGCCGCCATTGCGCAGCGTCTTTATGATCTGGAACGTCCCGGCGTCGCCCATCTTGCGGCGCAGCCGGCTGATGAGGACATCGACGGAGCGATCGAAGCCGGCCGGCACTCTTCCATGAGTGATGTCAAGGAGTTGCTCACGCGACAGCATGCGCCCGGGCCGCTCGAGAAAAGCGAGGAGCAGGTCGAATTCGGCGCCGGTCAGGACGATCTCACGTCCCTCGGCATCCCAGAGCTGGCGGCTGGTGGGATCGGCGAGGAAACCGCCGAATCGCAGGCGCAACGCCGGCGGCGGCGGCGCGCTGTCGCGCGGGGACAGGCGCCGCAGCACGGCGCGGATGCGGGCGACGAGCTCGCGCGGATTGAACGGCTTGCCGAGATAATCGTCCGCGCCAATCTCCAGCCCGATGATGCGATCGACATCTTCCTTCAGTGCAGTGAGGAGGATGATGGGAACAGAGGAGCGCGTGCGGATCGTCCGGCACAGGTCGAGGCCGGACACATCGGGCAGCATCAGATCGAGCACGATAAGGTCGATCCGTCCCTCGGTGATGCGGCGCTCCGCCTCCTTGCCGTCGGCCGCCAGCGAGACGCGGAAATTCTGCTCGGCGAGATAACGCCCGAGCAGCTTGCGTATCTGCTGGTCATCGTCGACCACGAGTATATGCGGGCCACTGCCCGCGTCCGATCCGCGCATATCGTTCATCCCGCCGCTATAGGCGCCCGGCGCGGCCTCTGCCGGAGAATTTTGCGAACCAGCGTTGCCGCCCCGGCATGCGCAACGCTGGGAAACAATTCTGGCGCATTTTACCGCCGGCGGGAAACATAAGAGCAACGCTCGCGAAAAAGACGACCGGCGCCCGGGCGGAGGTGTCTGAGTGCCGCTGGATCGGCGCCCGAAGCTGTGATATCGGCGACTGCATCTGATCCTCGCTCAAGCGGATACGCGCATCCATGCAGGCAACCCTGGACCACGCGCGTGTGCTGCGCTGGATCATCGTCTATCTCGCCGTCATTTCCGGCGAGGACAGCGACACGATCGACGCCGATGCGCCGCTTTCCTCCTTCGACCTCGACTCCGTGGATGCCGTGGAAATGGCGCTGCAGTTCGAGACCACGTTCGACCAGCGCATCGGGGCGGAGTTCTTCCTTATCGGGGAGCCGACCCTGCGGGAACTGGCCGAAGTGATCGTCGCCAATGCCGCCGAACCCGCCGCTTGATCCCAGCGCCCTGCGGCCCTCGCCGCGGATCCATGCCGCCTCGCGCCTCGATTCGTCCTATCTCGCCTACGCCAAGTCGATCGCGCACGCCGATTCCGATCCGCAACTGCGCCTCGCCGTGTGCCGGCAGTTCGTCCGCAGCGGCATGATGGGCGAGGCGGTCGCCATGCTGTCGACGCTGATGGATGTGCGCGACCTGCGCGGCAGCGTGGCGGAGATCATGGGCGAGTTGCGGGCGCTGCGGCGCATGCGCACCGATGACGCCACCTTCGCGCCGGATACGGAGGCCAAGGACAAGGCGGCGAAGGATCGCGGCTACTGGGTGGTGCCGGCGCCGTCGGACACGACCCTTATCGCCTTTGCTGGCCAGGCGCAGATGCTCGGCCTGTCCATCTATTTCATGCACAGCCTGCTGGGACGGCTGAACGCCAACCTCATCTATCTCTTCGACTGGTCGAACAGTTATTATTTCGGCGGCGTGTCGGGGCTGGGCGGAGACGTGGAGACGACGGTAGCGCGCCTGCGCGATCTGTGCGCGCAGTTCGGGTCGCGCCGGGTGCTCTGCCTCGGCCAGTCAGCCGGCGGCTATGGCGCGCTGCATTACGGCACCAAGCTGCGCGCCGACGGCATCCTGACCTTCAGTCCCATCATCCTGCCGGTCATGGCCGAGGACGGGCGCGCGCGGATCGCGAGACGGATCGGCCGCGCGCTGACGGTCGCCGAGACGGATCTGCGACACGCAATCGCCAGCGCCGCGCACACGGCACATATCGAGATCGTCTATGGCACAGAGAATGTGGCGGATGTGGCCTCGGCCCGGCATCTCGCCGATCTGCCCAATGTGGTCGAGCGGCCGCTGTCGGGCGTCGACAGCCATGGAACCATCCAGGTCGCCGTCGCCAGCAACCGCTTCGTGCCGCTGCTGGAGGCGTTCGTCCGCTCCGTCGGTCCCGGTTCCTGGGGCGAACGCCATCAACGGGCGATCAGCGACAGCCAATAAGGCATGACCTCCATCAGCCGCTCGAGTTCCGCGGCCACGGAAAGGGGCCGCTTATTGGCCTCGATGAACCAGAAATGCAGGTCCTGGTCGACGGCGATATCCATGCCGAATTCATAGCAATCGCCGAGGCCCGGCGTACGGCACAGGCCGTTCGCAATGGCGCTGGCAAGCGCCTCCATTTCCCGCACCTTCGCCGCCACATCCTCCGCGCCGCGGGCGCTCAGGAAGGACTCCACATCCACCATGGCGCTGCCCTTGGCGCGATTCGACACCAGCTTGGAACCGATGGCGATGCGGCCGGTCACCCGGTAGAAGGACCAGCCTCCATCCGGGCGCCGCGCCATGTCGACCCGGAGCGTCGCCGGCTGGCCCACGGTGTCGCGGGTGTCGATGAAGCGCTGCACCAGAAAGGTCCGGTAGGACAGGCGCCCACGTATGGCGGCGGCCACACGGGCGATCGCCTCGGCCTCGGTGCCGCGCCAGGACTGGGCGTCCTTGTGCACGACAACGTCGTCGCCTTCCCGCAGGAGGAAGAAAAGTCCCGTGCCGAGGGCGCCATCGGCACGCTTCACCACCACCGAGCCACCGGCCAGCCAACGGGCGAGCTGCGCCTCCAGCCCCTCGGCGACGACCACCTCCTCCGGGATCAGATGCGGCCGCAACGCCGGGTCGGCGGCCAGCAGCGCGGTCATCTCGTGCTTGTCGAAGCTGTCGAAGGCGAGAAGCCGGGTCCGCTGGCGCAGCCAGTCCTCGACCGCCCGATATTCCGGCCGGATGGTGGGCGCAGCGGAAACGACGAGCGGCGGCACGGCAATATCGACGCTCGTCCATTCCCCGCGCACGAACTCGCTGCCCCGGATGCGCTCCGCCACGAGGTCGCAATCGACGCTGCGCGCGAAAACAAGCTGGACCCCGCGCAAGGCGGCCTCGCCGAGAAGAGCCCGGACCCGCATCGGCGCCAGAGCCTCCTGAAGGGTGGTCTCGTGTCCGAGCAGTACAATCGTCGGTCTGTCCGGCATCTGGCGGCCCTCCACGGCCGCACCGTTTTACCGGGTGGCGGCAGAACGGTGAACCGCCCCCCGTATCACCGCCCACCGAATTCTATCCGGCGCACACAAGTCGACGCCCCGGCACGGGACGCTTCATCGCAGGGAACCAAGTGGTGCCCTGGTGATTGATGGCGTGGGGGTAAGCATGCAACACCTGTCTCTGCCGACATGGCTGCTGGGCGTCTGGGATCGGCTGCGCTCCAGTTTCTGGTTCCTGCCCTCGACCATGGCGGCCGGTGCCACCGGGCTTTCCTTCGCCCTCGTCTGGCTCGACACAGCGCTCGCCAGCGATGCCAGCGACCGCCTCGGCTGGCTCTACGGCTTCGGCCCCGAAGGCGCACGGGCGGTGCTGTCGGCGGTGGCCGGTTCGATGATCACGGTGGCCGGCCTCACCTTCTCCATGACCATGCTGACGCTGCAGCTCGCCTCCTCGCAGTTCGGTCCCCGGCTGCTGCGCAGCTTCATGAGCGATCGCGGCAACCAGCTCGTGCTGGGGACCTTCACCAGCACCTTCCTCTACTGCCTGCTGGTGCTGCGGACCGTGCGGGGCACGGAGGAGTCCAGTTTCGTTCCACATATCTCGGTGACCTTCGGCGTCGCGCTCGCCGCGCTGAGTCTCGCCGTGCTCATCTATTTCATCCATCACGTCGCCAGTTCGATCCGCATCGAGACCGTGCTGGCCGATCTGTCGCGCGAGACACAGGCCGTTATCGACCGGCTGTTCCCCGCCCAGATGGGCCACGAGCCGAAACTGCGCGACGCCTCCCCGCCGGCCGGGCTGATCCGGGCGCTGGAGACGGATTCGCACGGCCTCTTCATGCCGGGCAGCGGCTATGTGCAGCGTCTCGACGACGCGGCGGTGATGCGCATCGCCGCCGAACATGATCTGGTCATCAGCATCGACGCACCGCCCGGCCGCTTTGTTACCGCGCAACAGCCCGTGCTGCGCGCCGCGCCGCGAGCGCGCGCCTCGCAGGAGGTGCTCGACCGGCTGCGCGAGGCGTTCGTCGTCGGCTCGGACCGCACACCCATACAGGACCTGAACTTCACGCTGCGCCGGTTCGTCGAGATCGCGCAGCGGGCGCTCTCCCCCGGGATCAATGACCCGACCACCGCGCTCTACTGCATCGACCGGCTCGCCCAGGCGCTGAGCCTGCTGGCGCAGCGCGACATGCCCGCGCCGGTGCGGGCGGACGAGAACGGCCGGCAGCGTGTGCTGACCCCACCCGTCTCGCTGCAGGACTTTGCCTGTCCAGCGCTCGCCGCCATTGCGCGCTACGGCATGAACGATGCCGAGGTGGTGCACCGGCTTCTGGCGACCATGGAGACGCTTGGCGCGACCGCAGGTCCCGAGGCACGCGAGGCGCTGCGGCGGCTTGCCAGCGCCGTCGAGGCGGAAAGCCGGACGACGCTGAAGCCGTTCGACCTCGGAATACTGGCCGAAAAGGACGGGTCGACCACCTTTCTGTAACGCTCCTCTGCGGTATGATGAAACGGCAGATGCCGGGAGCGTGACGATAGAACGACGCACGCCAGATGAAGCGCTCCCGCCCCTGTCTCCGCGCTTCGCCCGTCCACCCAGACCGATCTCATTGACAGACGACGAAGACGGTCGGAGCTTGGCGCGCAGGCCGGGAGGCTCATTAACCCTGCCGAAGGAGACGCCCGCCGCAAGGTGTCATGCGCGCGGCATTCGCCTGTATCATAGTGCTTCAACGCCCCATTTGGAGTAGACGCCATGTCGCCGTCCGGCACCCTGCCCATCCCTACCGGCCCGTCCCTGCTGCACAATCCAGCGCTCAATCGCGGCAGCGCGTTTTCGCTTGAGGACCGGGCGCGGCTCGGGCTTGAGGGCTTCCTGCCGCCGGTGGCCGATACGCTGGAGACGCAGGTGGCGCGCATCCATCTTCAGCTCTCGGTGCTCGACAATGACCTGCAGAAATATCTGCTGCTGAGCGACCTGCAGGCCCGCAACGAGACGCTGTTCTACGCGGTGCTGATGTCCGACCCCGCGACCTTCATGCCGCTGGTCTACACACCGACCGTGGGCGAAGCCTGCCAGAAATACGACCATGTGCTGCGCGCGAGCCGCGGCATGTATCTGCCGATCACGTTCAAGGGCCGGCTGAAAGAGGTGCTGTCGCACTGGCCGCAGAAAGACGTGCGCTTCATCGTCGTCACGGATGGCGAGCGCATTCTCGGCCTTGGCGATCTCGGCGTGAACGGCATGGGCATTCCCGTCGGCAAGCTCGCCCTCTACTCCGTCTGCGCCGGTGTCCCGCCGGAGATGACGCTGCCGATCACGCTCGATGTCGGCACCAATAACGGCACGCTGCTCGACGATCCGCTCTATCTCGGCCTGCGCCAGAACCGCGTGCGCGGCGCCGAATATGATGAGTTCATCGCCGAATTCGTCGCGGCGGTGACGGAACTGTACCCGCTTTGCTGCCTGCAGTGGGAAGACTTCGCCAATATCAACGCCGTGCCGATCCTCGAGCGCTACCGCGACGCGATCTGCACCTATAATGACGACATACAGGGCACGGCGGCGGTCGCCGTGGCGGGCATTTACGGCGCGCTGAAGCTCTCGGGCGAAAAGCTCACCGACCAGACCTTCCTGTTCCTCGGCGGCGGCTCGGCCGCCACCGGCATCGCCGAGCTGATCAGCCAGGCGATGGTGCTGGAAGGGCTCTCCATCGACGAGGCGCGGGCGCGCAACTGGCTGTTCGATGTGAACGGTCTGATGGTCAATTCGCGCGACGACATTGCCGGCTTCCAGAAGCCCTTCGCCCATGACCATGCGCCGATCAACAATTTCGTCGAGGCGATCGAGGCGATCCGACCGACCGGGATCGTCGGCGTCAGCACCGTGCCGAAGCTGTTCAACCAGGCGGTGATCGAGGCGATGTCCAAAATCAACGCCCGGCCGATCATCTTCCCTTATTCCAACCCGACCTCGCGCTCGGAATGCACGGCGGAAGAAGCCTATAAATGGTCGAACGGCCAGGCGATCTTCGCCAGCGGCAGCCCGTTCCCGCCGGTGGAGCTGGACGGCAAGCGCTTTGTCCCCGGCCAGGGCAACAATGTCTACATCTTCCCCGCCATGGGCATGGCGGTGCTCGCCACCCAGGCGACGCGCGTGACCGAGGACATGTTCATCGTCGCCGCCAAGGCGGTGGCCGAGCAGGTGCGGCCGGAAGATCTTGAGGTGGGCCTTATCTACCCGCCGCAGCGCGATATCCGCAAAGCCTCGCTGCATGTGGCGGCGCGCATTGCCGAACTCATCTTCGACAAGGGCCTCGCCCGGGTGCCCCGGCCGGACGATATCGAGGCGCATATCAACGAACTGGCCTACATCCCCCGTTATCCCGACCTCTGACGCGGCCGGCACTAAAGCAGTTCTGGTGAATCCATATTCACCAGAACTGCTCCCACTCTCTGATTATACGCATCTCGAATCCAAGACCGCCGGGCATTTTTGCGGGAATTGATCTAGCTGCGCCACTGGCGGGTCGCGGCCATGATGGCGTCGATGCCGGCGCCGGCTTCCGGATAGCCGGCGGCACGCAGCGCGGTGAAGATGCGCCGGGCCGAGATGAAGTCCCGGAGCTGGAAGTAGGACCAGCCCCGGATCATCATCAGATCCTGCTGCTCGGGGACCAGGCGGCTGCGCTCGTCAAGCGCCAGGATCGCCTCGACATAGCGCGCATCGCGATAAGCGGCGATCGCGCGTTGGGCGAGAAGGTCCGCGCTCAGCTCCGCGGCCCGCGCCGGTGGCAGCGGCGTTTCGATGGCGGCCACCTGTGCCTGGTTGGTCAGGCCCAGGCGCAGATAGGCCAGAGACTTGCCATAAGCGGCATCTTCGGCCGTCCGCCCCACCCCGTCGCGAACGCCGACATCGAAGGCGTCGATCGCTTCGCGTGGACGGTCGAGTTCGAGCAGGCACCAGCCACGCGCGACGGCCTCCCCCGCCGACAGGCGACCGGCGCGGAAAGCCGCCTCCCCGGCGCCGGAACACGGCGCCCCCGTCGCCAGCATCGAGGCCGCGGGCCCCCGGCTGGAAACAGTGCCGGCACCGTCACCACTGGCGGCGTCGGCAAGGGGCATCGGCGCCGCCAGCGCGCCGGCCGAGGCGAGGGCCGGCGTCACGGTCGACGATTGCGGCCGCGACAGGGGGAGCGGCGCAGCGGCCGGGGGCAGCGGCGCCGTCGCCGGCACAGCGCGCGCCAGCTTGCGGCGAGTCGCCGGCGAGGCCAAAGCGAGGATACGCTCGGACTTTCCGGCCCAATTTCCGGCGATGGCGTCGAGAGTGGCATTGTCCTTCAGCCGTGCGCTGGCGAGCGCCAGCCCATAGGCCGAGACTTCGTCCTGCGGCGCCCACTGCACGGCGGTACGGAACCAGGAGGCGGCGGTGCGGATCTGCCCGGTATTGTAGGCGTACCAGCCCAGAGCCTGCGCACCCGCGGCCGACTTGGCCGCCTGGACCACAGGAGCAAAGCGGGCGACCACCGACTGGTCGAGACGCGGCGGCGGTGAGGCCGCCAGCAGGCCGGTCATGAGGTCGATATAGGCGGCGCGGTTGCCGTCGCCAGCATCGCGCCATTGATAGGCGATCGGTTCCGCCTCCTGCGCGCGGCCTGTTGCCGCGAGCGCCAGCACATAGCCCTCGGCGGCCGAGGCTCCGCCCTGCCGGTCCAGCGCCAGCTTGAACCAGTCGACCGCCTTCGCCGCCTCGCCGCGCCGGAATGCATACCAGCCGAGCACCAGCGCGTCGTCAGCGACGGAACCGTTACGTGCCAGTTGCTCCAGTTCGGCGAGGTCGCCGGGGGATATAGTGACCGACACGTCCTGCGCGGCACGGCCAACCTGCAGACGCAGGAGATCTTCACGCAGGCCGGCGAGTTCAGGCATGGTGTCAGGATTGGCGCGGGCGAGCACGGCATCGAGATTGGCGCCGTCGAGAAGCTGCATCGCCTTCTGCGCGGTGGCGAGGCGTTCCTGCGAGTTCGGGCAGGTGGTGAGGATATAGATATAGAGATCCTTGGCGCGCTGAGGCTCCCCGGAGCGCACGAAGGCCTCGGCCACCCGCCACAGCACATCCATATTGGCGCAGACGAGCATGCCGGGCGTATCGGTGGCGATGCGCAGGACGGACGCCCATTGCTTGGCCTCCGAGGCGTTGACCAGCCGCCGAGCGGCCTCGCCCTCGTCGAGCCGGGTGAGGAGATCGGCCGGCGGCTGCCAGCCCGGCTCCGCCGCCTGGCGCTGAGCGATGGCGGCGCGAATGTCGGAAAACTTGCCTTCGGCGAAGAGCTGCCACAGACGGGCGAGTTCGGGATCCTGATCCGGTGTCGGGCTGAACAGGTCCTTGGGCGGCTGCCAGTTGGGATAAAGCGCCTTAAGCCGGGCGATCTCGGCGTCGAGCCGCTGGCTGTCACCCTGCGCCGCGAAGAAGCGCAGCGCGGATTCATCGACCTTGGGCGCTGTGGCGGCTTCACCGGAAGCGCCGGCATTCTCGGCTGGCGAGGGCGAGGTCAATTGCTGTCCGATGGCCGGGACGGCGACCGCCCCAAGCAGGACCAGCAAGACTACCCTCAGCGAAGACATGTCGGATATTTCTCACTCACCAGCGACAGGCTCAGGAGATAAAGGGTCGACGGGTAATACTGGCTTGGCTGCAGACGCCGCAGCTCCGCCGGAATGACCGTGCCGTCAATCGCGCAGGCCAGCGTCGCCGCCAGCATGCGGTAGCCCGGCTCCGCCAGCCGAGCCAGCGGCTTGCCGGTCGGGATGTTCACGATTGCAGGCATCCCGCCATTCTGCACCATCCAGTTGTTGAGAACGGATTTCTCAACACCGGCATCGGTGATGCCGGCACGCAGAAGGTAAAGAACTATCCTTAATGAATTGTAACCAAAGACCGGCTCGAACCCTTCCGCGGGCGCCAGCGGGCGGTCTGCCGGCGCGGAAATCCAATCGGGCGGCAGCTTGGCCGGGCCGAGGCGGGCCTCGGAAAGCAACTCCCGGCCAGAGGCGGCCAGACCCGCCCAGTCCACCTCGGGGGCAAGCCGGGCGAGCACCGGGAAGGCTTCGAAAATCCAGTAGGACAGGTTCAGCACCGGTCCGTCGGGCCGCTCACCGGCCGAGAAGCCGGTCACGCCCGGCAGCAGCACCAGCCGCCCACCCTCGCGCCGGACCACCTGCCGGCCGAGCGCCTGCGCGATGCGGGTGGCGCTGCGCACATAATCCGGCATGTTCCACGCTTCGCCCGCGCGGGCGAGCGCATAGGCGATGAGAATGTCGCCATCGCTGGCGACATTGATGTCGGTGACGTGCGGGTCGGCCTTGGGATCCCAGCGCCAGGCGGCGAGACCGTCGTCGCGGATCAGCAATTCGGTGCGGGTGAAGGTCCATATCCGTTCGAAACCTGCCTTGTCGCCCGCGAGATAGGCGAGCAGCATGCCATAGCCCTGCCCTTCGGAGTGACTGATCCGGCCATTGGCGTCGTCGATGACCCGGCCACTGGGATCCACGAAGCGGGTGGAATAGGCAGCCCAGTCGTCGCGGGAGATCATGCCGGCCGGCTCCTTTGCCGAGGCACAGGGGGCGAGAAGGCACGCCGCCAGCGCCAAAAGCGCCGCGCGACAGCCGCCGGCGCGCCGGCGCGCCCTCACGCGCGCCGCCCGGTGCGGCGCAGCAGCAGGCTGGTGACGATGGCGAAGCCGATACAGCATAGGACCAGGACCACGGCGTAAGTGACGATGTTGAGCGACAGCCAATTGGCGGCGATGAGCCGCAGATTGGACGGGGTCAACGGCTCGGTGACAATGAACCGGCGATTGGCCGGCACCCGGATGTCCATCTGCCCGGTGGCGGCGTCGAAAGCCACCGCCTGGCCATAAATCTTCGCCCAATATTCCGGCACGGTGAATTCGTCGATGGCCGCCTCGAAGCTTTCCGCCGTGCGCCCCGCGATCAACGTCCAGACCGCGTCGCTGTTCGGCGCGAAGCCCTGCGCCACCAGGATCGAGGTGTTCGGCGGAGGATTGAAGGGATCGGCGGCGCCCCCCCCGGAGAAATCGAGAGAGAGGCCGAAGGTACTGGCAATCCATTTCTGGAAATGGAGCAATTCGGCACTGATGCTGCTCCCCTCGGCAACCTGGTCGCGCCAGCGGTCGAAAATGGCCTCATTGCCGGAGCCTGAGCGCACCCGCACGGAATTGTCGACCATCGGCAAGGCGTCGGACGGGGGCACGAGTCCTTCCTGCCGGAACAGCGCGCCCGCCGCGGTGGACGGGTCGTCCTCGCGCTCCGTGCGCCAGCGTATCTTGCTGGCGTCCACCACGCCGACCTGACGAAGCACCTCCGGAGACATCTGGTTGATGTCGCCAAGGAAGAGGACCGGGCGGCGGCTGAGCGAGGCCGGCGCGGGCGTGGTGTCGACCGGCGTCAGGTGCTCATGGGCGAAGGCCAGCCGGGCCAGGATGGTCGCCGCCGCCGCGACGGTCGCGGCGTCGTGGCGCATCACCACCGCGACGGGTGGAGGGGAATCGAGATAGGGAAAGCCTCCGCCGAAGAAGGCCGCCAGATTGGGGCTCGTGCCGATCCGGGCGAAGTCGTCCATGACGAACTCGCTGGAATCGAACACCACGAAGCGCTTGTCATGCGCCAGCGTGGCGCCGGGACCGCAGATCCTGTCGCTGTCGACATCCAGCATCACCTCGATCCAGATGCGGTTAAGCCCGGCGCGAAAATGCGTCAGCGGAATCTTGATGACCTTCCGCTCCATCAGCCCGCCATGCCGGTCGGTGAGCATGTAGGATGAGGCGAGAGAACCGTTCACATAGACGGAAAGCTGGCTTCCCGGGCGCACGCTGGGCGCATAGGCCGCATCGAGCAGAATGCGTGCCTGGCCATTGGCGGAACCGTAAAAATCGGCCGGCAGGCCGATCGGGAAGCGCAGTTGCAGCCGCCGGCCGGAGAATTCCTGCGTCATCACGCCTATTTCGGAGAAGCGCACGCTTCCCGCGCCGGTGAAGAAGGGCGGGTCCGGCGCGAAGCGGCTGGAAATCTTCAGCTTGTTGCGATCCTCGATCTGCCCGCCGCCGGAGGTCACGCGCTCGATCGCCGCTTCCACCGCGCGCCCGGTCTCGCCGCCGAGCAGGAGAACCGTGCCGCCGATCCGACTGTCGTTGACAAAGCGCACCAAAGGCTGCCCGCCGACCAGCGAGGGGGGAACGACCAGCGCGCTGCGCAGGTCTTCCGGCAGCCCCACCACCACATTCAGCGTTCCCGGACCGGCGGGAGCGGCATCCGGCCCGACGATCGTCACCACGGTGTGGGAGTAGCGCCCACGCTGGCTCAATGCCTGCGCGGCGAGCAGGAGGCGGTCGCTGTGATGGGGCTCGATCGGCCCATTATGAATGAAACGGATGTGGGTCGTGCCGCGGACGTCGATGCCGATGGCGGGAAGATCCTCGACCGTGGCGGGCGATGGAATGGGCCCGCCGTCGAAGTCCACGCCGGTCAGCGCATTGTCGATCTCCATCCATAGATCATAGGTGGAGTCGATCGAACAATCGGTGCGGTGCACCGCCTGCATGTCGAAACGGATGAGATTGCCGCCCGCCCGCAGCACGCCGGCGGGTATCGCCGCCATCACCTGCGTCGGCCCTTGCGGCGATGCGATCGGGATTTCGGCCACGAGCTGGCCGTTGATCGTCACCCGCAGCCGCGAGCGTTCCGGCATGACATAGATGGCGTTGACATAGCCGATGAGCAGGGTCGCCGGGCGCTCCACCTCCTGCTGGGTGAAATACGTCACCCAGCCGCGCCCCATCGCCTCTCCCTCGAGGCGAAGACGCTGAAGCGGAACGATGAACCGGTCGGGCGTCCTCGTTTCCGGTTCGTTGGTCGTGGCCGACGCCGTGGCGACCGGCTGACCCGGCAGCATCTGGAACGGTGCCGCATAGCCGGGTGCGCCGGCACCGGGCGAAGCCGGGGAGGCGCTGGAGGGGCTCGGGGCCGTCATGCTGAAGGGCGCCGCCGTCGGCGCCATGGCGGCCGGCGTCGCGATGGCGTCCTCAGCCCCATCCTGCATGTCGAAGGCGGGGGCGGCCACCGGCTCCGGGGACTGCGCCTTCGCGCCAAAGGCGGCGAGCAGCAGCGCGGCGATGAGGATGCCGCGCGACAAACGGTACAAAAGTGCCATCATCGACCGTGCGCCCCCGCGAAAAGACCGGGCGCGAGGCGGCGGGTGAGCCTTTCCAGCAGCGTGACATAGGCGAGGCCCCGCAAGGTCTGATAGCCCGCAATGAGCACAAACCACACGGTGCCCTTGAGCACGCCGGGGTTTTTCCGTCTTCCCTGCTGGAATTTCTTCCACTCGTCAGCATCGGCGAAGATGAGATCGGCGATGAGCTGATAATGCGCGGCGGTCCTGGCGTTGAACTGGGCGCCAAGCACAAGCACGTTTTCATCAAAACTGATGTTGCGCACCAGCACCGGCAGCGTGTCGCTGATGCACTCGTCGGGCGGCGGCAGCCGCACCACGGCATGCATGCCAAGGCGCGCCTTGGCCTCCGGCGGCAGTTCCGTGCGCACCCGCACGCCCCCCATGGAGACATCGTCGATAACGGCCGGCACCTCGACGCCGTCGATCAGCAGGCTGCAACGCCGGCTGATGGTCATGCGCTGGCTGTGCCGCTTGGCCGCCTTCTCCGACACCACGCCGAGGGCGCAGCCCGAAATCACCAGATTGAGCAGGTTCCAGGTGCCGACGACGATGGTGATGTCGGCGGAGTAAGGCTCGGTCGCGATCCGCCAGAAGGTGACGAACACGGCGGCAATCTGGATGATGAAGATGATAAAGAACGGAATGCCGATTTCCGAGATACGATTCTCGTCAATCGTCTCGCCCTTCGACGTGACCCGGAAGGTCGGCTTCTTCGGGTCAATCATCACCGACAGCAGGGCTGGCAGGAGATAGACCGTCTGAATGTATTCATACAGCTCAGAAAACCACGGCCAACGGTACTTTCCAAACAGGTAACTCTGGATGAAAAGATTCGTTAACAGATAAACGGCTGTATAGGCGATGAATTCGGCGCCCGAACCGTTGAAAATCTCCAAAGAGAAGAACAGATAGCAGAAAGGCGAGATCAGAAATATCGCCCGCGACAGCGGGAAGAACCAGAACAGGATGCTGGACATGTAGCAGATGCGCTGGGCCATGGTCAGGCCCGAGCGGAACAGCGGGAAATGGAAGCGCAGGATCTGGTACATTCCCTGCGCCCAGCGCGAACGCTGTCCGATGAAGCTGGCGAAGGTCTCCGGCTGCAGGCCGGCGATCAGCGGGGTGTCGACATAGACGCTGCGCCAGCCGCGCGCGTGCAGCGTCAGCGCCGTCTCACAATCTTCCGTGATGGAGGAATGCGCGAAGCCGTCGGTTTCCCGCAGGGCGTCGCGCCGCAGCACCGCCGCTGACCCGCAGAAGAAGGCGCCACCCCAGCGGTCCAGCCCGCGCTGGATGACGCCGTAGAACATCTCATTCTCCGACGGCATGCGCTTCCAAGTGTTGAGGCTGCGCTCGACCGGATCGGGATTGATGAAGAAATGCGGCGTCTGCACGAGGAACAGACGCGGGTCCTCGTTGAAATAGCCCACGGTTTCGCGCAGGAACGAGCGCGCCGGCGCATGGTCGGCGTCAAACACCACCACCAGTTCACCGCTCGAATGGGCGAGGCCAAAATTGAGATTGCCGGCCTTGGCGAATTCGTTACGCGGGCGAGTGAGGTAGTTCACGCCCAGTTCGGCGCAGAGCCGGGACAGCGTCTCGCGCCGCTCCTGCGCTGCGCGGGCCGCGGCAAGGTCGTGCTGCTCGCATTTCTCGTCGGTGCCGCCATCGTCGAGCAGCCACACGGTGAAACGATCGCGCGGATAATCCATCGAGGTGGCGGCGGCCAGGGTGGTCGCCAACAGGGGGGCATCCTCGTTGTAACTGGGCACGAAAATATCGACCGTCGGCTCGCTGCCGGGCGCGATCGCCGGCGCGGGGCGCGGCGGCCGCGGCGCGGAGACGACGAAGAGGCTGAGCGCCATCAGGGCGACGCTGTACATCTCAGCGATGTAAAGCAGGAGGGCCGGAATGAAATTCGTCAGCTCTTCTACCGGAGGTAGCGTTGACGTGGTTCGCCAATACACGTATCTTGATACCATTGCCACGCCGAGAGCCAAGGCAACCATGCGCGGCACACCTTCCGGCGCAAACATTCTCAAAAATACAATTAGTAGAATCACTATACAGCCCGTCACGAGCTGCGCCTGCAAATTAACCGGCAAGGTGACAATAAATGCTACCAGAGCGACTAATATTACCCAGATACCTGTAAGCCAACTTCTATTCATGATTTTCGGTTGGTCTCCGCAGTCGCCCGGGGACGGCTCTTACGTGGTACGTGGACTGATCGCAAGTCGCCAAGGAACACTGGTCTTGGGCGCGCGATCACATCGGATAACATCTTGTTCGATCTTTGACCGTTTCTGCCAAGGCGCCGGGGCGCTAGATTGCCGTAATGCGTGATTCGTTTTGCGAAATTGACAGGGTCGTCATGCCTCGCCCCACCCCCGGATCCGGCGGCAAGGCCGCGCGTCACCACGACCTGAGCCAGGCCAACAAAACCGCGCAAAGCTTGCGCCGGGGTGTCGTTGCCCTCGGCTGTCTGCTGCTGGCGGGTGGCTGCACCACCGGCCGCCCACCCATCGTCGCCACACTGGCGATCGAGGTGCCTCCGGTGGAGGCGCTGGTGCTTCCGGAACCCGGCGGGCCGCGCATCATCGGCGTGATCGAGGCACGTTATGCCAATGCGTTGCAGCAGGAAGTGATGCTGGCCACCGAGGCGGCCACGCCCGGCCAGAACGCCTTCAGTGTCGTGTTCTTCGGGCCGGTGGAGGGGCGTACCGGACCCGAAAACATCAAGAGCGACACCTTCCTCACCGATTATGCCCTCGCCGAGGAGATGGAGCAGGCGCTGCCGGGCATCGACCTGCGGCCCTCGACCTATTTCGTGCAGAACCGCTACGGGCCGTTCGGCTATGCGCTCGGCCATGGAGCAGGGCACGACCTTTGCCTCTACGCATGGCAGCGCATCCAGGGGCAGGCGCGGGTCAATGTGCTGGCGGGGGATCGCGGCGTGCTGTCGGTGCGCCTGCGCTTCTGCCAGAGCGGGGCGACCGAGGCCTCGCTGCTGCGGATCATGTACCGCTACACCATCAACGGCTATTTCCTGCCGCGCAGTTGGCAACCCTATGGACGCCCGCTGCCGGTCGCGCCGGAGCTTGGCCGGATCGGCGGACCGGTCGTCTATCCCGCGCCCGTCTTCGGCGCAGCCGGGGCCACGGCGCCGCCACCGGCACCAACGCCGATCGCGCAGCCGGCCGCACGCACGGCGCCCACAGGCGGGGAAAACGCCGCGAGCGTGCCAAGCGCCCCGCTGGAAGGCTATCCCGTCGTTCCCGCTCCCCAGCCCTGAACGTACGCTAGCCGCGCGGTCGATCGCCGGGGGGAAGCGGAATGCCGAGGCTCGCGGCCGGCGGCAGGTCCGGGAGGCGGAAGCCAGCCTCCGTCGCCGGACGGGATGGTGCGGCCGTCGGGGGTGCCGCAGCGGCGCGGGCGAGGGAGGCGGTCGCCTCCGGCTCCAGCGGCGCGGCGGAGATGGCGCCAAGGCGCCAGTGCCCGTCCACCGGAAGGAAGGCCATGTCGAAGCCGATCCGCAGCGGCGCGGTCGGGAAATAGCCGCGCAGGCGCAGCGCGCCGTCCGGCCCGATGCCGGGCGCAGCCGACAGCTTGGCGTCGAGCAGCGCCACCGCGGCGAAATCCAGCCGCTGGTCACGCCAGAGGCGGAAACGATCCGCCAGCGCGGCGCTCGAATTGGCATCGCGGAAGGACGGCGCGGCGAGGTCGCGCAGCACCGAGTAATTTCCCGTCAGGTTGGCCTGGTTGAGCGCGATCAGCGTGCCGCGTAGCAGGGCGAGCAGCACCGGGGGCGGCGGTACTGCATCCGCCGTCGTCTCCTCCGCACGGGCGAGCGAGGGGGTCAGCAGACCCAACAGGAGCAGAAGGACGGGAAGGCCGGGGCGCCGGCGCATCGCTCTCACCATGCGAACAGCACGCCGGCCTTGCCGCCGACCGTGCCCTCATTGAGACCGATGCCGATGCTGCCGGTGAGGAAGAAGGAATCGTCGGCGATACGCGCGATGCTGGAGAGAGCAAGCGCGTTCTGGCCGCCGAACGTGCCCCATTGGGCGCTCACGGCCATGTTCTTGCCGGAGGGCAGGGTCGGCGTGTCCATCGCCATCGCCATGGCGACGCCTTCGCTCACACGGTCGATCTCGGCCATGACCGGGCGCAGGTCAACAAGCTCCGCCACGCTGGCGCTGGCGAGATTGCCGGCGGCATCGGTAGTGACGATCTGCACCGCGCCGCTCTGCGCCGCCCGGCTGGCGCCGGAGGTCAGCCCGGCCATCGTATAGGTCGAGCTGCCGGTGCCCAGCGCCATCTGGTTGGCGCGGCTGGTGACCGCTCCGGCCCCGAGCGCCGTCGAACCTTCGAAGGAAGCGATGGCGCCATAGCCGAGAGCGGCGGACTGGGCGGCGGAGGCATTGGCATTCTGGCCGAGGGCGGCGGCGCCCGCCCCGGCGGCGACCGCGTTCTGGCCCAGCGCGGTGGCGCCCGCACCATTGGCGGTGGCACCGAAGCCGAGGGCGGTGGCGTTGTCCGCATTGGCGACCGCGCCCTGCCCAAGTGCGGTGGAGCCGGCGCCATTGGCGGTGGCGCCGGTGCCCATTGCGGTGCTGCTGACGGCATTGGCGACCGCCCCCTGCCCCACCGCCGTGCTCGACGCCGCATTGGCGCGCGCGCCCTGGCCGATAGCGGTGGCATTGGCGCCATTGGCGAGCGCGTCCTGTCCGAGCGCGGAGGACGCCGCACCATTGGCGCTCGCCCCGCTGCCGAAGGCAGAAGAGAGGTCGGCATTGGCGGCCGCGCCCTGGCCGATAGCGGTCGCCTGTTCGCCATTGGCGCTCGCGCTCCAGCCGACCGCCGTCGAGGACACGCCATTGGCCACGGCGAGTTGACCGAAGGCGCTGGCCTGATCGGCGAAAGCGCGCGACCCCTGCCCGACCGCGGTGGTGCCGGCCTGCGTCGCCTGCGCGTCATCGCCGATGGCGGTGGAATCGCTCCCACTCGCCACGCCGCCACATTGCAGCGCCGTCGCCGTCAGATCGCAGCTTATCTCCTCGGCGCACGCCATCCCGGGCGCCAGCCCCGCCAGCAGGGCCCATGCCGCCGATCCACCTATGCCCAAAAGGCGCCGTCGCATCCAACGCTCTCGAAATTCCGCTCGGCGCACTGCGCGCAGCGCCGGCAGCATCGCGGGGACATGGTTAACGTCACGTTAACCATGTCCCCGCGATGCCCGGAAAGCATCCGGAGGGGCAATCTCGGGCAACAAATTGGCACGCTTTTCAACCGAGCGGGAAACAGCCGGGCAATCCGGCCGCGCTAGTTCAGGCCGGCGACGAACCGGACCGAGAGAGACAGAGTGAAGGGCAGACATGTAGCGCCGCTCCTGCTGGCGGCCTTGCTGATCGGGCTCTCCAGCGCCTATGCCACGCGCAGCCATTGGGCCGCCGACCCGAATGCCACGCTTGTCACGGCAAGGGTGGCGCGCGGGGACGTGGAGGAAGTCGTGCTGGCCACCGGCACGCTGAAGCCGGCCAAGCTGGTCGCCGTCGGCGCCCAGGTATCCGGCCGCATCACTCGTGTCGCGGTGTCGCTCGGCCAGGAGGTCAAGGCGGGAGCCCTCCTCGCGGAAATCGACTCCGTGCTGCAGGAAAACGCCCTGCGCACTGCGCGGGCGTCTCTCGCCAATGTGCGCGCCCAGCTCACGCAGCGCGAGGCGCTGCTGGAGCGCGACGTGCTGATCCTTGGACGCCGCGCCTCCATGGTGAACACCAAGATCGTGTCACAGGCCGACTTCGAATCCGCCGAGGCCGACGTGAAGTCCTCGCGCGCGCAGATCGACCAGTTGAAGGCCCAGATCATCGAAGCCGAAGTCGCGGTCGAGAATGCCCAGTCCAATCTCGGCTATACCCGTATCACCGCGCCGATAGACGGTACCGTGCTCGCCATCGTCAGTCAGGAAGGCCAGACGGTGAATGCCGCCCAGTCGGCCCCCACCATCGTCGTGCTCGGCCAGCTCGATACCATGACGGTGCGCGCGGAAATCTCCGAGGCCGATGTGGTGCGCACGGCGCCGGGTCAACGGGCGTTCTTCACGATTGTCGGCGACAGCACCCGTCGTTTCGAGACCGAGCTGGCCTTCATCGAGCCGGCCCCGGAATCAATCAAGACCGACGACAGCTTCACCTCCAGCACCGCCTCGTCCTCGACCAGCACGTCGAGCAGCAGCAGTTCCGCCGTGTACTACAATGGTCTTCTCAACGTGCCGAACCCCGAGGGGCGGCTACGCACCTATATGACGGCGGAGGTGCATATCGTCGTCGGTCACGCCGCGAACGTGCTCACCATTCCGGCCATGGCACTCGGCGCGCGCGGCGCGGACGGGCTCTACGAGGTGCGGGTGCTGGGCAGCGACGGACAGGTGGAGACCCGCCGCGTCGAGATCGGCCTCAACGACAAGACGGTGGCTGAAATCCGCGCCGGCCTGTCGGAGGGCGAGCGCGTGGTGACGGGCGACACCGCCACTGTCGCGCCCGCCAGTTCCGGCCTGCCCGGACCGCCGCCCATGGGGTTTTAAGCATGAACACCGACGAGGCGGACGCACCGGCGCTGCTGACGCTGGACGGGGTGACCCGCACCTATCGCTCCGGCGACGAGACGGTCACGGTTCTGCGCAGCGTCGATCTTGCCATCGCCGCGGGCGAAATGGTCGCCATCATCGGCGCTTCCGGCTCGGGCAAATCGACACTCATGAACATTCTCGGCTGCCTTGACCGGCCCAGCAGCGGGCACTACCGCATCGCCGGGCGCGACGTGGCGCAGCTCTCGACGGATGAGCGGGCGGACCTTCGACGGGCGCATTTCGGCTTCGTGTTTCAGCGCTACAATCTGCTGGCCGAACTCACCGCGCTCGGCAATGTGGAGATGCCCGCCATCTATGCCGGCGAACCGCCTCGCCCGCGCCTCGCCCGCGCCGCGACACTGCTCGGCCGGCTCGGCATGGCGCCCAGGCTGACACACCGGCCGGGCCAGCTCTCCGGCGGCCAGCAGCAGCGCGTCTCCATCGCCCGCGCCCTGATGAACGACGCCGAGGTGATCCTCGCCGACGAGCCGACCGGGGCGCTCGACCGGCAGAGCGGCGAGGAGGTGCTGCGGATTCTGGACGAACTCAACGCCGAAGGCCGGACCGTGGTGCTGGTGACCCACGACCCGGCAGTGGCGGCGCGGGCGAGCCGGATCATCGAGATCGACGACGGGCGGATTGTCGGCGATCGGCGGACGGCGCCGCTCCGGCCGCGCCTTTCGCCGCCGGCTGACAGGACGGCGGTAGCGCGCCCCGGCTGGCGCCAGAGACTCGACCTGCTGCGCGAGGCGTTCCGCATGGCGGTAACGTCGATGAACGCCCATCGCCTGCGGACGGGCCTCACCATGCTCGGCATCGTCATCGGCGTCGCATCGGTGGTCTGCGTCGTTGCGCTGGGCGAAGGTTCGCGGCAGAAGGTGCTGGCCAATATCAGCGCGCTCGGCACCAACACGATCGAGATTTTCGCCGGCAAGGACTTCGGCGACACCCGCTCGGGCAAGATCACCACATTGGTAGTCGCCGACGCCGAGCAACTCGCCCGCCAGCCCTATGTGGCCGCTGCCACCCCCACCGTTTCGACCCAGACCACCGTGCGCTTCGGCGGCAAGGAAGCGAACGCGCTGGTGAACGGGGTGAGCGAGCACTATTTCGCCGCCAAGGGCACCACGCTGGCGCGCGGCCGCTTCTTCGATGCGAGCGCCATCGCCGAGCGGGCGCTCGATGCCGTGATCGACGAAAATACCCGCAAGACGCTGTTTGATGGAACGGGGGTGGAACCGATCGGCGCCGTGCTGCTTATCGGCAACGTTCCCGCGCGGATCGTCGGGGTGACCCGGCCGCAGCAGGGTGGGTTCGGCTCCAGCCAGAACCTCTCGCTTTACCTGCCTTACACAGCGGTGCAGAGCCGTATCCTCGGCTCCAACGCGCTGCGCTCGATCACGCTGAAGGTCAAGGACGACGTGGAAACCGCCTATGCCGCCCAGGCGGTGACGCAGTTCCTGACCCAGCGCCACGGCAGCAAGGACTTCTTCATCCTCAACACCGACGACATCCGCCGCACCATCACGAGCACGACCCAGGCCCTGACGCTGCTGATCGCCGCCATTGCCGTCATCTCCCTGCTGGTCGGTGGCATCGGGGTGATGAACATCATGCTGGTGTCGGTCTCCGAACGCATCGGCGAGATCGGCGTGCGGATGGCGGTCGGCGCACGGCCCTCCGACATATTGCAGCAGTTCCTGACCGAGGCGGTGATGGTCTGCCTGCTGGGCGGCGCTGTGGGGGTCGGGCTGGCGCTGGCTTTCGGGCTGGCATTCGCGATGGCCGGTCCGGCTTTCCCGCTGATCTACTCCAGCGGCGCGATCCTGCTAGCACTCACCTGCTCAAGCCTTATCGGCATCGCGTTCGGCTACCTTCCGGCACGTAATGCCGCCCGCCTCGATCCTGTCGCGGCCCTGAGCAATTCCAGACAGTAATCTTCAGAAACATGATCGCATGGGCGGGACATATCCCGACCGCACTCTCATCCAAATCAAGAGGGAATGTACACTCAACAATTCGTCACCCGGCGGTCGTCCTCTATGCTGAAATTCGTCATATGGCTGTGGCACTGGCTGACGGACAGCTATGAATTACATTGCCCTTATTGCGGCTCCAGCGAATCCTGCGAGGAATGCCTGAGCTTCTGGGCGATAAAATAGGCCGATGCTCGGCGGCGCGCGCATGACGCGGCCGCTGCCCCTCACCGCCCTGCCTCCGCCTATTCCGCTGGCGTATGGACGATGCCGGGGGCGATTTCAGCGTGGGGCGTGTGGTGAACGCGCCCGATCAGCGAATAGACCACCGGCACGACGAACAGGGTGAGCAGGGTGCCGAGCGTCATGCCGCCGACAATGACCCAGCCGATCTGTGCCCGGCTCTCGGCACCGGCGCCGCTCGCCAGCGCCAGCGGCACGGCGCCCAGCACCATGGCGCCCGTGGTCATCAGAATGGGTCGCAGACGCAGGACCGCCGCCTCGATGACCGAGGCGCGGCGGTCGAGGCCCGCCTCCTGCTGCTGATTGGCGAATTCGACAATCAGAATGCCGTGCTTGGTGATGAGGCCCACCAGCGTCACCAGTCCGATCTGCGAATAGACGTTGAGCGACCCGCCGGTGAAATACAGCGCGGCCAACGCCCCGGTCATGGAAAGCGGCACGGTGAGCATGATAATGACGGGATCGCGGAAGCTCTCGAACTGGGCCGCAAGCACGAGATAGATGAACCCCAGCGCCAGGAGGAAGATCACCACCAGGCTCTGGCCGGCGGCGCGGAACTCGCGGCTCTGGCCGGCCACATCGGTCTGCACGGTCTGCGGCAGCACCTCGCGGGCGGTCTGGTCGAGAAAGGCCAGCGCCTCGCCCTGCGAGAAACCCGGCGCGAGATTGGCGGAGATGGTGGCGGAGCGTAGCTGGTTGAAGCGCTTGAGCTCCTGCGGCGCCACGCTTTCGCGCACGGTGACGAGGTTGGACAATTGCACCATTTCGCCGCTTGCCGAGCGCAGATAGATGGTGTCGAGCGTCGCCGGGGTCGAGCGGTCGCGGGCGTCGAGCTGCACATAGACGTCGTATTGCTCGCCACCCACCTCGAAGCGCGTCACCTGCCGCCCGCCGAGCAGGCTTTCCAGCGTGCGGCCGAGGACGGCGATGTCGATGCCGAGATCGGCCGCCTTGGCGCGATCCACCGAGACGGAAATCTCCGGCTTGTTCAGCTTGAGGTCGCTGTCGATGCTGACGAGGCCGGGATAGTCGCGGATGCGCTCCAGAAAGCGGTCCGTATAGTCGTCGAGCTGTTCATAGGTGCCGGAGGTCTGCAGGACGAACTCGATCGGCCGTGAACTGTTGGAGGCGCCGAGCGAGGGCGGGTTGTTGGCATAGGCATTGACGCCGGCGATGCGCCGCAGTTCCGGTGTAAGCTTCCTCACCAGTTCCTGCTGGCGCACGTCGCGCTCGTCCCAGTCCTTCAGCCGGCCGATCACCAGGAAGCGGTGCACCTCGGGAAAGCCGTTGATGATGAGGACACTATCGACCTCCGGCTCTTTCGAGACGATCTGGTCGATCTGGCCGGTATAGCGCGAGGTATAGGCGAGGGTAGAGCCTTCCGGCGCGCTTCCGGTGACCCGGATCACGCCGCGATCCTCCACCGGAGAGAGTTCGGACGGCAGCACCGAAAGGAAGAAGGCGCTGGCCCCGGCGACGCCGAGCGCCAGCAGCAGAATGAGCGGACGCACACGCAAGGTCACGCCGAGCAGGCGACGATACCCGCTCTCCAGCGCCCGCAGCCGTCCTTCGATAAAGGCGGACACGCGCCCGGGCTTCGCGCCATGTTTGAGCAGGCGCGAGCACATCATGGGTGTGAGTGTCAGCGCCACGAAACCGGAGACGATAACTGCGCCGGCGAGCGTCAGCGCGAACTCCAGAAACAGCCGGCCGGTGCGGCCCGGCGCGAAGGCCACCGGCGCGTAGACGGCGGCCAGCGTGAGTGTCATGGCGATGACGGCGAAGCCGATCTCGCGCGCGCCCTTGATGGCGGCGGGGATCGGCTTCATGCCATGCTCGATGTGGCGGAAGATGTTCTCCAGAACGACGATGGCATCGTCGACCACGAGGCCGATCGCGAGCACAAACGCCAGCAACGTCAATGTGTTAACACTGAAACCCAGCGCGTACATGATGGCGAAGGTGGTGACCAGTGAGATCGGGATGGTCACTATCGGAATAACCGATGCCCGGAACGAGCGCAGGAACACCACGATGACCAGCACCACGAGGATGACCGCCTCGAAGATCGTGTGGAATACCGCTTCGATGGAGCGGTCGATGAACACCGCATTGTCATTGCCGATGGTCGCGGTCATGCCTTCCGGCAGGCTCTCATTGACCGCTGGCAGAATGGCCCGGGCGCCGGCGGACACGTCGAGCGGGTTGGCCACCGCCTGCTTGATCACGCCGATGAAGATCGCCGCACCGCCATTGAAGCGGCTCGCCCTCCGCTCGTCGGCGGCGCCGAGTTCCACCCGCGCCACGTCGCGCATATGCACCTGCGCGCCGTTTGCCCGCTTGACGACGATCTGGTCGAACTGGTCGACCGTGGTCAGCCCGGTGCGCGAGAGCACGGTGAATTCGCGATCGACGCTCTCGATGCGGCCGGAGGGGATCTCGACATTCTGCGCCCGCAGCGCATCCTCGACATCCTGCACGGTGAGGTCATAGGCGGCGAGGCGCTCGCGATCGACCCAGATGCGCATGGCATAGCGCCGCTCGCCATAGATCTGCACATCGGCCACGCCATTGATGTTCTTGAAGCGGTCGACGATGTAGCGGTCGATATAGTCGGACAGTTCCAGCCCCGACATGCGGTCGGAACGGAAGACCACGAACAGCACCGGCTGGGCGTCGGCCTCGACCTTGGAGATGACCGGCTCGTCAATCTCGTCCGGGAGACGCTGGCGCACACGGCTGACACGGTCGCGCACATCGCTGGCGGCGACATCGGGATCGACTTCCAGCCGGAAGCGGACGGTGATGCGGCTCGACTCCGAGCGGCTGGTCGATTCCAGCACGTCAATACCGGCGATGCCGGCAATGGACCCTTCCAGAACCTGCGTGACCTGGCTCTCGACAATACTGGCCGAGGCGCCGGGATAGGTCGTGACCACCGACACCACCGGCTCGTCGATGTTCGGATATTCCCGCACCGTCAGCCGGCTGTAGGAGACGATTCCAATGAGGATCAGCAAAAGGCTGAGCACCGTCGCGAAGACGGGACGGCGGACGCAGAACTCGGAAATGCCCATGACGCGGCCTCAGCCCTGCGACGCGGGCGGTGGCGGCACCACCTCCACGGCGGCGTCCGGCTGCAAGCGTCCCTGCCCGGCCACGACGATGGACGCGCCGGGCGGCACTCCCTTGACCTCGACCTCGCCCTTCATACGCTGGCCAAGCTCGACTTTCAGTTGCTTCGCCTTGCCGTCGACGATCTGCCAGACGAAGCGCTCCTGGCCGCGCGGCACGATGGCGCTCTCCGGCACGAACACCGCATCGCGCGCCTCACGGCCTTTCACCACTACGCGGGCAAACAGGCCCGGGCGCAGGACGAGATCCTTGTTGTCGAGCCGGGCGCGGACGCTGAGCGAGCGGCCATTGATGTCGACCATCGGGTCGATGGCGTAGATCGTGCCGGTGAAGCTGCGCCCCGGCAGCGCGTCGAGCGTGATGGTCACGGTCTGGTTTTCGGCGATGCTGGAAAGCTGCGTCTCCGGCACTTTGAAATCCAGCTTCAGCGTGTCGATCTTCTCAAGATTCACCAGTTCGGTGCCGACGGCGATATAGGCGCCATTGGAGACGGTGCGCAGGCCGACCACCCCGTCAAACGGCGCGGTGATGGTGTGCTTGGCGATCTGAACCCGCTGGGAATTGAGCAAAGCACGGGCCGTGTTGAGCTCCGCCTGCGCCTCGTCCAGCGCCCGGGCGGTGCCGGAGCCGGATTTCTGCAGCCGCTGCGCCCGGTCGAAATTGGCCATGGCGAGGTCGAGCCGCGCCTCGGTCTCGTCCAGCGAGGCCTTCACCAGAGCGGCGTCAAGCTGCACCAGCACATCGCCCGCCTTCACATGCTGGCCCTCGCGAAAGCCGATCTCCTGGATGCGACCGGCCACTTCGGAGGCGACCTTGACGGATTCGTCGGACTGCAGCGAACCGATGGACGAAATATCGGTCGTCACCGAGGCAGCCCGGGCGGGCGCCACCTCGACCGGAACCGTCCGCACCGCGCGCGGCTCGGGGGCGGCATTGGCCGGGCTGCGCGCGCCGAGCAGGCCGGCCACGTCCACCCAGCCGCGATCATGCGCAAGCCATCCCGCTCCCGCGAGAAGGGCGAGTGTCAGCCACACACCGGATCGACGTTGCATCGGGCCCCCATCAGTTGCAGCGCAACATGGAACATCCATGCCGCGACACAACAGATATAAGGAAGGGTTCCAACTAAATTGTGCGTCACCTGGGGCCGTGCGCATCACATTCGCGCGGCCAGCTAACATCATACTCCCTTGGCCACCGCCGCGAAACCTGCCGCAGCGGCGCACCCCCGGCCGCCGACCAAAGATCAGGCGTTCTTCACCATGACGTGGCGCACCACCGTGTAGTCTTCGAGCGCATAGGCGCTGAGATCCTTGCCATAGCCGGACTGCTTGAGGCCGCCATGCGGCATCTCGCTCACCAGCATGAAATGGCAGTTCACCCAGGTGCAGCCATATTGCAGTCGCGAAGCGGTGGCCATGCCGCGCCCGACATCGCGCGTCCACACCGAGGAGGCGAGGCCGTAATCGCTGTCATTGGCCCAGCCCACCGCCTCGTCGACATCGGTGAAGCGCGTCACCGACACGACCGGACCGAACACTTCGCGGCGGACGATCTCGTCCGATTGCAGCGCGCCGGCGACGACGGTCGGCTCATAGAAGAAGCCCTTGCCGGTGCCCTCCCCGCCCGCGAGCTTGCCGCCGGTGGCGATCTCGATGTGGTTGAGTTCGGCGGCGCGCTCGACAAAGGAGGCGACGCGGGCGCGCTGGCGGGCGGAAATGAGCGGGCCGATATCGTTCTCGCCGTCATCCGCCTGGCCGAATTTGAGCCCGGAGACGGCGGAGGCGAGGTCCGCCACCAGCTTCTCATAGACCTTGGACCCCGCATAGATGCGGCAGGCGGCGGTGCAGTCCTGGCCGGCATTGTAATAGCCGAACACCTTCACCCCTTCGACCACGGCGTCGATGTCGGCATCGTCGAACACGATCACCGGCGCCTTGCCGCCGAGTTCGAGATGGGTGCGCTTCACCGTCTTGGCGGCGGCGGTCAGCACCTTCTTGCCGGTGGCGATGTCGCCGGTGAGCGAGACCATCGCCACTTTGGGATGGTGGATCAGCGCATTGCCGACGCTCTCGCCGCGGCCGACGACGACATTGACCACGCCTTCCGGGAACAGGTCGGCGATGAGCTTCGCCAGCTTCAGCAGCGTCAGCGGCGTCTGCTCGGAAGGCTTGATCACCACCGTATTGCCGCCCGCCAGCGCCGGCGCCAGCTTCCATGCCGCCATCATGAGCGGGTAGTTCCACGGCGCGATCGAGGCGACGACGCCGATCGGGTCGCGGCGGATCATCGAGGTGTGGCCGGCGAGATATTCGCCCGCCACCATGCCGTGCTGGGTGCGCGCCGCGCCGGCGAAGAAGCGGAAGCAGTCGACGACGCCGGGAAGCTCGTCATTGAGCACGGCGTGACGCGGCTTGCCGCAGTTCAACGCCTCCAGCGTGGCGAAGGATTCCGCTTCAGCTTCAATACGATCGGCAAGCTTGAGCAGCAGCGTGGCGCGTTCGGCCGGCGTGGTGCGCGACCAGGTACGGAAGGCTTTGTCGGCCGCGTTCACCGCCGCGTCGACCTGGTCGACCGAGGCTTCCGGCAGGTCGAGCAGCGTTTCCTCGGTCTTCGGGTTCAGCACCACCTCCGGCGTTTCCGTGCCGGCGACGAAGGCGGAGCCGATAAGCATCTGGGTGTCGGAAAGGGCAGTCATGGGGCGTCTCCTATTTTCCCGAGCCGGCCACCGCCTCGCCATGGCGGGTGAGATAATAGGCGGCGAGGATGGGCAGGAAGGTCACGAGGATCACGAGCACGGCGACCACATTGGTGACGGGCCGCTGCCGTGGGCGGATGAGCTCGGACAGCATCCATATCGGCAAAGTCGATTGCTGGCCGGCAGTGAAGGTGGTGACGATGACCTCGTCGAAGCTCAGCGCGAAGGCGAGCATGCCGCCCGCCAGCAGCGCCGTGCCGATATTGGGCAGGATGACGAGCCGGAAGGTCTGGAACGCATCGGCGCCGAGGTCCATCGACGCTTCGATCAGCGAGGGCGAGAGCCGCCGCAGCCGCGCCACCGCATTGTTGTAGACGACGACGATGCAGAAGGTGGCGTGGCCGAGCACGATGGTCCACACCGAGAAGGGGATCTCCATCAGCCCGAAAGCCTGGCGCAGGGCGATGCCGGTGACGATGCCCGGCAGGGCGATGGGCAGCACGAACAGCAGCGAGATCGGCTCGCGGCCGAAGAAGCGCGCCCGCGCCAGCGCCCCGGCGGCCAGCGTGCCGAGCACCAGCGCCAGCAGAGTGGCGATGCACGCCACCTTCAGCGACAGCCCGACCGCCGCCCAGATATCGGCCCGCCCCCACACCACGCCGAACCATTTCAGCGTGAAGCCGGGCGGAGGGAAGGCATAGCTCTTCTCTTCCGTGGTGAAGCAGTAGAGCAGGATGAACAGCAGCGGGATGTGCAGAAAGGCCAGCCCGCCAAGCGCGGCGATCTTCAGGGGGAGCGGGGCGCGGGTCATGCGGGCTTCCTCCCGGCCTCTATCGCCCCCTCATCCCCGGGCTTGACCCGGGGACCCAGATTGGCAGGCGCCGATCCCGGCCCTCTGGGTGCCCGGGTCAAGCCCGGGCATGAGGGCACTTTGACTTGAGACAGCCCCTCACAGCGCATCGAACGCCCCCGTGCGCTTGGCGAGGGTGAGGAACACCGCCATGACCAGGATCGGCACCAGCGAGAAGGCCGCCGCCAGCGGAATATTCCCGGCCGTGCCCTGCAGCGTGTACACCGCCTGTCCCAGCACCAGCGCCGAGGTGCCGATGATCTGCGGCACGATGTAGTCGCCCAGCGTCAGCGAGAAGGTGAAGATCGCCCCGGCCACCACGCCCGGCATGGCGAGCGGCAGGATCACCGTGCGAAAGACAAGCCCCGGCGCCGCGCCGAGATCGCCCGCCGCTTCAATGAGATGCGGCGGCACACGCTCCAGCGCCGCCTGGACCGGGAGGATCATGAAGGGGAGCCAGAGATAGGTGAAGGTCAGCACCATGCCGGTATAGCTGACCGAGAGCGAGGGCCCGCCGACCAGCGGCAGCGCCAGCCAGGCCTCCAGCGCGCCGGTGAGGCCGAGCTTGCCGGCGAACCAGCCGATGGCGCCTTCCTTGGCCAGCAGCAGCTTCCAGCCATAGACCTTGACCAGATAGCTCGACCACAGCGGCATCATCACCGCGAGGTAGAACGCCGCCTTCACCTTCGGCCCGGCATAGCGGGCGGCGTAATAGGCGATGGGGAAGGCGATGATCGCGCAAAGAATTGTCACCGCAGCGGAAATGCCGATGGTGCGCAGCACGATGTCGTAATTGGCGGGGCGGAACAGCTCCAGCAGCGTCGCGGTGGTCGGCTCGCGGACGATGGTGCCGGAGAACTCGTCTATCGAAAAAACCGATTGCGCCAGGAAGACGAACAGGCTGCCGAGATAGACGAGGCCCAGCCATAAGAGCGGCGGCATCAGCAACAGCAGGGTGAGCAGCCGGCCGCGCCGTACCAGCAGGTCGGACAGACGGCGCAGCACGACCTCGCGCGGAACCGGAAGATCGAGGCTGAGGCTCATTCCTCGCCCTCCATCGGCCGCACCGCCCCGGCCGGCACCGCGAGGCGGATGTCGGCTCCCGCCATCACCCCGCCGGCGGTGGCGGGGACGGCGGCGGTGAGGGCGAGCCCCGCGCCGGTAATCACGCTGAGGCGCCGCACCGGGCCCTGATAGGAAATGTCGCTGACCCGCGCCTCGACCAGCGCCGCGCCCTCCGGCACCGGAGCGCCCGCCGGTAGCAGCAGGATCTTCTCCGGCCGCAGGCTAGAGGGCCGCGCCGGCCCACCCAGCGCCTGCGCCTCGCGCGCCTCCAGCACATTGGCCGAGCCGACGAAGCGGGCGACGAAGCGCGTCGCCGGCTGTTCGTACACCTCTTCCGGCGGGCCGACCTGCACGATCCGCCCCTCATTGAACACGGCGACGCGGTCCGCCATGGAGAGCGCCTCGCCCTGATCATGGGTGACGAAGACGAAGGTGAGGCCGAGCGCGCGCTGCAAACCCTTCAGTTCGCTCTGCATTTCCTCGCGCAGCTTGAGATCGAGCGCGCCCAGCGGCTCGTCGAGCAGCAGCACTTTCGGCCGCACCACCAGCGCCCGCGCGAGCGCCACGCGCTGGCGCTGGCCGCCGGAAAGCTGCGCGGGGCGGCGCGTTTCCATGCCGGCGAGCTTGACGAGCGCCAGCGCCTCGCGCGCCAGCCGCTCGCGCTCGGCCCGGCCGACGCCGCGCACCCGCAGCCCATAGGCGACATTCTCGCCCACGGAGAGATGCGGAAACAGCGCGTAGTCCTGAAACACCGTGTTCACCGCCCGGCGATAGGGCGGCAGGCCTTCCACCGTCTCGCCGAAGATTTCGATATGGCCGTCGTCCGGCTGCTCGAAGCCGGCGATCAGCCGCAGGCAGGTGGTCTTGCCCGAGCCGGACGGGCCGAGCATGGCGAAGAACTCGCCCGGCGCGATGGAAAGGTCGACCCCGTCAACCGCCCGCACCGCGCCGAAATGCCTGACAACACGGGCAAAACGGACGGCCGGCAAGGCGAGCGGGGCGGCGTGAGCGTGCATGAACAGATTCCGGGGGCGGCGGAGGAAGATGGCTGAAAACAGGGTAGGGCGGGCGTTCTGCCGTGGTCGGGCGTTCATCACCCCTCATGGCCGGGCTTGACCCGGCCACCCAGACGTTGGGCCGGCACAATCGGCGGCGAAGCTGGGTCCCCGGGTCAAGCCCGGGGATGAGGGGGTGTGGGGATGGACAAGTGGCGCCCAGAGCGCGGCAAAAGTTGCTCGTCTGCCGCCCAACGCCCCTCCCTCAGCGCCCGGGCTTTCGCCCGGACGCCTGGGGAGGACGGCGGGCGAGGACGACCTACCGCCCGCCCAGCACGGCGATATAGTCGGACACCCAGCGGTAATAAGGCACGCAACCTTCGGCCTGGGTGGCGCATTTGGCCACCGGGGTGCGCCAGAAATGGATGCGCTCGAACTCCTCCATGCCGTTGGTCTTGCAGCCTTCGGCACCGAGCAGCTCATTGCCCTTGCAGGCGGCGGGAACGGCGGGCACCGAGCCGAACCAGGAGGCGAGATCGCCCTGCACCTTGGGCGAAAGCGAATGCTCCATCCACATATAGGCGCAGTTGGGATGGGCCGCGTCGGCGTGCATCATCGTGGTGTCGGCCCAGCCGGTGGCGCCTTCGCTGGGAATGGTGGAGGCGATCGGCTTCTTCTGGCTCTGCAACAGGTTGACCTGGAACGGCCAGGAGGAGGAGGCGACGACGCCCTCATTGGTGAAGTCGTCGATCTGGATCATCGCGTCGTGCCAGTAGCGCTGCACGATCTTGCGCTGCTCGCGCAGCAGGTCGAGCGCGGCCTTGTACTGCGCCTCGGTCAGCTCATAGGGGTCCTTGATGCCCAGTTCCGGCTTGTGCGCCATCAGGTAGAGCGCGGCATCGGCGATGTAGATCGGCCCGTCAAACGCCTGAATGCGGCCCTTGTTCGACTTGCCGTCCGGCAGCGTCTGCTCCTCGAACACCACGCTCCAGCTCTTGGGCGTCTCGCCCTTGAACGCTTCCGTGTTGTACATCAACACGTTGGAGCCCCACTGATAGGGCACGCCATAATGCACGCCATTGACGGTGTGCCAGGGCGCATCCTGCAGCCGCTCATCCACCGTGCCCCAGCTCGGGATCAGCTTGGTGTTGATGGGGGCGACCTTCTTGCCGGCGATGAGGCGCAGCGAGGCGTCGCCGGAGGCGGTGACGAGGTCGAAACCGCCCTCATTCATCAGCGCCACCATCTCATCGGAGGTTCCGGCGGTCTTCACATTGACCTTGCAGCCGGTCTTCTTCTCGAAATCGGTGACCCAGTCATAGGCCTTGTCGGTGTCGCCGCGCTCGATATAGCCGGCCCAGGCGACGATATCGACCTGCCCCTCGCCCTTGCCGACGGCGGACATTTCCGCAGCAAAAACAGGGTTCAATGCGAGAGAGGCGCCGGCGGCTAGCGCCGGCAGGCGCAGATAATGGGAGAGGCGCGGCATGATCTTTTCCCTCTGTTCTGCGGGCGCTGGCGGCCCTTTGAACGAAGTGTGACCCTGCGTCGCGCGGCGCGCCACACCAAAGATCAGAAAGCTGCCATCGGATAAACCGATGGGTCGATATTTCCCTCTGCTACCCTCATCGCCGGGCTTGACCCGGCCATCCAGGGGGTTGACGACCCCGCTCACCGCAAGGCTGGATCCCCGGATCGAGCTCCGGGGATGAGGGACGCCGATACGCCCGTCACCGCCCCCGCCCGCCCTGGCGGGTCGCGGCGATGGCGACGAAGCCGGCGGCGGCGGGGGAGAGCGGCGAGCCGCGCCGCCAGGCGGTCGCCACCTCCACCGCCGGCACGGATTCGACCAGCGTGCGGGCCTCGATCTTGTCGCCTTCCAGCGACCAGGGCCGGTAGGTGAGGTCCGGCAGCACCGCCACGCCCGCGCCCGTCGCCACCAGCGAGCGCACCGCCTCCACCGAGCGGGTGCGGAACGCCACCGGCGGGCGCAGGCCCAGCCGGCGCCAGACGATTTCCGACGCCTCGGCGATTTCATCAATGGTGAGAAGCACATGCGGCTCGGTGCCGAGATCGCGCAGGCTCACCCGCTCATCCGCCAGCGCGGGATGGCCGAGCGGCATCCAGACGCGATAGGGCGAGACTTCCACCGTCTGCGTCTGCAGCGCCGCCGATGAGCGGCCGGGCGGCAGCACCATGACGGCGACATCGAGTTCGCCGCCGATCAGAAGATGTTCGAGATAGTCGCCGGCATCTTCCACCGCCTCGACCGTGACGCCGGGAAAGGCGCGGCGGAAGCGGGCGACGAGGTCGGAATAGAGATAGCCGGCGACCAGCGGCGTCACCCCCACCGCCAGCCGCCCGGTGAGCGCCGCCGGCTCCGCGCCCGCCAGCGCGCGGCGGGCATCGGCGACATCGCCGAGAATCTTGCGCGCATGGCGCAGGAAATGATGCCCCTTCAGCGTAAGATCGACGCCGCGGGCGTGGCGGTCCAGCAGGGTGATGCCAAGGTCGAGCTCCAGTTCGCGCAGCGATTCCGTCACCGTCGATTGCGAGATCGACAGCGTATGCGCGGCGGAAGAGACGGAGCCATTCTCCGCCACCGCGACGAAATATTGGAGCTGGCGCAGCGAAAAGGCCATCGGAAGTTCCGGGGGGTGGGGTTCCGCCCGAGTGTAAAGGCGTGTTTTGCCCCCGCCTAGCCGGTGCAGTGAGGTGGACGATGAGGCCAGTGAGGCCAGTGAGGCCGATGCGGCCGGCCCTCACTTCGCCAGCAGCGTCTTCAGCTCGAAGCCCTCGTCGCCCGCCTGTTCCGGCGTCAGCGTCGGCGTGCCGGCGAGCAGGCGGCGGCCGAGCATATGGTCGGCCGGGCGGTTGACGCTCTCAATGGCGGTGAGCACGCCGTCGCGGAAGCGGAACACCGAGAAGCGGCGCGAAGAGGGGTCGCCGCGCAGCACCGCGCTGTCGGTGGCGGCGGCGAGGCCGACGATCTGCAGCTTGAGATCGGCCTGGTCGCTCCAGAACCACGGCACCGCGTCGAAGGGCGCCACCTTGCCGGTGAGCCGGTGGGCGAGGCTGCGCGCCTGATCGGCGGCGTTCTGCACCGATTCAAGCCGGACATTTCCGCCTGCGAAGCGGCTGGGATAGGCCACCGCATCGCCCAGCGCGGAAATCGCCGGGTCCATGGTGGCCAGATGCGCGTCGACGACGATACCGTTCGCCACCTCCAGCCCGGCCTCGGCGGCGAGCTCGACATTCGGCACCACGCCGATGCCGACCAGCACGAAATCGGCGGGGTAGACCGTGCCATCGCCGGTCTTGACGCCGGTGACGTGCCCTGCGTCGCCCGCTTCGCCCTCCAGCCCGATCACCCCGGCGCCGAGCACGAGGTCTGTGCCCATGGCGGCATGGGCGCTGGCGAAGAAGGCCGACATTTCGGGGGAGACGGCGCGGGCCAGCACGCGGCTGGCGCCTTCCAGCACCGTCACCTCATGGCCCAGCGCGCGGGCGACGGCGGCGAATTCCAGCCCGATGAAGCCGGCGCCGATCACCACCACGCGGCGGGCGCCCTCCAGCCGGCCTTTCAGCGCGTCGGCATCCGCCCGTGTGCGCAGATAGAACACGCCGGCGAGATCGTGCCCCGGTACGGGGAGCGGCCGGTTGCGGGCGCCGGTGGCGAGGATGAGATGGGCATAGGGCAGCGCCGTGCCGTCCTCCAGCACGAGGCGCCGGCCGGCGCGGTCGATGGCGGTGGCGCGGGCGTTGACCAGCTCGATGCGGTGATCGGCATAGAAGGCGGCGGCGCGCAGTTCGATCTGCTCGATGCCGGCCTCGCCCTTCATATAGGCCTTGGACAGCGGCGGGCGCTGATAGGGCAGGCCCGGCTCGTCGCCGACCAGAACGAGCCGGCCCTCATAGCCGGCTTCCCGCAGCGACGCCGCCGCCTGGAAGCCACCCTGTCCCGCCCCGACAATGACGATGCCCGCCTCGCTTGTGCCCGCCGCGCTCATGAACCACTCCGCTCCTGCGCCACCAGCCGGTCGCGCTCCGCATAGATCGCCTCGGTCAGCCGGTCCATGAACTCCTTGTCCGGCAGGCCGGAGGGGATGGGCGGCAGATAGGAGACGGTGATGGTGCCCGGCCGGATGCTGAAGCTGCGCGCCGGCCAGAACAGGCCGGCATTGTTGACGACCGGCACGACCGGCAGGTCCAGCGCCTTGTAGAGCAGCAGCACGCCGCGATGGAACTCCGCCCGCTCGTCCACCGCGCGGCGGGTGCCTTCGGGGAAGATCAGCAGATTGCGCCCGTGCTCGCTGGCCTCGCGGCCCTCGCGGAACATCTTCTTCACCGAGGAGGCGCCGCCGGCGCGGTCGATGGCGATCATCGGCGAGCGCCTGAGGAACCAGCCGAAGACCGGGATACGGTAAAGCTCCTCCTTCAGCACGATGGCGACATCGGGAATGAGCACGGCGGCGGCGATGGTCTCGAAGGCGGATTGGTGGTTGCCGACATAGAGCGCCGGCTCCGGCGGGCGGTTTTCTTCGCCGATGGTGCGGTAGGACAGCCCGACGAGGCGAAGAATCCCCATCACCCCGTCGGCCCAGAAGCGGGAGAAGCGCCGGATGAGGCGCGGTTCGTTGCGCAGCGCGTAATAGGGAATCGTCAGGGCGAGCAGCACGGTCCACAGGACCAGCAGCACGAGGAAGACGGACGAGCGCAGGCGGGCCATTGGCGAGGATCTCGAACAGGGCGGGCAGGTCTAGCAGATCGGGCCGGCGGACGGGAGGGGGCGGCAGAATCCGGGTATGGAGGGCTCCGCCGCCATCGTCATTCCGGCCGAAGCGCAGCGCAGAGCCGGGACCGCTCACCTCCCCTATTGTCACGCGGTCCCGGATCGGTCCTGCGGACCGTCCGGGATGACGGGACAAACAACATGCGCCGGGCGGGGACACCAAAGGTGCCCAAAGCTCCTCGAAAGGCCCTCACCCATTGCCGGCAGGGGGTGGGGCGGGCTCCAGCAGGGCGAAGGCGTTGACATCGAACAGGCCATGATCGGTGATCTTGAGATGCGGGATCACCGGCAGCGGCAGGAAGGACACCTGAAGGAAGGGTTCGGCCAGCACCACGCCGAGCGCCTTCGCCGCCGCGCGCAGCGGAATCAGCGCCTCGCGCACCGCCTCGAACGGCGTGTCCGCCATCAGCCCGGCGACGGGCAAGGCGAGCTCGGCCGTCACCTCCCCGCCCTGCGCCACCGCGAAGCCGCCGCGCAGCGCGATGAGGCGGTTCACCGCCAGCGCCATATCGGCCTCGTCCACCCCGACCACGGTGATGTTGTGGCTGTCATGGCCGACCGAGGAGGCGATGGCGCCGCGCTTCATGCCGAAGCCATGGACGAAGCCGCGGCCGATATTGCCGTTGAGGCCGTGCCGCTCGACCACGCAGACCTTCACCGCGTCCTTGTCGAGATCGACCTGCTTCTCGCCGTCGACCAGCGGCAGGTCGAGATGCACATCCTCGGTGATGATGCGGCCCGGCACGACGCCGATGACGCGGGTCGCGCTCTCCTTCGCCGGGATGCGGAAATCCGCCGCCGTCACCTCGCGCGCCCTCACCGAATCGAGGCCGACCGGAGGCACGCTGCCGCGCGCGGCGAAGAGTTCCGGCGTCACCCGCCGCCCGGCGGCGACGACCTCGCGGACCGAACACGCCTCCAGGCTCTCCACCAGCACGATGTCCGCCCGCCGCCCCGGGGCGAGAAGGCCGCGATCGGTGAGGCCGAAGGCGTTGGCCGCCGACCAGCTCGCCACGCGGTAGACATGGTGCAGCGGCGCGCCATGGCGGATCGCCTCGGCGATCATGAAGTCGAGATGGCCTTCCTCGGCAATGTCGAGCGGGTTGCGGTCATCGGTGCAGAAGGCGAGAAAGGCGGAGGTGTCGGGCGTGATCAGCGGGATCAGCGCGTGCAGGTCTTTGGAGACCGAGCCCTCGCGGATGAGCACCGACATGCCCTTCATCAGCTTTTCGCGCGCTTCCTCCAGCGAGGTCGCCTCATGCTCGGTGCGGATGCCGGCGGCGATGTAGCCATTGAGGTCCCGGCCCCGCAGCAGCGGGGCGTGGCCGTCAATATGCCCGTCGGAAAACAGCGACAGCTTGGCCAGACACCCTTCATCGGCGAACAGCACGCCGGGGAAGTTCATGAATTCGGCCAGCCCGATGCCGGAGGCGTGGCCGCGCAGCAAAGCGAGATCGGGCGCGGCGAGTTCGGCGCCGGCGGTCTCGAAGGAGGTGGCCGGCACGCAGGAGGAAAGCTGGACGCGCAGATCCATCAGGGTGTGCCCGGCGCAGCGCTGGAAATAGGCGATGCCTTCCATGCCGAGCACATTGGCGATTTCATGCGGATCGCAGATCGCCGTGGTGACGCCGTGCGGCAGCACGCAGCGGTCGAATTCCAGCGGGGTGACGAGCGAGGATTCCACATGCAGATGGGTGTCGATGAAGCCCGGCACGGCGAACAGCCCGGCGCCGTCGATCGCCTGCGCGCCCTCATAGCTGCCATAGGTGCCGACGATGCGCTCGCCCACCACCGCGATGTCGGTGAGGGTGATCGTGCCGGTGATGACATCCAGCATCCGCACGCCCTTGATGACGAGGTCCGCCGGGGCGGTGCCGCGCCCGGCCGCGATGAAGCGGGCGATCTCGGCGGGGCTGCGGGTGGTCATGGGATCAGTCCTTCCAGGCGCTGGCCTTGTCGAGCCGGGCGATATCCGCGCCGGTGAGCGCAAGATCGACGCTGGCGATGAGATCGGCAAGCTGTTCCGGCCGCGAGGCGCTGGCGATGGCGGCGGTGATGCTGGGCCGCGCCATCACCCAGGCGAGCGCCACCTGCGTCGGCGTGGCGCCATGGGCGGCGGCCACCTCGTCCAGCGCGGCGAGGATCGCCTCGCCTTTCGGGTTGAGATATTTCGCCACCAGTTCGCCGCCGCGCACGCTCTTGGCCGCATCGGCGGCGCTGCGGTACTTGCCGGTGAGGAAGCCGGCGGCGAGCGAGAAATAGGGGATGACGCCGAGGCCGTTGGCCGCGCACACCGCCTCGACATCCGCCTCATAGCCGGCGCGCTCGCACAGATTATATTCGGGCTGCAGCGTCTCATAGCGCGGCAGCTTCTCGCGCGTGGCCACCGCCAGCGCCTCGAACAGGCGCGGCGCGGTGAGGTTGGAGGCGCCGATGAGCCGCACCTTGCCGGCGCGGACCAGTTCGTCATAGGCGCCGAGCACCTCCTCGAACGGGGTGTCGGGATCGTCCCAATGCGACTGGTAGAGGTCGATATAGTCGGTCTGCAGGCGCGACAGCGAGGCGTCGACGGCGGCGCGAATATAGTCCGGCTTCAGGCACACGCCGCCCTGCCCCATATCGGCGCCGACCTTGGTGGCGATGACCAGCCGGTCGCGATTGCCGCGTGCCTTGATCCACCGGCCGATAATGGTCTCGGATTCCCCGCCCTTATGGCCCTCGGCCCAGCGGGAATAGATATCGGCGGTGTCGATGAAGCACAGGCCGGCGTCGAACAGCGCGTCGAGCAGGCGGAAGGAGGTGGCCTCGTCGGCGGTCCAGCCGAACACATTGCCGCCGATGCAGAGCGGCGGCACCAGAATATCCGAGCGTCCAAGGCGGCGCAGTTCCATTCGTCTCTCCTCCGGCGGTTGGGGGGATGGGGCGCCGCGAACGGCTCAGGGCTCTCCGGCCCCGGCGCGCGCCGCCCCGCTGTTGCAGTGCGGGATCGCACTCTAACTCTAAGATAGAGAACGCATTATCCGATCAGCTCGCGATGCAGGCTGATCGGCGCGTGCTCTAGAACCCGTCCTCGTCAAGCGAACCGACCTCGATCAGTTCCACCTGCTCGCGCTGGCACACATTGCGCAGCTCGGGCGACGATACGGTGTCGGTGACGAAGGTGTCGACCTCCGACATCGAGCCGATGCGCACCGGCGCCGTGCGCTCCAGCTTGGAGCGGTCGGCCACCAGAATGATCTGGCGGGCATTGTCGATGATGGCGCGGGCGACCTGCACCTCGCGATAGTCGAAATCCAGCAGCGTGCCGTCCTCCTCGATCGCCGAGGCGCCGATCACGGCATAGTCGACGCGGAACTGGCGGACGAAATCCACCGCCGCCGAGCCGATCACCGCCCCGTCGGCCTGGCGCACCGGCCCGCCGGCCATGATCAGCTCGATGCGGGGATGGCGGTAGAGCAGCGTGGCGACGTTGAGGTTGTTGGTGATGACCAGAAGGTCCTCATGGTCGGCCAGGGCGCGGGCCACCTCTTCCGTGGTGGTGCCGATATTGATGAACAGCGAGGCGCGGTTGGGCACCATGCTGGCGGCGGCCTCGGCGATGGCGCGCTTGGCGCCCTGCGCCATGGCGCGGCGGGCCTCATAGGCGAGGTTCTCCACACCGGAGGCGACGACCGCGCCGCCATGCACGCGCGACATCAGCCGGCGCACGCACAGATCGTTCAGATCCTTGCGGATGGTCTGCGGCGAGACATCGAAACGGCTGGCGAGGTCTTCGACGCTCACCCGCCCCTGGGCGCGCGCGAGGCCGAGAATATCCTGCTGGCGTGAGGAGATCGCGTTCATGCGGCCGACGGCCCTTCTCCCGAAATGAAGGATCGCCTTCTGCGGACGATTCGTGCTGCATCCTGCACAAGGAGGCGGGGCGCCGCAAACGCCTGTTTAGAGGCGCTGCAACATGAGCACGCTGGCGAGCCCGCCAGCGGCGGCGATGGCGGAAAGGCCGAGCATGCCCGGCGCCTCGCGGGCGAGTTCATGGAACTGGCGCACGGCGAGGATGGCGCCGGAGGCGCCGATGGGATGGCCGCGCGCCAGCGCCCCGCCGCCGCGATTGATGCTGGCCGGGTCGAGGCCGGCGCGCGCGCAAGTGGTCAGCGCCTGCCCGGCGGAGGCTTCCATCAGCTCGACGACGGAAATCTCTCGCCAGTCCGGTAGCGGCGCCCGCGCCAGCGCGTCGTCCAGCGCCTCCGGCGGGTTGTCCGCCGCGCCGCCGAAGGACCGGGCGAAAGACACCTCGGCCACCGGATGGCCGCCCTGCCGGCGCCGGTCCGCCCAGCCTTGCGCGCCGACCAGCACCACGGCGGCGGCGTCCGCTTCCACGGCCACGCCGGCGGCGTCGAGTTCGCTCGCGCCCTCGCGATGCAGCACCGGAGCGCGGGCGCACAAAGCCGGGGTCAGCGCCCGGGTGAAGCTGTCGAAGGCAAGGCCCGCCACCGGGACGATTTCCGCTTCCAGCCTCTCCCGCGCCGCCAGCGCCCTGGCGTGGCTCGCAATGGCGAATTCCGCCTGCCGCTCGCGGCTATAGCCCTGCGCCGCGCGGGCCAGCACCTCGATCATGTCCGGATCGCGCGCCGGCCAGGGGGTGAAGGGCGGGCGGTCATAGAAGACAGGCGCCTCGCCCTTCGCTTTCGGCCGGGTGCCGCGCAAGGGCGAGCGGCTGAAGCTCTCCACCCCGCCGGCGAGCACGAGACGCGCCGCCCCCGACTGCACGAGGCAGGCGGCAAGCTGGATGGCGTCGAGCCCGGAACAGCATTGCGTGTCCACCGTCAGCGCCGGCACGCTTTCGGAAAGGCCGGCGGCCAGCGCGGCGAGGCGGGCGACATTGCCGCCGCCGGACAGGGCATTGCCGAGAAGGACGTGATCGACTTCATGCGGCGCCACGCCCGCGTCATCCAGGCAGGCGCGCAGCACCGGGGCGGCGAGGTCATGCGCCTCCACGGCGCGAAAGGCGCCGCCGCGCGGAGCCACCGCCGTGCGGCGGGCGGCGAGGAGGAAGGCGGGGTTCATCGCGCCTGCCCCCCGGTCCTCAGCCTTTCGGCGGCGAATGCCTCCAGCGCCCGCAGATCCGCCTTGCCGCCCGAGGTGCGCGGCCACTCCGCCAGGGCGAGGAAACGGCGGGGAATCTTCGCCGCCGGCAGCAGGGCACGGCAGGCGGCGCGCAGGGCCGGCTCATCGAAGCGGCCGCGCAGCACCGCCACAAGCTCGACGCCGCGCAAAAGATCCGGCAGGCCGAAGACAGCGGCTTCCTCGATGCCGGGGAGGCCGGCAAGCACGCTCTCCACTTCCTCGGGATAGACGTTGAGCCCCGAGGTGACGAGCATGCGCTTTTCCCGCCCGTGCAGATACAGGAACCCGTCGGCGTCGAGCCTGCCATGGTCGCCAATGGTGAGGAAACCGGCCTCCCGCCGTGTTTCCGGGGCGTGGCCGCAGGCATAGCCATCGAACAGCATCGCGCTGGCGACCCAGATCGTCCCCGCTTCGCCGGCGGGCAGATCACGGCCGGAAGCGTCGCGGATGCGCAGGGCGACGCCCGGCGCGGCGCGGCCGACCGAGCCGGGTGGCACCGCCTCCCTCGGCCGGGCGAGGGTGATGAAGCTGGTTTCCGAGGCGCCGTAGAACTCGGCGAGGCCGGCCTGGGGGAACAGCGCCTCAACCGCCGCCCGCGTCTGCGCCCGCCATTTGGCGCCGGAAATCATGATGAGGCGCACTGTTGGAAAGCTCTCGCCCGCCCCGGCATCGACCAGCATCTGCAGTTGCGTCGGCGTCGCATAGAGCGCGGTGACGCCCTGGCGGGCGATGAGGCGCAGCGCCCGGCGCGGGTGGAACTGGCGCAGCATCACCGCCGTCGCGCCGATATGCAGGGCGTGGACGACGCCATAGAGATGCAGCGAGGCGGCGAGCCCGCCGGGCGCCAGCACCACATCCTGTTCGCCGAGGCCGAACGCCTCTTCGCTCACCTTGAAACTGTCGATCCAGGAACGGTGCGCGCGGCGATAGCCCTTGGGCAGGCCGGTGGAGCCGGAGGTGAAGCCGACATAGAACGGCGCCTCCGGCGCGGGCGGCGGCGGGAACGGGGCCGCAGCGGCGTCGGGTGCCTCGTCCAAGGTCAGCGCCGGGGCGAGCGCGGCGTCGATGGCGGCGCGGTAGGGTGCGGGCCAAGAGGGATCATAGACCAGCGCCTGCCGGCCGCTGACGGCGCAGGCGAAGAAGGCCTCCACCAGTTGCGGCGCATTGCCCATGGCGAGCGCGATGCCGGCGCCCGGCCGGGTGCGGGCGGCGAGATGGGCGGCGAGCCCACCGACCCGGGCGGCAAGCGCTTCCCGCGTCACCACCTCGCCATCACAGATCAGCGCGGCGCGGCCGGGCGCCGCCGCCGCGAGGGCGGGCAGCCCGGCGCCGAGGGTGGCGGCCATCGCCTCAGGCGTTGCGCGAGAGCAGCGCTTCCGGCATGCCGCGCGCCACGGTCTGCGCGATCAGCGCCACCAGCACCGCCTTGATGGCGTCGCCGGGGATGAAGATGAGGCAGGCCTTGGTGGCGTCAAGCACGGAGAGCCCGCCGACCAGCGCCATGCCGGCAATGCCGAAGGCATACATCACCACAATGCCGCCGGTGACGGCGGCGATGAGCGCGGCCGGGAACACCGGCGCCTTGCGCAGCGCCTGCATCAGCCAGCCGGAGACGAAGGCCACCGCGACCCAGCCGAAGATGAAGCCGACCGAGGGGGTGAAGAACACGCCGAGCCCGCCGCGCCCGCCGGCCAGCAGCGGCGCGCCGAGCGCGACGACGAACAGCAGCAGCACCATGGCGAGCGCGCCGCGCCGGGCGCCGAGCATGACCCCGGCCAGCATCGCGCCCATGCTCTGGGCGGTGATCGGCACGCCGGCGGCGAAGGGCAGATCGAAACGCGGCAGCAGGCCGAGCACCGCGAAAATGGCGGCGTAGAGGGCGATCTGCACGAGGCTGCGGTCTTTCATCAGCGGTTCCTCATCTTCGGGCTTGCCGGGGTGCGCCGCCGCGCGCGGCCAGCGCCTCGGCGGTGTGATGGGACAGTCTCAGCGTCTGGATACAGAAAGGCGCGAGCAGGCGCCAGCCGCCGCGACGGCCTGTACGGGCGCGCCAGGATTCGTTCAGCGCCTCCCACAGCGCGAACAGCAGCGGCACGAAACGGATCATCATCGCCACGGCGAGGGCGACGGCGCGCGGCGACACGCCGACAAGGGCGAGCGGGCGCAGCAGCGGCTCCACCGCGTCCATCATCGCGTCCATGCGCGTCGTCATGGTCACGGCATTGGCCAGCAGCACCATGGCGAGAATGCGCGCCAGCACGACGAGGCCGGCGCGCGGATCGCCATTCCACCAATGGAAGGCGAGCAGGATAAGAAAGAGCGGCCAGAGCGGGCGCAACAGGGCGATCTGCGCCAGCGCCGGCTTTCCCAGCGAGGCGTAGAGCGCCAGCACGGCAAGGAGCAGGCCGGCCAGCCAGGGGAGGCTGTCCAGCGGCGCGGCGATGAGGCTGATCAGCGCCAGCGCCAGCAGCTTGGCCCCGGCGGGAATGGCGTGCAGCCAGGTGCGTTCGGGCAGATAAAGCGAGATCACGCCAGCGCCTCGGCGAAGGCGCGATAGGCGGCGATCACCTCGCCCGGGGGGCCGTCGCCGCGCAGCCGGCCCTCATGCAGCCAGATCACCCGGTCATATCTCGCGAAGGCGTCGAGCTCATGGGCGACGAGGATCACCTGTTGCTCCAGCCCGGCCACCAAAGCTTCCAGACGCCGGCGGGTCGGCAGGTCGAGGCTGGAGAAGGGCTCGTCGAGGATGAGCAGGGCCGGCTGCATCACCAGCACGGCGATGATGCAGAGGAACTGCTTTTCCCCTTCCGAGAGCGCGTGCACCGGCCTCTCGGCCCAATGGGCGCGCCCGAAGCGGGCGAGCGCGGGGATGGCCTCCTTCGCCGCCTGCCGGCGCGGCAGGCCCGCCTGTTCGAGGCTGAAGGCGACTTCCTCCGCCACGGTGGGAAAGATGATCTGGTGGTCGGGATTCTGGAAGATGAAGCCGACCTTGCGCGGCAGTTCGCTTGCCTGTTCGGCGGCGTCGAGGCCGTGCACGCTGACGCGGCCTTTGTCAGCCGTGAGCAGGCCGTTGAGCAGGCGGACCAGCGAGCTTTTGCCGGAGCCATTGGTGCCGATCAGCCCGATGCGGCGCTCGTGAAGGGCGAGCGACACATCGTCCAGCACCACCCGCCCGCCGCGGGTGAGGGTGACGTTCTCCAGGCGGATCAGCGGGGCGTGCGGCACAGGGACATCCGGCGGTGAGGATCAGCGGGCGGGAGCGATCAGGCGCCCGCCGGGCCGGCGGCGCCCGATCGGCCGCGCAGCGTCGCCAGCGCGAATTTGCGGAAGCGGGCGAAGGCGGCGGGGCCGGCGCCGGCGCGCGCCCGGATGACCGCGCCCTCATAGCTGTCGACAATGTGCGCCGCCATCTCGACGGGATCGAGCGCGTCATCGACCTCGCCAGCGCGCTGGGCCTCGCCGATCAGCGCGGCGAGGTCCTGCTCCCAGGCGGCGAAGGCGCCTTCGAGCTGGGCGCGCAGTTCCTCGCCCAGGCTGGGCGCCGCCTGGGAGAGGACGCCATAGAGACAGCCCGGCACCCCGGCATCCGCCACCGAGTCGCGCTCGACCTGCACCAGATGGCGCTCGATCCGCGCCAGCGGGCCGAGGGCCGCATCGGCGAAAAGCTCCTGCCGCTGCTGGCGATACTGCATGGAATAGGCGGCGAGAACCGCGCCGGCAAATTCCTGCTTGCTGCCGAAAAAATGGTAGAAGGAGCCCTTGGGTACCGACACCGAGGCCAGAAGCGGGCCGAGGCCGGTGCCTTCATAGCCCTGCTCCAGCATCGCCTTCCTGCCGGCGGCGACGATTTTGTCGCGCGTGGATGATTTCTCTGTCATATCGCCCTGCCTACTAGACGACCGGTCTACTCCGCTCTAGCTTGTGCGGGATCGGAACATAGAGAGGCCGTCATGTCCATCCTTTCCGGCGCTTTGCTTACCCCCCGCGCGGCCGGTCTTGCCGTGGTGCTGTTCTCCACCCTGCTCTGGAGCCTGGTGGGCCTGTTCGTGCGCATGGCCGATCTCGATGCGTGGACGATCATCCTGTGGCGCTCGGTGTTCGCGGCGCTGGCGCTGGCGCCGATCTGGCTGCTGGCGACGCGCAACAAGGCGCAGGCGCTGGGCCGGATGGGCAGCCGCGGCGGCCTCGTCGCCATCGGCCTCGCCGTGGCCGGCAATGTCGGCTACATCGCCGCGCTGCAACTGACCTCGGTGGCGGCGGTCATGACGGTCTATGCCACCCTGCCCTTCGTCACCGGGCTGCTCGGCCTGTGGCTGCTGGGCGAGCGATTGAGCCGGCGCTTCGGCGCGGCGGCGCTGACGGCGACGATCGGCATCGCCATCACCGCCGGCGCCGCCATGTCGGCCGGCGATGCCGCCGGCATGGCGGTCGCCGGGCTGATGACGCTGAGCTGGGGCGGGCTGCTGGTGCAGGCGAAGAAACATCCCGGGCTCGACCTCACCCTGATCAGCCTGGTCTCCGCCGTGATCGCGGCGGTGATCGCCCTGCCGCTGGCCACGCCCGGCCTGCCGCCGGCCTTCTCGCTCTGGGCCTGCGCGCTGCTCGGCGTGCTCACCTCCGGCCTCGCCAATGTGCTGACCCTGATGGGCGGGCGGCACATCCGTTCCGGCGAGACCGGCCTGCTGCTGCTGCTCGACGTGGCGCTCTCGCCGCTCTGGGTGTGGCTCGCCTATGACGAGCGGGTCGGCCCGCCGGCGCTGTTCGGCGGCGGGCTGGTGGTTGTGGCCGTCGCCGTCTACCTGTTCGCCGACGCCCGGCGCCGGCCCGCCCCCTGCCCGGCCGAGTGAGGCCGGCGGGTGAGGGAGGCGGGCGAGGCTCAGAGCATTTCCAGCGCCCGCCGGCGCGAGGGCGGCGGGAAGGCGGCGTCCAGCGCGGCGAGGTCTTCCGCGTCGAGCCGGATGTCGCGGGCGCCGGCATTCTCGCGCATATGGGCGGCGCGCGAGGCCTTGGGGATGACGATGTTGCCGGGCATGCGCAGCGCCCAGGCGAGCGCGATCTGATAGGGCCGGGCATTGTGCTTGGCGGCGAGATCGGCCAGCACGCCGGTGCTCTTCAGCCGCCCGCGCTCGATCGGGCTGTAGGCCATCAGCGGAATTTCATGTTCCTGCAGCCAGGGCAGAAGGTCCCATTCCGGCCCGCGACGGGTGAGGTTGTAGAGCACCTGATTGGTGGCGCAGCCCTCGCCGCCCGGGGTCTCGTACAATTCGTTCATGTCGTCCGTGTCGAAATTCGACACGCCCCAGTCGCGGATCTTGCCCTGGCTCTTGAGGTGTTCGAAGCCGATGATGGTCTCGGCCAGCGGCACGCTGCCGCGCCAGTGCAGCAGATACAGGTCGATATGATCGGTCTTCAGCCGGCGCAGGCTGCGCTCGCAGGCGGAGACGACCCCGGCGCGGCTCGCATTGTGCGGGTAGACCTTGGAGACAAGGAAAACCTTGTCGCGCAGCCCGGCCAGCGCCTCGCCGAGAAAGCGCTCGCAGGCGCCCTCGCCATACATTTCCGCCGTATCGACCAATGTGAGGCCGAGCTCGACGCCGAGGCGCACCGATTCGGTCTCCTCGGCGCGCGCCTCCGGGCGCTCGCCCATCATCCAGGTGCCGATGCCAAGCGCCGGAACCCTGTGTCCGCCGGGTAGAACCACCTTGCCGCTCATCTCAGCCTCCGTTTCATCCTCTGCCGGAGTGCCACTCCCCGGCCCGGCACGCAAGCCGCGCCGCCGTCGTCATGCTATTGTGCACGGGCACGCGCCGCGAACGACCCTCACCGCCCGGAACACGATGCCGCCCTCGCCGATCCCAGAGCCTCGCGCCCCCGCCCCGCCCGCGCCGGAGCCGACGCTCGCCATCGGCCTGTCGGCGGTGATCGTTGCGGTAACGGGGGACGACCCGAAAGTGCTGACCCTGCGTCATGAGGACGGGCGCGATTCGCTGCCCTCCGGCCCGCTGGAGCGCGGCCACCGCACGCTGGAGACCGGCCTGCGCAACTGGGTGGAGCGGCAGACGCTGCAGGAACTCGGCTATGTCGAGCAGCTCTACACCTTCGGCGACCGCGACCGGGGGGAGGATGGCACCCGGGCGCTCTCGCTCGCCTATCTCGCTCTCGTGCGCGAGGCGCGCCCGGCCGGCGACACCGATGCGGCCTGGCAGAGCTGGTACCGCTATTTCCCTTGGGAAGACTGGCGCGGCGGGCGCCCCGCCGTGCTCGACACGCTGGAACACGGGCTGCGCGCCTGGGCGGCCGGCGCGGCGCAGGGGCGGCTGAGCGAGCGGCGGGCCGAGCGCATCGCCCTGTGCTTTGGCGGCGCCAGCGGCGGCAATGAGGCCGGCTGGAACGAGGAGCGGGTGCTGGAGCGCTACGAACTGCTCTATGAGGCCGGGCTGGTCGGCGAGGCGCTGCGCGAGCGCGGCTCCGAGCGTGTCGCCGCCGCGCCCTCGGGCAAGGAGATGCGCGAGGACCATCGCCGCATGCTGGCGCTCGCCATCGCCCGGCTTCGCGGCAAGATCAAATACCGCCCTGTCGTGTTCGAGCTGATGCCGCCCGCCTTCTCGCTCGGCCAGTTGCAGCGGGCGGTGGAAGCGCTGTCCGGGGCCCGGCTGCACAAGCAGAATTTCCGCCGGCTGGTGGAGCAGCAGCGGCTCGTCGAGGAAACCGGGGAGACCACGAGCGAGACCGGCGGGCGCCCCGCCCGGCTGGTGCGCTTCCGCCGCGAGGTGCTGCTGGAACGCCCGGCGCCGGGGCTGCGCCTGCCGGGAGGGTTCGGGCGGCGGTGAGGTGTCGTCCCCCACAGGCCGCTTCACCTATTCGTCAAAGAGATCGGCATGCGTGCCGGCGCGGACGAAGACAACAAGCCCGGTCTTGCCGCTGTCGTCGGCCGTGTAAATCAGCAGGAAGTCGCCGCCAATGTGACATTCGCGGTGGCCTTGCCAGTCGCCCTTCAACGGATGGTCGAGCCACTCCGGGCCGAGCGGTCCGTCATTGGCGATGAGCAGCAGCATCGCCTGCTTGAGGCGCCTCATGTCGAAGCGCCCGGACCGTGACAGCCGCTCCCAGTCCTTCAGGAAAGACCGTGTGTAATCGGCGATGCGCGGCAGCGCCGCCCGCTTACTTTCCGGCGTTCGCTTCGATGTCATCGAAAAGCGCGTCCGCCGTGGAGAAGCGGGCACGGCGCGCTGCGACGATCTCGTCCGCCTCGCGCAGGGCCGCCTGGGTTTCCGCGTTGGGCACCCGCACGGCGAAAGGCAGCGCTTGATCCGCCACCACACGATGGAGGAACAACCGGACCGCGTCCGACAGCGACAGTCCCATGGCCTGAACAGCCTGGGTGGCGCGCTCCTTGGTCTCATCGTCGATACGGATATGGATCATGCTCGTCTGGGCCATGGCTCACCTCTGGTAGAAATGTGTATCTCAAATGCGATACAATCAAGCCCGTCCCCGATCCAAATTCCACATGACCCGATTTGTGACGAACTGTTGACAGCAACTTATACTCAGTCCTAGCATAATGACGATCCGCCGGGCCCTGCTGCCCGGCCTTCTTTGGCCCTAGATATACTCATAACGAGCATAAGGGAGAGGACGATGCTGGAGTTCGATGTCCCGGCGGCTGCCGAGCCCACCGAGTCCTTCGCGCCCGCTTTCGCGGCGCCCGCCGCCGCACCGGCCCTTGGGCAGCTCTATGCCCGCGTCGCCAAGCATGTCACCCCGGCGGAATGGCCGCTGATCGCCCGCGAGGTCGAGGCGATCGAGCGGCTGAAGCGCGCGCGCAACGCCGTGGTGCTCGGCCACAATTACCAGGCGCCGGAAATCTTCAACACGGTGGCCGACATCGTCGGGGATTCGCTGGCCCTCGCCCGCGAGGCGGTGACGGTGGATGCCGATGTCATCGTCATGGCCGGCGTGCATTTCATGGCCGAGACCGCCAAGCTGTTGAACCCCTCCAAGACCGTGCTGATGCCGGATATGGGCGCGGGCTGCTCGCTGGCCGACAGCATCACCGCCGCCGATATCCGCCTGCTGAAAGAGCGCTATCCCGGCGTGCCTGTTGTCACCTATGTCAACACCTCGGCCGAGGTGAAAGCCGAGAGCGATTATTGCTGCACGTCCGGCAACGCGGTCAAAGTGGTGCGCGCGGTGGCGAAGGAATGGGGCGTCAACCGCATCCTCATGCTGCCGGACGAGTTCCTCGCGCAGAATGTGCAGAAAGACGTTCCCGAGCTGGAGCTGATCGCCTGGAAGGGCCATTGCGAGGTGCATGAGCGCTTCACCCCGCAGGACATTCGCGACCTGCGCGAGAACCATCCCGGCGTCGTGGTGCTGGCGCATCCGGAATGCCCGCCCGAAGTGGTGGCGGAGGCCGATTATGCCGGCTCCACCGCCGGCATGGCGGATTATGTCCGCGACGAGAAGCCGGCGCGGGTGGTGCTGATCACCGAATGCTCGATGGCCGACAATGTGGCGGTGAACCACCCGGACATCGAGTTCGTGCGCCCGTGCAACCTCTGCCCGCATATGCGGCGCATCACCCTGCCCAATATCCGCCGGGCGCTGGAGACGATGACCACGCAGGTGGAAATCGACCCCGCCATTGCCGACCGCGCCCGCCTCGCGGTGGAGCGCATGCTGGCGATCCGCTGAGCGCGCGCCCCCGGCGCCGATCCCTCTTGCAAGGGCCTTTCCGTGAACCAGTCGCGTGAGAACATCGTCGTGGTCGGCGGCGGGGTGGCGGGCCTTGCCACCGCGCTGCGGCTCGCCCCGCTCCCGGTCACGCTGGTCGTCGCCTCGCCCCTGGGGGCGGAGGCCGCCACCGGCTGGGCGCAGGGCGGCATCGCCGCCGCGCTCGGCGCCGACGACCGGCCGGACCTGCACGCCATCGACACGCTCGCCGCCGGCGCCGGCCTTTCCGAGCCGCTGGTGGCGCGCCGTGTCGCCGCGGCGGCGGAGGAGGCGATCGACTGGCTGCTCGGCCTCGGCACGCCGTTCGACCGCAACCCCAATGGCAGCCTCGCCCTCGGGCTGGAGGCCGCGCATTCCCGCCGGCGCATCGTCCATGCCGAGGGCGACGGCACCGGCCGGGTGGTGCTTGAGGCGCTGACCCGCGCCGTGCGCGCCTGTCCCTCGATCACGCTGCTGGAAGGCTGGCGGGCGGGCGAACTTCTCACCGACGGCAATGGCCGCATCGCCGGCCTCGCCGCACGCGACCGCGAAGGGCGCGTGCTCACCCTCGCCGCCCGCGCCGTGGTGCTGGCCACCGGCGGGCTCGGCGGGCTCTATGGCGCCACCACCAACCCGCTCGGCGCGGTCGGCTCTGGTCTGGCGCTGGCGGCGCGGGCGGGAGCAGTGCTGCGCGACATGGAATTCGTGCAGTTCCACCCGACCGCGATGGCGGTGGGCGAAGCCCCCGAACGCGCTGCCTCTGGCGGCCCGGCGCCGATGCCGCTCGCCACCGAGGCGCTGCGCGGCGAAGGCGCCCGGCTGGTCAATGGGCGCGGCGAGCGCTTCATGGCCGAGGTGCCGGGGCAGGAACTCGCCCCGCGCGACGTGGTGGCGCGCGCCATCTTCGCCCAGTTCGCCGCCGGCGAAAGCGTGGTGCTCGACGCGCGGATGAAACATATCGAGACGCGCTTCCCCGGCGTCGTCGCCCTGTGCCGCGCCCATGGTCTCGACCCGGCACTGACGCCGATCCCGGTGCGGCCGGCGGCGCATTACCATATGGGCGGCATTCGTGTGGACGCGGCGGGGCGCGCCAGCGTGGCGGGGCTGTGGGCCTGCGGCGAGGTCGCCTCGACCGGCCTGCACGGCGCCAACCGGCTCGCCAGCAACTCGCTGCTGGAAGCGCTCGCCTATGCAAGGTGGATCGCGCAGGACATCGCCGGCGAGGACGCCGCGCCGGGAGCGCCGCGCCCACCCGCCGCCCCGCGCCCGCGCTCCCCGGCCCGGGCGGAGATCCGCGCGCTGATGGACCGGCAGGTCGGCGTGGTGCGCGAGGCCGGCGGGCTGGAGGCCGCCGCCGCCCGGCTCGGCGCCCTCGCCGACCGCGACGGCTGCGACTTCTCGCTGGTGGCGCTGGCGATCACTGAGGCCGCGCTGCGGCGCTGCGAGAGCCGGGGCGGGCATTTCCGCGCCGACCACCCCGCCCCCGGCGCGGTGGCCCGGCACTCCGAGACGCGATTCGCCGACACGCCCGCCCCTGCCATTGAAAACAGGCAGGTGGCGTGAGGACTCCCATGACAACGTCATGCCCGGGCGTGAGCCGATTTTCCACGCCGGCCCCCGCGACGGGGTGCCCTTGAACCACCCTCATCCCCGGGCTCGACCCGGGGATCCAGAAGACTGGGTGGCCGGGTCAAGCCCGGCCATGAGGGCCTTGAATGTGAAGCGAACCGAGCGATGCCATCTAACCTCTCCCCCCTCCCCCGCCTGATGGTGGAACCCCTCATCCGCGCCGCGCTGCTGGAAGATCTCGGCCGCGCCGGCGACGTGACGACGGAGGCCTGCATCCCCGCCACCGCCCGCTTCGAGGCGGTGATCGCCTCGCGCCAGCACGGGGTGATCGCCGGGATCGACGCGGCGGTGATCGCCTTCGAACTGATCGACCCGGCGCTGAAGCTGGTGGTCGAGCGGAGCGACGGCGCCGAGGTGGCGCCGGGCGACGTGGTGCTGCGGCTGGAAGGCTCCGCCCGCTCCATCCTCACCGCCGAGCGCGTGGCGCTGAACATCGCCTGCCGCATGTCCGGCATCGCCACCGCCACGGCGGGGCTCGTCGCCATCGCCCGCCAGCATGGCAAGGCGCAGATCGTCTGCACCCGAAAGACCACGCCGGGCCTGCGCGCGCTGGAAAAGCACGCGGTGCGGGCGGGCGGTGGCTCCAACCACCGCTTCGGCCTCGATGACGCCGTGCTGATCAAGGACAACCACATCGCCGTCGCCGGCGGGGTGGTGCCGGCGATCCGCGCCGCCAAGGCGCATGCCGGCCACATGGTGAAGATCGAGGTCGAGGTCGACACGCTGGCCCAGCTCGACGCGGCGATGGCGGAAGGTGTCGACGCGGTGCTGCTCGACAACATGACCCCCGCCATGCTCACCGATGCGGTGGCGCTGGTGGCGGGCCGCGCGCTCACCGAAGCCTCCGGCCGCGTCTCGCGCGAGACGGTGGGGCCGATCGCCGCGAGCGGCGTCGACCTCATCTCGGTCGGCTGGATCACCCATTCCGCGCCGATTCTCGACCTCGGGCTCGACGCGGCGGGGGCGTGAACCCCTCCCAAGGTCGCAGGCTCAACTCGGCGCGATTGGGCGCGACTGCACTTGAAGAAGGCATGCCGTTGTGCGATGCATATAGGCGTCTGCTAATGGTCATGCGGGAGAGATCGACCATCCTCCCGGATAAGCGTCGGCGCCGACGGAGCAACCCCCCAGGAAACTCTCAGGCACCAAGGACCGCATGATCAGGACAATCTGGAGAGAGGCGTCGCGCCGGGTTCTTCCGGCGTAGGGGCCCACCGAAGGGGAAGCCCGGGAAGGCGAGACGGCGTCGCCGTCGGTCCCGGGGCGAGCTCTCAGGTACCGCGACAGATGGGGACAGCCGGCCGAACGCCACGCGGGACACCGCGCGTTTCAGCCATGTCGTCCTCCAGCGCGGGAGCCTCCCATGCGCCATATCGCCGTTATCGGTGCCGGTATCACCGGCGTGACCACCGCCTATGCCCTCCACCAGAAGGGTTATGACGTCACCGTCATCGACCGCCAGCGCTACAGCGCGATGGAAACCTCCTTCGCCAATGGCGGGCAGCTTTCCGCCTCCAATGCCGAGGTGTGGAACTCCTGGGCCACCGTGCTCAAGGGCATCAAATGGATGTTCACGCCGGACGCCCCGCTGCTGATGAACCCCAAGCCCTCCTGGCACAAATATTCCTGGATGGCCGAGTTCCTCGCCAACATCCCGAACTACGAGGCCAACACGGTCGAGACCACCCGTCTCGCCATTCAGGCCCGCACCCACATGTTCGACATCGCCAAGCGCGAGGGCATCGACTTCAACCACGAGACCCGCGGCATCCTGCACATCTACCGTGACAAGGAAGCCCAGGATAATGCCCGCAAGGTTTCCGCCCTCTATGCCAAAGGCGGGCTGGAGCGGCGCGAGGTGACGCCGGAGGAAATCCGCGCCATCGAGCCGACGCTGCACGGCAAATACTATGGCGGCTTCTTCACCCCGTCCGATTCCACCGGCGACATTCACAAATTCACCTATGGGCTGGCGGAAGTGTGCCGGCGCCGTGGCGTGCGCTTCATCAACGAGGCCAGCGTCGAGCGCGTCGCCCATACCGGCACCGGCAAGGACGGCACCGGGGTGGAGGTGACCTTCTCCATCGCCCCCGACGCCGAGGACGCGCTGCCCCGCCGCGAGACGCTCGCCTTCGATGGTGCGGTGATCTGCGCCGGCATCGGCTCGCGCACTATTGCCGCCGGGCTCGGCGACCGGGTGAACATCTACCCGGTCAAGGGCTACTCGATCACGGTGATGCTCGACGACGAGGAGAGCCAGAAGGCCGCGCCCTGGGTCAGCCTGCTCGACGACAAGACCAAGATCGTCACCTCGCGCCTCGGCAAGGATCGCTTCCGCGTCGCCGGCACCGCCGAGTTCAACGGCGAGAACCGCGACATCCGCGCCGACCGCATCCGCCCGCTGGTCGACTGGACCCGCAAGCTGTTCCCCGGCGTGAACACCGCCCGCGTGGTGCCGTGGGCCGGGCTGCGGCCGATGATGCCGGACATGATGCCGCGCGTCGCCGCCGGCAAGAAGCCCGGCGTTTTCTACAATACCGGCCACGGGCATCTCGGCTGGACGCTGTCCTGCGCCACCGCCGAGATCATCGCCGCCAAGGTGGCGGACGCCCTGCCGGTGGAGACGCCCTCGGCACAGGTGTTCCGCCTCGCGGCGGAGTGAGGGCGCGCCGCCTTCCGCTTTCCCACCCCCGCCCGGGCCGCGTTTCCGCTCCGGGTCTTCCGGGAGCCGACCCTTCCGGCTCCCGCCCGCCCCCGGACGAACGCCGGGGGCGGTTTTTTATGTGCGGGGGAACGGGGCGAGGCGAACGCGGCGCCGGGGTAACGCCGGTGGTAACAGGTGCTCAGAACACCAGCGAGCGGTGAAGCTGCATGCCGGCCCAGGCGCCATCGGCGATGGCGAGGGTGAGCGAGTGCGGCACGCGGGCGGCATCGCCGCAGGCGAAGGCGCCGGGAACGCTCGTCTCCTTCATCTCGTCGGTGCGGAGCTGCGTGCCCAGCGGCGTCTCTTCCAGCGCGCAGCCGAGCGCTTCCGCCACCGGCGAGGCCGGGCGGTTGCGCGGGGCGGTGAACAGGCCGGCGAAGGCCAGCCGGCGGCCATCGGCCAGCACGACATCCGCATGCCCCTCCAGCCGCACCAGTGGCGTTTCCTCCAGCGAGATTCGATGGGCGGTGAGTTCGGCGCGCTGAGCGGCATCGGGAACGAAACCGGCATGGGTGAACAGCGTCACCTCGCCCCATTCCTTCACCAGAAGCGCCTGATGCATCGACATCGGCCCGGTGGCGATGACGCCGATGCGGCCGCGATCCAGCTCATAGCCGTCGCAATAGGGGCAGTGGAACACGCTGCGGCCCCAGCGCTCGGCAAGCCCCTCGATCGCCGGCAAGTCATCGCTGACGCCGAGCGCGAACAGCAGGCGACGCCCCTGAAGCGTCGCGCCGGACGAGGTGGCGACGGCGAAGTCGTCCTTCACGCCGACCGCGTCCCGCGCCTCGCCCTCGATCCATTCCAGCGTCGGATAGGCCTCCAACTGCCGACGGGCGAGGCGGGCAATCTCGGCCGGGTCGACCCCGTCCTGACCGAGCAGGCCATGCGAGGCGTGGGAGAAGCGGTTGCGGCGGCGGCCGGCATCGAGGACCAGCACCCGGCGGCGGGCGCGCAGCAACTGGAGGGCGGCGGCCATGCCGGCATAGCCGCCACCGACGATGATGACATCATGCATATCAGGTCTTCCCTTCGCGCCGCCCGGCAAAGCGGCGGCTGAAATCGGCGGCGAGGTCCGCCAGGGTGATCTCGCCGAGACGGGCGAGCAGCAGCGCCTCGGCCTGGGCGAAAGCGTCGTCCAGCGCGGCGTTCACCGCCTGCTCGACGAGGCAGAGCGGCATCTCCTGCCGGTTGCCGATGGCGAAGATCGCCGGCTCGCCCAGAATTTCGTGCAATTGGCGCAGGCTGATCCGCGCCAGATCGGCGCTGATCCGCCAGCCGCCCTGCGGGCCACGGGCCGAGCGCACCAGCCCCGCCTCGCGCAGCAGGCCCATGGTGCGGCGGACCACCACCGGATGGGTGTGCATGCAGGTGGCGAGTTCCTCGGAGGTCATCGGCCCGTCCCGCTCCGCCATGTGCAGCAGGGCGTGGAGAACGGAGGAAAGACGGCTGTCGCGCTTCATGTAACTTCGTTTATTACGATTTAAGCCGTGCCGCAAGACAGCCGGCACGCGGGCGGGGGAGCGGATGGGAAAAGGCGCGCAGCCCGTTCCCCTCTCCCTCATGGCCGGGCCTGCCCCGGCCACCCCGCCTTTAAGCCGGCGGCCGGTGGTGCCGCTGGATCCCCGGGTCAAGCCCGGGGATGAAGGCCGCGGGGTGTTGAGGCCCCGCCGCCGCGCAGGCTCCGCCGCTACAGCTTCACCGCCCGCAGCCGCAGCGCGTTGCTGATGACGCTGACCGAGGATAGCGCCATCGCCAGCGCCGCCACCATGGGCGAGAGCAGCAGGCCGAAGACGGGGTAGAGTACCCCGGCGGCGATGGGGACGCCGGCACCGTTGTAAAGGAAGGCGAAGAACAGGTTCTGCCGGATGTTGCGCATCGTCGCCTGCGAGAGGTGGCGGGCGGTGACGATGCCGGTGAGATCGCCATGGAGCAGCGTCACCCCGGCGCTCTCAATGGCGACATCCGTGCCCGAGCCCATGGCGATGCCGACATCGGCCGCCGCCAGAGCGGGGGCGTCGTTCACCCCGTCGCCGGCCATGGCGACGACGCGACCCTGCGCCTTCAGCTTCTCCACCACCGCCGCCTTGTCATCGGGGGCGACCTCGGCCTCGACCTCGGCAATGCCGAGCCGGCGGGCCACCGCCTGCGCCGTCACCTTGTTGTCGCCGGTGAGCATGACGACGCTTATGCCCTCCTTCGCCAGCGCCGCCAGCGCCGCCGGCGTCGTCGCCTTCACCGGATCGGCAATCGCCAGCGCCGCCGCGAGCTTGCCGTTGACGCCCAGCAGCACGACGCTGGCGCCCTCGCCGCGCAACTCGTCCGCCCGCGCCGCCAGCGGGGCGGCGTCGATGCCGAGCTCCTTCAGGAACGCCGCGCTGCCAATGACGATGCGCTTGCCCTCGACAAGGCCATAGGCGCCCTTGCCGACCGGCGAATCGAAGCCGCGCACCTTGGGGATGTCGAGGCCGCGCGCCTGCGCCGCCGTCACAATGGCATGGGCGAGCGGATGCTCGGAGGGGCGCTCGACGGCGGCCGCATAGCGCAGCGCCTCGGCTTCCTCGAAACCCTCCGCCGGCACGATGGCGGTGACGGCCGGCTTGCCCTCGGTGAGCGTGCCGGTCTTGTCGACCACCAGCGTGTCGACCTTCTCCATCCGCTCCAGCGCCTCGGCGTTCTTCACCAGCAGCCCGAGCTGCGCCCCGCGCCCGACCCCGACCATGATCGACATCGGCGTGGCGAGGCCGAGCGCGCAGGGGCAGGCGATGATCAGCACCGCCACCGCGGCGATGAGCGCGTGCGAAAAACGCGGCTCCGGCCCGAACGCCGCCCAGGCGGCGAAGGCCAGCAGGGCGCAGGCCACCACCAGCGGCACGAACCAGCCGGCAACCTGATCGGCAAGGCGCTGGATCGGCGCGCGCGAGCGCTGCGCCTGCGCCACCATCTGCACGATGCGGGCAAGCAGCGTGTCGCGGCCGATCTTCTCCGCCGAGATGACGAGACCGCCGGAACGATTGAGCGTGCCGCCGATGACAGCATCGCCCACGCCCTTGCTCACGGGCAGGGATTCGCCTGTCACCAGCGATTCATCGAGCGCCGAGCGGCCTTCCACCACCGTGCCGTCGACCGGCACTTTCTCGCCCGGCCGCACCCGCAGCCGGTCGCCGACCATGATGGCGTCGAGCGGCACCTCCTCCTCGCTGCCATCCTCGTTGAGGCGGCGGGCCGTCTTCGGCGCGAGATCGAGCAGCGCCTTGATGGCGCCGGAGGTCTGTTCGCGGGCGCGCAGTTCCAGCACCTGGCCGAGCAGCACCAGCACGGTGATGACGGCGGCGGATTCGAAATAGACCGGCACCACGCCGTCCGTGCCGCGGAGGGCCGGCGGGAACAGGCCGGGCGCCAGCACCGCGACGAGGCTGTAGAGCCAGGCGACGCCGGTGCCGAGCGCGATCAGCGTGAACATGTTGAGATTGCGCGTCGCCACCGACTGCGCCCCGCGCACGAAGAACGGCCAGCCCGCCCACAGCACCACCGGGGTGGCGAGCGCCAGTTGAATCCAGGCCGAGAGGGCGGGCGGCACGGCATGATGCAGCGCCGGGATGAGATGGGCGCCCATTTCCAGCGCGAAGACCGGCGCGGTGAGCGCGAGGCCGACCCAGAAGCGACGGGTCATGTCGATCAGTTCGTGGTTCGGCCCGTCATCGAGGCTGACCAGCATCGGCTCCAGCGCCATGCCGCAGATCGGGCACGAACCGGGACCGACCTGCACGATTTCCGGGTGCATGGGGCAGGTATATTCCGTGCCCTCCGGCACCGGCTCGGCCGGCGCCTTGTCGCCGAGATATTTTTCCGGGTTGGCGATGAACTTGGCGCGGCAGCCCGGCGCGCAGAAATAATAGGTGATGCCGTTGTGCTCCGCCTTCAGCGTCGCCGTGTGCGGGTCCACATCCATGCCGCAGACCGGATCCTTGGCCATGTGAGCGGCCGGCGATCCGTGGTCGTGCGGATGGGCGGGGGCGTCGGCGTGAGCATGATGGGTGTGGCCGTGATCGCCATGCGCGTGCGCGGCATGCCCGCCGCAGCAGCCGCCACCCTTGGCGGATGTGTGCGTGGCGTGATCCTGCGCCGGCCCGCTCTGGCCCGCCTGCCCGTGATTGCTTGCCGCCATGGCACCCTCCTTATACCCCCATGAGGTATCGACCCCTTGCGATATATACCCCATACGGGTATATGACAAGGATGCAGAACGACACCCGCACCGCCTGTCTGAAACGCCTGAGCCGCATTGAGGGTCAGGTGCGTGGCCTGTCACGTATGGTCGAGGAGGAGCGTTACTGCATCGACATCGTCACCCAGGTGGCGGCGGTGCGGGCGGCGCTGAAGAAGGTGGAGGAAGAGGTGCTGCGCGACCATGTCGCCCATTGCGTCGCCCACGCCTTCCACTCCGGCGACGCCGAGGAACAGCGCGCCAAGGTGTCGGAATTGATCGAGGTGCTCGGCAAGCTCAGGTGAGAGGCGCGGGCGTTGCCGTCGCCCCCGCCCCCGCAGACTTGGCGGCGCGAGGGAAGACGACGCCGAGCCTCTCAGTTGCGTTGCAGCGCCAGATGCGTGCCGAGACCAACCAGCACCGCCCCACCGGCCCGGTGCATCATCTGCTGCGCCCGACCCGAACGGCGCAGCCGCTCCACCATGGCCCCCGCCAGCAGCACGCAGACGAGATAGGCCGAGGTGAACAGGATGTTCACCAGCGTTCCTAGCACGAGGAACTGCGCCCAGACCGGCAGGCTCGCCGCCGGGTCGATGAATTGCGGCAGCAGCGCCACGAAGAACAGCGCCGTCTTCGGGTTCAGCACCTCGACGGTCACACTTTCCACGAAGGCGCGGCGGGAGGATTTGCGCCCGGGCGCCGGGAGCGCGGGCTCCTCGCCCTTCGCCTTCGCGCGGAACATGCCGATGCCGAGCCAGATCAGATAGGCCGCGCCGGCGAATTTCACCGCCATATAGAGCAGCGGCACCGCATGAAAGAGCACGGAGAGCCCCGCCGCGGCGGCGATGACATGGACATAGCAGCCCAGATGCAGCCCCAGCACCGCCATCAGGCCGGAGAGCCGGCCGCGCGCCAGCGTCTGCGCCGCCGTGTAGAGCATGGCGGGGCCGGGAATGCAGGCGAACAGGCCAGCCGTGGCGAGGAAGGCCAGAAAAAGCTCGGAGCGCGGCATGGCGACTTCTATGACTGCGTGAACGAGGACGGCGATGCTAGGGCCGTAGCTCTAACTCTCTGATCATACCCAATTCCCATCGCAAGACCGCTATGCACTTTGGCGGAAGTTGCTCGAGCACGGGCGCGCCGCCGCATTCCCTATGCCGGTACATCCCCCGGGCACCAAGCCTGGTCCGGCGCCGGTCCGCGCGGCACCTCGCCGGCCTCACGGGCAGGAGGTTGCGCCCGCCGCCACGGGAGTTTCCCCCGCCATGGCGAGGGTGGACGCCTCGGCGGCGGGCGGCGGCGCCCCGCTGGAGGCGAGCTTCGGGCACGTGGCGGTGAGGCCGAGCGAAGCGACATAGGAGGCGCGGATGGTGGTGTTGGCGAAGCGCGCCTTGGCGATGTAGTCGCGCAGCGTCGCCGCCACCTGTTCGCGCGAGGGTTTCTCCATCGACGGCCACTGGCTTTTCGGCACGCTGCCGAACAGGGCGATGGCGTCCCAGCCCTGCGGCTTGCTGATGGAGGCGACGGTGGAGGGCGTGTCGAGATTCTTGTAGGTCCAGAAGCTCCAGCCGAGGCCGAAGCGCTCATTGAGCGTGCGGAATTTCTGGTTCCAGTCGTCGTTCAGTTCGCCGGTCTCGCCGATGAAGATCGGCACCTGCCAGCGATTGGCGAAATTGACATATTTCTGGATCGAGCTGCGCTGCGGGCCGGCCCAGAACATATGGTAGGTGTAGCCGAGATTGTCGGCGAAGGGCGGGCCGAACACGTCGAAATTGGTGCTCCACTGCGCGCCCGCCAGCATGATCGGGTGGTTTGGATCGACCTCGCGGATCGCCGCCACCAGCCTGCGGTAGAACGGCTCCAGCCGCGAATTGAGGAAATCGGTGTCGTGATAGGGCGTGATCGGCTCGTTGAGCAAGTCATAGCCGAGCACCGCCGTCTCGTTCCTGTAGCGCTCGGCGATGGCGCGCCAAAGGGTGACGGTGCGGCCCTGATATTCCGGCACGTAGAAGGTGAGCGGGTAGCCGACGCCGTCATCATGGTTCACGCCGGTCTGCCCCCCCGGGGCGGCGTGAATGTCGAGAATGAGCTTGATGCCGTGCGCCTTGGCCCACCCGACCAGACGGTCGATGCGGCCCCAGCCCTCGCCATCGGGGTCGACCTTGTCGGGGTTTTTGGGGTCGAGGAAGAACTTCCAGTGCAGCGGCACCCGGATGGTGGTGAAGCCGGAAGCGGCGAGGAAGGCGACATCCTCTTCCTGGATATAGGCCTCGCGGAAATCCTTCCAGAAACGCGCGGCCTCCTCCGGCCCGGCGAGGTATTCGATCACGTCCTCGATATCCTGCGGCGAGCGCTGGACCGTGAACTTGAACATATAGCCTTCCGGCAGCAGCCAGTTGCCGAAGCTCATGCCCTTGATGTTGAACGTCGAGCCGTCCGGATTGACGAAGCGCGTGCCCTCCGTCCGCACGAAGCCGGGGGCGACCGGCACGGCATCGGCCGGCAGAGAGGTGGCGGGGATGGCCGCGGGCGCCGTCGTGACGGCGGCGGGAAGGGCGGAACTGTCCGTCGTCGCCCGCGCGGGCGCGGCGGCGAGGCACAGGGCGGCAGCGAGGGGGAGAAGGCGCGCGATCATGGCCGCAACCTAGTCAAGCCCGCGCGCGGCGGCAATGGTGCGTGAGGGGGGAGCGGGGCCGGCCGAGGCGCCGCCCCCCGGGCTTTATGACCGCCCTTGCGCGCGATCAACCGCCCGCCTCCGGCCCGCGCCTATGCTGCCGGCACGCGCGATGAACAGGAGGGCGCGATGGACAGACGGCGACTGTTGCAGGCAGGCGGCGTGGCGGTGGCGGCGGCCGTCGCCGGAGGGCTGGGCTGGCGCGGCGCCATCGGCAGCGCCGGGGCCTATGAGCGCTACAGCGCCGATCTGCGGGCGCCGCTGCCGGCCGATCCGGCGCTCACCGATCTGCTGCGCCTGGCGACGCTGGCAATGAGCGGGCACAACACCCAGCCCTGGCGCTTTCGCCTCGGGCCCGGCAGCCTCGACCTGCTGCCGGATGCGAGCCGGGCGACGCCGGTGGTCGACCCGGACGATCATCACCTTTTCGTCAGCCTGGGCTGCGCGGCCGAGACGCTCGCCCTTGCCGCCGCCGCCACCGGCCGGCCGGGGGAGTGGCGCGCCCAGGAGGAGGGCAGCCTGCGCTACCGTTTCGCCCCGGCGCCACCACAGGCGGACCCGCTGGCCGCCGCCATCACCCGGCGCCAGAGCACGCGGGCGGTCTATGACGGGCGCCCCGTTCCCGCCGGGGTGCTGGCGGCGCTGGCGCGCGCGGCCGCGCAAGAGGGCGTGCGCTACGTGCTGCTGACCGAGCGGGCGCGGCTGAACGCCCTGCGCGATCTTACCCTCGCCGGCAATGAGGCGCAGATGAAGGATGCCGCCTTCCGCGCCGAACTCAAACGCTGGCTACGCTTCAACCCGGCCAGCGCGCAGCGCCAGGGCGACGGCCTCTATGCCGGGGCGAGCGGCAACCCCTCGCTGCCGGACTGGGCGGGGGCGATTGCCTTCGACCTGTTCGTCACCGCCGCCGCCGAGAACGACAAATATGCGCGGCAGATCGCTTCATCGCCCGGTGTCGCGGTGTTCTTCGCCGAACAGGCCGACCCGGCCCACTGGATCGCCGTCGGCCGCGCCTGCCAGCGCTTCGCCCTCGCCGCCACCGCACAGGGGCTGAAGCTCGCCTGCCTGAACCCGGCGGTGGAAGTGCCCGCCCTGCGCCCGGAACTGGCGTCGCTGGCGGGCGAGACGGGACTGCGCCCGGATATGGTGCTGCGCTTCGGCTACGGCCCCACCCTGCCCTATGCCCCGCGCCGTCGCGTGGCAGCGATGGTGCTGGCCTAGCGACGCGGCCCGACCGGAGGCGCAGGAGGCGGCGCGCGGTGTCCGGCTGCCCCCTTCCGCCACGGTGACAGCGCGCGCGCGGCGGGCTAAGCGTGAGGCTCCCGCCTCCCGCCCCGGCAGATCCCGCTCATCCATGTCCTATCTCATCTATGCCGCCATACTGATTGCCGTCGTGGCCCTGTTCGCGCTGGTGACGGCGCGCGGGCGCGTCCATCCCTTTCTCGCGCTGGTGCTCGCCGCCTTCGCCTTCAACCAGGGCGTCGGCTGGTCGCTGAGCTTCGTGGTGAAATCCTTCTCCGTCGGCTTCGGCCAGACGCTGGCGGCGCTGGGCGTCATCGTGGTGACGGGGGCGCTGATGGCGGAGATCGCCGACGGGTCCGGCGCCACGGCGCGGCTGCAGCAGATGGCGCGCGGCTGGCGCACCCGTTCCGGCCCGCTGGCCGTTCTCGGGCTGATCGGCGGCATGGCCTCCACCCCGGCGGCGGCGTTTGCGGTGCTGAACCCGCTCGGGCGTGGCATCGGCGGCGACAGCCCGCGCTCGGCGCTGACGCTGGGCCTCGCGCTCTCCGCCGGGCACGGCCTGCTGATCCCCGCCCCCACCGTGCTGGCGAGCCTCACCATTCTGCGCGCCGATTGGGGGCTCGCCGTCGCCATCGGCCTGCCGCTGGCGCTGATGGCCGTCGCGGTCGGTGCGCTGTGGGCGAAGGGCTGCGCCAGCGGCGCGCCGAACCCGCTCGACACCACCGCCGGCATCGAGGGCGCGACGATGCACGCGCCGCGTCGCGGGGCGCTGGCGCTGCTGCTCGTCAGCCTCGTTCTGGTGGCGATGCTGATCGTGCAGGCGCTGGGCGACATCGCCTCCGAGCCGTTCGGCGGCGGCAATGACCGCCATTTCATTCTCGCGCTCGGCAGCCCGGCGTTGCTGCTGGTCGTGGGCGTCGGCCTGCTGCTGCTGCTGAGCTGGAGTTGGGAAAAGGGCGGGCTCTCGGAAGCCGGCTGGGCCGGTCGGGCGATGACCAAGGTGGCGCCGCTGCTGCTCATCCTCGGCGCCGCCGGCGGCCTCGCCAAGGTGGCGCAGGATGTCGGCATGGCGGAGATGACGGCGGAATATCTCATTCCCCTCGCCCCGACCTCGGGCGCGCTGGTGCTGGTGCTGCCCTTCGCGCTCGCCGCCGTGATCAAGATTTTGCAGGGCTCCTCGCTGGTCGCCGCCATCACGGCCGCCGGCATGATGATGGAACTCGCCGCCCCGCTCGGGCTCGGCGACCCGATGGGGCGCGTTCTCGCCGCGCTGGCGGTGAGCGCCGGCGCCATGACCGTGCCGCAGATCAATGACGGACTGTTCTGGCTGGTGACGCGGGCCGGGCGTTTCACCCCGCCGGCGGCGCTGGCGCGGTTTTCCGGCGGGGCGCTGGTGCAGGGCGGGCTGATCCTCGCCGGCCTTGTCGCCATCCGGCTGGCCACCGCCTGAGCTACGCCCGTTTTAAGGAATCCGCGCCGATGCTGCGTCGCCGTGACCTGCTGCTCTCCGCCCTCGCCGCCGCCAGCCTGCCGGCCCTGCCTCTATCGGCACGGGCGCAGGCCACAGCCGCCGCGCCGCTGCCGCCGGCCGGCACGCCGCGCCTGCCGGCGGATTTCGTCTGGGGTGCCTCCACCTCCTCCTACCAGATCGAGGGCGCGGTGGCGGAGGGCGGGCGCAAGCCTTCCATCTGGGACGTGTTTTCCCACACGCCCGGCCGCATCGCCGACGGCACGACGGGCGATGTCGCCTGCGACCATTATCACCGCTATGCCGACGATGTGGCGCTGATGGGCGATCTCGGCTTCAGGGCCTATCGCTTCTCCCTTGCCTGGCCGCGTGTCATGCCGGACGGCACCGGCGCGGTGAACGCGGCGGGGCTCGATTTCTACGACCGGCTGGTCGACAGCCTGCTGGCGCGCGGCATCGCGCCCATGGCCTGCCTCTATCACTGGGATCTGCCGCAGGCGCTGCAGCAGCGCGGCGGCTGGCACAATCGCGACATCGCCCTGTGGTTCGCCGACTATGCACGCGCCGCCGTGGGCCGGCTCGGCGACCGGGTGAAGCCGTGGGCGATGCTCAACGAGCCTTCCGTGCACGCCATTTTCGGCCATGGCTTCGGCAACCACGCGCCGGGGCTGACCGGCTGGGACAGCTATGTGAAGGCGCAGCACCTCCAGAACCTCGCGCAGGGCACCGGCATCGCCGCCGTGCGGGGGCTGCACCCCGGGCTGAAGCTCGGCACCGTGCTGTCGCTGCAGCCGATCCATCCGGCGTCGCAGCAGGAGGCCGACATCGCCGCCGCCGCGCGTTTCGATGCGTGCTGGAACACGATCAATCTCGACCCGCTGTTCCATGGCCGCTACCCCGAACTGTTCGCGGACGCCTTCGCCCCGCTGATCCAGCCGGGCGACATGGAGACGATCCGCGCCCCGCTCGATTTCCTCGGCGTGAACTATTACGGGCCGTCCTATATCCGCCACGACCCGAACGCCTTTCTCGGCCAGGCGAGCTGGGGCGCGCTGCCGCCCGACACGCCGCAGACCCTGCTCGGCTGGCCGATCAGCGCGCAGGGCATGGTCGAGGTGCTGGCGCGGCTGCGCGACGACTATGGCAACCCGCCGGTGTTCATCACCGAGAACGGCGCCTGCTATGAGGATCCCGCGCCGGTGGACGGGGTGGTGGCGGACCCGGAGCGGACGGAATATCTGCGCGCCCATCTGGTCGCGGCGGGCGACGCCATCGCGCAGGGCTGCGCGCTGAAAGGCTATTATGTCTGGTCGCTGCTCGACAATTTCGAATGGGCGGAAGGCGAGCGCCGGCGCTTCGGCGTGGTGCGGGTGGATTTCGCCACCCAGCAGCGCACGCCCAAACAGTCGGCGCTGTATCTCGCCACCCTGATGAAGAGCGCTGGCGGGCCTGCGGCGCCGTGAGGTACCCTGTTAACAGACCGACATGCGCCCGACACATATGTCGGTCATTTGACGGCGGGTGCCCCACGGCCCCTTGTTTGTGATACCTAACCTCATTGCCGGCTCACCGCCGACGCCCGAGACAGAGCACAGTCGCATGCAGACAGACGATCCAGCCGTCGCCGAAATCGTCGACTTCATCTCCGCCGAAGTCGGGGTCGATGCGAGCCTGCTCACCGCCGACACGCCCGTGGCGGAGCTGGGCATCTCCTCGCTCGACCTGATCGAAACGATCTTCAAGCTGGAAACCCGGTTCGGCATCGAGATTCCCAATGACGGCCCGCTGAACGGCACCGAGGTGACGGTGGGCACGCTGGTCAATCATGTCGCCGACCTTCTGGCGGCGCAGAAGGCGAAGTCGGCCTGATGGCCGACCGCCGGATGGCCGCACGGGTCGCCGTCACCGGGCTGGGCTCGCTCTCGGCGCTGGGCAACGATGTCGCCGCCCATCTCGCCGGCCTGCGCGCCGGCACGGTGGGCATTGGCGAGACGCAGGGCCTCGATGTCTCGGCGATGAAGACGAAGATTTCCGCCGAAGTGCGGGGCTTCGTGCCGGAGGCGCATTTCGACCCGCGCCAGCTCGGCCTTGTCGACCGCACCTCGCAATTCGCCGTGGTCGCGGCGCGGCAGGCGCTGGCCGATGCCGGCCCGGCCTTTGACGACGTGGCGCGCCACCGCGTCGGCGCCATCTTCGCCGCCTCGGTCGGCTCGCATGCGGTGGATGACAGCTACCGCAAGCTCTATGCGGAGGGCGCGCCGCGCCCGCACCCCTTCACCGTGCCGCGCGCCATGCCGAGCGGGCAGGTGAGCCATGTGACCATGGATCTCGGCATTCACGGCCCCTCTTTCGGCATCGCCTCCGCCTGCTCCTCGGCGGCGCACGCCATCGGCACCGCCTTTCACATGGTGCGTGCGGGCCTGCTGGATGTCGCCGTTTCCGGCGGGGCGGAATCGCAGCTCACCTATGGCATGCTCAAAAGCTGGGAGGCGCTGCGCGTGCTCTCGCCCGAAGCCTGCCGCCCCTTCTCCAAGGACCGTTCCGGCCTCGTCATCGGCGAGGGCGCCGGCGCCGTGGTACTGGAAAATCTCGACCGCGCCGTGGCGCGCGGGGCCACCATCCATGCCGAGATCGTCGGCTTCGGCATGAGCGCCGACGGCATGGACATCACCGCCCCCGACATGGCGAGCGCGGCCGCGTCCATGCGCTTCGCGCTGGAGGATGCCGGGCTGGCGCCGGAGGCGATCGGCTATGTCAGCGCCCATGGCACCGCCACGGCGCTGAACGACAAGACCGAGGCCGCCGCGCTGCGGCTGGTGTTCGGCGATCACCTGGCGAAGCTGCCGGTATCGTCGTCGAAATCGCAATATGGCCACACCATGAACGCCTCCGGCGCGCTGGACTTCGTGACCACGGTGCTCGCTTTGCGCGAGGGCTTCCTGCCGCCGACCATGGGGTATCGGGAGTTCGATCCCGATTGCGACCTCGACTGCGTGCCCAATGCGGCACGGGAGGCGACGATCGAGGCGGCGATCTCCTCGTCCTTCGCCTTTGGCGGGCTCAATGCCGTGCTGGCGCTGAAGCGCTACGAGGGGTAAGCGGGGACGCCCATCCCCTCCTCACCCCTCCACGCGGAACTCCGCTGCCAGCCTCTCGCCCACCAGCGCCGCCGCCGCCTCCTGCTGGGCGCTAAGGCGTTCGCGGCAGAAGGCGGCGATCTCGCGCGGCAGGCGGCCGAGTTCCTGCCGGCGGGCGATCAATGTGAGATGCCGCGTCAGCCCCGGCCCCGGCAGGGGATGGCAGGCGAGGCCCGCCAGCGGCAGGCCGGCCTCCAGCAGGCAGAGCGGCGTGGTGATGGCGAAGCCCGCCCCCTCCGCCACCGCGGCGGTGACGCCATAGGGCGTATCGAATTCCAGCGGGCGCGGCAGGTCGAGCCGCAGCCGGCGCAGATGCCGCTCCACCTCGACGCCGGTCTTGGAGCGGGCGGAAAAGCGCACCAGCGGCAGGGTGCGGGCCAGTTCCTCCAGCGCCGCCGGCGAGGCGGGAGCGGGCACGGCCAGAGGCATCAGCAGCAGATAGGGCTCGGTGAGCAGCGGCCAGCGCTCCAGCCCCTCGATCTCGTCCAGCGCGTCCGCCCCCACCAGCACATCGAGCTGGCGGGTCAGCAGCGCGCCGGCATGCGAGGCGGTGAGGCCGGAAAGCAGCGAGACCTGTTCCGCCTTCTCCCCCAGCGCGCGGGCGAGCGGGGCCATCAGCACGCGGGCGAGCGAATCGACCAGCCCCGCCCGCAGCAGCGGCAGGCGCGCGTGCTCGGCCTCGCGCAGCAGCGGGGCGATCTGGCGCGCTTCCGAGAGCAGCGCGCTCGCCCGCTGGCGCAGCGCGCCGCCGGCGGCGGTGAGGCCGAGCGGGCGGGCGCCACGGTCGAACAGCGCCACGCCGATGCGCCGTTCGAGATCGGCCACCGCCTGCGAGATCGCCGGCTGGGTCAGGCCGAGCCGCCGAGCCGCCTGCGCCATGGTGCCGGCGTCGCAGACGGCGAGGAAGATTTCGAGTGCCCTGAGGTCGAAGGGCAGCGTATCGGCAGGAGGCATGGCGACATGACCTTCAAGGCGTGGATGGCCGGGCCGAGCCCGGCCATGACGGCGCAGAAAGGCCTCTCGATCACCATAACCAAAACTTATATTATCACCGGATCAGCGCTGATCTATAGGTTTTCGCGGTGTCCGGCAGCAACCTCCCCCGCGAGCCCCGAACGAGCCCCGCCCATGCGCTATTCCTTCCTCAGCATCCTCGCCAACGGTCTGACCGGCCAGAAGGGCTGGACGCCGGCCTGGCGCGAGGCGGCGCCGAAGCCGGCTTATGACGTGATCATCGTCGGCGGCGGCGGGCATGGGCTGGCCACCGCCTACTACCTCGCCAAGGTTCACGGCATCCGAAACGTCGCGGTGCTGGAAAAGGGCGTCATCGGCTCCGGCAATGCCGGGCGAAACACCACCATCATTCGCTCCAACTATCTGCTGCCCGGCAATGAGCCGTTCTACGAATGGTCGATGAAGCTGTGGGAGGGTCTGGAGCAGGAGCTGAACTACAACGCGATGGTGAGTCAGCGCGGCATCCTCAACCTGTTCCATTCCGACGCCCAGCGCGACGCCTATGCGCGGCGCGGCAACGCCATGCGCCTCGCCGGCGCGGATTCACGGCTGCTGGACAAGGCGCAGGTGCGGGCGATGTACCCGTTCCTCGATTTCGACAATGCGCGCTTTCCCATTCAGGGCGGGCTGCTGCAGGCCCGCGGCGGCACCGCCCGGCATGACGCCGTGGTGTGGGGCTATGCCCGCGCCGCCGACCGGCTCGGCGTCGACATCGTGCAGAATTGCGAGGTGACGGGGTTCATCCGCGAGGGCGACGCGATCATCGGGGTGGAGACCACGCGCGGGGCCATCCGCGCCGGCAAGGTGGCGCTGGCGGTGGCGGGCTCCTCCTCGCGCCTCGCCGGCAGGGCCGGGCTGCGCCTGCCGATCGAGAGCCACGTCCTGCAGGCCTTCGTCTCCGAAGGGCTGAAGCCGCTGGTCGACGGGGTGATCACCTTCGGCGCCGGGCATTTCTATATTTCGCAGTCCGACAAGGGCGGGCTGGTCTTCGGCGGCGACATTGACGGCTATAATTCCTACGCCCAGCGCGGCAACCTGCCGGTGATCGAGGATGTGTGCGAGAGCGGCATGGCGCTGATGCCGCGGCTCGGCCGGCTGCGGCTGCTGCGCCACTGGGGCGGCATCATGGACATGTCGATGGACGGCTCGCCGATCATCGACCGCACGCCGGTGCCGGGTCTCTATCTCAATGCCGGCTGGTGCTATGGCGGCTTCAAGGCGACGCCGGCCTCGGGCTGGTGCTTCGCCCATCTACTGGCGACGGGGGCGCCGCACGCGACCGCCGGCGCCTTCCGGCTCGACCGCTTCCGCACCGGCCATCTCATCGACGAAAAGGGAGTCGGTGCGCAGCCGAACCTGCATTGATGCTCACTCCTCGCGCCCTCCCCCTCACCCCTGCCCTCTCCCCGACGGGGAGAGGGAGCCGGCCGCCCTTCACCTCTCCCCGATGGGGAGAGGTCGGATCGCCCCGCGATCCGGGTGAGGGGCGTCATCCCGAAGGTGCCGCCTGATGCGAATCCCCTGCCCCTATTGCGGCGAACGCGACGCCCATGAATTCGCCTATCTCGGCGACGCCACGCTGACGCGGCCCGATCCCGCCGCGCCGAATGCCGAACAGGCGTTCCACGATTATGTCTATCTGCGCGACAACCCCGCCGGGGCGCATGAGGAATGGTGGTACCACGCCAATGGCTGCCGCCAGTGGCTGCGCGTGGCGCGCGACACCCGCACCCATGCCATTTCGGGCGCCGTCGCCGCGCGCGCGGCGGAACCGGCTTCGGGAGACGCGGCATGAGCGCGCCCAATTGCAACCGCCTCGCGGCCGGCGGCCTGATCGACCGGACGAAGCCGCTCGGCTTCTCTTTCGACGGCACCGCCTATCGCGGCTATGAGGGCGACACGCTGGCCTCGGCGCTGCTGGCGAACGGGGTGCGGCTGGTCGGCCGCTCCTTCAAATATCACCGGCCGCGCGGCATCTTTTCCGCCGGGGCGGAGGAGCCGAACGCGCTGGTGGAACTGCGCTCCGGCGCGCGGCGCGAGCCCAACACCCGCGCCACCGTGGCGGAACTCTATGACGGGCTGGAAGCGGCCAGCCAGAACCGCTGGCCCTCGCTTGGCTTCGACGCGCTGAGCGTCAATCGCTTCCTGTCGCCATTCCTCGGCGCCGGCTTCTACTACAAGACCTTCATGTGGCCGGCGGCCCTGTGGGAGAAGCTGTACGAGCCGGTGATCCGCCGCGCCGCCGGGCTCGGCCGGGCAGCGGCGGAGGAGGCGGACCCGGATCACTACGAGAAGGTCACCGCCTTCTGCGACCTGCTGGTCATCGGCGCCGGCCCGGCCGGGCTGATGGCGGCGCTCACCGCGGCGCGCTCCGGCGCGCGGGTGATCCTCGCCGATGAGGATTTTCTGCCCGGCGGGCACCTCAACACGGAAGACGGCGATATCGACCGCAAGCCCGCCCCGGCCTTCGCCGCCGAACTGGCGGCGGAACTGGCGAGCCTGCCCAATGTGCGGGTGATGGCCCGCACCACCGTGTTCGGCGTCTATGACAGCGGCACCTATGGCGCGCTGGAGCGGGTGAGCGACCACCGGCCCGAACCCCTGCCCTTCCAGCCGCGGCAGCGGCTGTGGCGGATCGTGGCGCGGCGTGCCGTGCTGGCGGCGGGCGCCACCGAGCGGCCGATCGTGTTCGGCGGCAATGACCGGCCGGGGGTGATGCTGGCCGGGGCGGTCGGCACCTATGTGCAGCGCCATGCCGCGCTGCCGGGGCAAAGGATCGCGCTGTTCGCCAATAATGACGGCGCCTGGCGCGCCATGCTCGCCGCCCACGCCGCCGGGGCGCCGGTGGAGACCATCATCGACATCCGCGCCGAGGTGGCGCCGGAACTGACCGCGGCGGCGCAGGCCAAGGGTATTCGCGCGCTCACCGGCGCGCAGGTCATCGCCACCAGGGGCAAGACGCTGCGCGGCATCGAGGTGGCAACCGGCACGGGAACGGAATGGCTCGCCGCCGACACGCTCGCCGTCTCGGGCGGCTGGTCGCCTGCGGTGCATCTCACCTGCCACCATGGCGGCAAGCCGGCGTGGGATGAAGCGATCGCCGCTTTCGTGCCCGGCACCTGCCCGCCGGGGCTCAGCGTGACAGGCGCGGCAAAGGGCGTGTTCGGCCTCGGCGCCTGCCTCAGGGACGGCGCGGCCATGGGCGCGGACGCCGCGCAGGCGCTCGGCTTCACTGTGCCTGCGCTGGACGTTCCCGAGGTCGCGGACGAAGCCTTCGCGCTAACCCCGTTCTGGCATGTGGAGCGCTCGAAGGGCGCGGCCTTTGTGGATCTGCAGAACGATGTCACCGCCAAGGATGTCGGCATCGCTCACAAGGAGGGCTTCCGCTCGGTCGAACTGCTCAAGCGCTACACCACGCTCGGCATGGCGACCGACCAGGGGCGGACATCCAATGTCACCGGCCTCGCCATCATGGCCAGCCTCACCGGCGCCTCGATCCCCGAGACCGGCACGACGATCTTCCGCCCGCCCTACACGCCGGTCTCGCTCGGCGCGCTGGCGGGGCACCATCGGGCTAAGGATTTCCGCCCGGTGCGCCTTACCCCGACCCATGAATGGGCGCGCGAACAGGGCGCGGTGTTCATCGAGACCGGGGCGTGGCTGCGGGCGCAGTATTTCCCCCGCAAGGGTGAGAAGGACTGGCTGGAGACCGTCTCGCGCGAGGTGACGGCGGTGCGCGCCTCTGTTGGGCTGATCGACGTGTCGACCTTCGGCAAGATCGACCTGCAGGGGCGCGATGTCGGCGCCTTCCTGGACCGCGTCTACATCAACGGCTTCGCGGGGCTGGCCGTGGGCAAGGCGCGCTATGGCGTGATGCTGCGCGAGGACGGCCTGGTGATGGATGACGGCACGACGGCGCGCCTCGCGCCTGAGCATTACGTCATGACCACCACCACGGCCAATGCCGCCAAGGTGTTCCAGCATCTCGAATTCTGCCTGCAGGTGCTGTGGCCGGAACTCGACGTGGCGCTGTCCTCGGTCTCCGAGCAATGGGCGCAGATCGCCCTTGCCGGCCCGCGCGCGCGCGAGGTGCTGGCGCGGGTGGCGGATGGCGACGTGTCGAACGCCGCGCTGCCCTTCATGGGCGCGATCACCGGCACCGTGATGGGCGGGGTGAAGGCGCGGCTGTTCCGCCTCTCCTTCTCCGGCGAACTCGGCTATGAGATCGCGGTACCGGCCCGCCATGGCGCGGCGCTGGCGCGGGCGCTGATGGAAGCGGGCGCCGAGTTCGGCATCACGCCCTATGGCATCGAGGCGCTCGGCGTGATGCGGATCGAGAAGGGCCATGTCTCCGGCAACGAGCTTTCCGGCCAGACCACGGCGGGCGATCTCGGCTTTGGCCGCATGGCCTCGACCAAGAAGGACTATATCGGCCGTGTCATGGCCGCCCGGCCGGGGCTGACCGACCCCGAGCGGCCGTGCTTCGTCGGCTTCAAGCCGGTGGACCGCGCGCGCCGGCTGCGGGCCGGGGCGCATTTCCTCAATCTCGGCGCGGTGCCCGAGATGGCGAACGACCAGGGCTACATGACCTCGGTCGCCTATTCCCCGCATATGGGCCACTGGATCGGCCTCGGGTTGATCAAGCGCGGGCCGGAGCGGCTGGGCGAGCGGGTGCGCGCCTATGACCCGGTGCGCGGCGAGGAGATCGAGGTAGAAATCTGCGCCCCCGGCTTCATCGACCCGGAAGGAGTGCGCCTGCGTGGCTGAACATTCGTCTCACGATCCCCTCGCCGGCCTTCCCTTCGACCGGGTGCCGCCGGCCGGCTTTTACGGCGCGCCGGGCGCGGCGGGCGTCACTGTCACGACAGGCAGGGCACCCTCCATCGCCCTCGCCGTCGCCCGCCACGGCTTTGCCGCGAGCGTCACCGCCCGTCTCGCGCGCGCCTTCGGCGTCGAACTGGCGGACCGGGCGGGCGCGGCGATCAGCGCCGCTTCCACCGTCATCGGCACCGGGCCGGGGCGCTTCCTCGTGCTCTCGACCAGCGAGCCGGACCTCGCCGGCACGCTGCGCGCGCTGCTCGGCACGGAAGCGGCGGTGACCGAACAGGACGACGCCAACGTCCTGTTCGAGCTCACGGGCGCGAAGGTGCCCGACCTCCTCGCCAAGGGGGCGCAGATCGACCTCGACCCGCGCGTGTTCCTCCCGGGCGACGCCGCCACCACCGTGATCGCCCATATCGGCGTGACGCTGTGGCGGGTGAACGAGACCGGTTGGCGCGTTCTGGTGGCGCGCAGCTTCGAGGCCAGCTTCACGCGCTTTCTCGTCGCCGGCGGGGCGGAGTTCGGCCTGCGTCTGGAGGCGGTGCCGGCGGGACGAGGTTGACGGCGGCGCGCCGCGCGCTTCCCCCGCCGCCCCATCTCCCCTAGAAGCCTGTCGGCGCGCGCTTCCCCGACGCCGCGACCGGCGTTTCGACGAGACCTGACATGACCGATACCCGCGACACCTATGTCCTCACCCTTTCCTGTCCCGACCGGCCCGGCATCGTCGCCGGCGTCGCCGGCTTCCTGTTCGAGCAGGGCGGCAACATCCTTGAGGCCCAGCAGTTCGACGACACGGAAAGCGGGCGCTTCTTCATGCGCGTCATGTTCGACCGCGCCGCCGGCTCCGGCCCGCTGGAGGCGCTGAAGAGCGATTTCGAGGCGGTGGCGGCGAAATTCACGCTCGACTGGCGCCTGCGCCCGCGGGGCCGCAAGCCCAAGGTGATGCTGCTGGTCTCCAAATTCGACCATTGCCTCGCCGACCTGCTGTATCGCTGGCGCATCGGCGAGATCCCGATGGAGATCGTCGCCATCGCCGCCAATTACCCGCGCGAGACCTATGCCCATCTCGATTTCGCGGAGATTCCCTTCCACTATCTGCCCATCACCAAATCGACCAAGATGGAGCAGGAGGCGCAGCTCTGGGAGCTGTTCCAGTCCAGCGGCGCGGAAGTGGCGGTGCTGGCGCGCTACATGCAGGTGCTGTCGGACGGGCTGTCAGCCAAGCTGTCGGGCCGCTGCATCAATATCCATCACTCCTTCCTTCCCGGCTTCAAGGGCGCCAAGCCCTACCACCAGGCGCATGCGCGCGGGGTGAAGCTGATCGGCGCCACGGCGCACTACGTCACCTCCGATCTCGACGAGGGCCCGATCATCGAGCAGGATGTCGAGCGCATCAGCCACCAGGATTCGGCCGAAGACCTCGTGCGCAAGGGCCGCGACATCGAGCGCCGCGTGCTCGCCCGCGCCCTGGCCTGGCATCTCGACGACCGGGTGCTGGTGAACGGGCACAAGACCGTCGTGTTCCGCGACTGAGGAGGCGTTCATGGTCGAGACCCGGCTGATCGACGGCAAGGCCTTTGCCGAGGCGATGCGCGCCCGGCTGAAGGGCGAGGTAGCGGATTTCATCGCCACGACCGGGGTGACGCCCGGCCTCGCCGTGGTGCTGGTGGGCGAGGATCCCGCCAGCGCGGTCTATGTCCGCAACAAGGGCAAGCAGACGGTGGAGGCCGGCATGGCCTCGATCGAGCACAGGCTGCCGGCGGATGCGGCGCAGGACGAGGTGCTGGCGCTGGTGCGGGCGCTGAACGCCGACCCTGCTGTCCACGGCATTCTCGTGCAACTGCCGCTGCCCGCCCCTATCGACGCGCAGGCGGTGCTCGCCACCATCGACCCGGCCAAGGATGTCGACGGCTTCCATGTGGTGAATGCCGGCCGGCTGGCGGTGGGGCTGGAGGCGCTGGTGCCCTGCACCCCGCTCGGCTGCGTGATGCTCTTGAGGGACACGCTCGGCAGCCTCGCCGGGTTGGAAGCGGTGGTGGTCGGGCGCTCCAACATTGTCGGCAAGCCGCTGGCCCAGCTTCTGCTGCGCGAGGACTGCACCGTCACCATCGCCCATTCGCGCACGAAGGACCTGCCGGCGGTGTGCCGGCGCGCCGATATCCTCATCGGCGCGGTGGGGCGGCCGGAAATGATCCGCGGCGACTGGATCAAGCCGGGCGCGACGGTGATTGATGTCGGCATCAACCGCGTCGCCGGCGCCGATGGCAAGGCGCGGCTGGTCGGCGACGTGGCGTTCGAGGAAGCGGTGGGCATCGCCGGCGCCATCACCCCGGTGCCGGGCGGCGTCGGGCCGATGACCATCGCCTGCCTGCTGGCCAACACGCTCACCGCCGCGCGGCGGCAGGTGGCGTGACGCGGCGGTGGCGCAGGCTCAGATCGCCTGCGGGAAGCTGAACAGATTGGCCGGATCGACCTTGGCCTTGAGGGCGGCGAGGCGGGGAAGATTGGCGCCGTAATAGCGCGCCCGCCACTCCGCCAGCGAAGCGTCGGGGAAATTGATGAAGGCGCCGTGCCCGCCGGCATGGTCAACCGTGCGGTAGAGCGCGTCCTGCCAGTCCTTGGCGGCGCGCACGATCTCCGGGCGGACCGTGTCGTCCTCGCTCCAGCTCACCCCCACCACCGAGAGCCAGCGGCTGGCGCGATGAACGAAGGCGCTCGCCGCCGGGGCGACCTCGTTGATACGCCCGCCGGTCTGGAAGAAAAACAGGTCGCCATGCGCGCCGGTGCCGGGCCAGCGCACCAGATGCTCGAACGCCTTGTCGAGGAAGGCGTCGGACGGCGCGGTGTCGAGAAAGGCGGAGCGCTCGCGGTACCAGGCCGGGGCGCCGGGCTCCAAGAGGAAAGCCTGCGCGTCCCAATAGGGCAGTTCGCGAATGTCGCTGAATTCCGGGGCGGCGGCGGCCATGACCGGGCGCAGCAGCGTGTCGAGCTGCTCCTTCGGCCCGGCGAACTGGCCGAGCAGCGTCACCGCCACCTGCCGGCCGCCGGCATGCAGAGTTGGCGTGACCCCGGAAAAACTGATGCGGGTGCCAAGCGTCACCGGCGCGTCGTCCAGCGCCGCAAACAGCGCTCTCGCCACCGCCAGCGTGTTCTGCCGCCAGACGAGGCGGAACACGGTGAGCTGCGCGTCCGCCGGCGCAGTGTCGAAGGTGAAGGAGGTGCTCACCCCGAAATTGCCGCCGCCGCCGCCGCGAATGGCCCAGAACAGGTCCGGTTCCTCGGTGGCAGAGAGGGCGCGCACCCGGCCATCGGCGGTGACGATCTCGGACGCCACCAGCCGGTCGGAGGCGAGGCCGAGGCGGCGCATGTTGAAGCCGATGCCGCCGCCGAGGACGAAGCCGGCGACGCCGACGGTGGGGCAGCGGCCATGCGTCATCATCCGCCCGGCCTGGCGCAGCGAGTCATAGATGTTCTGGTTCAATGCCCCCGCGCCGACCCGCGCCCGCCCGGTGGCGGGATCGTAGTCGATGGCATTCATCGCCGACATGTCGACCAGCAGGCCGCGCGTGGTGGAAAAGCCGGCATAGGAATGGCCGCCGCCGCGCAGGACGAAGGGCATTTCATAGTCCTGGCACCAGCTCAGCACATCGGCGACCATTTGCGGCGTGCGGCAGCGCACGATGGCTTCCGGGCGGACATGGCGGAAGCGCAGATTGTTCGGCAGCGCCTGGGTGGCGAAGTCGGCATCGCTGGGCCGCAGCAGCGCGCCGTCGGCGATCCGCGCCAGCGCCTGCCAGCGGTCGACCGGCGGGCTGGGCGGCGCTCCGGCGACGGCAGGGGCGGCCTGATCCGCCCGCAGCGGCGCGAAGCCGGCTAAGGTGGCGCTCGCCGCCGTGCCGATGAGCAGAGCGCGGCGGCTCAGCCGTGTCATGGATGTCATGCGATCACTCCCCCCGAAGTCGCCGCCCCGGCGGGCCTTCGACGCAGCCCGCACTAGGTTCGCATGCGTCCCATATTGGCGCGCGGCTGTGAAGATGGCATCGCAATGAAATTTATGGTTGCACCACACCAACCAACAACTTCCAAGGCAAAGGCGGGCCACGACCGGCCCGCGCCCCGGCGCTCACACCCGCGTCATCCGGTTCCAGGCGTCGAGACCGGCGATCTTGTAGGCTTCGGCGAGGGTGGGATAGTTGAACGTGTTCTCGATGAAATAGTCGATCGTGCCCTTGAGGTTGAGCACCGCCTGGCCGATGTGGATCAGTTCGGTGGCGCCCTCGCCGACGATATGGACGCCGAGCAGGCGGCGGGTCTTCACCGAGAAGATCATCTTCATCATCCCGTTGTTCAGCCCCATGATGTGGCCGCGCGATGTCTCGCGGAAGCGGGCAATGCCGCATTCATAGGGAATCTCGCGCTTGCGCACCTCCTCCTCGCTCATGCCGACGGTGGAGATTTCCGGCACGGCGTAGATGCCATAGGGGAAGAATTCCGGCGGCGGCGGCGGCTCCAGCCCGAAGGCGTGGCAGGCGGCGACGCGGCCCTGTTCCATCGAGGTCGAGGCGAGGCTGGGGAAGCCGATGACATCGCCCGCCGCATAAATGTGCGGCACGGCTGTCTGCAGCGTCTTCGGCTCCACCGCGATGCGGCCGCGATGGTCCACCTCCAGGCCGGCGGCTTCGAGATTGAGCCGGTCGGTGGCGCCGACGCGGCCGGCGGCGAAGAGCAGCATGTCGGACTGAACGGTGCGCCCGTCCGCCAGCTTGCACACCGGCCGCTCGCGCGCATCGAGCGTGATCGAGGTGACGGCGGCGCCGAGGCGCAGGCCGACATTGCGGTCGCGCAGCTCGTGGATGAATTCCTCGATCAGTTCCTTGTCGATGAAATCGAGAAAGGTCGAGCGCGGCTCGATCAGCGTCACCGACACGTCGAGCGCGCTGAAGATCGAGGCATATTCCACGCCGATGACGCCGGCGCCGATGACGGCGAGGCTGCGCGGCAGGCGGGGCAGGTCGACGATCTCGTCGCTGTCGAACACGCTCATGCCGTTGAACGGCACATAATCCGGCCGGAACGGGCGGGTGCCGACCGCGATCAGCACATGCGCGCCGGTGACGGTGTCGACCTCGCCGCCCTCGGCGGTGATCTCGATCGTGTGCGGGTCGAGGAAGCGCGCCTCGCCGCGCGCGGTCTTCACCGCATTGCGGGCGAACTGATGTTCCAGCACCTCGACCTCATGGTCGAGCGTCTTGTGCAGCCGCGCCATCAGATCGCCGGCGCCGATATCCTGCTTCACCCGGTAGGAGCGGCCATAGAAGCCGCGCTCGCGCCAGCCGGAGAGGTTGAGCACCGTCTCGCGCAGCGTCTTGGAGGGGATGGTGCCGGTGTGGACCGAGACGCCGCCGACGCGGCGGCCCTTTTCCACCACCAGCACCGACTTGCCGATCTTGGCCGACTGGACGGCGGCGCGGCGGCCGGAGGGACCGCTGCCGATGACAATCATGTCGAAATCGTACATGGCGCGCAAAACCGTCCTGTGGCAACGAGATAGGGGTTCGCCCTTCGATGCACGATGAATGCCAAGGCTCCATGACAGTGCCGGGCGGGCATAAGCGCGGGCGATGCTGCCGCATGGGCCTGTCGGGGGGCTTGCTTTTGCCGGCGAACCGCGTCCCATCGGCAGGATCAGACACGGGGGAGCAGGCGTGAACGAAGGACGGCGGAAGGCGCGTGCGGTGGCGACGGAGGCACCGGCTGACGATCTGGCGACCGGCTCGGGGGCGCCGCTGGCGCGCGAGCGCACGCTGGAACAGGCGCTCGGCCAGCAGGTGCGCGCCATCCGCCGCGACCTCGACCTCACCGTTTCCGATCTCGCCAGCGCCGCCGGCATTTCCGTCGGCATGCTCTCCAAGATCGAGAACGGGCTGATCTCGCCGTCGCTGGCGACACTACAGGCGATTTCCAGCGTGCTGAACGTGCCGCTCTCCACCCTGTTCACCAGCTTCGAGGAGAAGCGCGACTGTTCCTTCGTCCCGGCCGGGGGCGGGGTGAAGATCGAACGTCGCGGCACCAAGGTGGGGCATGAATATGAACTGCTCGGCCACGCGCTGGGCGGCGAGGTGGCGGTCGAGCCCTATCTGATCACGCTGAGCGAGGAGGCGGTGCCCTATACCGGCTTCCGCCATGCCGGGGTGGAGTTCATCCACATGCTCTCCGGCGAGGTGATCTACCGCCATGGCGACCGCACCTATCACCTCAAGCCTGGCGATTCGCTGCTGTTCGACAGCGCCGCCACCCATGGGCCGGAGGAACTGCTGGTGCGGCCGATGCGCTACCTCTCCATCATCATGTATCCGCGCGAGAGCGAACGCTGAGGCGTAGGGCCGGACACACGGCCCGTATTTTCCTCAGAAGAAAATTATATTCACACGGATTGACGCCCACCGACACCCCTCCTACAAGAGGGGGCACGGCCTCATGGCCCTTGCCCTTCCCTTGCCTGCAGGAGTTCTCAAGCCATGTGCGGCATTGTCGGCCTGTTCCTGAAGCAGCCGAAGCTGGAGCCGGAACTCGGCGCCCTGCTTTCGCAAATGCTCGACATCATGTGCGACCGCGGGCCGGATTCGGCCGGCTTCGCGGTCTATGGCGGCGGCACGCCCGGCTTCGTGAAGCTCACCTTGCGCGGCCCCGCCGGCACCGATTTCGCCGCGCTGGGCGCCGAGATCGACCATCCCATTCTTGCCCGCGACACCCATGGCGTGCTGAGCGTGCCGGTGGCCGAGGAAGCCACGGTCCGCGCCGCGCTCGCCCGCCTCGCGCCGGCGGTGAAGGTGGTCGGCGCCGGGGCGCGCATGGAGCTTTACAAGGAAGTCGGCCTGCCGGCCGATGTCGCCAAGCGCTTCAAGCTGGAAGAGATGAGCGGCACCCACGCCATCGGCCATACCCGCATGGCGACCGAGAGCGCCGTCACCACGGACGGAGCCCACCCCTTCTCCACCGGCCCGGACCAGTGCCTCGTCCACAATGGCTCGCTGTCCAACCATGCCGGCGTGCGCCGCCTGCTCGCCCGCGAGGGCGTCGCGGTGACGACCGAGAACGACAGCGAGGTGGCCGCCGCCTATCTCACCTACCGCATGCGCGGCGGGGATACGCTGGGCGAGGCGCTGGAGCATTCGCTGGGCGACCTCGACGGTTTCTACACCTTCGTCGTCGGCACGGAGAGCGGCTTCGGCGTGCTGCGCGATCCCATCGCCTGCAAGCCGGCCGTCATGGCCGAGACCGACGATTATGTCGCCTTCGCCTCCGAATACCGGGCGCTGGCCGGCCTGCCGGGCATCGAGACCGCGCGGGTGTTCGAGCCGGAGCCGGCCAAGGTTTATTTCTGGGATCGCGCCGCATGAACCTCTCGCTGAAGCCTGCCGCCGCCGAGGGCGAAACCCTCGTCGACCTCGCCACCACGCCGCTGCGCGAGCTGAACGGCGCCCTGCACAAGCTCGCCGCCGACACCAACCAGACGCTGTGGAAGATCGCCAACCCCGCCGGGCGCCACGCCATCGCCGCCGGGCTCGACGTGCCGGTCACGGTCGAGATCGACGGGCCGGTCGGCTATTACTGCGCCGGGATGAACAAGCAGGCGCGCGTCATCGTCCATGGCAATGCCGGCGTCGGTGTCGGCGAGAACATGATGAGCGGCTTCATCCATGTGAAGGGCGACGCCAGCCAGGCCGCCGGCGCCACCGCCCATGGCGGGCTGCTCATCATCGACGGCAACGCCTCGGCCCGCTGCGGCATCTCGATGAAGGGCATCGACATCGTGGTGAAGGGCTCGGTCGGCCATATGAGCGCGTTCATGGCGCAAGCCGGCACCCTCACCGTGCTGGGCGATGCCGGCGAGGCGCTGGGCGACAGCCTTTACGAGGCGAAGCTCTTCGTGCGCGGCTCCGTCGCCTCGCTCGGTGCCGACTGCATCGAGAAGGAAATGCGCGAGGAGCACAGGGCGCTGCTCGCCGCCAAGCTGGAAGCCGCCGGCCTTCTGGGGGAGGTCGATATGTCGGAGTTCCGCCGCTACGGCTCGGCCCGCACGCTCTACCATTTCCACGTCGACAACGTGTCGAGCTATTGAGGGCGCGATGACCGACCACAGCCACACCCCGCGCACCACGCCGCGCTCTTCCGCCACCTTCGACGATTACACGCTGTCGGAAATCCGCCGCGCGGCGGCGACCGGCATCTATGACATTCGCGGCGGCGGCGCCAAGCGCCGGGTGCCCCACTTCGACGATTTGCTGTTCCTCGGCGCCTCCATGTCGCGCTACCCGCTGGAAGGCTACCGCGAGAAGTGCTCCACCGAGGTCGTGCTCGGCACCCGCTTCGCCAGGAAGCCGATCGAACTGAAGATCCCGATCACCATTGCCGGCATGAGCTTCGGCTCGCTCTCCGCCAATGCCAAGGAAGCGCTGGGGCGCGGGGCGTCCGCCATGGGCACCTCGACCACGACAGGCGATGGCGGCATGACCAATGAGGAGCGCGGGCATTCGACCCAGCTCGTCTACCAGTATTTGCCCTCGCGCTATGGCATGAACCCGGACGACCTCAAGCGCGCCGACGCCATCGAGGTGGTGGTCGGCCAGGGCGCCAAGCCCGGCGGCGGCGGCATGCTGCTCGGCCAGAAGATCACCGAGCGCGTCGCCAGCATGCGCACCCTGCCCGTCGGCATCGACCAGCGCTCCGCCTGCCGCCACCCGGACTGGACCGGGCCGGACGACCTTGAGATCAAGATCGAGGAACTGCGCGAGATCACCGATTGGGAAAAGCCGATCTATGTGAAGGTCGGCGCCGCCCGCCCCTATTATGACACGGCGCTGGCCGTGAAGTCGGGCGCCGATGTGGTGGTGGTCGACGGCATGCAGGGCGGCACCGCCGCGACGCAGGAAATCTTCATCGAACATGTCGGCATCCCGACGCTCGCTGCCGTACGGCAGGCGGTGAAGGCGCTGCAGGACCTTGGCATGCACCGCAAGGTTCAGCTCGTCGTCTCCGGCGGCATCCGCAACGGGGCGGATGTGGCCAAGGCGCTGGCGCTCGGCGCCGATGCGGTCGCCATCGGCACCGCCGCGCTGGTGGCGCTGGGCGACAATGACCCGCACTATGCCGCCGAATACGAGGCGCTCGGCACCCGCCCCGGCGCCTATGACGACTGGCATGAGGGCCGCGACCCCGCCGGCATCACGACGCAGGATCCCGAATTGATGAAGCGGCTCGACCCGGTGGCGGCCGGGCGGCGGCTCGCCAATTATCTCGCGGTGCTGACGCTGGAGTGCCAGACCATCGCCCGCGCCTGCGGCAAGAGCCATGTGCACAATCTGGAGCCGGAAGACCTCGTCGCGCTGACCATCGAGGCTGCCGCCATGGCCAATGTGCCGCTGGCCGGCACCGACTGGATACCGGGCCGCAACGGCGGATTCTGATCATCAGCCCCGCGCCTCGGCGCGGGGTTTGCACGTCACGACGACCAACGAGCCCGAACGGGCCGGGGAACAGCGAAACCGGATAGCACCATGGCCAATGACCTCGCTCATGCCGCGAAAGAACGCGGCATCAAGTATTTCCTGATCTCCTATGTCGACCTGTTCGGCGCGCTCAGGGCCAAGCTGGTGCCCGCAAGCGCCATCGGCGGCATGCAGAAGGCCGGGGCGGGCTTCGCCGGCTTCGCCACCTGGCTCGACATGAGCCCGGCCGATGCCGACCTGTTCGCCGTTCCCGACGCCTCCAGCCTGATCCAGCTCCCATGGAAGCCGGAAGTCGGCTGGCTCGCCTCCGACCTCGTCATGAACGACGAACTGGTGGCGCAGGCGCCGCGCAACGTGCTGAAATCAACCATGCTCGGCGCCGAGAGCCTCGGCTACATCATGAAGACCGGGGTGGAGTGCGAGTTCTTCCTCACCAACGCCGACGGCAGCAAGATTTCCGACGCCGCCGACAACGCCACCAAGCCCTGCTACGACCAGTCCGCCCTGATGCGCCGCTATGAGGTGATCAAGGAAATCTGCGACAGCATGTTGAGCCTCGGCTGGGGCCCCTACCAGAACGACCATGAGGACGCCAACGGCCAGTTCGAGATGAACTGGGACTTCGCCGATGCGCTGACCACCGCCGACCGGCACGTCTTCTTCAAGTTCATGGCCCGCTCCATCGCCGAGAAGCACGGGCTGCGCGCCACCTTCATGCCAAAACCCTTCATCGACCTGACCGGCTCGGGCTGCCACATGCACACCTCGCTGTGGAGCCCGGAGGGCGCCAACCTGTTCGAGGACGAGGCGGGCGAACTCGGCCTCTCCGCCCTCGGCTACGGCTTCATCGGCGGGCTGATCCATTCGGCCGACGCGCTGTGCGCCTTCACCAACCCGACGGTGAATTCCTACAAGCGCATCAACGCCCCGCGCACCGTTTCCGGCGCCACCTGGGCGCCGAACACCGTGACCTATACCGGCAATAACCGCACCCACATGATCCGCATCCCCGATGCGGGCCGGCTGGAACTGCGTCTACCGGACGGCGCCGCCAACCCCTATCTCGCCCCCGCCGCCATGCTCGCCGCCGGGCTCGACGGCATCCAGAACCAGCGCGACCCGGGCAAGCGGCTCGACATCAACATGTACACGGACGGCCACAAGGTGCGCGGCGCCAAGAAGCTGCCGCTGAACCTGCTCGACGCCATCCGCGCGCTGGAGAAATCGAATGTGCTGCGCAGCGCGCTGGGCGCGCCGCTGGTGGACGGTTACACCAAGCTGAAGCACGAGGAATGGAACGCCTATTCCCGCCACCTCACCCAGTGGGAGCGCGACAACACGCTGGATATCTGAGGGAAGTCGTCCTCGCAGACGTCATCCCGGAACGGCCGCGAGGCCGTATCCGGGATCGCATGCGGCTCTATCCTGAGCACGATCCCGGCTCTCCGGCTTTGCCTCCGGCCGGGATGACGATGCGGACAGGATCGCCCCCCTCACTCCCGCACCGCGAACGGCACCACGTCGCGGCGGTCGGGGTCGAGCACGATGGCGCGGTCGAGCGGGGGGAAGGCGCGTTCCGGGCAGGCGGTGCGCGGGCAGATGCGGCAATTGACGCCAAGCGGGTCCGGCACCGCGCCCTTCAGGTCCAGCCCGTCGGCATGAACCAGTTCGCCGGCATAGGACATCTCGCAGCCGAGGCCGAGCGCGAAGCGGCGCTCGCGCGCGCCGTGGCGGTTGGCGGGTTTCGAGGTTCCCCGGGCGAGGCACAGATAGCGCGTGCCATCCGGCATCTCGCCGAGTTGCACCAGCGTACGCGCCGGCTGCTCGAACGCCTCGTGCACGTTCCACACCGGACAGGCGCCGCCATAGCGGGCGAACTGGAAGCGGGTGGCGCTGTGGCGCTTGATGACATTGCCGGCGCGGTCGACTTTCAGGAAATAGAACGGCACCCCCTTCTCCCCCGGCCGCTGCAGCGTGGAAAGACGGTGGCACACCTGTTCGAGGCTGGCGCCGGTCATCGCCGCGAGGCGGTCGAGATCGTGCCGCGTCTCGCGCGCCAGCCGGGCGAAGCGGCGATAGGGCAGCAATAGGGCGCCGGCGTAGTAGTTCTGCAGCGACAGCCGGCACACCTCGCGCGCCGTGGCGCTGCGAAAGCCGGCCTCGGCCACATGGCGCTCGATCAGCTCACTCTGCTCGAAGCGGGCAAGCAGAGCGGCGAGGCGGAAGGCACGGCTGGCGGGATCGAGCGTGCGCGCCAGCGTCGCCACCCGGCGGTGGCGGTCATAGGCGAGAAGCGGCGCGTCGAGCTTGGACGGCGGCGCCATCTCAACGCCGATGTCGTGGCGCTGGCGCAGATGCGCCGCCAACACGCCCACCGCATCGTCGCGGCCGAACAGGTCGAGCGCGGCGTTGCGCTCCTCGCCGGCGCGATCGAGGCCGTCGACATAATTGTCGATGTAGTGGAAATGGTCGCGCACCTCCTCATAGGGAGCGAGATGGCGCGCCTCGTCGGGGGCCGCGCCATCCACCTCGCGCGCGATCGACACCACCGCGTCGTCCTGGGCGGCACGGCGCTCCTCCAGCCGGCGCAGCGCGCCGTGCAAGCGCAGAAAGGCATGGGCGAAGGCGGGGGCGTGGGTGGTGGCGTTTTTCAGATCCTGCAGGCTCGGCTCGATGCCGCGAAACACCGGATCGGCCAGCGCCTCGCGCAGATCGGCGACCACGCGGTCGAGATCGTCGGCGCCGAAACGTGTGATGTCGAGATCGAAGACGCGGCTGATGGCGAGCAGCACGGCAGCGGTGACGGGGCGCTGATTGCTCTCGATCTGGTTGATGTAGCTCGGCGACAGCGCCAGCCGCCGGGCAAAGTCCATCTGTGTCAGCCCCAGCCGTTCGCGTGCGTGGCGCACCGCATGGCCGGCGAAAACCTTCTTGGACATGAGGCAGCCTCCAGATGCCGCGGGCCGACGCCTTATCCTTCCCCCTGAGATGAGGGGCAGGGCCTGCCTCGTCGAGTTTGTGAAAATTTTACAACTTCACGATCCGCATTTTCACAGCTTATGTTCTCGCGGACAAGCGCCTAGAAAGGCTGAAAAGCCCCGCGCGGCACGCTCGCCCTGGGAGGAGCGCCATGAAGCCCATTCTCGACGAACTCGAACAACGCCGCGCCGGCGCGCGCGCTGGCGGCGGCGAAAAGCGCGTGGCCGCACAACACAGACGCGGCAAGCTCACCGCCCGCGAGCGGCTGGAACTGCTGCTCGACACCGGCTCGTTCGAGGAATTCGACACCTTCGTCCAGCACCGCTGCACCGATTTCGGCATGGACAAGGCCGAGAAGATCCCCGGCGACGGTGTCGTCACCGGCTGGGGCACGGTGAACGGGCGCAAGGTGTTCGTCTTCGCCAAGGACTTCACCGTGTTCGGCGGCTCTTTGTCGGAAGCCCACGCCGCCAAGATCACCAAGATCCAGGACATGGCGCTGAAGGTGCGCGCGCCGATCATCGGCCTGTTCGATGCCGGCGGCGCCCGCATCCAGGAAGGCGTGGCGGCGCTCGGCGGCTATGGCGAGGTGTTCCGGCGCAACGTCGTCGCCTCCGGCGTCATTCCGCAGATTTCCGTCATCATGGGCCCCTGCGCCGGCGGCGATGTCTATTCGCCCGCCATGACCGATTTCATCTTCATGGTGCGCGACACCAGCTACATGTTCGTCACCGGGCCGGAGGTGGTGAAGACCGTCACCAATGAAAGCGTGACGGCGGAAGAACTCGGCGGCGCCAAGGTGCACACGACGAAATCCTCCGTCGCCGACGGCGCGTTCGAGAACGATGTCGAATGCCTGTTGCAGATGCGCCGGCTGATCGACTTCCTGCCCGCCTGCAACCGCTCCGGCGTGCCGGTGTGGCCGAGCTTCGACGATGGCGAGCGGCTCGACCCCTCGCTCGACACGCTGGTGCCGGAGAACCCGAACAAGCCCTACGACATGAAGGAACTGATCGGAAAGGTCGCCGACGAGGGCGATTTCTTCGAGATCCAGGAGGGCTTCGCGAAGAACATCCTCACCGGCTTCGGCCGGGTGGAAGGGCGCACGGTCGGCTTTGTCGCCAACCAGCCGATGGTGCTGGCCGGCGTGCTCGACGCCGACGCCTCGCGCAAGGCGGCGCGTTTCGTGCGCTTCTGCGATGCTTTTGACATTCCGATCGTCACCTTTGTCGACGTGCCCGGATTTTTGCCCGGCACGGCGCAGGAATATGGCGGGCTGATCAAGCACGGTGCCAAGCTGCTCTTCGCCTACTCGCAGGCGACCGTGCCGCTGGTGACGGTGATCACGCGAAAAGCCTTTGGCGGCGCCTATGACGTGATGGCCTCCAAGCATATTGGCGGCGATGTGAACTATGCCTGGCCCACCGCGCAGATCGCGGTGATGGGGGCGAAGGGCGCGGTGGAGATCATCTTCCGCGCCGACATTGACGACCCCGAGAAGATCGCGGCGCGGACGAGGGAATATGAGCAGCGCTTCCTCTCGCCCTTCGTCGCGGCGGAGCGCGGCTATATTGACGAGGTGATCACGCCACGCGCGACGCGCAGACGCATCGCGCGGGCGCTGGCGATGCTGGCCTCGAAGAAGATCGAAGCGCCCATGAAGAAGCACGATAATCTGCCGTTGTGACGAACTGAGACGACGTCATGCCCGGGCTCAGCCCGGGCATCCACGACTTCCGCCGCCGCCCGCCTCCAATCCACGTCTTGGATGGCCGGGCCAAGCCCGGCCATGACGACCTGACCACGTGAAGCCGCTCGACCAGAGGCCGCTGCCCATGTTCTCCAAGATCCTCATCGCCAACCGTGGCGAGATCGCCTGCCGGGTCATCAAGACCGCCCGGCGCATGGGCATCAAGACCGTCGCGGTCTATTCCGACGCCGACCGCGACGCGCTGCATGTGGAAATGGCGGATGAGGCGGTGCATATCGGCCCCGCCCCGGCGGCCCAGTCCTATCTCGATGCGGAGAAGATCATCGCCGCCGCCAAGCAGACCGGGGCGGAGGCGATCCACCCCGGCTATGGCTTCCTGTCCGAGCGGGCGAGCTTCGCCACCGCGCTGAAAGAAGCCGGCCTCGTGTTCATCGGCCCCAATCCGGGGGCGATCGAGGCGATGGGCGACAAGATCGAATCCAAGAAGGCGGCGGCGGCGGCCGGGGTTTCCACCGTGCCGGGCTATCTCGGCGTGATCGAGGATGCGGCGCATGCCGCCCGCATCGCCGACGAGATCGGCTATCCCGTCATGATCAAGGCTTCGGCCGGCGGCGGCGGCAAGGGCATGCGCATCGCCCATTCGCGCGACGAGGTGCAGGAGGGGTTCGAGCGCGCCCGCTCGGAGGCGAAGTCCTCTTTCGGCGACGACCGGGTGTTCGTCGAGAAGTTCATCGTCCAGCCGCGCCATATCGAAATCCAGGTGCTGGGCGACAAGCATGGCAACGTCGTCTATCTCGGCGAGCGCGAATGCTCGATCCAGCGCCGCAACCAGAAGGTGGTCGAGGAAGCCCCCTCGCCGCTTCTGGACGAAGCCACCCGCCGGAAGATGGGCGAACAGGCGGTGGCGCTGGCCAAGGCCGTCAACTACGACAGCGCCGGCACGGTGGAATTCGTCGCCGGGCAGGACAGGTCGTTCTATTTCCTTGAAATGAACACCCGCCTGCAGGTGGAACATCCGGTAACGGAACTCGTCACCGGCATCGACCTCGTGGAACAGATGATCCGCGTCGCCGCCGGCGAAAAGCTGAGCCTCACGCAGGACGACGTGAAGCTGAACGGCTGGGCGGTTGAATCGCGCGTCTATGCCGAAGACCCCTATCGCGGCTTCCTGCCGTCCATCGGCCGGCTCACCCGCTATCGCCCCCCGGCGGAGGGCGTGAATGACGGCATTACCGTGCGCAACGACACCGGCGTCTATGAGGGCGGCGACATCTCGCTGTTCTACGACCCGATGATCGCCAAGCTGATCACCCACGCCCCGACGCGCGAACAGGCCATCGAGGCGCAGGCGGAGGCGCTCGACGCCTTCGCCATTGACGGCATCCAGCACAATATTCCGTTCCTCGCGGCGCTGATGGGCCATGAGCGCTGGCGGGCGGGCCGGCTCTCCACCGGCTTCATCGCCGAGGAATACAGGGACGGCTTCCACCCCACCGCGCCGAGCGAAAAGCTCGCCCGCCGGCTGGCGGCGGTGGCGGCGGTGATCGACAATGTCGGCAATGCGAGGAAGCGCAAGATTTCCGGCCAGCTCGCCGGGCGGCCGGTGGTGTTCGAGCATCAGCGCGTGGTGCGCCTCGGCGAGTTGACGCTGGCCTGCGAGGTCGACCGCGCGGCGGGCGGCTTCATCGTCAGCTTCCTCGATGACGCCGGACGGCCGCTTTCCACCCATGAGCTGCGCTCGGGCTGGCATCCCGGCGATCCCGTGTGGAGCGGCGTGTTCGACGAGGAGGCGATCAGCGTGCAGGTGCGCCCGCGTCTCAATGGCGTGGCGCTGGCCCATCGCGGCATCGCGGTGGAGGCGATCGTGTACACCAGGCGCGAGGCGGAACTCGCCGCGCTGATGCCGGTGAAGGAACAGGCCGGCAGCGGCAAGCACCTGCTCTGCCCGATGCCGGGGCTTGTCGTCGCCATCGCGGTGAGCGAGGGGCAGGAGGTGAAGGCGGGCGAAACGCTGGCCATCGTGGAGGCGATGAAGATGGAGAATGTGCTGCGCGCCGAGCGCGACGCCACCATTGCCAAGGTGCACGCGAAAGCCGGCGACAGCCTGGCCGTCGATGCCGTCATCCTCGATTTCGCCTGAGAGGTTTGCCATGGACCCGCGCCCGCTCGACCTCGCCCTCGACAGCTTCCCCCCGGCCACGCGCGCGGACTGGCTGGCGCTGGTCGACGGCGTGCTGAAGGGGGCGCCCTATGCCGCGCGCATGCTGACGCGCACCGCCGATGGCGACAGTCTCGACGCCCTGCCCGAGCGGCGGGCCGACGCCGCACCGATCGCCGGGCGGCCGCCCGGCGCGCCGTGGAAAGTGATCGCCCGGATCGACCATGACGACCCCGCCAGTGCCAATGCGCAGATGCTGGCCGATCTCGACGGCGGCGCCGATGGCATCTCGCTCGTCTTCGCCTCGGCGCCCTCGGCCGAGGGCTTCGGCCTGACGCTGCGCCACGAGGAACTGGTGGCGGCGCTGGACGGGCTGCTTCCCGAAATGGCGACGCTGCGGGTGGAGGCCGGTGCCTATCAGGGCCGCGACATCGCCCTCGCGCTGGCCCGGCTGTTCGAGAAAACGGACCCGGCCGCGCTCGATCTGCGCTTCGGGCTCGATCCAATCGGCGATTTCGCCGCGCTCGGCGCCGCGCCGCTCGACGGTGAAGCGCTGGCGGCCCGGCTCGGCCAGACCGTCACCGCGCTGCACGGACGAGGCCTGGTGGCGCCGATGGTGCGGGCGGACGGGCGGGTGCACCACGCGGCCGGCGCCACCGATGCGCAGGAACTCGCCGCCGTGCTGGCGACCGCAACCGCCTATCTGCGCGCGCTGGACGCCGCCGGCCTGCCGCTGGATGGAGCGGCGCGGCTGATCGAGGTGACGCTGACCGCCGACGTCGACCAGTTCGGCACGCAGGCCAAGCCGCGCGCCTTCCGCCTGCTGTGGCAGGCGGTGCTGGAAGAGTGCGGCCTCGCCCCCGCGCCCATCGCGCTGCATATGGAGACCGCCTGGCGCGCGCTCACCCGTCACGATGCCCATGTGAACCTGCTGCGCGGGACGCTCGCCGCCTTTGCCGCCGGCGTCGGCGGGGCGGACAGCGTGACCGTGCTGCCCTTCACCCAGGCGCTCGGCCTGCCGGATGCGGATGCGCGGCGGCTGGCGCGCAATACGCAGCTCATCCTGATGGAGGAGTCCAACCTCCACCGCGTCGCCGATCCCGGCGCCGGGGCCGGCGCCATCGAGGAGCGGACGGAGAAGCTGGCCGCCGCAGCCTGGGAGCTGTTCCGCGCCATCGAGCGCGAGGGCGGCATGGTGGAATCGCTCGCCGCCGGCGCCTGGCAGCGGCGAGTGGCCGAGGCGCGGCGCGCACGCGCGCAGGAGGTGGCGACGCGGCGGCGGCCGCTCACCGGCACCTCGGAGTTTCCGCTGCTGACGGAAGCGGCGGCGGGCGTGCTCGCCCCCGCCCGCCGCCGCACCGCCGGCGCTCCCTCCGAAGGCGCGCTGATGTGCGAGCCGCTGATCGGCGAGCGGCTGGCCGAACCGTTCGAGCGGCTGCGCGAGGCGGCGGCAGCGAGCCGGCCGCAGGTGTTTCTCGCCGCCCTCGGCACGCCGGCCGACAGCGCCACCCGCGCCGGCTTCGCCCGCGCCGCCTTCGAGGCGGGCGGCATCGCCGCGACCGGCGCGGACGGCTTCAGCGACCTGCCATCGCTGGTGGCGGCGTTCCGCGCCTCCGGCGCCGCCCTCGCCTGCCTGTGCGGGTCGGACGCGAACTATGCCGAGCGGGCGGTCGAGGCGGCGCAGGCCCTGAAGGCCGCCGGCGCCCGCGCCATCATCCTCGCCGGCAAGCCCGGCATGGAGGAAGCGGCGCAGCGCGCCGCCGGCATCGACGCCTATCTCTTCGCCGGCCTCGACCTCGTGGCCTTTCTGCGCGAGATGCAGGCGGTTCTCGGCATTGCCCGGAGGTTGGAACCATGAGCCCGGCCACAAGTTGCCCCAAGGGTAGCTCTTACGCTGCCGCCAAGCCAGGGGCAGAGCATGACAACGCTGGATCACAGGTGGCGAGGCGCCGTCTGCGGCGCAGCGCTCTGCGGAGCGCTGCTGATAGCGCCAGCCACGGCGCAGCCGACGCTGGAACCCGGACCGCACGACGGCATCTGGCGGGTCTCGGCCGAGCCGGTCTCGGGGCCGTGCGACAAGCGGCTGGAGTTCCGCCTTGCGGTGGAAGAGGGACAGATCAGCTATGCCGGCCCGTGGCCGGTGGAGGCCAGCGGGTCGGTAAGCGCGCTGGGGCTGATCGACCTCCGCGTGATGCGCGGGGCGGAGACGGTGTCCGCCCGCGGCGTGGTGCGGGGCGATGTGGCGACGGGGAAATGGGAATCGCCGGCGAAGAACTGTTCGGGTTCCTTCGTCGCGCGCCGAGCCTAGGCGGCACGCCCACAGCCGGGGAGGCTGCGCGATGAGCCGCATTCCCGATTTCGCCGCGCGGGAGTGGCGCGCCCCCCGCCCCGCCGCAGCGCCGGCCGGTACCGAGCCGTGGATCACGCCGGAAGGTCTGGCGGTCAAGCCGCTTTACGGCCCGTCCGACATTGCCGGCCTCGCCGTCGTCGACAGCTATCCCGGCCTCGCGCCGTTCCTGCGCGGGCCCTACCCCACCATGTACGCCACTCAGCCCTGGACCATCCGGCAATATGCCGGCTTCTCCACGGCCGAGGATTCCAACGCCTTCTACCGCCGCAACCTCGCGGCCGGGCAGAAGGGGCTGTCGGTCGCCTTCGATCTCGCCACCCATCGCGGCTACGATTCCGACCATCCGCGCGTGGCCGGCGATGTCGGCATGGCGGGCGTGGCGATCGACTCGATCTATGACATGCGCACGCTGTTCTCCGGCATCCCGCTCGACCAGATGAGCGTGTCGATGACCATGAACGGGGCGGTGCTGCCGATCCTGGCGCTTTATGTCGTGGCGGCGGAGGAGCAGGGGGTGAAGCCGGCCCAGCTCTCCGGGACCATCCAGAACGACATCCTCAAGGAGTTCATGGTCCGCAACACCTATATCTACCCGCCCACGCCGTCGATGCGGATCATCTCCGACATTTTCGCTTTCACCTCCAAGGAGATGCCGCGCTTCAACTCGATCTCGATCTCCGGCTATCACATGCAGGAGGCGGGCGCGACGCAGGATCTTGAACTCGCCTATACGCTCGCCGACGGCGTCGATTATGTGCGCGCCGGCATGGCGGCGGGGCTGCCGATCGACCTCTTCGCGCCGCGCCTGTCCTTCTTCTGGGCGATCGGCATGAATTTCTTCATGGAGGTCGCAAAGCTGCGGGCCGCCCGGCTGATCTGGGCGAAGCTGATGACCGAGCTCGGCGCGCGGAACCCGAAGTCGCTGCCGCTGCGCACCCATTGCCAGACCTCGGGCTGGAGCCTCACCGCGCAGGACGTGTTCAACAATGTGATGCGCACCATGGTGGAGGCGATGGCGGCGACGCAGGGCCACACCCAGTCGCTGCACACCAACGCGCTCGACGAGGCGCTGGCGCTACCGACCGACTTTTCCGCCCGCATCGCCCGCAACACGCAGCTTCTGCTGCAGCAGGAGAGCGGCACGACGCGGGCCATCGACCCCTGGGGCGGCTCGTTTTTCGTGGAAAGGCTGACCGCCGATCTCGCGCGCAAAGCGCTCGGCCATATTGCCGAGGTGGAAGCGCTGGGCGGCATGGCGAAGGCGATCGAGGCCGGCATCCCCAAGCTGCGCATAGAGGAAGCCGCCGCCACCACCCAGGCGCGGATCGATTCCGGCGCGCAGACCGTGGTCGGCGTCAACAAATACCGGCCCGACCGGGAAATGCCGGTCGACGTGCTGAAGGTCGACAATTCCGCCGTGCGGGCGGCGCAGCTCGACAAGCTGGCGCGGCTCAAGGCCGAACGCGACCGCGAGGGCGTCGCGGCCGCGCTGGCGGCGCTGGAAAATGGCGCGCGCGGCGGGGCGAACCTGCTCGCCCTCGCCATCGACGCCGCCCGCGCCAAGGCGACGGTGGGCGAGATGTCCGACGCGCTGGAGCGCGTCTTCGGCCGGCACCGGGCGGAAATCCGCGCCGTGTCCGGGGTCTACCGGCGGGAGGCGGGAGCGATGGGCGACCGGGTGGCCAAGGTGCGCGCGCGCGTCGAGGCGTTCGAGCGCGAGGAGGGCCGGCGTCCGCGCCTGCTGGTCGCCAAGGTCGGGCAGGACGGGCATGATCGCGGGCAAAAGGTGATCGCCTCCGCCTTCGCCGATCTCGGCTTCGATGTCGATATCGGCCCGCTCTTCGCCACCCCTGAAGAAGCCGCCCGTCAGGCGGTGGAGAACGACGTGCACGTGATCGGCATCTCCTCGCTCGCTGCCGGCCACCTCACTTTGGTGCCGCAGGTGAAGGCGGCGCTGGCGGCGCAGGGGCGGCCGGACATCATGGTGGTGGTCGGCGGCGTGGTGCCGCCGCAGGACTATGAGGCCGTGCGCGCCGCCGGGGCGGAGGCGATCTACCCTCCCGGCACGGTGATCGCGGAAGCCGCCGGCGAACTGGTCGACACGCTGGCCTCCCGCCTCGGCCACACCAAAGACGCGGCGGAATAGGCGCCAGGGCCTCAGCCCGGCGCCTGCACCGGCAGGTGCAGCGCCGGCGCGGCGGGGCGATAGGCGCCGCCGGAGCCGAACAGTTCCGCCACCCAGTCGACGAAAACCCGCAGCCGGCTGCTCAGATGCCGGTTTGGCGCGTAGACGACATGCAGCACGATCGGCCCGGCGTGCCATTCCGGCAGGACACGCACCAGCGCGCCGCTCTCCAGATAGGGACCGATCATCGCCTCGATGGTCTGGGTGATGCCGAGCCCGGCGAGACCGGCGGCGAGATAGGCGGTGGAATCATTGGTCGCCAGCACATGCGGCAGGCGCAACTCATAAATCTCCTCGCCGCGCACCATGTCGAACGCCATCGGCCGCCCGGTGCGGGCGCTGAAATAGCCGACGACGCGGTGCCCGGCCGCGAGGTCGCGCGGGTGCTCCGGCAGACCATGGCGGGCGATATAGGCGGGCGACGCGTAGTGCATGAGCTGCAAGGAGCCGATGCGGCGGGCGATCAGAGTCGGATCGCTGAGGTCGCCACCGCGAATGGCGCAGTCGACATTCTCCGCCAGCAGGTCCACCGGTCGGTCGGTGACGCCGAGATCGAGCTGGATGTCGGGATAGCGGGCGAAGAAGTCCGGCAGGGCGGGGATGAGGGCATAGAGCGCCAGCGAGGACGGCACGTCGATGCGCAGCCGGCCGGCCGGGCTCGCCTGCGACCGGGTCATCGAGCCGTCGAGCTCGTCGAGATCGGAGAGCAGCGCCACCGCCCGCTCGTAATAGGCGGCGCCGTCGGGGGTGACGGCGACGCGGCGGGTCGAGCGGTTGAGCAGTTTGGTGCGCAGATGCGCCTCAAGCTGCTGGATATGCTTGGTCACGGTGGGTTTGGGCATGTCGAGCAGGTCGGCGGCGCGGCTGAACGTGCCGGCCTCCACCACCCGGACAAAGGCGCGCATCGCAGCTATCTGGTCCATCGCTACCGTTTCATTATTTCCATATGTAAATAATGTTATCGCCAAACGGCTATTTTTTCGAGACCAACACGGGACTAGCTTTCGCCGCACTGCAACAGAAACAACCGTTGGAATCGGGTGGGAGCCAGCGCTTCCTCCCGGTAGTGGGCGCCATGACCGCAAGGTGGACCGAGGCAGAGCTGGACATTGACGGGGAGGCGCTGGCCGCGCGCGTCTATCGCCCCGCCACGCCGCTGCGCCCGGTGCCGCTGGTGCTGCATCTGCATGGCGGCTGCTTCGTCGACGGCGACCTCGACTGCAGCGCGCATCTGTGCCGCATCATGGCCGAGGCCGGCGCGGTGGTGGTGTCCATCGACTATCCGCTGGCGCCCGAACACCCCTTTCCGGCAGCGCTCAACCTCTCTTTCAAGGCGCTCGGCCATCTCTGCGCCGAGCGGGCGAAATGGGCGGGGCGCGGGGCGCGGCTGTTCGTGGCCGGCGAGGAGGCCGGCGCCAATCTCGCCACCGCGCTCACCCTGATGGCGCGCGATCAGCAGGCGCCACCGCTGGCCGGGCAGATCCTGATCTCGCCCATGGTCGATCCCAGCCTGTGCTCGGGCTCGATCCATGCGGCCTCGGCGGGCGCGTCGGGGTGCAAATGGGCCGATGGCTGGCACGGCTATCTCGGCAGCGCCGACCGCGCCGCCCACCCCTATGCCGCCCCGCTCGGCTCGCGCCGGCTGGGCGGGCTCGCCCCGGCGCTGATCGTCACCTCGGCGGACTGCCCGATCCGCGATGAAAGCCTCGCCTATGCCGAGCGCCTGCGCGCCGGCGGGGTGGCGGTGGAAAGCCATCTGCTCGAAGGCACCGATTGCGAAGCCGAGAGCATCGACGCCGCGCTGGAGGCCGCCCCGCTGTGGGAAGGCGTTCTGCGCGACCTGTTCAGCACCTTTCTGGCGGCGCACTCCGCCGCCCCACTTCGCACCATTCGGGCCTGAGGCCCGGGAGATTCGCCATGAGTGACAACCGCTTCGGCACCGACGCCGTCCCGAACTCCCTCGCACACGTTGCTGTCGCCCGCGAGACAACCGCCCGTTCCCGACGCGCCGGCTGGCGCGAGGCCGGGCTCGCCTTGACGCTTGCCCTGCTGGCCACCACCGGCGCGGCTTTCGTCGCCTGGCCGAGTTCCACCGCGCTCGCCACCGATCCCGCGCCGGCGGAAGCCGCCGCCCCGCCGGCCATGCCTGTGGAGGTCGCGGTACTGAAGACGCGCGACACGATGAAATGGGACGAGTTCTCCGGCCGCCTGCGCGCGGTGGAGGTGGTGGAGGTCCGCCCGCGCGTCGCCGGTGCGGTGGAGAAGATCCATTTCCGCGAGGGCGCGCTGGTCAAGCAGGGCGACCTGCTGGTCAGCATCGACCCGGCGCCGTTCCAGGCCGCGCTCGACCGGGCGGAAGCCCTGCGCGAAGCCGCCGCCGCCCGCGTCGAGCTCACCCGCAGCGAATTGGAGCGCGGCAAGCAACTGGTCGACAACCGCACCGTGTCGGTGCGCGACCTCGACCAGCGCACCAACGCCTATCGCGAGGCGCAAGCCAATTTGCAGGCGGCGGACGCTGCCGTGCAGTCGGCCAAGCTCGATCTCGGCTATACCGAGGTGCGCGCGCCGGTCGATGGCCGGGTCGGGCGGATCGAGGTGACGGTCGGCAATCTCGTCGCCGCCGGCGCGTCCTCGCCGGTGCTCACCAGCCTCGTCTCGGTCGATCCGATCTATGTCAGCTTCGATGCCGACGAGAACACCGTCGCCGAGGCCCTGGCCTCGGTCGGCGAGCATGACGTGGCGCTGACGGAGATCGACCAGATTCCGGTCGAGATCACCACCGCCACCACCGGCGTGCGACCCGTGCGCGGCCATCTGCAACTGGTCGACAACCAGGTGGATGCCTCCACCGGCACGTTCCGCCTTCGCGCCGTGTTCGAGAACAAGGACGGCCGCCTCGTTCCCGGCCAGTTCGCCCGGGTGAAGATGGGCCGCGCCAGGACCGAGCCGGCTCTGGCGGTGAATGAGCGTGCCATCGGCACCGACCAGGACAAGAAGTTCGTCTTCGTCGTCGGCGACGACAACAAGGCCGTCTGGCGCAAGGTCACGCTCGGCCCGCCGGCCGACGGGCTGCGCGTCATCACCGAGGGGCTGAAGGAGGGCGAGCGCATCGTCGTCAACGGCCTGCAGCGGGTGCGTCCCGGCGCGGTGGTCGCGCCGGAAGTCGTGCCCATGGAATCCGCTTCCGCCGCCGCCGCGACGGACCCGAACACCGCCGTCGCCGCGCGCTGATCGCAGCCCCGACGCTCTGCCTCCTTGGGGGAGGACGCTATGAATCTGTCCAAATTCTTCATCGACCGGCCGATTTTCGCCGGCGTCCTCTCCGTGCTGATCTTTCTCGCGGGGCTGCTGGCCCTGCGGGTGATGCCGATTTCCGAATATCCGGAAGTCGTGCCGCCGCAGGTGATCGTGCGCGCCACCTATCCCGGCGCCAGCCCGAAGGTCATTGCCGCCACCGTGGCGACCCCGATCGAGGAGGCGATCAACGGCGTCGAGGACATGCTCTACATGTCCAGCTAGGCGACGACGGACGGCGTGATGACGCTCACCGTCACCTTCAAGCTCGGCACTGACCCCGACAAGGCGACGCAACTAGTGCAGAACCGCGTCGGCCAGGCCGAGCCGCGGCTGCCGGAAGAGGTGCGCGCGCTCGGCATCACCACCGCCAAGAGTTCGCCGACCTTCCTCATGGTCGTGCATCTCATCTCGCCCAATGACCGCTACGACATCACCTATCTGCGCAATTACGCGGTGCTGAACGTCAAGGACCGGCTCGCCCGCATCGGCGGCGTCGGCCAGATCGACATTTTCGGCGGTGGCGACTACGCCATGCGCGTCTGGCTCGATCCGCAGAAGATCGCCGAGCACGGCCTCTCCGCCGGCGATGTGGTCAACGAAATCCGCGCCCAGAACGTGCAGGCCGCCGCCGGCATCGTCGGCGCCTCGCCCTCGCTGGATGATGTGGACCTGCAGCTCACCATCAACGCCCAGGGCCGGCTGGAGAGCGAGGAGGAATTCGGCGACATCGTCGTGAAGACCGGCGCCAACGGACAGGTGGTGCGGCTGCGCGACGTGGCGCGGCTCGAACTCGGCGCCGCCGACTACGCGCTGCGCTCGCTGCTCGACAACAAGCAGGCGGTCGGCCTCGGCGTGTTCCAGGCGCCGGGCTCGAACGCTCTGGAAATCGCCGAGAATGTCCGCGCCACCATGGCGGAGGTGAAGAAGACGATGCCCGAAGGCGTCGACTTCGACATCGTCTACGATACGACCCGCTTCGTCGACGCCTCCATCGAGGCGGTGGTGCACACGCTGTTCGAGGCGGTGGCGCTGGTCGTCATCGTTGTCGTGGTGTTCCTGCAGACCTGGCGCGCCTCGATCATCCCGCTGCTCGCCGTGCCGGTCTCCATCGTCGGCACCTTCGCGGTGATGTATCTGTTCGGCTTCTCCATCAACGCGCTCAGCCTGTTCGGCCTCGTGCTCGCCATCGGCATCGTCGTCGACGACGCCATCGTCGTGGTGGAGAATGTCGAACGCAACATCGAGAACGGGCTGACGCCGCGCGCCGCCGCCTATCAGGCGATGAGCGAGGTGTCGGGCCCGATCATCGCCATCGCCCTGGTGCTGGTGGCGGTGTTCGTGCCGCTCGCCTTCATCACCGGCCTGTCCGGCCAGTTCTACCGCCAGTTCGCGCTCACCATCGCCATTTCGACGGTGATCTCCGCGATCAACTCGCTGACGCTGTCGCCCGCGCTGGCGGCGCTGCTGCTGCGCGGCCACGACACCCCGCCGGACGCGCTCCAGCGTGTCATCAACTTCCTGTTCGGCTGGTTCTTCCGTGGCTTCAACTGGGTGTTCGCACGTGGTTCGCGCGGCTATGGCGGCGGCGTGCGCGGCACGCTGAAGGTGAAGAGCCTGGTCATGGTGTTCTACGCCGTGATGCTCGGCGCCACCTGGTGGCTGTTCCAGGCGGTGCCGCCCGGCTTCGTGCCGGCGCAGGACAAGCAGTATCTCGTCGGCTTCGCCCAGCTTCCCGACGGCGCCACGCTCGACCGCACGGAAGAGGTGATCCGGCAGATGACCGAGATCACGCTGGCGCAGCCCGGCGTGTCGAGCGCGGTGGCCTTCCCCGGCCTGTCCATCGCCGGTTTCTCCAACTCGTCTAATGCCGGCATCGTGTTCTCGGTGCTCGACCCGTTCGAGGAACGCACGAGCCCGGAACTCTCCGCCGGCGCCATCGCCGGGGCGCTGAACCAGAAATATGGGGTGATCAAGGGCGCGTTCATCGCCATGTTCCCGCCCCCGCCGGTGCAGGGCCTCGGCGTCGTCGGCGGCTTCAAGATGCAGATCGAGGACCGCGCCGGCCGTGGCTATGAGGCGCTTAACGAGGTCACCAATGCCTTCATGGCCAAGGCCATGGCGGCGCCGGAACTCACCGGCCAGTTCACCACCTACCAGATCAACGTGCCGCAGATCTTCACCAATGTGGACCGTACCAAGGCGCGCCAGCTCGGCGTGCCGATCCAGGCGGTGTTCGAGACGCTGCAGGTCTATCTCGGCTCGCTCTATGTCAACGACTTCAACAAGTTCGGCCGCACCTACTCGGTGCGGGCGCAGGCCGACGCGCCGTTCCGCGCCCGGCCCGAGGACATCGGCAAGCTCAAGGTGCGCTCCAATAGCGGCGAAATGATCCCGCTCTCGGCGCTGCTGCGGGTGGAGACCACGGCCGGGCCGGAACGCGCCCAGCGCTATAACGGCTTCCTCACCGCCGACTTCAACGCCTCGCCGGCGCCGGGCTATTCCTCCGGACAGGCGCAGGAAGCGGCGATGCGGATCGCCGCCGAAGTGCTGCCGCCGGGCTTCGATTATGAATGGACCGACCTCACCTATCAGGAGATCCTCGCCGGCGATTCCTCGCTCATCGTCTTCCCGCTCGCCCTGCTGCTCGTCTTCCTGGTGCTGGCGGCGCAGTATGAAAGCCTGACGCTGCCCATCGCGATCATCCTGATCGTGCCCATGGGCCTGCTGGCGGCGCTCTATGGCGTGTGGATGGGCGGCGGAGACAACAACATCTTCACCCAGATCGGCCTTGTCGTGCTGGTCGGCCTGTCGGCGAAGAACGCGATCCTGATCGTCGAATTCGCCCGCGAGCTGGAGTTCATGGGGCGCAACCCGGTGGAGGCGGCGATCGAGGCCAGCCGCCTGCGGCTGCGGCCAATCCTCATGACCTCCTTCGCCTTCATCATGGGCGTGCTGCCGCTGGTGCTCTCCACCGGCGCCGGCGCCGAGATGCGCCATGCCATGGGCATCGCCGTGTTCGCCGGCATGATCGGCGTCACCTTCTTCGGGCTGTTCCTCACGCCCGTCTTCTACGTGCTGCTGCGGCGCCTGGCGGGCAACCGCCCGCTGCGGCAGCACGGCGAGGCCCATATCGCGCCGCTTGCGGCCGAGTGAGCCTTGCTACCCGGCCGGGAGGCCGCTTCCCGCGCGTCGGTTGCCCCCTCGACGCAAGAGAGCGCGGTTCTTCCGGCCGGTCTCGTTCGACAGGAGCGGCGGGGAATGGCACATAGAGCCTCCCGCCGCCAGGATGCCGCTGCGCATGAAGCCGATCAAAGCCGACTGGACCGATGTGGTCCTCGTCTGCCGCAAATGCGCGAAGAAGCTGGACGGCGGCTTCGGCCCTGATGCCGACCAGCCCCTGCCCAAGGCGCTGCGCGCCGCCATCGCCGCGCGCAAGGGCGGCAAGCCGATGAAGAAACCGCGCCGCAAGGGCGCTCATGTCGCGGTGGTCGAGGTGCCCTGCCTCGACATCTGCCCGAAGAACGCCGTGGTGGTCATTCCCGCCGGCCGGCCGGGGCGCTGGCTCAGCGTCGAACGCGGCACCGAGCTCGACGCGCTGCTCGACACCCTCGCCCCGGCGGCGGAACCCGCATGATCAGGCCGGCGTCTGCGCTGGCTTGTCCGCCTTCGCGGGAGGATTGAACGCCCACACCAGCGTGGTCATCAGGCTCACCCCGATGACGATACCGATCAGCCGCTCGATCGGCGGGGCCAGGCTGTCGGGCGGCGAGGTGCTGACCAGCGTCACCAGATAGGCGATGGCGCACTGGGTGCCGATATAGGCCTGGCCCGATTTGCCCAGGTGGATGCGGGCGAAGGAGAACACGCCGAGAAACAGCATCGTCGCCCACCACCACACATGCACCGCGTCGATCAGGATGACGAGCAGCGCCGCCGCCCCACCCAGCACGCAGCCGAGAATGCGCTGGAAGCCGCGATGGCGGGTCGCCAGCGGATCGCTGTCGACGACGATGAGGCTGGAAATCAGCACCTGCGGCAGTTGCGGCAGATTGAACAGCGACCACACGATGATGATGGTGAACGCCCCCAGCCCGGCGATCAGCGCCTGCCGCTCGGCGTTGAGCGCGGTGGTCGCCGCCGCCTGTGCTTTCAGACGCGCATGAAGCTCGCCGGCCCGGGGGCCGAGCGCCCAGCTCGACAGCGTGGCGCACACCACGCCGATGACGATCTCGAAACAGCGATAATGCGCGAAGCCGAAAAGCTGCGCCGGCTGGGTCATGGTGTAGAGCATCACCAGACCGAAGGTGAGCCCGCCGTAGAACCAGGCATAGCCATAGGCACTGCGCTGCCGGCCATAGGTACCCACCGCCGCGGCGATGGTGACCAGTGCAAGTTGCATCGGGTTGTATCCCTCCGCCCACTGGCCGATATAATAGCCGCTGACGACGCCGATGAAGGTGCCGAGCACGCGCAGCACGCCCTTGGTGAACAGCGCGTCACGGTCGACATTGGCGATGATCATGACGCTGAGCGCCGCCCAATAGGGCTCGTCCAGCCCCATAAGCAGCGCGACATAGACCGCGGCGAGCACGCCGGTGGCGGTGGCGAAGGCCTGCCGGTCGATGTCGCTGAAGCCGGTACCGCCCTCCTCCGCCATGGATCAGAACCAGATCAGCACGCGCGCATCCGCGCCGTTGAACAGGCCAAGGCCTTCCGGCCAGTGGTCCAGTGTCACCTCCACCGGAAAGCGGCGGGGCAGGCGGACCCAGTCGGTGGTCGGTTCGACATAGGGAATGACCTGCGGGTTGCTCGGCGTGCGGGCGACGCCGACCGCAATGCCGCTCACTCGCCCCCAATGCAGCGCCCAGGGGTCGGAGCCCAGCGTCAGCAGCGCCCGCTGGCCGACCTTGATGCGGGCGAGATGGCGTTCGCTGATATTCGCCACCACCCGGCGACGGCGGTCGGTGACGATGGCAAGCACCTCGCTGCCGGGACGCAGATAATCGCCGACGCGGGTGACGAAGGGCGCGACACGGCCGGCCTCCGGCGCGTTGACCACGGTTTTCGACAGATCGTACTTTGCCTTGGCAAGCGCCGCTTCCGCCGAGGCGATCGCCGCCTGCGCAACCGTCACCCGGCGCACCGAAACCGCAAGCTGCGCCTCGGCCGCGCTGACATTGGCCCCGGCGGTGGCGACATCCCGGATAGAGACATCAAGCGTTGCCTCGGGCGAATAGCCATCCTTCTCCAGCGCCTTGACGCGCACCAACTGGTCCTGCGCATTGGTCAGCACCGCCTGCGCCGAGGTGACGGCGGCCTTCGCGGCGCTCACCTCGTCCTGCGCGAGGTCGAGATTAGCGCGGGCGGTGGAGAGCGCCGCCTGCGTCTCCTGCACCTTCAGCGCATAGGGGGTACGCTCGATCTCGAACAAGAGCTGATCGGCCGCGACGGCCTGGTTGTTCTGCACCGCGAGCTTGGACACCGGCCCTTCGATCTCCGAGGCGAGCACCACGATGTCGCTGTTGACATAGGCGTCGCCGGTGTAGGCGAAGAACCGCACGCAGATCTCGTAGGCCGCGAACAAACCAAGGATCACCCCGACGATCAGCGATATGGGGTGGCGGACAAGTCGGCTGAGCATGAAAGACGCGGCTCCACGGATTCCGGCCCGGGGCCGGCGCGGCGCATCATCGCGGCTTTACCTCCCGCGCTCAATCCTCTCCAGCTACCGTTCCGCGGCGTGCGCGCATCGCCCGGCGCTTTTATTGCCGCCGCTCCTCGATGGCGGGCAGCATCGGCTCCTCGTCCTCTTCGCTGCGCTCGCGCGCGCCGGGATGCTCCTCGATCATCGGCCCCGGCGTCGCGGCGGCGCGGGCGGCGGCACGACGGGGCCGCGCGGGCGGGGCAAGCTCCTCCGCGCTCTGGTTCACCACCCGCAGCGGCGGCGCCATGCCCTTCTTGTCGGTGCCCAGATAGACCGTCTGATGCGGGTACGGCATCTCGATGCCGCGCACGTCGAAGGCGGCCTTGATGCGGCGGTAGAATTCGCGCCGGACGTTCCACTGGCCGAGGGGGCGGGTCTTGAAGCGCCCGCGAAGCTGGATGTGCGAGGGGTCGAGCGCCTCGACACCAACCACCTCGAACGGTTCGATGATGGTCTCCGCCAGCGGCCCGTTCGCCGCCATGTCGGCCGCGACTTCCGCCATCAGCGCCAGCGCCTCGTCGATGCTCTCGCGATAGGCGACGCGCACATCCACCACCGCATAGGCGAAGTCCTTCGACATGTTCTTGACCGTCTGCACCTCGCCGAACGGGATCGAGTGCACATTGCCGTCGAAATCGCGCATGTGCACGGTGCGGATGGTGATCTTCTCCACCAGCCCGGCATGGGCACCGACCTCCACCACGTCGCCGACGGAAATGGTGTCCTCCATCAGGATGAACACGCCGGTGATGACATCCTTCACCAGAGTCTGCGCGCCGAAGCCGATGGCGAGGCCGAGCACGCCGGCGCCGGCGAGCAGCGGAGCGATGTTGATGCCGATCTCCGACAGCAGGATCAGGCTGCCAATGGTCAGCAGCACCACGCGGAAGGCGTTCTGCAGGAAGGGCAGCAGCGTCTTCAGCCGGGTGGAATTGGGGTTGGCGACCCGCAGCCGCTCGGCGAAGGCGGTGGAGATTTCCCACAGGACGAGTCCGATCAGCACCACCACGCCGATGGAAATGAGCCGCCCGACCGCCAGCCGCCCGCCTTCCGAAGCCAGCCGCTCGAACGGCCGCGCGCCCCAGATTTCCAGCAGCACCAGCGCCGCGACCAGCATCACCAGCCCCTGCATGGCGCTGCGCAGCGCGGGCAGGTAGCGATTGGCTCGCGCCTCCAGCAAGGGATAGCGCGCGCGCATCTCGGCATTGAGCTTGAACACCCGCTCGAAGGCCCGCAGCATCAGCGCGATCACCGCCGCGGCGAGGCCGAGGGTGAGCAGCGAAAGCAGGGTGGCGCGGGCCAGGAAGGCGAAGCCGCCATCGACATCGAGCGTCCAGACCAGGAAGCCGGCGATCACATAGGCGATGGCGAGGACGTGCCAGAAATCCGCCACCGCATTGCGCAGCCGCGCCGCCCGCCCCTCGCGCGCGCCGAGACGGCGCAGACGCTGGCCGACACCCGCCCGGACCTGCAGCACGAACACCACGCACATGCCGGCGACGAACAGGGCGAGGACATTGCTGAAGAACAGATAGGTCGGCAACGCCAGGCCGAGCACCCAGGCGGCGCGCAGCAGGAAATGGCCATAGACCAGCGTGTAGGTGAAGCGGCGGACCCAGAGATAGCCATAGGCCGCGCTTTCATGATCGAGCGGAAACAGCCGCATCTGCGGCGCGTCCGGCGTCAGCACCGCGCGGGCGCCAACCAGGATCAGCCGCGCCAGCACATTGGCGTTGATGACGGTGACGACGGCGAGGCGGACGATGAAGGCCAGTTCCACCAGCGCCAGCACGCCGAAGGCCGCGGCCGCGAAGGCGGCGATGGGCACGATGTCGATCAGCGTACGCAGCGCCAGCAGCAAGGCGCGCATGAACAGACCACGCGCCGGCCGCGCCTCGATCGCCCGTCGCAGCCCCGCCAGCAGCCGCTTGGCGAGGAATTCCGCCAGCAGCGCGGCGGCGAGCACCGCGATGATCATCGTCACGGCCCAGCCGACACGCTCCAGCACCAGCGGATCGGACAGATCGGTGAAGAGCTGTTCGACCTGCGCCGGCAATTGCTCGATCTCGCCGACCAGCGACAGCACCGAGCCGGAGAAGGCGCCGAGCGACTGGGTGGCGCCGGACAGCCAGTCGTCACGGTCCGGCGCCAGCGGCTGCGCCGCCACCGGCCCGGCTGCCGGAGTTGTCGCCACACCGGTTTCGCTGTCCAGCAAGGCCCGCAGCCGGCTAAGGAAACGCGCGCGCGCCTCGTTGTCGCTCAGCGTGTCGAGCAGCGCCCGGAGGTCGGCCTGGCGCACCTCAGGCGCGGGGGCCGACGATCCGCCGGCGGCTGGTTCGGCGGCGGAGGCTCCGGAGGCCGGAGGCGGAGCGATACTGGTGGGGGCGCCGGCGGTCTGGGCCGCGAGCGGGCCGGCAAGGAGGGGAAGCGCGAGGAAACAAAGGGCGAGGACGAGGCGGCTGAGGGCACGCAGCGGCATGAGGCCTTCCGTCGGTCGCGGCCCCAGGCGGCGAAGCCACGAGGACGCAGAGTGTGGGGAGCCGGAATGGCGGGTGCGGCTTCTTAAACGCGCGAGCCGGCGATTGGTTCCGCGCGTCGCGCGATTTAACCGGCAGAGCGACAGCGACGCGATGTCGCCCCGGCCTTGCTCCCGACACCTTCATCGGCACATTGGCGCCATCGCGCTGCGGCTGTGAGAGGACATGGAAGCTTTATCCGCCGAGGTGGTCGCGTTTCTGAACGGCCACGACTATCTGATCCCGCTGGTGATCGGCCTCATCGCCTTCGGCGAATCGCTGGTGCTGGTCGGCCTCGTCATCCCCGCCACCGCGCTCATGCTCGCCATTGGCGGACTGGTCGGCACCGGCATCGTCTCGCCGCTCCCGGTCATCGCCGCCGCCATTGCCGGCGCCGTGCTCGGCGATGTCGTCTCCTATTGGCTGGGACGCTGGCTCGGGCCGCGCGTCGTGCACCGCCGCCCGCTGCTGCATTATCGCGAGCAGGTGGCGCAGGCGCGGCTGTTCTTCCGCCGCTTCGGCTTCGCCTCGGTGTTCGTCGGCCGCTTCTTCGGCCCGGTGCGCGCCACCATGCCGCTGGTCGCCGGCATGATGCGGATGGACCAGCGCCGCTTCCAGTTCGCCAATGTCTCCTCGGCCATCGTCTGGGCGCCGGTGATGCTGGCGCCCGGCTGGGTGGCCGGCAGAAGCGCGGGCGAACTCGGCGCCCACAGCCAGGGCGAATGGCTGGTGCTGATGGTCGGCATCACCCTCGTCATGCTGATCGCGACGGTCGTCGTGCTGCGGGTGATCAAGGGTCGCATCGCCAAGCGTCCGCGCGCCCGGCGCCGGCCCAGCGGGGTACCGGCGGCGTAAAGCCGGCAAGGTTTCCGACCGTCTTAACCATTTCGTAAGGATTCGTCCGCCCGGACGGCGCCTTGCGCTACTATGGCGCCCAAGAGGCTTCTGGCGGCCCGCCCGGCGCGGACGTCCGGGGCCGCAGGTCGGACGGCGGACGGATAGGCGCAATGATCGACAAGCTAGAGCCCTCCATCGGTCCCGCGCGGGCGCGTGCCGGCGAGGAAAGCGGCGGCGCGCCGCGTCCGCCGGCGCCGGCTTCCGCCCCGCGGCCCAAGGGTCCGCCGCAGGACCCGGTGGCGTTCCAGCGCTGGCTCGGCATCGAGCAATTGAAGCTGCAGATGCGCCGGCTGGAGATCGAGACCAAGCGGGCGGAGGCGCCGCCCTCCCGCGCCGCGCATCCGGCTCTGCCGGTGCTGTACGGGCTGGTGCTGGTGCTGCTGCTGGCCGGTGTCGCCTTCCTCACGGCGCAGGTGCTGAGCCTGCGCGACGAGGTGGCCACGCTGCGCGGCGCCGAAGCCACGCTCTCCGAACGTGTCGAGGCGCTGGAAGTCCCGCCGGCGCCGCAGGCCACCGCGCCGGCCACGCCACCCGCCGCGAGCGCGACGGCCCCCGCCGCGCCGGCATCGGCCGCTCCCTCACCCGCGATGCCCGGGCCCGCGACCTCCGCGCCGGCCGATCCTCTGGTGCCTCTGGCGGGCACAACGCCGACTCCGGCCCAGAATGCGCCCGCTGCGAACCCGCCCGCTCCGGCGACCGCGGCTCTGCCCGGCGCGGGCTATACGGTGCGCATCTTCGCTCCGGTCAACACCGTGCCCAAGGCGCGGGTCGACGCCTTCACCGCGCCGCTGAAGGCGGCCGGCTTCGATGTCGTGGTGTCGGATACCGGCGTGGTGCAGACCACCAGCAACACCCTCTCCTTCCACGCCGGCAGCGCCGAAATGGCGGAGGAGGTGGCGGCGCTGATCCAGAAGCGGCGGCCGGCGCTCGGGGTCGAACTGCGCGCCTCCCCCTCCATTCCCGACAGCGCGCGGCAGGTGCTGATCCTCAACCTGACCGAGGACGCCTTCAACTGAGGCGCGGGACCGCGAGCGCCCGCGCTCAGGCGGCGGCACGCCCGCGCCGGGCGGTGCGGCCGGCCTCGCGAATGGCGGCGATGTTGGCGGCATAGGCCTCGCGTCCGCCCTTGAACACGGCCGAGCCGGCGACCAGCACATTCGCCCCGGCCGAGGCGCAGAGCGCGGCGGTCTCCGGTGTCACCCCGCCATCGACTTCGAGATGGATCGGCCGCTCGCCGATCATCGCCCGCAGCCGGTAGATCTTCGGCAGCACGTCGGCGATGAAGGCCTGGCCCCCGAAGCCGGGATTGACCGTCATCGGCAGGATGAGGTCCACCTTGTCGAGGACATAGGCGACCACGCTCTCATGCGTCGCCGGGTTCAGCGCCACGCCGGCCTTCTTGCCGAGAGAGCGGATGAGCTGGAGGCAGCGGTCGAGATGATGCGTCGCCTCGGCCTGCACGGTGATGATGTCCGCCCCCGCCTTGGCGAAGGCCTCAATGTACGGCTCCACCGGCTCGATCATCAGATGCACATCGAACAGCCTGTCGGTGTGCGGGCGCATGGCCTTGATGACATCCGGCCCGAAGCTGATGTTGGGCACGAAATGCCCGTCCATCACGTCGAGATGAATCCAGTCGGCGCCGGCGCTGGCGACATCGCGCACCTCTTCGCCGAAGCGGGCGAAGTCGGAGGCGAGCATGGAGGGGGCGATGAGAACCATGGGTGTGTCTCCTGGCGAGGCCGCGTGGCGAAGTCCTGGCACCGAGTCATCCCCGGGCCTGGCCCGGGATCAACGTCTTGGGTCGCGCGTGAACAAGGCATGGATGGCCGGGCCAAGCCCGGCCATGACGCTCGAAGGCGCTCACCTGAGCGGCGGGTAGCTGTCGATGCCGCCGGAAAACACCCGGCTGGCGAGAATGTCCTCGGCAGCGAGGGTGACGAGGTCGTCCGCCGTCACCGGCCGCTCGGAGTTGAACAGCCGGTTGGCCTGGCGCAGCCGGGCACGGTCCAGCGCGTTGCGGATCGAGCGGCCATTGGCGAAATGCGGCTGCGCCATGCGCAGCTCGATATAGCGGCGGAACGCCTCCTCCGCCTCGCGGTCCATGCGGTAATTCATGGTGTCGAGAATGCGGGCGCCGATGGCGTCGAGCTCGTCGGCGGAATAGTCGGGGAAGTCGACATGATGGGCGACGCGCGAGCGAAAGCCTGGGTTGGCGGTGAAGAAGCGCTCCATCCGATCGGCATAGCCGGCCAGGATGACGACGAGATCGTCGCGCTGGTTCTCCATCACCTGCAGCAATATCTCGATCGCCTCCTGCCCGTAATCGCGCTCATTCTCCGGCCGGTAGAGATAATACGCCTCGTCGATGAACAGCACGCCGCCCATCGCCTTCTTCAGGATCTCTTTCGTCTTCGGCGCCGTATGGCCAATGTACTGGCCGACAAGGTCGTCGCGGGTCACGGTGACGAGATGACCCTTGCGGACATAGCCGAGCTTGTGGAGGATCTCCGCCATCCGCAGCGCCACGGTCGTCTTGCCGGTGCCGGGATTGCCGGTGAAGCTCATATGCAGGGTCGGGCTCACCGCCTCCAGCCCGAAGCGGCGGCGGGCGGTGTCGACGAGAAGCAGCGCGCCGATTTCGCGCAGCCGGCGCTTCACCGGCACCAGCCCCACCAGTTCGCGGTCGAGCTGGTCGAACACATCCGCCAGCCCGCTGGAAGCGAATTCGGCCTTGAGGTCGATGGAGTCCGGCACTTTCGGCGTCTCGCCGGCGCCACGGGTGGGATCGTCGATCACGGCGTCCATGGGAGCCTCCATTGGCGGTTTGGTCACCCCGGCGGCGCGCGTCGCGGCGGCCGGAATGAGGACCGGGCAGAGAAAGAAAAGGGGACCGATGCCGGGCGCGGCATTCCGACATCGGTCCCTCGCGGCCGGGGAGGAAACCGGACGACCGCGATTCTCCGTCGGGGGAGTAGTGGGGAGCCGACGGATCAGTAGCGCGCGCCTTCCGGGCGGTTAGCCGCATAGGCGCGCGTCGTGTAGCGGATCGACCTGCCGTCGATTTCCTGCCGTTCCAGCGCGAAGCCGGGTTCGTCAGTGGGACGGTCGGTGATGAAGGAGAGGCGCAGCGATTCCCACGTATGGGTGGCGTCGAAGGCGCTGACGCGGATGTATTGCCGGCCGCCATAGGCCTTGCGGCACTCGTTCAGTTCGAACATCACGCCGGCAGCGTCCGGCACGTCGAACATCGGCTGGCCCCACAATTCCCAATAGGTGTTGCGCGGGTGCGGATCGTCGGTGAACTCGATGTTCACCGCCCAGCCCTTGTCGATGCAGTACTGGACTTGGCGGGCGATCTGCGCGTCGGTGAGATCGGGCAGGAAGGAGAAGGCTCCCTGAGTCAGGCGCATGGTGGTGTCTCGCTCTCGTCATCCCGGTCGGCCGGAGGCAGCACCAGGATCGGGTTCCGGAAAAGGGTTTCCACTCTGGTCTCGCGATCCCGGATCACGCCTGCGGCGCGTCCGGGATGGCGGAACTCACTCCGCCGCCGTGGCCTGCGGCACGAAATCGGGCGTGTCGGTGGAGGAGTAGTTAAAGGTCACGTCCTTCCACGTCTCCAGCGCCTGCTTCAGCGGCAGGCAGTGGCGCGCAGCGTCCTTGAGGATTTCCGGACCCTCATTGACGATGTCACGCCCCTCATTGCGCGCGAGGATCATCGCCTCCAGCGCCACGCGGTTGGCGGTCGCACCGGCCTGAATACCCATCGGGTGGCCGATGGTGCCGCCGCCGAACTGCAGCACCACATCCTCGCCGAGCAGGTCGATGAGCTGGTGCATCTGGCCAGCATGGATGCCGCCCGAGGCGACCGGCATCAGCTTGCGGGTCGAGGCCCAATCCTGATCGAAGAAGATGCCATGCGCGAGGTTCTGCGGCACAAAATCCTCGCGGCAGAGGTCGTAATAGCCCTTGGTCGTGTGGGGGTCGCCCTCCAGCTTGCCCACCACGGTGCCGGCATGGATGTGGTCGACGCCGGCGAGGCGCATCCATTTGGTGATGACGCGGAAGGAGACGCCGTGGCTCTTCTGCCGGGTATAGGTGGAGTGGCCGGCGCGGTGCAGATGCAGGATCATGTCGTTGCGCCGCGCCCATTTCGCCATGGACTGGATCGCGGTGTAGCCGATGATCAGGTCGATCATGACGATGGAGGAACCGAGGCTCTTGGCGAACTCGGCGCGCTCATACATGTCTTCCATGGTGGCGGCGGTGACGTTGAGATAGGTGCCCTTCACCTCGCCGGTGCCGGCCTGCGCCTTGTTCACCGCCTCCATGCAGTAGAGGAAGCGGTCGCGCCAGTGCATGAAGGGCTGCGAGTTGATGTTCTCGTCGTCCTTGGTGAAATCGAGCCCGCCCTTCAGCGCCTCATAGACCACGCGGCCATAGTTGCGGCCGGACAGGCCGAGCTTGGGCTTCACCGTGGCGCCGAGCAGCGGCCGGCCGAACTTGTCGAGCCGCTCGCGCTCCACCACGATGCCGGTGGCCGGACCGTCGAAGGTCTTCACATAGGCGACGGGCAGGCGCATGTCCTCGAGGCGCAGAGCCTTGAGCGGCTTGAAGCCGAAGACGTTGCCGATGATCGAGGCCGAGAGGTTGGCGATCGAGCCCGGCTCGAACAGGTCGAGATCATAGGCGATATAGGCGAACCAGGAGCCGGGCGCGTTCGGCACCGGATCGACCCGGTAGCACTTGGCGCGGTACTTGTCGCAGGCGGTCAGGCGGTCGGTCCACACCACGGTCCAGGTGGCGGTGGAGCTTTCGCCGGCCACCGCCGCCGAGGCCTCGATCTCGTCGACGCCGTCCTGCGGGGTGATACGGAACACGGCGATCACGTCCGTGTCCTTCGGCTCGTAGTCAGGCTGCCAGTAGCCCATCTTGCGGTATTCCATCACGCCGGCGCTGTAGCGGCTGCGCTTCTCCTCGGCGGGCTTGGTCTTGTCGATCGCGTTCATGGATCTTCTCCCTGTGCGTTCCCGTCGGCGCCGCGGCTGAGGCGCGCGCCTGAAATCTCGTTGAACAGCTCCCGTCGCGGGGAGCGATTACTCCGCCGCCACCCGCGCGCCGCCGATCACCGGATCGAGGCTGCCGGAGGCGTAGCGCTTGGCCATGGCGGCCAGCGGCAGCACCTTGATCTGGCTGGCGTGACCCGCCGTGCCGAACTGCTCGAAACGCTCGCGGCAAAGGTCGCGCATCGCGTCCATGGCGGGTTTGAGGAATTTGCGCGGATCGAACTCGGCCTTGTTGGCCTGCGCCACCTTGCGGAACTGCGCCGTCATGGCGAGGCGGCAATCCGTGTCGATATTGACCTTGCGCACGCCGTGCTTGATGCCGCGCACGATCTCCTCCACCGGCACGCCCCAGGTCTGGGGCATCTCGCCGCCGCTGGCATTGAACAGATCCTGCAGCGGCTGCGGCACCGAGGAAGAGCCGTGCATCACCAGATGCACGTTCGGCAGCCGCCGGTGGATTTCCTCGATGATGTTCATGGCGAGGATGTCGCCGTCCGGCTGGCGCGAGAATTTGTAAGCGCCATGCGAAGTGCCCATGGCGATGGCGAGGGCGTCGACCCGGGTAGCGGCGACGAAATCCACCGCCTGGTCGGGATCGGTCAGCAACTGGTCATGGCTGAGCTGGCCTTCGGCGCCGTGGCCGTCCTCCTGCTCGCCGGCGCCATGCTCCAGCGAGCCGAGCACGCCGAGCTCGCCTTCCACCGAGGCGCCGACCCAGTGGGCGGCATCCACCACGCGGCGGGTGATGGCGACGTTGTAGTCGTAATCCGCAGGCGTCTTGGCGTCCTCTCTCAGGGAGCCGTCCATCATCACGGAGGTGAAGCCGTGCTGGATGGCGGAAAGGCAGGTCGCCTCGTTGTTCCCGTGGTCCTGATGCATGCAGATCGGGATCGCGGGGTACATCTCGGTCAGCGCGTCGATCATCCGCGAGAGCATGATGTCGCCGGCATAGGAACGGGCGCCGCGGCTCGCCTGCATGATGACCGGCGCGTCGACGGCCTGCGCCGCCTCCATGATCGCGATGCCCTGCTCCATATTGTTGATGTTGAAGGCCGGGACGCCGTAGCCATACTCGGCGGCGTGGTCGAGAAGCTGTCGAAGGGTGATGCGGGCCATTGGCTCTTCCTCTGGCTCAGGCGCAGGTGAGGAGGTCGCAGGTCGCGTCGACCACCGCCTCCGGGGTGATGTTGAAGTGGCGGTAGAGATCGCCCGCCGGGCCGGAAGCGCCGAAGCTCTCCATGCCGATGAAGCGTCCGCGCTCGCCGATCCAGCGGTCCCAGCCGAGCCGGGCCGCCGCCTCGATGGCGACGCGCGGGGCGGTGCCCAGCACGGCGCGGCGGTACTCATGGCTCTGGCGCTCAAACAGCTCCCAGCACGGCATGGAGACGACGGCGGCGTCGACACCGCGCTCGGCGAGCAGGTCCGCGCCCTTGAAGGCGATCTCGACCTCCGAGCCGGTGGCGAGCAGCGTCACGTCGCGCCGGCGCTTGGGCTTGCGGGCGACATAGGCGCCATAACCGACGAGGTTCTCTTCCGAATGCTCGGTGCGGAAGGTCGGAAGGTTCTGGCGCGAGAGCGCCAGCACCGAGGGCGTACCCTCCGCATGCAGAGCGAGCTGCCAGGCTTCCAGCGTCTCCACCGCATCGGCGGGGCGGAACACATAGAGGTTCGGCGTCGCCCGCAGCATGGCGAGATGCTCGACCGGCTGGTGGGTCGGCCCGTCCTCGCCGAGGCCGATGGAATCATGCGTCAGCACATAGACGACGCGCTGGCCCATCAGCGCCGAGAGCCGCATGCCGCCGCGCGCATAGTCGGAGAACACCATGAAGGTGCCGCCATAGGGAATGCTGCCGCGATGCAAGGCGAGGCCGTTCATCACCGCCGCCATCGCGTGTTCGCGAATGCCGTAATGAATGTAGCGGCCCGCGTAATTGCCCGGCGTTACCGATTCCATGCCCTTGGTCAGGGTGAGGTTGGAATGGGTGAGATCGGCCGAACCGCCAATGGTGAGGTCGGTGGCGCGGTTGATGACGCCGAGCGCCATCTCGGAGGCCTTGCGCGTCGCCACCTTCGGCGCGGTCTGCGAGAGTTCACGCTTATAGGCGGCGAGTTTCTCGTCGAAATCGGCCGGCAGGTCGCCTTCCATCGCCGCCTCGAAATCGGCGCGGCGGCCGGAGGCGGAGAGCCGCTTCTCCCAGGCCTCGCGCGCCTCGCGGCCGCGCCGGGCGATGGCGGCAAACGCCGCACGCACGTGCTCGGGCACTTCGAAGGGCGGGTGGTTCCAGCCGAGCGCCTCGCGCGCGCCCTCGATCTCGGCGGCGCCGAGCGGGGCGCCGTGCACGGCTTCCGTGCCGGCCTTGGTCGGGGCGCCGAAACCGATGGTGGTGCGGCAGGCGATCAGCACCGGCCGGTCGCTCGTCCGCGCCTCTGCGATGGCGTCGACCAGCGCGTGATGGGCATGGCCGTCGACCCGCAGCACCTTCCAGCCGGACGCCGTGAAACGGGCGAGCTGGTCGGTGGAGGTGGACAGCGCGGTGCTGCCGTCAATGGAGATGCCGTTATCGTCCCACAGCACGGTGAGCTTGGCGAGCTTGAGGTGCCCGGCGAGGTCGATGGCCTCGTGGCTGATGCCTTCCATCAGGCAGCCATCGCCGGCGATGACCCAGGTGCGGTGGTCGACGAGATCGTCGCCGAAGCGGGCGTTGAGCATGCGCTCGGCCAGCGCCATGCCGACCGCCGTGGTCAGCCCCTGCCCCAGCGGGCCGGTGGTGGTCTCGACACCGAGCGTGTGGCCGTGCTCGGGATGGCCGGCGGTGACGGCGCCGAGCTGGCGGAAGCTCTTGAGCTGCTCCGTGCCCATATCGGCATAGCCGAGCAGATGGTTGAGCGCGTAGAGCAGCATCGAGCCGTGACCGGCGGAGAGGATGAAGCGGTCGCGGTCCGGCCAGTCGGGACGGCTGGGGTCCAGCGTCACGAAGCGCGCGAACAGGGCGGTGGTGACATCCGCCATGCCCATGGGCATGCCGGGATGGCCGGACTTGGCCTTTTCCACCGCGTCCATGGTCAGGGCGCGCAGGGCATTGGCCATGTCGTCGTGCGGAAGCGCGCCGAGTTCGCGCAGGGGCGTGGCGGTCGATGGGCTGGTCAACATGCTGTCCTCCCGTTTCACGCGGCGCGCCGCTTCTTCTCGACGATGTTGAGGATCATCGGCGTGAGGATGAGCTGCATCGCGATGTCGAGCTTGCCGCCGGGGATCACGATGGAATTGGCGCGGCTCATCCACGAGCCCTGGATCATCGAGAGCAGGTAGGGGAAATCTATGCCGCGCGGGCTCTTGAAGCGGATGACGACGATGGATTCGTCGGCCGTGGGGATCCAGCGGGCGATGAACGGGTTCGAGGTATCGACCGTCGGCACACGCTGGAAGTTGATGTCGGTGTGGGTGAACTGCGGGCAGATATAGTTCACATAGTCCGGCATGCGCCGCAGGATGGTGTCGGTCACCGCCTCGGTGGAATAGCCGCGATGCGAACGGTCGCGATGGATCTTCTGGATCCATTCGAGGTTGATCACCGGCACGACGCCGATCTTGAGATCGGCATAGCGGGCAACGTCAATATTGCCACTGACCACCGCACCGTGCAGCCCTTCATAGAACAGCAGGTCGGTCGGCGTCGGGATCGGCTCCCAGGCGGTGAAGGTGCCGGGCGCGCCGCCATATTCGGCGGCTTCCTTGTCGTCATGAACATAGTGGCGGAACTTGCCGGTGCCGGTGTGGGCATAGGAGCGGAAGGTCTCCTCCAACTCCTCGAACAGGTTCGAGTCCGGCCCGAAATGGCTGTAATGGTGGTTGCCGCGCGAGGCTTCCTCGGCCATGACGCGCTTCATCTCGGCGCGGTCATAGCGATGATAGGCGTCGCCTTCGATATAGGCGGCGGTGACATCCTCGCGGCGGAAGATCTGCTCGAAAATACGCCGCACCGAGGTGGTGCCGGCGCCGGACGAGCCGGTGACGGAGATGATGGGGTGATGGATCGACATGGGTCCTCTCCGTCAGGCGCGCAGCAGGCCGCGACGGCCGAACAAAGGCGAGCGCTCCGGCATGGCGGCGGCGTCGCGGTGATAGCGGGCGATGCGCTCGACTTCGGTGCAGGAGCCAAACACCAGCGGCACGCGCTGGTGCAGATGCTCGGGCACGATGTCGAGGATCGGCAGCCGCCCATCCGTGGCGCAGCCCTGCGCCTGCTCCATCAGGAAGGCGACGGGGTTGGCCTCATAGACCAGCCGCAGGCGGCCATGGCCGTAACCTTTGCGGGCGTCGCCGGGATAGAGATAGACCCCGCCGCGGACCAGGATGCGGTAGACATCGGCCACCATGGAAGCGACCCAGCGGGTGTTGAAGTCCTTGCCCCGCGGGCCGTCGGCGCCGGCCTGGCAGTCCTCGACATAGGAGCGGATGGCAACGTCCCAATGCCGCAGATTGGAGCCGTTGATGGCGTATTCCGCCGTCTCCGGCAGCACCATTGCCCGCTCCTCGGCCAGCAGGAAGGCGCCGCTGGCGCGGTCGAGAATGAAAATCTGGGTGCCGGCGCCGACGGTCATCACCAGCGCGGTCTGCGGCCCGTAGAGCAGGAAGCCGGCGGCGAGCTGGGCGCGGCCGGTCTGCAGGAGCGAATCGCTGCCGATGAAGGGCAGGATCGAAAAGATCGTGCCGACCGTGGCATTGGTGTCGATATTGGACGAGCCGTCCAGCGGATCAACCGCCACCGCCAGCGTGCCGGCGGGATTGAGCGTCACCGCCTCATCGGCTTCCTCGGAGCCGAACAGCGCGACCGGCGCCTGCGACAGCGCCTCGCGGATGAGATCGTCGGTGATGACATCCAGTTCCTTCTGGCTGTCGCCATCGGCGTGATAGCCGCGCACCGTGGCGAGCGAGCCGGCCAGCGGGCCGGCGGCGAGCAGCTCTGAAATCTGGCGGCCGGCGTCAGCCAGCGCGATCACGGCGCTGGCGATGTCGCGACGCAAGGCGTCTGCCTGAGACCACCCCTCGAGGTGGCCCTGCAATGTCGGGCGTGTCATGGCGTTCCCCAGTTATGTTCTTGTGGGCTTGGGCCCTTTGGCGTGTCGTTTCCGGAAGCCTTCGGGCGGGGACCCGAAGCGGCGGACGCCTTTTGTTGAGATCAGACTGCCCGATTTGCCGGCGTAAGGAAATTCGAATAAATTGACCTTCAGTTTCAATTTAGCTGAAATGTAATGGTTTATGCGTAATGCCACGCTGAAGCAGCTTCGCGCTGTCGCCGCCATCGTCGAAACCGGCAGCGTCACCGGCGCCGCCAAGAAGCTGAACGTCACCCCGCCGGCGGTGACGATGCAGGTGCAACTGCTCGAACATTATCTCGGCCTGCCGCTGCTCGACCGTGCCGGCGACCGTTTCCAGCCGAGCGCCGCCGGCCGGGAGATTCTCGCCGCGACGGCGCGCATCGAGCAGGCGCTGGCCGATTGCGGCGCCGCGCTCGACGCGATGAAGGGGCTGCGCTCGGGCCGGGTGTCGGTCGGCCTGGTGTCGACGGCGAAATATTTCGTGCCGGCAGCCCTCGGCGCCTTCACCCGCGCCCATCCCGGCATCGACGTGGTCATCTCGGTCGGCAACCGTGAAGCCATTATCGCCGGCCTGCGGGCCGACGCCATCGACGTTGCCATCATGGGGCGCCCGCCGCTCGATATCGAGGTCGACAAGACGCTGATCGGCGATCATCCGCATGTGCTGATCGCACCTGCGGATCATCCGTTGCTGGGTCGGCGCATCGCGCCGTCGGCCCTCGCCAACGCGACCTTCATGTCGCGCGAGCCGGGCTCGGGCACACGCGGGCTGATGGAGCGGTTCTTCCAGCAATGGGGGCTCGACCCGCGCATCGGCATGGAGATCGATTCAAACGAGACCATCAAGCAGGCCGTCATGGCCGGGCTGGGCCTCGCCTTCATCTCCGCCCACACCATCGCCGCCGAAGTGGCGGACGGGCGGCTGGCCGTGCTCGATGTCGAGGGGCTGCCGGAGGTGCGGCAATGGTTCGTGGTGAAGCGCTCGGCCAAGCGCCTCACCCCGCCAGCGGCGGCGCTGACCGAGTTCCTCTCGCGCCGTGGCCCGGAATTCCTCCCCGACACGCTGCACCTGCCGGGTGTCGCCGAAGCGCGCGCGGCGCTGGAAGCGGAGCGACGCAAGGCACAGGCACAGAGCGGCGTATAGCCGTGCCGGTGCGCTCAGGCGTCCGGCGCGGCCTTCGCCAGCCGGCTCTGGCGCCAGCGCAGCAGGCCGGCAAGCCCGGCGAGGCACAGCGTGCCGATAATGAGCAGGAACGCCGCCGCCGCGATGGTCGGGCTGACATTCTCGCGAATGCTGGCGAACATCTGCCGCGCCAGCGTGCGTTGATTGGGGCCGGCGACAAACAGGGTGATGACCACCTCGTCCAGCGAGGTGGCGAAGGCGAACACCGCCCCCGAGACCACGCCCGGCAGGGCGAGCGGCAGGGTGATGCGCCGAAACACCGTCGCCGGGCTGGCGCCGAGACTGCTCGCCGCCCGCTCGATCGAGCCGTCAATGCCGCCCAGCGACGCCGATACGCTGACGATGACGAAAGGCACGCACAGCACCGCATGGGCGACGATGACGCCGAGATAGGTGCTGGCGAGGCCGAGGCGCGTATAGAGAATCTGCATGCCGACGCCGAGCACCACCGCCGGCACCACCATGGGCAGCAGGAAAACCACCCGCAGCAGATTGGCGAAGGGCAGCCGCGCCTCACGCAGGCCGAGCGCGGCCAGCGTGCCGATCACCGTCGCCAGCGCGGTGGCGCCGGTGCCGATGATCAGGCTGTTGAGAATGGAACGCCGCCAGGTTTCGCTGGTCTGCAGTTCAACGAACCAGCGCGAGGACACGCTCTCCATCGGATAGTTCAGGAACACGCTGGAATTGAACGCCAGCGGCAGGATGGCGATGATCGGCGCCACAAGGAAGAACACCACGGCGGCGCCGAAGGCGATCTGGGCGGCGCGGAAGACCGGCGAGTTGGCCGCCATCGCTAGGCCCCCACCATGTTGGGCGAGCGCGACAGCCGGCCATAGACGAGATAGAGCGCCGTCGTCGTCACCAGCAGGATCAGGCCGAGCGCGCCGGCCATGCCCCAATTGGCCGTGCCGGTGGCGAAGAAGGCGATGACGGAGGAAATCATCTGGTCCTCCGCCCCGCCGACCAGCGCCGGCGTGATGTAGTAGCCGAGCGCCACCATGAACACGAGCAGCGCGCCGGAGGCGACGCCCGGCAGCGCCATCGGCAGCAGCACATGCCAGAAGGCCCGCAGCCGGCTCGCCCCCAGCGAGGACGCTGCCGGCATGAGGTTGCGCGGAATGCCGAGCAGCACCGAATAGATCGGCAGCACCATGAAGGGCAGCAGCACATGGGTCATGGCGATGACCACGCCGGTGCGGTTGAAGATGAGTTGCAGCGGCTGGTCGACAATGCCGATGGCTATCAGCGCGTTGTTTATCAATCCCTCATTCTGCAGCAGGATCACCCAGGAGGCCGTGCGCACCAGCAGCGAGGTCCACAATGGCAGCAGCACGGCGAGCAGCATGACATTGCGCACCCAGCCGGTCGCGGCGGCGGCGATCATCGCATAAGGCAGGCCGATCAGCGCGCAGAGCACCGTCACCAGCGCGGCGATGGTGAAGGTGCGGATCATGATGACGCGGTTGGCCGAGCTGTCGGCGGTGATGCTGCCCTCGGTGTCGCGCTTGAGATCGACGGCGGCGAGCAAATTGCGGTCGGTATAGTTGGGCATCGCCCGCTGCAGCGCCTGCCAGTAGCGCCCCTCGCCCCAGCGCGGATCAATGCCGGCAAGGTCCACCGGCTGGCCGGGCGGCGCGTCGCGCACCGCACTGGCGGTACGGCTGAGCAAGGTGCGGAAGCCCGACACCTCGCTGTTGAGCCGGCGCACCGCATCGCCAAACGCCATCTGCTCGCTTGGCGCGCGCAGATCGGCGACAAGGGCGTCCTGCACCTCTCTCGGCGGCAACCCGTCGCCGTCCCAGGCGCCGATCACCGCCGCCGTTTCCGGCATCACCTGCCGCACCGTGCCATCGGTGACGGAGACGGTGATCATCATCACCAGCGGCCAGATGAAGAACGCCGCGAGGAACAGGAACAGCGGCGCCACCAGCAGCAGCGCGGAGAGGCGGGCGCGGGCCGGGGAGCCGCTCATGCGCCGCGCCCCGCCGCCTGGTCCGGCGCGATCAGCGTGCATTCGGACGGCTCGAAACAGGCGAAGGCGGGGCTGCCCACCGGGCCCACCGGCACGCGCCGCTGCACCTTGGCGACAAGCTCGATGCCCGGCCCGGCGAGATGGGTGCGCAGATGATCGCCCTGATACACATGATCGGTGACGGTGACGGCGATAGCATTACCCCCCGCCGCCCGCTCCTGCAGATGCAGCCGCTCGGGCCGCACCGAGGCGAGGATCGGCGCGCCAACCTCCACCGGGCCGAGCTGGGCGGCGCGCACCACCACGCCGCTGGCGATGGCGATCTCGGCGATGCCGTCGGCGACCTTGTTCACCACCCCCTCGAACAGATTGGTCTCGCCGATGAACTCGGCGACGAAGCGGGTGCGGGGGCGGTCATAAATGCCTTCCGGCGTGTCGAGCTGCTCGATGCGGCCGTGATTGAACACGGCGATGCGGTCCGACATGGTCAGGGCTTCGGACTGGTCGTGGGTGACGAAGATCACGGTGAGGCCGAGCGTGCGGTGCAGGTCGCGCAATTCGAGCTGCATGTGCTCGCGCAACTGCTTGTCGAGCGCGCCGAGCGGCTCGTCCATCAGCACCACGGTGGGCTCGAACACCAGGGCACGGGTGAGCGCGACGCGCTGCTGCTGGCCGCCGGAAAGCTGGGCCGGGCGGCGGTCCCTGAGGTGGCCGAGCCGCACCATATCGAGCGCCCGCGTCACGCGGGCGGCGGCCTCCGCCCTGCCGACGCCGCGCATGGCCAGCGGAAAGGCGACATTCTCCGCCACCGTCATGTGCGGGAACAGCGCGTAATTCTGGAACACCACGCCCATATTGCGCTTATGCGCGGGCAGGTTCTCGATGCGGGTGCCGTCAAGCCAGATGGCCCCGTGCGAGGGCTGTTCGAAGCCGGCGAGCATCATCAGCAGGGTGGTCTTGCCGGAGCCGGAAGGGCCCAGCAGGCTGACGAACTCCCCCTTCGCCACTTCCAGGTCGAGCTTGTCGACCACTTTCAACGTGCCGAAGGACTTGGTGACCTGATCGAAATGGATGAAGGGCGCCAAGCGCAATCTCCGAGTGGTGGCCTTAGCGTGTTGGCCTTAGCCCGACGTTACCCGGCCGGAAAGCCCGCTCCAAGCGAGCGAGGGCAGAAATCAAGGCATTATCCCGGACCGGTCGGGGGCCGGTCCGGGGACGCGCGGTCGACGCAACCCACGCGCACCCCGCTTGCGGGAGGGCGCGCGGATCGTGCATCGCGAGGGAGCGCGCGGACGGGCCGACAGCGCCAGCCCATCCATTCACGCGGCGAGCGCGTTATCTCACCCGCCGCTAACAGCCGCTCACTTCGCCAGCCAGGCGTTGAAGCGCTTGGTCAGTTCCTCGACATTGTCGACCCAGAAGGCGCCATCCAGCGCGATCGCGCCGGTGAGGTTGGCCTGCGTGGTCGGCAGGTCCTTCTGCAGGGCGGCGGGCACCATCGCGGCGGCTTCCTTGTTGGGCAGGCCGTAGGCGATGTATTCCGGCAGCTTGGACTGATTGGCCGGCTCGCTGGCGAAGGCGATGAAGTCCATCGCTTCCTTGGCGTTGGGGCTGTCCTTGAGGATCACCCAACTGTCGATGGCGTAGATGCTGCCCGGCCAGACGCCCTGGAAGTTCTTGCCTTCGGTCTTGTTGATGCCGGCGAGACGGCCATTATAGGCCGTGGACATCACCACCTCGCCCGAGGCGAGCAGGGAGAGCGGCTGCGCGCCGGCTTCCCACCACACGATGTTCGGCTTGAGCTCGTCCAGCTTCTTGAACGCGCGGTCGACGCCTTCCGGCGTGCCGAGAACCTTGTAGACATCCTCCGGCTTCACGCCATCGGCCATCAGCGCGAATTCGAGCGAGTATTTCGGTCCACGGCGGAAGCCGCGCTTGCCGGGGAACTTCTTCACGTCCCAGAAGTCCGCCCAGGAAGTCGGCGGGGTCTTCAGCCGATCGGCGTCGTAGCTGAGCATGGTCGACCAGACGATGGCACCGACGCCGCAGTCGCTCACCGCCGCCGGCAGGAACTTGTCCTTGCCGCCCAGCTTGGCCCAGTCGATCTTCTCGTAGAAGCCGTCGGCGCAGCCGAGTTCGAGTTCCTCGGTCTCGACCTGCACCACGTCCCAGTTCGGAACGCCAGCCTTCACCTTGGCGGCGATGACGCCGATGCCGCCGTCCCAGCTCTCGTCGAGCACGGGCTTGCCGATCTTCTTGGAGAAGGGCTCGAAATAGATCTTCTTCTGGGCGTCCTGATAGTTGCCGCCCCAGGAGACGACCGTGAGATCGCGCGCCGACGCGGTGCCGCCGGCCATCATCAGGCCGAGAGCGAGGCCGGCACCGCCGATGCGCAGAAGAGTGGACGTGGCCTTCATGGAAGTTCCCCCTGTTGTCGCTGGTGCCGCAGCAAAGCACGCTGCCAGCATGGCTAATAGAATGACCCGCCCCCTGCGGGGTGGCCCGGTTAATATAATAACCGCCTCTGCCGCGTTTTGAGGCGACCGCGCCTAGTATGTGGGCGGGTTGATGGCGCTGACAATCTCGCTCGGCTCGTCCGCCACATTGCGGAAGCGGTGCGGCAGTTTGCTGTCGAAATAATAGGCGTCGCCCACATGGAGAACCTTGGAGTTGTTTTCCACCGTCACCTCCACGGCGCCGCGGATGATCATGCCGGCTTCCTGCGCGGTGTGGGAAAACGCCTCCCCGGTATCGGCGCCAACGGCATAGGTTTCGTGCAGCACCAGAATCTGCCGGTTGGGATGATTAATGCCGATCACCCTGTAGGAAATCGCCTCGCCGCTGCCGACTTCCGGCAGTTCGGACGCCTCATAGAACGGCGAATAGGACGACATCTGCTGCAGTTCGGAAAAGAAGCCCACCAGCGTCGTCCCCAGCGCCTCCAATATGGCGGCGAGCGTGTCGATGGACGGGCTGATGCGGTCGCGCTCGATCAGCGAGATCGAGGAATGCGAGACGCCGGATCGCAGGGCGAGGCGGCGGATGCCGAGATTGCGGCGCCGCCGCAATTCGCGAATTCCCGGTCCGATATTGGGCATGGCAGGCCTCGTCTCGCGCGCAATCCTTCAGCAGTGGAGAATATAATAGACAGCCGCGCACGCGCCAATTGCCGGCATGCCCGGGGGGCCTCACCATCGCAGCGCCCACACAGGAAAGTCGCCATGCCCGCGCTCAGCTCCGCCTTTGCCGACCAGATTCACCCGCTCAAGGCGCCGCGCCCGGATGATGGCCGCGACACCAATGAGATCGCCGCTACCGTCAAGGAGGTGCTGGACGCGGTGCGCAGCCGTGGCGACGCGGCGGTGCGGCACTATTCCAAGCTGTTCGACAAGAGCGACGTGACCGCCATCGAGGTGAGCGCGGAAGAGCGCGCGGCCGCGCTGGCCGCCCTCGACCCGCAGACCCGCGCCGACACCGAATTCGCCATCGAGCGGGTGCGGGCCTTCGCGCAGGCGCAGCTCGCCACCATCCTGCCGCTGGAAGTCGAGGCGCTGCCGGGGCTTCATCTCGGCCACCGCGTGATCCCGATCGAGCGCGTCGGCGCCTATGTGCCGGGCGGGCGCTATCCGCTGCTGTCCGCGCCGATCATGACGCTGGTGCCGGCCAAGGTGGCGGGCTGCGACGAGGTGATCGCCTGCCTGCCGCCGACCGCCCACCCCGCCATGATCGCCGGCTGCCACCTCTCCGGCGCTGACCGCATCTTCCGCGTCGGCGGGGCGCAGGCGATTGCCGCCATGGCCTTCGGCACCGAAACCATTCCCGCCGTCGACAAGGTCGTCGGCCCCGGCAATGCCTATGTCAACGAGGCCAAGCGGCAGGTGTTCGGCCCCGTCGGCATCGACCAGTTGGCCGGGCCGAGCGAGATCTTCATCGTCGCCGACGAAACCGGCGACGCCGAGATGATCGCCACCGACCTTCTGGCGCAGGCCGAGCATGATGTGCGCACCCGCGTCGGCCTCATCACCACCAGCCGCGCGCTGGCCGAGGCGACGCTGGTCGAAGTGGAGAAGCAGCTCAAAACCCTCTCCACCGCCCCGGTCGCTGGCAAGGCGTGGGAGGATTTCGGCGAAATCGTCGTCTGCGACAGCGAAGAGGCGATGATCGCCTATTCCGACCATATCGCCGCCGAGCATCTGCAGGTCCATACCGCCGATCCGCACGCCACCGCCGCCAAGCTGCGCAATTACGGCTCGCTGTTCATCGGCACGCTGGCGAGCGTGGTTTATTCCGACAAATGCTGCGGCACCAACCACACGCTGCCGACCATGGGCGCCGGCCGCTACACCGGCGGGCTGTGGGTCGGCTCCTTCGTCAAGATCTGCACCCATCAGTGGCTGGACGCGCGCGGGGTCGCCGCCGTCGCCCCGCCCGCCGTGCGCCAGAGCGCCAGCGAAGGGCTGGAAGGTCACCGCCGCGCCGCCGCCTTCCGCCTGCAGGGCTGAGCGGCGGCAGGCCCAGCGCGCCCCCGTCCCCCGAGCCCCGTCGGACGGGGGCGCGCCGGGTCTGCTTTATGGAACGACGACAGAAGCCTCCACGGGCCGGAGACGCGCCGGCGGTGGAGGCTTTTGACATGAAGGGCAGGCCGGCGCGCAGCAGCCGCCCGCGCGCGGCAGCCGAGCCCGTCGCGAGCGGCGCGGCACTCAGTCCCGCTTGCCGCCGGTCAGCCAGGAGAGCAGCGGATTGGCGGGTTCGGCGGATTTCGGCATCGCCTCGACCACCACGACTTCCTCGATCTCGCCCTTCTTGAAGGAAACGAGGAAGGCATCGTAATCGGCGAGCGAGATGCAGCCATTGGAATCGCCGCGCGGCCCGAGCAGGTAGGGGTGCAGCAGGAAGCCGTTGCGCCCATACATCTTGCCGTCGCCCACCGGCGTCATCCGCACCGCCTCGGTGCCGTGGAACAGCGCCTCCCGCATGCGCAGCTTGTAGCGGTTCGGCGGGGTCGGGCCGACCATCTTCACATGCACGTAGCGCGGGTCGTCAAACTTGTCGCCATAGCCGGAATGCGCCTCCAGCTTCTTGCCATTGGGCAGATAAAGCTTCTTGGCGCGGATGTCGTAGATGGCGAACTTGTCCTCGCGCGTGGGGTAGCGCAGTTCGTCCTTGGGCGCCTCGGTGGCGGCGGGCGCCTCCGGCTCGGGGGCCACGTCTTCCTCCATCGGCGGAGGCAGCGCGGCGACCTCGGTTTCCATCGCCGGCTTGCGCGGCGGGCGCGGAGCGAGGGTCAGCGTGTCCTCGGGCTCGTCGCCGGACATCACCCGGCCGGCAAAGAGCGGGTTGGCCATGGGCAGCGGCACGGTACTCACCGTCTCCATCGGCGGCACCACCTCGTCCGGGGCGGCAGCGACGGCGGCCGGGCGCGCGACCATCGGCGCGGGATCGAACAGCCAGTCGCGCGGCGGCTCGAACACGCCGGCGGCGCGGAAATTGCGGATGTCGTCGACCGTGTAGGTCGGCGGCGGCGACGGCTCGTCCACCACCACGCTGTCCACCTCCGGCGCGACCGTCGCCGCGAGCAGCGGAGGATCGACACGCGCCGCATCGGCCGGGGTCGGAATCGCGGTGTTGGAAATCCACGCGACAGCGACCGCCACGCCAACAAATCCCGCCGAGCCGATAAGGAACGAGCCAACTAGCCGCATAGGCATCTCTATACAGACGACCGACGTTCGTGCACGACCCGCAGATTGCGCACGCCCGGTGTCAGCCTTCGGTTGCACACAGCACCGGCGCCCAAGCCCTGGCTCGCCGATGGCCCCCAAGCCAAATGGTTCCTAGCCAAGTTTAGGTAATATTTCATTAATGACGTGACGACAACCCGGCCATGGCACCGATGCACGCCGCATCCGGAACGCCCCGGGCAAGCGTGCAGCAGACGTTCAGCGCCGCGCCAGCAATGGCTTGGCCGATGGCCTTCTCCTCGTTTAGAACGACTATAGATTGGAGCGGCAAGGGGCGCCCCTCGCCGAACCCTGAGGTGATGTCTTGCCCGCCCCCGCTGTCGCCGGCCTTGCATCGCGTCTCCTGTCGCCCCTGCGGTGGCTGCTGCTGCCGGGCCTGCTGGCCGCGCTGGCGGCGGGCGGCCTTGCCTGGGCCGTCGGGCAGGACCTTCTCGCGCAACGCATCTGGGCGGGGGCGACGGCGCTGGTGCTGGCGCTGCTGGTCTTCCACATACTGGCCAGCCTGCGGCGCGGGGAATTCGGGCTCGACCTGATCGCCGCGCTTGCAATGGGCACGGCGCTGGCGTTTGGCGAGACCCTGGCCGGCGCCATCGTCGCGCTGATGTTCACCGGCGGCGAGGCGCTGGAAGCCTATGCCCAGCGCCGCGCGGCGCGGGAAATGACCGCCCTGCTCGCCCGCCTGCCGCGCACGGCCGCGCGCTATGAAGGTGGCGGGCTGACCGACGTGCCCCTCGACGCGCTGCGTCCCGGCGACCGTGTGCTGGTGCGGCGGGGCGAGGTGGTGCCGGTGGACGGCACGGTGGAGAGCGCCCAGGCGATTCTCGACCAGTCAGCCCTGACCGGCGAGCCGCTGCCGGTGCACCGGCGACAGGGCGAAGCCATCATGAGCGGCTCGACCAATGCCGGGGACGCCTTCGATCTTCGCGCCGTTCACGCCGCCGCCGACAGCACCTATGCCGGCATCGTCCGGCTGGTGGAGGCCGCGCAGCAGTCCAGGGCGCCGATGGTCCGCCTCGCCGACCGTTACGCGCTGGGCTTCCTGGCGCTGACGCTGGTTATTGCGGGCGCGGCCTGGGCGTTCAGCGGCGATCCCGTGCGGCTGCTGGCGGTGCTGGTCATCGCCACGCCCTGCCCGCTTATTCTCGCCGTGCCGGTAGCTATCATTTCCGGCATTTCCCGCTGCGCCGCGCGCGGGGTGCTGGTGAAGGATGGCGGCGCGCTGGAGCGGCTGGCCGAGCTGCGCACCGTGCTGATCGACAAGACCGGCACGCTCACCGGCGGCCGGCCGCGCATCGTCGCCATCGCCGCGCGCACGGGGCTGGCGCCGGAGGAGGTACTGCGACATGCGGCCGCGCTCGACCAGGCCTCCGCCCATGTGGTGGCCGGGGCGCTGGTGGAGGCGGCAGAAGCACGCGGCCTCGCCCTACCCTCGCCGAGCGGCATCGCCGAAGCGCCCGGCGCCGGGCTCACCGGCCGCGTGGCGGGACACGATGTGGCGGTGGGCGGCTGGGATTTCGTCACGGCGCGGCTGCCTCCACAGGCGATGGACCCGGCGATCGTCAGCGAGCGCGCCCGCTGGGCGTCCCGCCCGGGCACGGTGGTGGTCGCCGTAGCGCTGGACGGCGAACTGGCCGGCGCGCTGCTGCTGGCCGATGCGGTGCGCGAGGAGGCGCAGGCCGTGCTCGGCGCTCTGCGCGACTTGGGCGTTACCCGTCTCATCCTCGCCACCGGCGACGAGACGGCACGCGCCGAAGCCATCGCCGCCGGCCTTGGCTTCGATGCGGTGCTCAGCCAGATGACGCCGCAGGACAAGGCTGCCGCCGTCATCGCCGAGCGGCCGCACGGTCCGGTCATGATGATCGGCGACGGGGTGAACGATGCGCCCGCCCTGGCGGCCGCCGACATCGGCGTCGCCATGGGGGCCAACGGCGCCACCGGCGGCGCCTCCTCGGAAGCCGCCGGCATCGTCATTCTGGTCGACCGGCTGGACCGGCTGATCGACGCCATGCGCATCGCCCGCCGCGCCCGCGCCATCGCGCGGCAAAGCGTGGTCGCCGGCATCGGCCTGTCCACGCTCGGCATGATCGCCGCCGCCTTCGGCCTGCTGGCGCCGGTGGAAGGCGCGCTGCTGCAGGAAGCCATCGACGTGGCGGTGATCCTCAATGCGCTGCGCGCCCTGCGGGCGCCGCGCGGCGCGGCGCAGGGCTGAGCCACCGCCGATCAGCTCAGCGGTGCGATCACCGCCCACCAGCCCCAGGCCGTGAGCAGCGACAAGGGCACGCCGAGGCCGATGAGCAACGCCACCAGGTCCGGTTCCAGCTCATGCTCCAGGGCGATGATGCTCGCTCCCAGCATGGGCGGCATCGCCATTTCCAGCATCGCCACCTTGGCGACAGGATCGCCCGCCTGGCCAAGCGCGAGATAGAAGCCGATGAGCAGAGCCGGGGCGAGCAGGAGCCGGTGGCACAGGCCTAGCGCCACCGGCCCGGCGCGGCCGGCCAGCCGGTCGAGCCGCAGCGCGAAGCCCACCGCCGCCAGCGCGATCGGAGTTAGCGTGTTGGCGAGGATCTCGATCAAGTGCTGCAGCCAGTCCGGCCGGGCGAGATGGTTGGTCGCAAAGGCGATCAGCACGGCATAGAAGGGCGGGAAGGTGGCGATCCGCCGCCCTACCACGGCCAGATCAAAGCGGCCGGAGGCCGCCACCGTCGCCACCGCGATGCCCAGCGTCGAGACGGCGAGATAGGTGCCGAACAGGTCGATGACGATACCGAGCCCGAGCCATTGGCTGCCGGCGAAGGCGGCGATCATCGGCAGACCGACAAAGGAGGTGTTGCCCCAGCCGGCCACCAGGAGGATGGCGCCGGTGCGCTCCCGCGACCAGCCGAGTCCACGGCAGAGCGGCACCAGAATCACGATGGAAACCAGCACGCCGAGCCAGGGCGTCGCCGCCGCCAGCCACCAGTCCGGCCGCAGCCTCACCCCCTGCACGCTGTGAAGCGCCGCCGCCGGCAGCGCGACATTGATCACCCAGCCACCGAGCACCTTGGTCGCGCTCTCCGGCAACCGGCCGGACAGGCGTAGCAGCACGCCGATGGCGAGACACAGCACGATCAGCAGGATTTCCGACATCGCCAGCGCCCCCACGGAACCGCGTTGCGGTACCACGGTCAGGAATGCCGCAAATCCGCCGGGGCGTCACGCGGGCGGCTTGCGAGATCGCCGTGCCGTCCCGGGAGCGCTCACTGGTGTTGCCGATCCGCATCACTATATGAGCCGTGGCCGAGCCCTACCTGAAAGGGAAAAGGGCTCGCCCCAGGAGAACCTCATGAAGAAGACTGACCCCCGCCTGTGGATGTGGTCGGACGCGGTCGAGATGCTCAACCGGGCCGATCGGCTGCACCGGCAGATGTTCCAGCCGGCCGCGCGTGCCGAGGCGCCGGCGCGCCACCGCGCGCCCTGCTGGGAGCCGCCGGTCGACATGCTGGAGACCGACCATGAATTGCTGGTGCTCGCCGCGCTTCCCGGCGTCGATCCCGACCGTATGACGGTCTCGATCCAGAACGGCGTGCTCACCATCGCCGGCGCGCGCATCCTGCCGCCCGAGCTGCACAACGCCACCATCCACCGCATGGAATTGCCGCAGGGCCGGTTCGAGCGCCAGCTCGCTTTGCCGCCCGGCCGCTATGAGGTGAACCGTCCGCGCGTCGTCAATGGCTGCCTCGCCATTGTGCTGCGCAAGGTTTGAGGAGGGGGAGACCGACCATGACACACCCCGATTTCGAAAGATTTTCCCCGCTGCGCATGGCCGATGCCGGCAGCAGCAATGGCGGCGTCAACGCCCATGTGCCGGAGGATCAGATGATCCTGCTGCCGGTGCGCAATCTCGTGCTGTTCCCCGGCGTCGTCATGCCGGTGGCGGTGGCACGCCCGGCCTCCATCGCCTCCGCCCAGCAGGCGGTGCGCGAGGGGCGGCCGGTCGGCATCGTGATGCAGCGTGACGCCAGCGTGGAGGAACCCGGCCCGACCGACCTGCACCGCATGGGCGTGATCGCCAACATTCTGCGCTACGTCACCGCGCCCGATGGCACGCATCACCTCATCTGCCAGGGCGAGCAGCGCTTCCGCGTCGATGAATTCGTGCGCGAGAAGCCTTTCCTCACCGCCCGGGTGACGCGGATCGAGGAGAGCGAGACGCGCTCGTCGGAGATCGAAGCGCGCTTCGTTCACCTGCAAAGCCAGGCCAATGAGGTGATGGAGCTGCTGCCGCAGGCCCCGGCTGAGTTGGTCGCCGCCGTGCGCGGCGCCAATTCGCCTGCCGGCCTCGCCGACCTCATCGCCGCCTATGCCGACATCTCGCCGGACGAGAAGCAGGAGCTTCTGGAGACGGTCGACATCGCCGCCCGCATGACCAAGATCTCGCGGCTGCTCGCTCACCGCATCGAGGTGCTGCGGCTGTCGCAGGAAATCGGCAAGCAGACCAAGGCCTCGCTGGACGAACGCCAGCGCGAGGTGCTGCTGCGCGAGCAGATGGCCGCGATCCAGAAGCAGTTGGGCGAGGATGGCGGCAACAGCCAGGAAATCGCCGATCTGGAACAGGCGATCGCGGATGCCGGCATGCCGGAGGATGTCGAACAGATGGCCCGCAAGGAGCTGGGCCGGCTGCGCCGCATGCAGGACGCCAGCGCCGAATATGGCATGATCCGCACCTATCTCGACTGGCTGATCGCCCTGCCCTGGCGGCTGCCGGAGACGGCGCCGATCGACATCGCCGAAGCCCGCAAAATTCTGGACGAGGACCATTTCGGCCTCGACAAGATCAAGCGCCGCATCGTCGAATATCTCGCCGTGCGCAAGCTGGCGCCGAACGGCAAGGCGCCGATCCTGTGCTTCGCCGGCCCTCCCGGCGTCGGCAAGACCTCGCTCGGCCAGTCCATCGCCCGCGCCATGGGCCGCACATTCGTCCGTGTCTCGCTGGGCGGCGTGCATGACGAGGCGGAGATCCGTGGCCACCGGCGCACTTATGTCGGCGCGCTGCCGGGCAATATCATCCAGGGCATCCGCAAGGCGGGCACCCGCGACTGCGTGATGATGCTGGACGAGATCGACAAGATGGGCTCCGGCATACAGGGTGACCCGTCGGCGGCGATGCTGGAGGTGCTCGACCCCGAGCAGAACGGCACCTTCCGCGACAATTATCTCGGCGTGCCGTTCGACCTGTCGCGCGTGGTGTTCATCGCCACCGCGAACATGCTCGACACCATCCCCGGCCCGCTGCGCGACCGTATGGAGATCATCCAGCTCACCGGCTACACCGACCAGGAGAAGCTGCAGATCGCCCGCCGCTATCTGGTGCGCCGGCAATTGGAGGCCAATGGCGTGACGGCTGACCAGGTGGAGGTGGAGGACGACGCCCTGAAGGCGATGATCCGCGCCTACACACGCGAGGCCGGCGTGCGCAATCTGGAGCGCGAGATCGGGCGCGCCATCCGTCATGTCGCCGTCGACATTGCGGAAGGCACCGCGGCCACGGCGAAGATCACCGTCGGCACGCTGCCCGATCTGCTCGGCCCGCCGCTCTTCGAGGATGAAGTGGCGCTGCGGGTCTCGGTGCCGGGCGTGGCCACGGGCCTTGCCTGGACCCCGGTGGGCGGCGACATCCTGTTCATCGAGGCGACGCGCATTCCCGGGCGCGGCGGGCTGATCCTCACCGGCCAGCTCGGCGAGGTGATGAAGGAGAGCGCGCAGGCGGCATGGAGCCTCGTCAAGAGCCGGGCTGTCGAGCTCGGCATCGACCCCGGCATGTTCGCCACCAGCGACGTGCATGTGCATGTGCCGGCCGGCGCCACGCCGAAGGACGGGCCGAGCGCGGGCGTCGCCATGTTCACCGCCCTGGTCTCGCTGCTCACCGGACGCACGGTGCGCAAGGACACGGCGATGACCGGCGAAATCTCCCTCCGCGGGCTGGTGCTGCCGGTCGGCGGCATCAAGGAGAAGGTGGTCGCCGCCGCGCGGGCGGGACTGACCCGCGTGATGTTGCCGGCCCGCAACCGGCGCGACTATGAGGATATTCCTCAGGATGCGCGCGACCGGCTGGAGTTCGTCTGGCTGGAGCGGGTGGACGAGGCGATCGTCAACGCGCTGGAGCCTGCACCGATGGGCGACGCGCCCGCCCTCAAGGCCGCGAGCTGACGCGCGACCTCCACAAGACGGTCGCCCCGGTACGCCGGGGCGGCCCCGGCTCTGCGCGGTGGAGATGACGCTGGGGAGGAAACCGGCTAGAGCATTTTCGCGGGAAGCGGATTCCGGTTCGCGTAAAGAAATTGCGTCAAAACAAAACCCTAGAGACGACGCCCTGCCTTAACCGATCAATGGGTGCCATGGAGAGTTTCTGGTCGACCTACTGGCCGCATGTCGTGCTGGTCACGAGCGGCACGGTGGGCGTCGTCGCCGCCATCCATGCGGCAATGACCAAGGACGATGTGCGCGCCGCCATCGGCTGGGTCGGCGTCATCCTGCTTTCGCCGTTGATCGGCGCCTCCCTTTACCTCGTGGCCGGCATCAACCGCATCCGCCAGAGCGCGGCGGGGCGCCGGCGGGCGAGCCAGGAACGGCAGCACCGCCGGCATGAGCGCCCGCCCGCCGCCATCGCGCTCTCGCCCAGCCTCTCGGCGATGAAGCGGCTGGGCGACCGGGTCTCCGCCTTCGCGCTGACGACGGGCAATGCGGTGACAATGCTCGACAGCGGCGACGAGGCCTATCCCGCCATGCTCGCCGCCATAGGCGGGGCTCAGCGGCATGTGGCGCTGTCCACCTATATCTTCGACAATGATCCGATCGGGCTGCAATTCGCTGATGCGCTGATCGCGGCGCATAAGCGCGGCGTGGCGGTACGGGTACTGATCGACGCCATTGGCGCGCGCTATTCCCGCCCCTCCATCGTCGGCCGGCTGCAGGAAGGCGGCGTCACCACCGACCTGTTCATGGGCAATCTCATCGGCCTGCGCCTGCCCTACGCCAATCTGCGCAGCCATCGGAAGATGCTGATCGTCGACGGCACGTTGGGCTTTACCGGCGGGATGAACATCCGCGCCCAATTCACCTCCGCCCACGCGGGCGACGACCCCGCCCGCGACACCCATTTCCGCATCGAGGGGCCGGCGGTGGAGCAGTTGCTCACCGTGTTCACGCAGGACTGGGCCTTCTCCGCCGAGGAACATCTCGACGGACCGGCCTGGGCGGAGGGCGACCATTCCGAACCGCGCGGGCCGGTGGCGGTGCGGGTAGTGCCCTCCGGCCCCGACCGCAACCTCGCCTGCGCCCACAGCATGATCATGGGCGCGCTCACCATGGCGCAAAGCCGCGTAAGCCTGTGCTCGCCCTATTTCCTGCCCGACCAGCAGCTCATCGGCGCCTTCGCGGTCGCCGGACGGCGCGGGGTGGAGGTGGATGTGGTCATTCCCTCGGCCAATAATCTTAAGCTGGTCGACTACGCCATGACCGCCCAGCTCGACCAGGTGCTGGCGGGCGAGTGCCGGGTGTGGCGGGCGGGCGGCATGTTCGACCATTCCAAGCTGATGGCGGTGGATGGGTGCTGGGCCTATGTCGGCTCGTCCAATCTTGACCCGCGCAGCCTGCGGCTGAATTTCGAGCTCGACCTCGAACTCTACGATCCCACCATCGCGGCCGAGATCGAGGCGCGGATCGGCGCCATGACGGCGGCCGGCAGCCGCGAGACGCTGGACACGCTCGCCGCCCGGCCGTTCCTGAAGAAGCTGCGCAACCGCGCCATCTGGCTCGCCTCGCCCTATCTGTGAGCGTCCCGTCTCGCGGCGGCGTTTCCATGCGCGGCGCGGGCGACCGGTGCGTCAAAACAAAAGCCAGTCCCGGCGAGGGGACTGGCTTGAAGGAGACGGGTGGCCCGTCCCGGGATGTGCGTTTCAGCAGAGGCCGGCGGCGGGTGACCCGCCGCCGTGATCCTCACGCAGCGGCAACGGCGGTGGTGTCGACTTCCGAGATCGTCTTCAGGACCTGGGAAGCGATCTGGTAGGGGTCGCCCTGGGAGTTCGGGCGGCGATCTTCCAGATAGCCCTTATAGTCGTTGCGGACGAAGGAGTGCGGCACGCGGATGGAGGCGCCGCGATCGGCCACGCCATAGGAGAACTTGTTCCACGGCGCGGTCTCATGCTTGCCGGTCAGGCGCATGTGGTTGTCCGGGCCATAGACATTGATGTGGTCGTGCAGGTTCTTCTCGAACGCCGCCATCAGCGCCTCGAAATAGGCCTTGCCGCCCACTTCGCGCATGAACTTGGTGGAGAAGTTGCAGTGCATGCCCGAGCCGTTCCAGTCGGTGTCGCCGAGCGGCTTGCAGTGGAACTCGATGTCCACGCCGTACTTTTCGGTCAGACGGAGCAGCAGGTAGCGGGCCATCCACACTTCGTCAGCGGCCTTCTTGGAGCCCTTGCCGAAGATCTGGAATTCCCACTGGCCCTTCGCGACTTCCGCGTTGATGCCTTCATGGTTGATGCCGGCTTCGAGGCAGAGCTCAAGATGCTCTTCCACGATCTCGCGGGCGATGTCGCCGACATTCTTGAAGCCGACGCCGGTGTAGTACGGGCCCTGCGGCGCGGGATAGCCATGCTCGGGGAAGCCGAGCGGACGGCCGTCCTTGTAGAAGAAGTATTCCTGCTCAAAGCCGAACCAGGCGCCCTCGTCGTCCAGAATGGTGGCGCGGGCATTGGACGGGTGCGGGGTGACGCCATCGGGCATCATCACTTCGCACATGACCAGAACGCCATTCTTGCGGGCGGGATCGGGATAGACGGCGACCGGCTTCAGCACGCAGTCGGAGCTGCGGCCTTCGGCCTGCTCCGTGGACGAACCGTCGAAGCCCCACAGGGGCAGCTCCTCGAGCGAGGGGAAGTGGTCGAATTCCTTGATCTGCGTCTTGCCGCGCAGGTTCGGGGTCGGCTTGTAACCGTCGAGCCAGATGTACTCGAGTTTGTACTTCGTCATTGCGTGTCTCTCATCACTTAAGACCGGGCGGCGAACTGCCCTGGTCGTTGTGCCGGCCGTGCGACCGCCAACGGCTAGCCTCACACAAGCATATGCTGTGCCAAATGGTCGGCGCCGGGCGCAGGAAGCTGCCTTAGCGACAAGGCGATGGCAGCCGAAAGGGCCCGGCCGGCGGAAGGGGACGGCGCGATTCGCCTGAATCCTGCGGCACTTGCCGCCCTGGGCGGGCGGCACCGCACATGCTGCGCTGCGATGGCGCATGCAACTCTTGGCCCCCGCCCGCCGTTACGGGTGAAAGCCTTGCAGGGCTCTGTGGCGATGCACATATTCTATGCTCTTTGTGATTGTAAAATGAGCATCTTGCGCAAACGCAGAGCAAAAGCTGTTATATGTAAATGAAAGGCTGGCGCAGGAACGCGCAGCCGGAAAGGAGAAACGTGCCATGAACGCTCATACCCAGCGCGAAAGCGCCCAGATCGTGCCCTTCCCTGTCGGCGGACGTGCCGGTCTCGCCGCCCGTCGTCCGGACACCCTGTCTTCCGAGGCTCTGAAGGTATCTCCCCGCGTCATCATCGGGAGCTGGTACCATGAAGAGGCGATCAAGGAAGACAGCGGCCGCAGCAACTGAGTCTTGTCCGTGACCCCGTTTCGGACGACGAAAATGCCGCGTACCCGTTATCTATCCAGTGCCGTTCAAGAGGGCCGCGACTGACTGTCCGGCCCTCTTGTCATGTCGGCGCCCAGCCGTCAGCCGAAGATCGACCAGCCCATGCGGTGGGTCAGCTTTTCCAGCGCGATGCGGCCGAGATGCGAATTGCCGCTGGCGTCCAGCCCCGGCGACCACACGGCAATCGACGCCTTGCCCGGCGCCACCGCCAGAATGCCGCCCCCCACCCCGCTTTTGCCCGGCAGGCCGACGCGATAGGCGAACTCGCCGGAACCGTCATAATGGCCGCAGGTGAGCATGATGGCGTTGATGCGACGCGCCCGCTCCGGCGAGACCACGCTGTAACCCGTCGCGGGGTTGCGCCCGTGATGGGCGAGAAAGCGCCCGGCCATGGCCAATTGGCGGCAGCTCATGGCGATAGCGCAGTGGTGGAAATAGACCCCTAGCGTGTAGTCGACCGGGTTTTCCAGCACGCCGAACGACTTCATGTAATTGGCCAGCGCCCGGTTGCGGAAGCCGGTGCGCTGTTCGGAGGCCGCCACCGCCTCGTCAATGCCAATGGCGGGATCCTCGGCGAGGAACTGCAGAAAGCGCAAGATTTCGCCCAGCGCCTCGCGCGGCTGATGGCCGGAGAGGATGACATCGGTGACGGCGATGGCGCCGGCGTTGATGAAAGGGTTGCGGGGGATGCCCTGCTCCGCCTCAAGCTGAACGATGGAGTTGAACGCGCTGCCCGAAGGTTCGCGCCCCACCCGGCGCCAGAGCCGGTCGCCGACCTTGCCCAGCGCCAGGGTGAGGGTGAAAACCTTGGACACGCTCTGGATTGAAAACGGCACCTCGGCGTCTCCGCCGGTCACCACCCGCCCCTCGCGGTCCACGACTGCCATTCCGAAGGCGCTGGCATCGGCGCGCGCCAGTTCGGGAATGTAGCTCGCCACCTCGCCCCGGTCAGGGCGGGCGCGCATTTCGTCGGCAATCTCCAGGACGACATTTTCGAGTTCGGGCACGGGCTTGGGTCACCTTGACTGACGGGCTCGGCACCGCCTTTAGCGCGGCACGGCGGAATAAAGCCAGCCCTGCAAGCCGGGTGCCGCCACCGCGTCGATGAGGCGGCGTTCTGGCAAGCGGGTCGCGACGATCGGGAGCAGCATGGATCATCGAGAGCGCCGTTGCTGCCGGCGCCGTCAACGGAGTGACGCTGATGACCCGTCGTGCCGCCCACACCAGCCTCGCGCTTGCCGGCGCGCTCAGCCTCGCCCTTGCCGTCGTGTCCCATCAGGCGGCGGCGGAGGGCATCGCCGTGCGCAACATCGTTCTCGTGCACGGGGCCTGGGTCGACGGCTCGGGCTGGCGGGCCGTCTACGACCATCTGGTCGCCAAAGGCTTCCATGTCAGTATTGTACAGGAGCCCGAAACCTCCTTTGCCGACGATGTCGCCGCCACCACCCGGGTGCTCGACCGGCAGGACGGCCCGACCCTGCTCGTCGGCCACTCCTATGGCGGCTCCATCATCACCCAGGCGGGCGTGCATCCCAAGGTCGCCGGCCTCGTCTATGTCGCCGCCCATGCCCCTGATATTGGCGAGGACGAAGCCACCCTCGGCAAGACCATGCCGAGCGTGCTGGCAAAGACGGAAGGGGCAGTCCAGAAGACGCCGGACGGATTCACCTCGTTGGACCCGACCCTGTTCCCCAGCTTGTTCGCCCCCGATCTGGCGCTGGAGCGGGCGCAATTCGAGGCGCGCGGGCAGGTACCGGCCGCCGCCAGCGTGTTCAGCACCCCGCTCACGGCCGCCGCCTGGCAGTCAAAGCCGAGCTGGGGCATCGTCGCCGGCGCCGACCAGATCATCAATCCGGAGCTGGAGCGCTTCTATTACGAACGGGCAGGCGCGCCGATCACCACCATCCCCGGCGCCAGCCACTCCGTCTACGAATCCCATCCGCGCGAGGTGGCCGCTGTGATCGGACGGGCGGCGGCGGAACTGGCCGAAGGCGCGCCGGGCAAGGGCGCGTCGGGCAAGCGGGAGGCCGGCAAGCGGGAATCCGCCAGGTCGGCGGACTGACCGGTCGCTCAGCCCGGCTTCTGCTTGCCGATCTCCGGCCTGAGGACGATCAGCGCGCCGCCCAGCGCGATCCACAGGGCGACGATATAGGGCCACAGATTGTCCGGGAAGGATGGCACGGGATAGACGGAATTGTAGAGCGGCCACAGCATGGCCAGCGTGCCGAACACGCCGAGCACCCGCCAGAGCTGGCTGCCGGAGCGCCGCGCATGCACCGCCGCCGCGGCAGTCACGCCGAGATAGGCGACGATCAGCGCCAGCACGCCGATGGTTCCGACGCTGTCATAATATCTCGCCGGCCCGATGAAGGGCGCCCAAGCCAGCAGCCCGGCGAGCATGGCCAGGCTCACAATGGTGACGGCGACAGAGGGCGTGCCATAGACGGGATGCACCTTTGCCAGCGTCGGGGAAAGACCGCCGCGGCCAAGCACGAACAGCATGCGCGCACCGGCCGACAGCGTGCCCAGCACACAGGAAACCGCCGAGACGCAGGCGGCGAGGTCGAGCGCGGTGGCGATGTGGACATTGCCATAGCGCAGCGCCAGCGTGTTCAGCGGCGCCTCGCTGGCGGCCAGCGCCTTCATGTTGTCGAGCCCGAAGCCGATGACCTGGATATAGGAAGCGAAGACAAAGAACAGCCCCGCCGCCACCACCGAGCCGACCAGCGCGATGGGAATGGTGCGGCGCGGCTTCCCCGCCTCTTCCGCCAGCGTGGCTGCCGCCTCGAAACCGGCAAAGGAGAGCACGGCGAAGACCACGGCATAGCCGATACCCCACCAGCCGACACTCGGATCGGGATGGAACGGGGCGAGCGACAGTCCGCCTTCGGCGTTCACGGCGGAAAGGATGCGCAGGCCGAGATAGATGATGACGGCGACGGAAGAGAGTTCCAGCGTCAGCATGACCCGCGTCGCGAGGCGTACGTCACGCCAGGCGAGCAGCGTACCGCCGGTGAGCGCGGTCACTGCAATGGGCAGCCACCAGCCGCCGAGGTCGATGCCATGATCGTCCAGCGCCGCGCTGAGGAAATTGCCGACCAGCGCTGCGCTGCCCGAGCCTCCGGCGATGTAGAGCAGCACCATGCACCAACCGGCGATGAAGCCGGCGCGCGGGCCGAAGGTTTGGCCGATATAGGCGTAGCCGGAACCGGCGCTGGTCACCCGGCTGGCGAAAAAGACAAAGGAAAGGCCGACAAGGGCGACAACGAGGGTACCGACGGCGAAACCCAGCGGAGCGCCCGTGCCGGCGGCGCCGACGGCAAGGGTTACGTTGAGAGCCATGCCCATGGTGGGGGCGATGACCGAGAGCGACAGGCCAATGGCTTCGATCGGCCCGAGTTCACGCCGCAGTCCGTCGCCCGTCTTCGCCATCGGTGCACCCCTTTACCCGCGCCGGTTTATCCGGCACGGGTGAAGGGGTGGCAACGGCGAAATTTGATCTTATCGCGTACCCTGTTCCGGAGCCGGCGACGGCGTGTAATGGGCATCCCGCCCTTCGGGCTTGCGCTCGCGTTCTCCCGCCTTGTCGTCCTGCTGGGGATTGGCGCTGCGCGAATGGCCTGCCTCGTCCGGAGCGCGCTCCTTCTTCTCGGCGCGGCGGTCGCCCGGCTTGGCCGGACCCTTATTGTGCTGGTCGGCGATGATCATCGAAATCTCCTGTCTGCATCGGCTATTGCCTTAGCCGGGGGTGCGGGGCGGGGCGCCGCGCGGCCTGTGGTGCGGGTCTGCCGTGCCGGCGCCCTCTACCGCGTCGCGGGGCCGCACCAGCCCGATATCAACGAGCAGTTGAACGAACCATTTCCTCATGGCGCCTCTCAGCTCCGTTTGCGGCTGCCGGCCTGCCCGCTCATCGCCCCAGCGCGGTCGTTGGTCGGCACGCCGCGTCCGCGCCGGCCCTTCGGCACTTCCAACGTGCGGCGAATGCTCTCGATCTCGCTGATCGGCGCGTTGCCGCCCTGGCCGGGGTCGAGGGCGGAGTTCGGATCGACCGCGGGATCGAGCGGCACGGGAGGGCGCTCCGCGCTCTCGATGCCTCCCTCCTCGGAAGGGGCGGGAAAGCCATCGGCCGCGCCTACAGGCTCGGGCGGCGCCTCCGCCGCATCCACCGGCCGGAAGGCCGAGCCGCCATCCGCCATGGCGCGGCCTTCGGCCACCAGCATGTCGCGCGCGAGGAACCAGTAATGGTCCGAACGTCCGTCCGGCCTTCCCTCGCTTTCCCACAGCCGATGGGCGCGCGCTCTTATCTCGTCATCAGTGAGGCTCATGGACGTTCTCCCTGTTTCATCAGGTCAACGCCCGGCGGCGGCGCCTGTTCCGACCCGGCCCGGGCGCCCGCTGGTGCGAGGCGCGGGCGCAGTTCGATATCGGCGATGACCGGAAGATGATCGGAGGCGTGGCGCGCCTCGGGGTCGGTGAAGCTGCGCACCAGCATGCCGGGGCGGCTGCCATAGATGCGATCGAGCCGCAGCAGCGGCCAGCAGGCGGGAAAGCTGCGGTGCTCGGTGCTTTCGGGGAGCACCCGCGCCAGCGTCCGCCGCACCGGCCGGAAGGCGAACCAGTCGTTGAAGTCGCCCATCATCACCGTCGGCGTACCACAGCCATTGCGGGTCATCCGCGCCAGCCGGGACGCCTGCCGCCAGCGCTCGGCGAGGGCGAGGCCGAGATGCACCGCCACCACCCGGAGCGGACCCTGCGGCGTGTCCACCCGGGCCTCGATCGCCATGCGGGGCTCGCGCCGGCGGACCGAGAGATCATGCAGCACGATGCCGTGTGTCGGCCAGCGCGAGTAGAGCACATGGCCGTAATGGCCGTCGGGGACGGCAACGGTCCGCGCTTCCGCGAGATGGCCGATGCCGAGTCCCTCCAGCGGGGCAAGGCTGGCGACACCGCGCCCGCGCGTGTCGACCTCCTGCAAGGCCAGGATGTCGGGCTGGTGACGGGCGATGAGAGCGGCGATGCGGTCGAGATCGAAGCGTCGATCAGGCCCGACACCACCATGTATGTTCCAGGTCATCAGCCGCAGGCGCGAAGGCACAGCCACGTTCACGCCGGCCTCCGCAGCCGCGTGAGAAGGAACTGCAACCCGAGCGAGCAGGCCACCCAGAGCGCGACGAATGCGATCAGCAGTCCCACCCGCCCCAGGGTCGGATTGGCGATCACCTCGACAATCTGGTGTCCCAGCGCGCTCAGCACCACCAGGCCCGGCAGCAGACCCAGCGCGGTTCCAAGCACGAAATCCACCACCCGCAGTCCCGCCGCCCCGGCGACGAGGTTGATGAAAGTGAATGGCGCGGCCGGCACCATGCGCATCATCGCCACGGTCAATATGCCCTGATTGGCGAGGCCGCGGCGGATGCGGTTGATGCGCGGACCGATGAAGCGGCGCACCACGCCGGCGCCGAGATGCCTACCGATGAAGAAGGTCACGACCGCGCTGGCGAGCGCGCCGAGGCCAGCCAGAAGCGCACCGGTCCAGCCGCCATAGACGGCGACCGTGGCGATGATGAGCACCGACACCGGAAACACCACCAGCCCGCCCAGCACATAGATGCCGACAACAAGGGCGGCACCCCAGGGGCGGTCGGCCATATTGCCGAGTGCGGCGATGATGCGGTCCGGCTCGGAGAAAGGCGAATGAGCCCAGGCGACCACCAGGGCGGACAGCACGGCGAGCCCCGCCACCAAAGCGGCGATCCGCCAGCGGCGCGGCTTGCCCGGCGCCTCCGACGCCCGCTCGTCATAGAGCGGCTCGGGCGGATCGGCGATGGCGCTGATCTGCGGCAAGGCGAGATCGGAGGCGACGGGGGGCAGATCGACGAGCCGCCGGCCGGCGGCGCCGAGGTGCGAGGCGGCGATGAGCCCCTCACGGGTGAGGAGTTCCTCCACCTGTTCCGGCGCGTGGCCGATATGCTCGCCAAGCAGCCGGTCGCGGATCGCCGCCACCCCGTGCCGCTCGCGCGCGTCACGGGCCTCGATCACCAGGTCGCATTCGCTGTCGAAGCCCATCGAGCGGTTGCAGATATTGGCCGAGCCGACCCGCAGCATCCGGTCGTCGACGATGAGCACCTTGGCATGGACGAAGATTTCGACCGTCACGTCCCCGGATGTCACCTGCGGGAAGACGAGACGCGCGCGCCCCGCCAGCCCCTCCTGCTCCAGCCGCGCCCGCAGCCGCTCGCGCGGTACCCCCATCACCTGCTGCTCGATCCAGGAGCGGTAGATGTTCGGCGTCACCATCAGCGCTTCGAGTTCGGGGCGCTCCTTCATCCGCGCCACCAGCCGCTCGGTGAAGCGCTCGCAGGTGATGAACTGGTTTTCGACATAAATCATGCGCTCGGCACGGTCGATCATGTCGAACAGCAGTGTTTCCACCTCGCGGGCGCCCGCCGCTCCGTCATAGGACGGCAGGGTCCGGGCGATGCCAATGGCGACTTCGGTGAAATCGACCGACAGCCCCTCCGGCCAACGATGGCCACGCGCCCGCGCCGGGTTGAGCCGCTCGGAGGCGGCGCGCTGCCAGCGCTCACGGAACAGCGCGCCCAGCGCAGCGGCCGCTTCGCCATCGACCGCCATCTGCACGTCGTGGAACGGCTCGTAGAGCGACCCCTGCGGATCGCGGCGCCGCGGGTCGCCAGGGGTATGAGCGGCGGTGTCCCAACGATGGCCGGTGATATCCAGCCCGCCGGAAAAGGCGAGTGAATCGTCAATCACCACGATCTTCTGGTGGTGAGAGGCACCGATCGGCAATTCGTCGTCGAGACACAGTTCGATCTGCTTAGGCGTCGCCCAGAGGAAGGAGAGGATCGGCGCGAGTTCCCGCTCCAGCGCGAACATCACCGAATAGTCCCACAGCAGCAGGCGGATGCGCAGGCGCGGATTGCGCGCCACCAGCGCGGAGAGGAACGCCGCCAGCGTCTCGGGCAGGCCATCCTCGGCCGTTCCGCCTTCGCCCACCAGCTTCATTCGGCTGTCGAGGTCCCAGCCGGCGATGTGGATCGTTTCCCGCGCCTCCCGCATCGCCGCGCGCAACGCGCCGAAATAGGCGGCACCATCGACCAGCACACGCGCGCGCGCAGCCGGCGCCACGCGCCAGACATTTCGCCCGGCGGCGAGCACCGGCCCGCTTTCCTGCCGCCTCGGCGGGTTCGGCCCCTCCGGCACCGGCTGGGAGGCCATGGCGCTTTCGATCGCTTCGGGACTTTGGTCCTGGCGCATGTCTTGTCGCAGGTTCTGGCTGACGGACATCGGCTCGCATTCTCGGGGGCTAACGACCTGCGCTAACCGGGGAAGAGCCCCTGCGGTTCCCGGCTGGAGGTAGGCCGGGGCGGGATAGGTTTGGCGGAAACGGCTCAGCCCATCATCACGGCGGCGAAGACACCGGCGCCGAGCGCCACCACAAGCAGCAGGCCGACGACTGCGGTGACGAAGGACACGCCGGGCACAGTCGTGCCCTTGTCGTCATAGGGTCGGCCGCGTTCATCCGTGCCACCGCCGGCACTGGAAGGGCCTATCACCTGCGCGACCATGGCCCGCTCGGTCTCGGCAGGAGCACCGGCTGCCTCGTCATCCGTGCCGAGCGGTGCCGCCGCGGGATCGGGAAACGGCACCTTGTCGTGGGTACGCCCCTCGTCAATGTCGCCGCGCAGGCGCTCGGTGTCGGCCATGATCGTCTCCCCGGCGGGCAATAGTGGGCGTTCGACAATCAACGCGCCGCGACACGATCGGTTCAGCGGCCGGAACCTCGGAGCGGCCCCGCGATTGTTGGCGGAGACACCACCTATCGGGGGACGTTCAGTGGCGCCGCGCGGCCTGTGGAAAGGCTATCTCAAACTCTCGCTGGTCACCTGCCCGGTCGCTCTCGCGCCGGCCACCAGCGGGGCGGAGCGCATCCGCTTCCACACGCTGAACCGGGTGACCGGCAATCGGGTGGAGGGCATCTATGTTGATTCCGAAACCGGCGAGACGGTGGGCTCCGACGACCAGGCACGCGGCTATGAGCGCGAGGCGGGACGGCACATCATCCTCGAGGACGACGAACTCGACGCAGTGGCGCTGGACAGCAACCGCACCATCGACATCGCGACCTTCGTGCCTGCCGATACCGTGGAGTGGATCTGGTACGACACGCCGCATTTCCTGATACCCGATGATCCTGTCGGCGAGGAAGCCTTCGCGGTGATCCGGGAGGCGATGCGCGCCGCCGGCAAGGTCGGCCTGTCGCGCGTGGTGCTGCACCGGCGCGAGCGGCCGGTCATGCTGGAGCCGCGCGGGCGCGGCATCGTGCTGTGGACGCTGCATTACGCGGACGAGTTGCGCCGGCCGGAGGGTTATTTCGAGGACATCGAGGAGAAAGCCGACCGCGATCTTGTCGGGCTGGTCGGGAAGCTGATCGACACGCGCACGCAAGACTGGGACGCGGCGCTGGTGCGTGATCCGCTACAGGCCAATCTCAAGCAGCTCATCGCCGCGAAGAAGAAGAAGAAGCGGCCGGCCAAGCGGCGCGCGGCGCGGGTGGAGGAGGACGACGCGCCGACAAATGTGGTCAACATCATGGACGCGCTGAAGAAGAGCCTTGCGGCCGAGCGCGGCGGCGCCTCCGGGCGCCGGCGCTAGCCTGCCTCAGCGCGGCGGATCCTCGTCTTCCGGAAGTGGCGAGGCGCGACGCGGCGCCTTTTCCGCCCGGGACTCTACCAGGCGCTCCAACGGCAACATGGTGACGAGCAGGCCGATGGTGGTCGCCAGCGCCAGAAACACCAAGTGCCAGGAGGCGATGGCGCAGGCGACGCCGAGCGCCGCCGTCACCCACACGGCGGCGGCGGTGGTGAGGCCGTGGACTTCAAGCCGCGTGCGGTCGCGCAACACGACGCCAGCGCCGAGGAAGCCGATGCCGGTCATCACCCCCTGCACGATGCCCTGCACCACGCGGCTGGTAGCGTCCGGATGCCCTTCCATGCCTTCGACCTGCAGGGCGGACAGCGAGATGAGCGCCGCGCCCAGCCCCACCAGCCCGAGCGTGCGCATGCCGGTAGGCTTGCCGCGCAGGTCGCGATTGAAGCCGACGATCATCCCGCACGCGGCGGCCGCCATCAGCCGGACCAGGTTCTCGATCTCTTCCGGGGTCAGCCAGAGTGCTTGAGGCAGCCTTTCCATCAGGCTTTCCTCCCCCGACCCTTGCCGGTGCGGGCCGTGGGAAGAGGTGCGGCGGCGGCACGAAAATCAGCCCAGGGGTCGGCGTCGAGATTGGCGAGCCGGGCCGGCGCCTCGGTGAGGGTGAAATGCGCGCCGCCGGTGAGCGCGTCGAGTTCATCCCACGCCACCGGCATCGACACACCGGCGCCGGGACGGGCGCGCGGGCAATAGGCCGCCACCGCCGTGGCGCCGCGGCCGTTGCGCAGATAATCGACGAAGATACGGCCCTTGCGGCGAGCCTTGGTGGCAACCGCGATGTAGCGTTCAGGATCGTCGGCGGCGAGAGAATCGGCGAGCGCCTTCGCGAAGGGCTTGGCGGTCTCCCACGTCGCTGTCGGCTTCAGCGGCACCACCACATGCAGGCCCTTGCCGCCGGAGGTCTTGACGAAGGCCGGCAGGCCCTGCGCTTCCAGCCGGGCGCGGATCTCCCGCGCGCCGGCGACCACGCCGTTCCAACCCACGGCCTCGCCGGGGTCCAGATCGAAGATGAGCTGGTCCGGCCGTTCGATGTCTGTCAGCGGCGCGCCCCAGGGATGTATTTCCAGCGCGGCGGACTGGACGAGGGCGATCAGCCCGTCAAGATCGTCGATATAAAGCAGTTCCTCAGCGTCCTTGTCCGTGGCGATCTTGATCGCCTTGTTCATCCCGCGCCAGGAGTGCTTCTGGAAAAACGCCTGACCTTCGATGCCATCGGGGCAGCGCAGCAGTGCCAGCGGCCGCACGACGACGAAGGGGGCGATGAAGCGCCAGATGTCGGCGTAATAGTCGGCGAGGCCCTGCTTGGTGATCCCCTCGGCCGGCCAGTAGATGCGGTCGGGATGGGTGAGCTTCACCCGCGAGCGCGGCGCGGTACGGTCGACAGCCATGGCCTCACCCTTCGCCGGCGTCTCCCGGACAATCTCGCGCGCCGGCTTGTCCTCGCGCAAGCCGCGAAAAGCGGCGTGACGCAGATGCTGATCGCCGGTCCAGCCACGAAACTCCACCTCGGCCACGAGTTCGGGTGCCACGAAGGTGACGCCGCGCCGTTCCTCCGCCGTTAGCGTCTGGCCAAAGGGGCTCCGGTCGCGGGTGATCTTCGCCAGCCGGGCATGGAGGCCGCGCGCCAGTTCGCGCGAAAAGCCGGTGCCAACCCGGCCTACCGGCACCAGCTTGCCCGCCTCGTATACCCCGAGCACCAGCGAGCCGATGGCGTTGTTCTGCGACGTGGAGGGCGTGAAGCCGCCAATGACGAATTCCTGCCGAAAGGCGCATTTCGACTTCACCCAGTCGCGGCCACGGCCGGGGCGATAGGGGGCGCCCGCCCGCTTCGACACCAGCCCCTCCAGGCTCAGCCGGCACGCATGGCGGAGCATGGCGTCGCCATCTTCCGCGAGGTGCTCGCTATAGCGCAGGCCGTCATCGGCGCCGGCCAGCATTTGCTCCAGAAGCTGCTTGCGCTCGGTGAGCGGACGGCCGGTAAGGTCGCGCCCGTCGAGATGCAGCAGATCGAAGGCATAGAAGAGGAAGCGGTCCGCCCGCCCTTCCGCCAGGTCGTGCTGCAGCAGGCTGAAATTGGATACACCGGCGCTTGACTCCACCACCAGTTCGCCGTCGATCAGCGCCGTCTCCACCGGCAGCGACTCCAGCGCCTCGACCAGCGCCTTGCCGAAACGCGGCGTCCAGTCGAGACCCGAGCGGGTAAGCAGCTTCACCCGGCCCTTGCCCTTGGCGCTCTTGTCGATCCGCGCCTGCAGCCGGTAGCCGTCAAACTTGATCTCATGAATCCAAGCCGTGCCGACCGGCGCCTTGGCGACCAGCGTGGCCAATTGCGGCTCGATGAAATCGGGGAGCGCCACCACAGATTCCGCCTTGCGACTCCTCACGGTGGATCGGGTCGCGGCCCTAGCGGCGGGGCCCTTGCTGCCGGCCTTCTTTGCGGTGGTTCTGGCTTTCTCGGGAGCGGAGGCCGCGCCTGTCGCAATGGCCTCCATGCTGCGGCCGGTCTTCACCGAGTCCGGCCGTTCCTCAAGGATGTCCGCCGCGCCTTCCGGCCGGGCGGCATCGTCTTCGGCCTTGATCAGCAGCCAGTTGTCCGCCTTCTCGCCCCGGCGCTTGGCCATCCGCACCAGATGCCAGCGCCCGTGCAGCTTATCGCCATGCAACTCGAATTCGAGATGGCCCTTCCTGTAGCCCCGCGCAGGATCGCCGATGGGCTCCCAGCTTCCGCGATCCCAGAGCATGACGGTGCCGCCGCCATATTCGCCCTTCGGAATGGTGCCCTCGAAGCTGCCATAGTCGAGCGGATGGTCTTCCACATGCACGGCGAGCCGCTTCTCGCCCGGCACCAGGCTCGGGCCCTTGGTGACGGCCCAGCTCTTCAGCACGCCGTCCAGTTCCAGACGCAGATCATAATGCAGGCGGCGGGCGGCGTGCTTCTGGATGAGATAGGAATGGCCGGCGGCGGCGCTCTCAGTGCCCTCCGGCTCCTGCGTGCGGGTGAAGTCGCGCTTGCGGCGATAGAGATCGAGCGCCATGACGCTCACCCGGCCTTGCGGGTGGGCGCGCGGCCGGTCTTGCGGGCGGCGGGCTTTTTCGGCTCCGCCTTTGCGGCGGCCTTTCCGGTGCCGCCCTTCTTCCGCGCCGGCGGCTTGCCACCGGAAACGCCCGCGCTCTCGCGCAGCGCGTCGAGCAGGCTCACCACCTTGGCGGCCGGCTTCTTCGGCGGGGCGATCTTGCGGCCCTCCATCTTGGCCTTGACCAGTTCCGCCAGCGCGTCGTCATAGCGGTCGTCGAACGTTTCGGGCTGGAAGCGGCCGGATTTGGTGTCGATGATGTGGCGGGCGAGATCGAGCATTTCCGGCTCCATCTTCAGCTCGGCAATGTCCTCGAAGGCCTCCTCGGCCGAACGCACCTCGTAATCATAATGCAGCGTGGTGGCGATGATGCCCTCGTCATAGGCGCGGATCAGCAGGCTGCGCGGGCGGCGGAACAGCACCGCCGTCGCCACCGCCGCCACCTTCTTCGTGCGCAGCCCCTCACGAATGACCGCAAAGCTCGCCTCTGACGCAGCGTCGACCGGACGCAGATAATAGGGGCGGTCGAAATACAGACTATCGACCTGGGTGCAGGGCAGAAAACTCTCAATGGTCAGCGCCTTGTCGCCCTTCGGCGTCACCTCGGCGATCTCATCCGGCTCCAGCACGACGAAGTCGCCGGCATCGAGCTCATAGCCCTTCACCTGCGCCTCGCGCTCGACCAGTTCTCCGGTATCGGAATCGACAAAGCGGCGCGAGAGGCGGTTGCCGGTGGCGCGGTTCACCATGTGCAGGCTTACCCGGTCACTCGCGCTTACCCCCGTATAGAGCCCGACGCCGCACACCAGTTCGCCCAGTCGCAGAAATCCCTTCCAAGTTGCGCGTGCGGCCATGCCTGCCTCTCACGGGTGCAAAGGTGCTGGCGACTAACGCGCCGCGGCGCGGGCTGTTCCCGCGATGCGCGGCGGGCGCCAAAGCGCCCGCCGGCAGTCGCCGCGTCCAGGACAGCGCGTCAGGCGACCTTGCGCCGCTCGTGCCGGCCCTCGCCGATTTCCTCGACGATCTTGGCCACAAAGGCCTTCAGATCCGCCGGAGAACGGCTGGTGATGATACCCTGATCCACCGCCACCTCGCGGTCGACCCAGTTGCCGCCGGCATTCTTCACATCGGTGCGGATCGAGGCGTAGGAGGTGACGGTGCGCCCGCGCACGGCGTCGGCTTCCACCAGCAGCCACGGACCATGGCAGACGGCAGCCACGACCTTGCCGCTGTCGAGAAAGGCGCGGACGATCGCCATCGCCTCAGTGTTCACGCGCAGCAGATCCGGGTTGATCTGTCCCCCGGGAATGACCAGCGCGTCATAGTCCTGCGGTTTTACCGCCGCGAGCGAGAGGTCGGCGTCGACGCTCTCACCCCAGTCCTCTCCCTTCCAGCCGCGGATGGTCTTGCCGTCCGGGCTCGCAACCTCGTCGCGGGCGCCGGCGGCGCGCAGTTCGTCGCGCGGCACCATCAGTTCGGACTGTTCGAAGCCGTTGGCGGAAATGATGAGGATGCGTGCATCGGCGATCTTCGCCATGGAGTGTCTCCTGAAATGTGGTCGAGCCCCCTGCCCGTCGGGTGGCGAACGTCCGCGCGGCGCCGATGTTCCCACCACGGCTTGTCCCGCCGCTGGAGCAGGGGCGGGACAAGCCGGAACCAACGCGGCGGCTTTTCGTTGGCCTGCAACCACTTTCACCGATGCCAGCGACAGGAGCCGCCCCATGCGCGATCACCCGCGTCCGCCATTCGAAGAGCAGAAGCAGCCGATGCCCGGGCGGACGGAGATGATGTCGCCCCGACCCGACCATGGCGAGCAGAGCTATAAGGGCTCCGGCCGTCTGGAGGGCTGCAAGGCGCTCATCACCGGCGCGGACAGCGGCATTGGCCGCGCCGTCGCTCTCGCCTTCGCGCGCGAGGGCGCCGACGTGCTGATCGCCTATCTCGATGAACATGAAGATGCGGAAGCCACCGCCGCTCTGGTGCGCGAGGCCGGCCGGCAGGCAGTGCTGATGCCGGGCGACATCCAGCACCCCGCGCATTGCCGGGCACTGGTGGAGAAGGCGGTGGAGGCCTTCGGAGGCCTCGATCTCCTCGTCAACAACGCCGCCCATCAGGCCACGTTCGACGACATCACGGAAATTCCCGACGAGGAATGGGACCTGACCTTCAAGGTCAATATCCACGCCATGTTCTATCTCACCAAGGCCGCCGTGCCGCACATGAAGCCCGGCAGCGCCATCATCAACACGGCCTCGATCAATTCCGACAAGCCGAATCCCAGCTTGTTGGCCTATGCCACCACCAAGGGCGCCATCCAGAACTTCACCGTGGGGCTGGCCCAATTGCTGGCGGAAAAGGGCATCCGTGCCAATGCGGTGGCGCCGGGGCCGATCTGGACCCCGCTCATCCCCGCCACCATGCCGGCAGAGAAAGTGGCGCAGTTCGGCGCGCAGGTGCCGATGAAGCGTCCTGGCCAGCCGGCAGAACTCGCCAGTGCCTATGTGATGCTGGCTGATCCGCAGTCGAGCTATGTCTCCGGCGCCACCATCGCGGTGACCGGCGGCGCGCCGATGATGTGAATTCCGGAGGAAAAAGCGATGCGCATGCAAGAAGCGACAGGTTCCGCCGTCTACCGGCTGCGCGGCAGCGAGGGCGAGTGGCGCGTCGACGCCGATGGCGAGGTCGGAATGGCCTATGCGAGCAAGGAAGCGGCCTTCGAGGCCGCCGTTGCCGCCGCGACCAACGCCATCCGCGACGGCTACGACGTGACGATTACCGTGCCGGGTGCGGGAGCAAGCATGCTTGGCACCGAGGATACGGGGCGCCCCGGGCCAGCGGAGGGCTGACCGCGGTGACGGCACATCGCCGCCGCCCGATGCAATGTTGAACCGCAGGGATTAGTCATGGAACTGATGTTCGGTCTCGGAGTACTGCTGCTTCTCGGCGTGCTGGCCTATGCCATGCACCAGTCGAAGCGGCGGCGTCAGGCAAAGGATATTGAACTCCCCGAGGAGAGGGTGGATCGCAAGAGCCCGCTCTAGCGCGGCGTCTGCGCTGCGCCACGCCGGCAGGCCAGCGCCAGCAGCGCCGCGAGCGCCCGAACGTCACCGAGCGCCGCCGCCTTTTCGCGGGGAGTCAGCGCGACGAGCGCGCCCTCGAGCGTCTCGGCATCCTCGACCTTCGCCGCTGCAATCAGCCGTTCCGGCGCATAGTCGCCCCGTTGCCGCTCTCCCTGGGTGAGCTGGGCGCGATGGAAGGCCAGAAGGTCCGGTGCGGCGGCGAGATGAGCGATCGCCTCGGCCGGCGCGGGCGGAGCGCCGGCCTGCCGCAATTCGCGGGCCCGCCGCAGCACGAGGGGCGCGGCCTGTTCCTCCGGGATGCGGAACAGGCCGGAGAGAGTGTCCCGCGCCGCGCCCGTCCACAGCACCAGCGGGATGGCGAGGGCAAGCCCGAGCACGACGGGCGTCATCCAGAGGAAGAGCGGCAGCGAGATGCTGAGCGCCGCAGTGCCAAGCAGCCATCCCGCCACGGTGTGCGGCAGGAAGAATCGCACCACCGACGCGGTGTCGATCCGGTCATCATCGCGCCGCTGCGGCTGCCAGCCACCATCCTGCCCGGCCAGAATGCCGGCCACCGCCATGGATTGGGTGAACATCGTCACCGGCGCCAGCAATCCGGAAATCAGCGTTTCCCCCAGCATGCCGGCGAGGGCGAGCAGGCCGCCGCCGAAACGACGGCGTGTGGCGCGGGAGCCGAGCAGCGCGACATAGGCGAAGCATTTCGGTAGCAACAACACTGCCATCGTGGCGATGAATACCTGCACGGCGCGGATCGGGTCCTGCGCCGGCCAGTTCGGAAACAGCGAGAGGCCGGAGGAAAAATAGTCCGGCGGTACGAAGCGGGCCTGCAGCGCGGTGGCGAGGCCCGCCAGCAGCATCACCAGCCACAGTGGGGCGGTGAGATAGGAGCCGATGCCGGTGAGCAGATGCAGCCGGCTGATCGGGTGCAGCCCCCGCGCCGGCAGCACCGCGATGTGCTGGAGATTCCCCTGGCACCAACGCCGATCGCGTACTGCGAGGTCGGTCAGGGTTGGCGGGCCCTCCTCATAGGAACCCTCCAGCCAGGGCACCATGTGCATTCCCCAGCCGCGCCGGCGCATCAGCGCCGCCTCGATGAAGTCATGGCTGAGAATATGGCCGCCAAAGGGCTTCGGCCCCTTCAGTTCCGGCAGCCCGGCGCCCTCGGCGAAGGCGCGGGTGCGGATCATCGCATTATGGCCCCAGTAATTGCTCTCAGGCCCACTCCAACTGGCAAGCCCGTGGGCAATAAGCGGGCCATAGAGCCGGCCGGCGAATTGCTGCAGCCGGGCGAACAGGGTGCGCCCGCCGACGATCACCGGCAGGGTCTGGATCAGCCCCGCGCTCGGATTGGCCTCCAGCGCGGCGGCGAGCCGCACGATGCACTCGCCCGTCATCACGCTGTCGGCGTCGAGGATCAGAAAGCTCTCATAAGCTCCGCCGAAGCGCGTCACCCATTCCGCTATGTTTCCCGCCTTGCGTCCGGTATTGCGCGGGCGGCGGCGGTAGAACAGGCCGCCCTCGACGCCCCGACGGGCACGCAACGCGAGAAAGCCCGCTTCCTCGGCGATCCAGATGTCGGGATCGGTGGTGTCGCTGAGGATGAACACGTCGAAATTCGCGCCCGCCCCGGTGGCTGCAAGCGATTCACAGGTCGCCTCGAGGCCGGCCAGGACGCGGGCGGGGTCCTCATTATAGATCGGCAGCAAGAGCGCGCTGCGCGCGGCGAGTGCGGGCAAGGGCCCATCCGCCGCGATGCCGAGCTGCCCGCCGCGGCCGCGCAGCAGGCTGACAAAGCCAAGCAGGGCGTTGGTGAAGGCAAAGCCGATCCAGGCAAACAGCACAACGAACAGGCAGAGCACCAGATATTCCAGCAGGGTGACGCCGCCGACGTCCAGCACAAGGTACATTTCCCGCGCGGCGAGCACGGTGAGCACCGCCGCGCCGCCGAGCACGAAGGCGCGCCGCAGGATCAGTTGCACCGGACGGGGGCCCGGCGCCGTGGCCATCGCCACCCGTCCGAGCGGCTGAACGGGCATGGGAAGCGGCGATTCCGCCGGTAAGGCCGGCGAGGGGTCGCGACCGGCGCCAGCGGCGCTCACCGGCTGATGGGGGGCGGGGCGGCTCACGCCGTCCACCGGTAGATCCAGCTTTCGGCCATGCGCTCCTCGCCCCGCAGCAAATCCGCCCGCAGTTCGGCCAGGGTGGCCCCACGCGGCTCCAGCGCGAAGGCGACCCGCCAGCCGCCAATCTCGGGATTGGGCTGCAGGACAACATCGCGAACCTCGCCAGCGCTGGCGGTCACCCGTGCGGCAAGGCTCTCCGGCGGCAGGTCCCGGACCTTGTCGCCGACGATATCGAGCACGAACAGGCGGCGGTCGCTGTTGCCGCCGACCCTTGTGGCGACAACGCGGCCGGCATCGCTGCGGTCCGGCCCGTCCCAGCCCCAGTGCAGGCGATAGGTCGATGTATATTCCCTTCCCTTGCGCAGCGGCTCGCGCGGGCGCCAGAAGGCCACGATGTTGTCGTGGATTTCTTCCGGCGTCGGGATCTCGACCAGCACCACCGACCCGTCACCCCAATCGCCGATGGGCTCGACCCAGACGCTCGGCCGACGCTCATAGCGCGCCTCAAGGTCCTGATAGTCGAAGAAGGAGCGCTGGCGCTGCATCAGGCCGAACCCCCTTATGTCAGGAACGGCGAAGGACGAAATCTGCAGGCGCTGAGGGTTGGAGAGGGGCCGCCAGAGTCGCTCCCCGGGGCCGGTGACGATGGCGAGGCCATTGGCGTCGCACACCATGGGCCGGAAATCGTCAATGCCATCGCGGTCATTGGGGCCGAACATGAACATGCTGGTGAGCGCGCCGATGCCCACCTGGTCGATGTCCACCCGTGGATAGACCGTCATCTCCACCGACATCAGCGTCGGCTCGCCGGGACGGATGGTGAAGCGGTGCGCGGCGGTCGCGCTCGGGCTGTCGAGCAGCGCGTGGACCACCAGCGAATCGACGCCCGGCCGCGGCTTCTCCAGCCAGAAGGCACGGAAGGAGGGAAACTCCTCACCGCCGGCATCGCCCGTCTTCACCGCCAGCCCGCGCGCGGAGGAGCCATAGATCTGCCCCTTGCCGACGGCGCGGAAATAGCTGGCGCCCTGAAAGGCGGCGATCTCGTCGAAATAGTCTGGACGATTGATCGGCCCGTGCAGACGAAATCCGGAAAAGCCGAGATCGGTGCGGTCGGGCGGCTGAGGCACGCCATGCTCGAAGCGGAACATGCCGGGATCATAGGCGATGCGGCGCGCTTGGCCGTCGGCCACCTGATACACGTCGACCCGCTCGCGGAACAGGAAGCCGCGATGGAAGAGTTGAGCCTGAAACGGTGTATTGTCGTTGCGCCAGAGCGACCGCTCCGCATTGAAGCGGATGTTGCGATACTCGTCATAGCCGAGATTTTCGAGCGTCTTCGGCATGCGGCCGTCGCCGGGCTGATACGGCTTGGTCGCGAGGGTGCGGGCAAGCTGGCGGACGGTCTGCGCGTCGAAAGGGGCGGCATTGTCCTCTTCCTCGGAAAAGGCCTCGCTTATGCCGAGACGCGAGAACGGCACCGGCGCCAGCGCCAGGAGCCCCAGTCCCAGCAACAGGTGTCGTCGATGCATGCCTAACCTCGCGCTTTCCAGGGCGGCACGCCCTTCCCGCGGGGACAAGTGCGCAAGGCGCCGAGGGTTCCAGGATTTGTGCGGCGCGGCACATTTACGCGCCGCAGCGGTGCGCCGTTCTCCCGTTGCACCGCAGCATGATCTGCTCTAAGCAGCATCCACTCGTCAGGACCCGGTGAAAGCCCGGGTGGCTCTTCCGGCCGCCGATCCGCCGGACCACGCATCGTCAGCGCCCGCCCCGTCCGCCTCACCCGCGGAAGGCCCGCCCTTTGCGAAGATTGCTTCTCATGACATCGACCACCCGTTATTTCCGTGACTGGACTGCCAATATCCGCGGCGACATTCTCGCCGGAATCGTCGTCGCCCTCGCCCTCATCCCGGAAGCCATCGGCTTCTCGGTCATTGCCGGCGTCGATCCCAAGGTCGGCCTGTTCGCTTCCTTCGCCATTGCCTGCGTGTCCGCCATTGTCGGCGGCCGGCCCGGCATGATCTCGGCCGCCACTGCGGCGACCGCCGTGGTGATGGTCTCACTGGTACGCGATCACGGACTGCAGTACCTTTTTGCCGCCACCATTCTGATGGGGCTCATCCAGCTTCTCGCCGGCCTTCTCAAAGTCGGCCGGGTGATGCGCTTTGTCTCGCGCTCGGTCATCACCGGCTTCGTCAACGCGCTCGCCATCCTCATCTTCATGGCGCAACTGCCCGAACTGATCGGCGTGCCCGTCGAGACCTACCCGATGATCGCCGTCGGCCTCGCCATCATTTATCTGTTTCCGCGTCTGACCAAGCTGGTCCCCTCGCCGCTGGTCGCCATCGCCGCGCTCACCCTGTTCGCGTGGTGGAGCGGGATGGACCTGCGCATGGTAGGCGATCTCGGCGACCTGCCGTCCGGTCTGCCGATGCTCACGCTGCCCAACGTACCGCTCACGCTGGAGACGCTGCAGATCATCCTGCCCTATTCGCTCACTTTGGCCGCCGTCGGCCTGCTGGAATCTCTGCTCACCGCGCAGATCGTCGACGACATGACGGAGACGACCAGCAACAAGAGCCAGGAATGCATCGGCCAGGGCACCAGCAACATTGCTGCGGCCCTGATCGGTGGCATGGGCGGGTGCGCCATGATCGGCCAGTCGGTGATCAATGTCAGTTCCGGGGGGCGCGGGCGGCTGTCAACCTTCGTGGCCGGGGCGTTCCTGCTGTTCCTGATCCTCGTCCTCGACGACCTCGTGCGCATCATCCCGATGGCGGCTCTGGTCGCTGTCATGATCATGGTGTCGATCGGCACCTTCTCCTGGCGCTCGATCCTGGAGTTGCGCACCAATCCGCGCTCCTCCTCCCTCGTCATGCTGGCGACCGTTATCACCGTGGTGACCACGCATGATCTCGCCATTGGCGTTCTGGTGGGCGTGTTGCTGTCAGGTGTGTTCTTCGCCGGCAAGGTGGCGCAGCTCGTCAGTGTCGGCGAGATCATCGACGAGGCGGCCGGACGGATCACCTTCGTCGTCGAGGGCCAGATCTTCTTCGCCTCGTCCGAGGTGTTCCTCGCCGCCTTTGATTTCGACAACCCGGCGCGGGAGGTGGTGATCGACCTCACCCATGCGCATTTCTGGGATATCACCTCCATCGGCGCGCTCGACAAGGCGGTGCTGAAGTTCCGCAAGGCGGGAGCAAGCGTGGAAGTGATCGGTCTCAACGAGGCGAGCGCCACCATGGTCGACCGCTTCGCCGTCCACGACAAGCAACTGCCGGCCGCCGCCAGCCTGCATTGAAGGCGGCGCGCTACAATGCGCGCGCCATCGCCTCGATCCGCGCCAACACCTCGGCGATCTCCTCCGAGGTGACGGTGAGCGGCAGGGAGAGGCCGATGGCGTCGTCGCCCTTGGCGGTGGTGGAGAGTCCTTGGGCAAAGGCGCTCGCCACCAGATGATCGGCGAAATGAGTCCCCGGCGCCTGCCCGCAACGGCCGGCGTCGAACTCCACCGCCAGCAACAGCCCCAGCCCGCGCACCCCGCGCAGCACGGGCACGCGCGCGGCGATAGCGGCCACGCCGTCGTGTAGCTGCCGGCCCGCCTCGGCGGCGCGGGCGACAAGGCCGTCGCGGGCAATGACCTGAAGCGTCGTCAACGCTGCGCGTGCGGTAAGCGGGTTCTTCTCATGGGTATAGTGCCCCAGTTCCAGTTCGGGGGCGACATCAAGCCCCGCATCGCCGATGACGGCCGCGATCGGCAACATGCCCCCACCCAAGGCCTTGCCGAGCACGACAAGGTCCGGCACCACGCCGAAATGCTCAAAGGCGAAGAAGCGGCCGGTCTTGCCGAGACCGGAGGGGATTTCGTCGAAGATCAGCTTGGTCCCGTGCGCGTCGCACAGGGCACGGACGGCCGGCCAGGCTCCCGGCGGCGGCACGTGACAGTTGGAGCGTAGCGGTTCGGCAATCAGCGCTGCGACGCGCCGCGTGGCGAGCCGGTCCTCGATCTGCTCCAGCATCCGCGCCGCGCCGTCCTCGCCCGCCCAATAGGGAGTGACGTGATGGCGTCCCGGCAGGAAGGCGCCCAGCCGCGGGTCCGGCGTCGCCGAAGAGAGGCCGAAGGCGCCGAAGCCATGGCCGTGATAGGCGCCTTCCAGCGACAGCGTCTCGGAACGCCCGGTGGCGACCCGCGCCAGCTTCAACGCGATCTCGACGGCGTCGGAGCCGCCAGTGGCGAACAGCACCCGCGCCGGCCCCCCCGGCCAATGCCCCTGCAACGCCTCGGCCAACAGCACGGCGGGCTCATTTGTGAAACGGCGCGGCGAAAAGGCGAGCCGGTCGAGTTGCTCCGCCACAGCCGCCGCAATCTCCGGATGTCCATGGCCGAGATGGTGCGCAGTGTTGCCATGCAGGTCGATGAGACGCCGGCCTTCGCTGTCCTCCAGCCATATTCCCCGCGCCGCGCGCAGGGCGGCCAGGGCCGGCGTTGAACCCTGCTGGTGGAAGAAAGCCGCCGCGTCGCGGGCAGGAAGGGCGGGATCTACCATTTTTCACCCGGAGTTTTGCGGCGCTTCGAATGCGCGGGGCGCGAGGAGACCCCGCTACCAGCCATAAGCCGCGCACCATCGCAAGCGGCTCCGGAATGACAGGCGGCTATGTATGGCAGGCCTGGCGCGCGGCGCTTGGCGCGCGTTGAGCTTCACGCACCCTTCGTCGTGTCCTCGACTTCGACCTCGGGACGGTCGCCACCCTGGGCGACTTCCTCATGCCAGCGCCCGCTGCGGTCCTGATAGGCGATCGGGCGGGTTTCGCCAGAAAGGGACTGACGAGCCGCCGCCTCGCGTGCGGCCGCAAGGGCCGAATCGTGCGTGGGATGAGTTTCGGAGAAAACGTCGCCGAGCTTGTAGGCCCAGCCGCCATCATGTTCGACGATCTCGTAGCGAATATGGCTCATGGGTGATCCTCCCGCCTTCTAACCCGTAAGTTCGGCTGACAGTTCCGAAGACTGACAAGGCAGCCTGCCCCACGAAGGGAGGCTCCCCTTGCCGATTGCCACGCCCGACGCCCGGAGACCGCCTTTCTGCAACTCATTTGCAGTTGCAAGGTAGCGAAGTTGACGTAGAATGCTTTTGCAACTCATTCGCAAAAGGAGCATCCCAGCATGACGACACCCTCGCGACGTGCCGTGCTTGTCCGCCTCGGTGCCGCCGGTGTTCTGGCCGGAGTACTGATGGCGGGGCTGGCCGGTGCCTCCGCCGCGCGGGCGCAGGAGAGCGCGGGCGCCGCACCAAAGTTCAAGGCTGTGACGACCTTCACCGTCATCGCCGACATGGCGCGCAATGTGGCAGGCGATGCGGCGGTGGTTGAATCGATCACCAAGCCCGGTGCCGAGATCCACAATTACGCCCCCACACCCGGCGACATCCAGCGCGCCCAAGGTGCGCAGCTTATCCTCTGGAACGGGCTGAACCTCGAACTCTGGTTTGAGAAATTCTTCCGCAATCTCAAGGATGTACCGAGCGTCGTCGTTTCCGCTGGCGTCGAACCGATCAGCATTTCCCAGGGGCCCTATAGCGGCAAGCCCAACCCGCATGCCTGGATGTCGCCCGCCAACGCGCTGATCTATGTCGACAATATCCGCGACGCCTTCATGAAATATGACCCCGCCAACGCCGCGACCTATGCGGCGAATGCGGCTGCCTACAAGGCGAAGATCGAAGCCGCCGTGGCGCCGATCCGCGCTGAACTCGACGCTATTCCCGCCGACAAGCGCTGGCTGGTGTCGAGCGAGGGGGCCTTTTCCTATCTCGCACGGGATTTCGGGCTGAAGGAGCTTTATCTCTGGCCGATCAATGCCGACCAGCAGGGCACGCCGCAGCAGGTGCGCAAGGTGATCGACGCGGTGCGGGCCAACAAGATTCCCGCCGTGTTCAGCGAAAGCACCGTCTCCGACAAGCCGGCGCGGCAGGTAGCGCGCGAGACCGGGGCGCTCTATGGCGGCGTGCTCTATGTGGACTCGCTGAGCGAGGCCGACGGCCCGGTGCCGACCTATATCGACCTGCTCACTGTCACCACAGGCACGCTGGAAAAGGGCTTGGCCAAGGGGCTATCGCAATGAATGTTCGGACCCCCGTCGCCACTGCCGAGGGCCTCGCCGTCCGCCATGTCTCGGTGACCTATCGCAACGGCCACACCGCGCTGCGCGACGCCAGCTTCGCTATCCCGACAGGCACCATCACGGCGCTGGTCGGGGTCAATGGCTCGGGCAAGTCGACCCTGTTCAAGGCGATCATGGGGTTCGTGCGGCTCGCCTCCGGCGACATTCGCATTCTCGGCGACAGCGTCACGGCAGCGCTGAAGCGCAACCTCGTCGCCTATGTGCCGCAGAGCGAGGAAGTGGACTGGAACTTCCCCGTACTGGTGGAAGACGTGGTGATGATGGGGCGCTACGGCCATATGGGGCTGATGCGACTGCCCCGCGCCGCCGACCGGGCCGCCGTCACCGACGCGCTGGCCCGCGTCAATATGAGCGAGTTCCGCAAGCGGCAGATCGGCGAACTCTCCGGCGGGCAGAAGAAGCGCGTCTTCCTCGCCCGCGCGCTGGCGCAGGACGCGAAGGTGATCCTGCTCGACGAGCCGTTCACCGGGGTCGACGTGAAGACCGAGGAGGCGATCATCGCCCTGTTGCGGGCGCTGCGCGACGAAGGACGGGTGATGCTGGTGTCCACCCACAATCTCGGCAGCGTGCCGGAATTTTGCGACCGTACCGTGCTGGTGAAAGGCACGGTGCTCGCTTCCGGCCCAACATCGGAGATTTTCACCGAGGCCAATCTGGAAAAGACTTTCGGCGGCGTGCTGCGCCATTTCGTGCTCGACGGTGCGGGCTTGCACGCCGACGATGACAGCCGCCAGCTCGCCGTGCTGAGCGACGACGAGCGCCCGCTGGTGTTCTATGGCGAGAAGGGTGAGCGCCCGCCGCGAGCGACGGAGACCGCGCCGTGATGACACTGCTGGCCGAGCCCTTCGGCTATGAATATATGCGCAATGCCATGTGGGTCTCGGCTCTCGTCGGGGCGGTGTGCGCCTTCCTCTCCTGCTATCTCATGCTCAAGGGCTGGTCGCTGATCGGCGACGCGCTGTCGCACGCCATCGTGCCGGGCGTGGCGGGTGCCTACATGCTCGGCCTGCCCTTCGCCATCGGCGCCTTCTTTTCCGGCGGGCTAGCTGCCGCGGCGATGCTGTTCCTCAACCAGCGGACAAGGCTGCGGGAGGACGCGATCATCGGGCTGATCTTTTCCTCCTTCTTCGCGCTCGGCCTGTTCATGGTCTCGCTTTCGCCGACCTCGGTGAACATCCAGACCATTGTGCTCGGCAACATCCTCACCATCACGCCGGAGGACACGCTGCAACTCGCCATCATCGGCACCGTGTCGCTGGCGATCCTTCTGGTGAAGTGGCGCGACCTGATGGCGGTGTTCTTCGACGAGGCGCATGCCCGCTCCATCGGCCTCAAGCCCACCGCGCTGAAAATCATGTTCTTCACCCTGCTAGCCGCCTCCACAGTGGCCGCGCTGCAGACGGTGGGCGCCTTTCTCGTCATCTGCCTGGTCGTCACGCCCGGCGCCACCGCCTATCTGCTGGCCGACCGTTTTCCCCGCCTGCTGGCGATCGCCGTCGCTATAGGCGCCGGCACCAGCTTTCTCGGCGCCTATGCCAGCTATTTCCTCGACGGCGCCACCGGCGGCATCATCGTGGTGCTGCAGACCCTGGTGTTCCTCACCGCCTTCGTCCTCGCCCCGAAGCACGGCATGCTGGCGGCGCGGCGGCGGGCGGCCGAAGCCCTCAAGGCGGAGGCATCGGCATGATCGAGACCCTGCTCTCCCCCTTCCAGTTCGACTTCATGGTCAATGCCCTCGTCATCTCCGGGCTGGTGGCGGTGCCGATGGCGCTGCTTTCCTGCTTCCTGGTGCTGAAGGGATGGTCGCTGATGGGCGACGCCATTTCCCACGCGGTTTTTCCCGGGGTGGTACTGGCCTACATCCTCGGCTTGCCGCTGGCGCTGGGCGCCTTCGCCGCCGGCATGTTCTGCGCGGTGGCGACCGGCTATCTCAAGGACAATAGCCGCATCAAGCAGGACACGGTGATGGGCATCGTGTTCTCCGGCATGTTCGGTGTCGGGCTGGTGCTCTATGTGAAAATCCAGTCCGAGGTGCATCTCGACCATATCCTGTTCGGCGACATGCTCGGCGTCTCCTGGCGCGACATTGGCGAGACCGCGGCGGTCGCGGCGGTGGTGGCGGCGGTCATCGCGGTGAAATGGCGCGATTTCCTGCTCCATGCCTTCGATCCCATACAGGCCCGCGCCGTCGGCCTGCCGGTCGGGTGGCTGCATTACGGCCTGCTGTGCCTGATCTCGCTCACCATTGTCGGTGCGCTCACCGCCGTGGGGCTGATCCTCGCCATCGCCATGCTGATTGCGCCGGGCGCCATCGCCTTTCTGCTCACGCGGACCTTCGGCGCCATGCTGGCGGCGGCGCTCAGCGTGGCGGTGATCGCCTCGCTGCTGGGCGTCTACCTTTCCTTCTTCCTCGATAGTGCCCCGGCCCCGACCATCGTTCTGCTGATGAGCTTCGTCTTCATCGCCGCTCTGCTGCGGTCTTCACTGGCGGCGCGCCGGGTGCAGGCGGGAGAGGCGGGCTAACCGCCTCTTCCCCGTCAATGCGCGAAGGCTTCCCCGATGCCCTGGTCCTCCGGCTCGCGCGGAGTGAGACCGGTATGGTCGAGGGAGACCAGACGCGGGGCCATCTGCGTGTCGACCACCGCCGGCGTGCGGTCGTCGATCGTGCCGGTCCAACCGCCGCCGAGCGCCTTGTTGAGCGCGACATAATCGGTGGCGATGGCAACCTGGCTGGTGAGCACGGAATCGTCGGCCGAATAGGCCGAGCGCTCGGCCACGAGCACGTCGAGGAAGCTTGACGAGCCGCTCTGGTAGAGCGTGCGCGCCAGCGAGACCGCCTGCCGATAGGAGGCGGCGGAGGCACTCAGGCTCTTATATTTGAGCCGTTCCTGCTGCAGCGAGACGCTGGCATTCTCGACATCCTGCAGCGCCGTGAGCACGGCGGCGCGGTAATTGAGGAAGTACTCGTCGCGCTGAGCCTGAGCAAATTCCACGGCCGCCTTGAGCTGGCCGCCATTGAAGATGGGGATGCTCACGCTCGGGCCGAAGCTCCAGCTCACGCTCGAGCTCTTGGCGAGGTCGCCCAACGTCGCCCCCGAGGTGGAGATGGAACCGGTCAGGCTCACATCGGGATAGAGCGCCGCTTCCGCCTGACCGATCTGGGCCGTGTACTGGGCATATTGGCGCTCGGCGAGGCGCACATCAGGCCGCGAGAGCAGTACATTGGCCGGCACGCCGCGCGGGATCGGCTTCACCGGGGTGGGAATCGCCGCCGGCTTCTTCATCAACCCGTTCAGCGCGCTTGGCGGCTGGCCGAGCAGGATGGCGAGCTGATGCACGCTCTGCTGGTAGTTCGACTCAAGTTCGGGAATATTGGCCTCGGTGCTCGCAGCCTGCCCCTCCGCATTGGCGACATCCGCGGCCGAGGCCGAGCCGACCTGCAGCTTGGTGCGAGTGAGAGCGGCGGTTTCTCGCTGCGAGGCGGCGGTACGGCGCGCCAGCGCCGCCCGCGCCTGATAGCCGCGCGCTTCGGCATAGTAGGTCGCCACGTCGCCGATGAGGGTAAGCAACGTATTGCGCAACGTCTCCTGCGCGGCATCGAGCCCATAGGTGGCCGCCTCGGCCGCACGGCGATTTTCGCCGAACAGGTCGAGTTCCCAGCCGGCATTGGCGCCAAGGTCGAACGAATCGAACGGTCGCGCCACGGTAACCGTGCCGGTATCGGAGACGTTGCTGCCATTGGCGGCGCGCGTATAGCTGCCCGAACCCGTCAGTGTGGGAGCAAGCGCGGCCATCGCCTCCCGGCGGGTGGCGCGGGCCTGCCGCACCCGGGCTTTGGCCGTGGCGACATCAAGATTGCCCGCCACCGCCTCGTCGATCAGGCGGTTCAGCGTCGGGTCGCCGAGCCGTTTCCACCATTGCGCCAGTTCCGGCGGATGATTGTCCCCTTCCTCGCCGGTGACGGTCACCGTTGGCGAGGCCGTCCCCCATTTTGCCGGCAGGGTGAGGTCGGGCGCACGGTAATCCGGCCCCACCGCGCATCCGCCGAGCAGGGCGGCAACGAAAGCCGTGCCGGCGAGGCGAGGCAGCACGGCGCGGAAGGAGAAGCAGGTCGCGGGCGGCAGGGACATCGGTTCACCTGAGAGGCGAAGACAAGAGGCGGCGGAGCGGCGCGGGTCAGGCCTGCGGGGCATGGGGTGCCTCCCCGGAATCGGCGTTCGGGGCGGCGGCCGCGCTGGGCAGCTTGCCGGGGAAGAACCGGCGGACGACCACGAACAGCAGCGGCACGAAGAACAGGCCGAGCACCGTGGCCGCGATCATGCCGCCCATCACGCCAATGCCGATGGCGTTCTGGGCGCCGGAGCCCGGTCCGCTGGCGATGGCGAGCGGCGTCACGCCGAGGATGAAGGCGAAGGAGGTCATCAGGATCGGACGCAGCCGCTGGCGGGCCGCGTCCAGGGTCGCCTCGACGAGGCTCACCCCATGCGCTTGCCGCTCAATGGCGAATTCGACGATCAGGATCGCGTTCTTCGCCGCGAGGCCGATGGTAGTGAGCAGGCCGACCTTGAAATAGACGTCGTTGCTCTGGTCGAACAAGGTGGCCGCCAGCAGCGCGCCGAATATGCCGATCGGCACCGACATCAGCACGGCGAAAGGGATCGACCAGCTTTCATAAAGCGCGGCGAGGCAGAGGAAGATGACCAGCACGGAAATGGCGTAGAGCGCCGTCGCCTGATTGGCGGAGAGACGTTCCTGATGCGACAGGCCGGTCCATTCATGGGTGAAGCCCGGCGGAAGCTGGCCGACTAGCGTGTCGATGGCGTCCATCGCCACGCCCGAAGAGACGCCCGGCGCCGCCTGCCCCTGTATCTCCACCGCCGAGGCGCCGTTGAAGCGCTCCAGCCGAGGCGAGCCATAGGTCCAGCGCGTCGAGGCGAAGGAGGAAAAGGGCACCATCGTGCCGCTGGAGTTGCGGACCTCCCATTTGGCGAGATCCTCCGGCTGCATGCGGAAATCGGCGGCCGACTGGAGATAGACCTTCTTCACCCGGCCGCGGTCGAGGAAGTCGTTCACATAATCGCTGCCCCAGGCGGTGGAGAGCGTGTCATTGATGTCTGCGAGCGACACGCCGAGCGCGCTCGCCTTCTCCTGGTCGATATCGACCACAAGCTGGGGCTGGTCCTCCAGCCCGTTCGGCCGCGTCGCCACCAGGCGATGATCCTGGGCGGCCATGCCGAGAAGCTGGTTGCGCGCCGCCATCAGCTTTTCGTGCCCGACGCCGGTCATGTCCTGAAGATAGAAGCTGAAGCCGCCGGAATTGCCCATGCCCTGGATCGCCGGCGGATTGAGCGTGAAGACCATCGCGTCGCGCACATGAAGCTGCGCCATGGCGCGGCCGGCGACGGCGGCGGCGGAGACGGCGGGCGACTTTCGCTCATCAAAAGGCTTCAGGCGGATGAAGGCGATGCCGAGATTCTGGCCCTCGCCGCTGAAACCGAAGCCGTTGACGGTGAAAATGCCCTCGACCGCCTCTTTTTCCCCTTCGAGGAAATGCTGGCGGACGGTGTCCAGCACCTTCTCGGTGCGGTCCGCGGTCGCGCCGGCCGGGAGCTGCACCATAGTGATGAGGATGCCCTGGTCCTCCTCCGGCAGGAAGGAGGATGGCAGCCGCACGAACATCCAGCCCATGCCGATGGCGAGCACGAGGAAGATTGCGAGGAAGCGCCCCGCACGCGCCAGCACCCCGGCGGCCCCGCTGCGATAGGCCGTGGTGGTGCGGTCGAAATTGCGGTTGAACCAGCCGAAGAAGCCACGGCTCTTCGCATGCTCGCGCGGCGGCTTGAGGATGGTGGCGCACAGCGCCGGCGTCAGTATCAGCGCCACCAGAACCGAGAGGATCATCGCCGAGACGATGGTGACGGAGAACTGCCGGTAGATGACGCCGACCGAGCCACCGAAAAACGCCATGGGAATGAACACGGCCGACAGCACGGTGGCGATGCCGACCAGCGCGCCGGTGATCTCGCCCATGGATTTGCGGGTCGCCTCCTTGGGCGACAGGCCCTCCTCCTCCATCACCCGCTCGACATTCTCCACCACGACGATCGCGTCGTCGACGAGCAGGCCAATGGCCAGCACCATGGCGAACATGGTGAGCGTGTTGATGGAGTAGCCGAACAGCGCCAGCACGCCGAAGGTGCCGAGCAGCACCACCGGCACCGCCAGAGAGGGGATGAGCGTCGCGCGGACGTTCTGCAGGAAGATGAACATGACCACGAAGACAAGACCGATGGCCTCGACCAGCGTGCGCACCACCTCCTCGATCGACAGCAGGACGAAGGGGGTTGTGTCGTAGGGATAGACGACGTCGACATTCTCCGGGAAGGTCGGCTTCATCCGCTCGATGGCGGACTTCACCCGCTCCGCCGTGGCGACGGCATTGGCTCCCGTCGCGAGATTGATGGCGAGGCCACCGGCCGGCATGCCGTTATAGCGCGAGGCAGTGGTGTAGCTCTCTGCCGCCAGTTCGACTGTGGCGACATCATTGATGCGCACCAGCGAGCCGTCGGACGTGCTCTTGACGATGATGTTGCGGAACTGCTCGGGTGTCTGCAGCCGCGAACGGGACGTGACGGTGGCGTTGAGCTGCTGGCCGGGGCGTGCCGGCAGCCCGCCGACCTGCCCGGCCGACACCTGTGTGTTCTGCGCCTGTATGGCGCTGGCCACATCGCTCGGCATCAACTGGTACTTGGCGAGCTTTTCCGGGTCGAGCCAGATGCGCATGGCATAGGAGGAGCCGAACAGCGTGGTCGAGCCCACGCCCTCGATACGCCGCAGCGTGTCGTTGAGGGTTGAATCGACATAGTCCGACACGTCGGTGGACGACATGCGACCATCGGTCGAGACGAAGCCGATCACCATCAGGAAGCCGTCGGACGCCTTGTCGACCGAGATGCCATTGGTCTGCACCACGCTCGGAAGTTGCGGCGTCACCAGTTGCAGCTTGTTCTGCACCTGCATCTGCGCGATGTCGGGATCCGCCGCATTGGTGAAGGTGAGCGTGATCGTCGCTTGCCCCGTCGAGGTCGAGGTCGCCGACATGTAGTCGAGATTGTCTATGCCGGTCAGGCCCTGCTCGATCACCTTGGTGACCGAGTTCTCCACGGTCTGGGCGTCGGCCCCGGGATAGGAGGCGGTGACGCTGACCGTCGGCGGGGCGATCTGCGGATATTGCGCGATTGGCAGGGTGTTCAGCGCCAGCACGCCGCCGAGCATGACCAGCAGCGCCAGAACCCAGGCGAAAACGGGGCGGTCAATGAAAAAGCGGGACATGGTCGCGCCCTCACTTCGACGGATTGGGTGAGGCAGCGGTTGGCGGCGAGGCCTGGTCTTTGCCGGGCGCCGCGCTCTGCTGCCCGCGCTCCAGCACCTCGCCGGTGGTGTCGTCCACCACCACATCGACGGGGGTGACATCCTGTCCGGGGCGCGCGAACTGGCTACCCTCGACAATGACCCGGTCGCCGTCACGGATACCGCTGTCCACCAGCCAGCTATTGCCGACGCTGCGCGAGACGGTGAGCACGCGCTGCTCGACCTTGTTATCGCCATTGACGACAAGCGCGACAGGTTCACCCTTGGTGTTGCGCGTCACGCCGCGCTGGGGAACGAGGAAACTGTCCGGCGCCACGCCCTCCTCGATGATGGCGCGCACATACATGCCCGGCAGCAGCAGCCGCTCGGGATTGGGAAACTGCGCGCGCACGCCATAGGTGCCGGTGGTCGTATCCACATAGGCCGAGGTGAATTCGAGCGTGCCGGGATGGGCGTAGGTCTCGCCATTGTCGAGTTCCAGCCGCACCTGGACATTGTCGCCGGAAATCTTGATCCGTCCGTCGCGGATCGCCTGTCGCAGGTTCAGCAGATTGGTGCTGGACTGTGTGACATCGACATTGATCGGATCGAGCGTACGTATCGTGGTGAGCGCGGTGTCCTGGCTCGCCGTCACCAGTGCGCCGGGGGTCAGTGTCGACTTGTCAATCCGCCCGCCGATCGGGGCGGTGATGCGGGTGTAATCGAGATTGATGCGGGCGGTGTCGACATCCGCCTTGGCAGCGGCAACGTCGGCCTTGGCCTGCGCCAGCGACGCAACCGCGTCATCGTAATCCTGCTTGCTGACAGCGTTCTGCTTGATCAGCCCTTCGTAGCGATCGACCTTGGACTGGGCGCTGGGCACCGCCGCCTCGGCCTTCTGCAGGCTCGCCTGCGCGCTGTCATAGGAGGCCTGATAGCTCGCCGGGTCGATCTGGTAGAGGGCGTCGCCCGCCTTGACCTCGGAACCTTCCTCGAAGAGCCGCGACTTGATGATGCCGCCGACCTGCGGACGCACTTCGGCGACGAGCGAGGCCGTGGTGCGGCCCGGCATCTCGGCGGTGATGGCGACGGATTGCGGGCTGACCGTCACGACGCCGACCTGCGGCCGTCCCTGCGGCCCCGGCCCCTGCGGCGGACCGCCGTCGCGACCATCGCACCCGGAAAGCGCGAGGATCAGGGCGAAAGCCGCGGGAATGCGCATCGAACGTGCGGCGTAGAATGACGACACCGTGAAATTCCTATTTATAGTACCGTTCCGTATCTATATTATCCGCATTGTCTGTCTGTCAATTGACCGGTGGAGGGTCACGGTGAGGGGGGTGCCAGTCACGTGTCAGAGAGCAAGATGCAGATGAGGGCGACGCGGCCCCGTCCGCGCGGCCGCCCGAAGGCCGTGCCGGACGCCGCAAAGCGCCGGTCGATCGTGAATCAGGCGCTGCTCATCTTCCAGGAGCTGGGCTATGCGCGCATGACCACTGACATCGTCGCGTCCCGCTGCCGCATTTCCAAGACCACGCTTTACCGGCTGTTCCCCAGCAAGTCGGAGCTCATGGCGGCGATCATCGAAACGCATAATGAGAGCATGATCGCCCTGCCCGGCGATTACGACCACCTGCCGCTGTCGGAGGCGCTGGAGCGCATCTTCTTCAACGATCTCGACGACGAAGCCGACCGCCAGCGTTTCGCGTTCCTGCAGTTCCTCATCCTCGAAGCGGCGGTAAATCCGGAACTCAAGGCGATCTCCGAGAAATTCGGACGGCGCGCCGTGCTGAGGCTCCTGGCGGACTGGATCGACAGCCAGTGCGCGCTGGGGCGCCTCGACGTGCCGGACGCGCTCGACGCCGCCACCATGCTCATCGACATGGTGGGCGGCTCCATCGCGCTGACCCGCGACGGCCAGATGCAATGGCCCGGCAGCGCACGTCGGCGAGCTTATGTGAGCGAGTGCATCCGCGTATTCATCGGCGGAGTGGCACGGCGCGATGTGCCGGGGAGCGCAAGGGAACCGAGCCGAACGCGCGCGCTTCAGCGCGAGGACAATCCCAGCGCAGCGCAGGTGACTTCGCTTTCGCGCGCGAGTTCCTCGAACTGAGCCGCCCGCCCGTTGCCGGCACGCCAGAAATAGCCCATCTCGCGGCTGGCCGGCCAGCCGTCGAGGGTGAGCAGGGCGATGTCGTCCTCCATGCGGAATTCCGAGCGCGCATAAAGCTCGGGAAACAGCGACATGCCCATGCCCATGACAACCATCTGCCTTAGCGCGTCGAGGCTGGTGCCCTCATAGTCCTCCCGCATCTCGGCTCCGCAGGCGGCGGCGAGTTCGCGCGTGCGCTCGAACAGATGATGCCCCCGCCCGAGGGTGAGCAGACGCTCGCCGCGCAGCGCCTGCGGCTCGACATGGCCGATGGCGGCAAGCGGATGGTCCTTGGGCACGCCGAGAAAGATCGTCTCGCGGCACAGTCGGCGGAAAGTGACGGCATGGCCGGAATCAGGCGCCGGCCCTAGCCCGCAGTCGATCGCGCCAGACACCACTTCGCGCAGGATCGTCGCTGGGCGCTCCTCCTTGATGTAGATCTGCAGCGCGGGAAAACGGGCATGCAGCGGCGAGAGCAGGTGCGGCAGGAAATAGGGGCCGAAGGTCGGCGCCACACCCAACCGGATCAGCCCACCGAGATTGCGCGCCCCGCTCGCCGCCACCGCGACGATGTCGTCCAGCGTCAGCAGTACCGAACGCGCCGCCTCGATGACCCGAAGACCAATGGCGGTCGGCTGAACACGGCCTGGGGTCCGGTCGAACAAGATGGCGCCGAGTTGCGCCTCCAATTGGCCGATCTGCACCGACAGCGTGGGTTGCGAGACATGGCAGCGGCGCGCCGCCGCGCCGAAATGGCCGGTTTCGGCAAGCGCAACGGCATATTCCAACTGACGATGCGTGGGGCGAAAGGCCACTTCTAATAGCTCCAGGCTATCAATGATATTGAGACTATGCATTGGAACTATGAACCCGTCTACGCCATCTTCCCCGCAGCGAAAGGAGGTTGACGTGGACCAGTTCCTCAAGTCACTGACGACCCGGAGCCAGTTGCTCGATGTCGAACTCGCGGCCGAGCGCCGCCGTGAGAAACCGGATGGCGAGCGCCTGATGGCACTCAAGCGCATCAAGCGCCAGCTCATCGCCCAGATCGACTATCTGCGCCGCGAGGGGCGTGAGCGGACCGAGATGCGTGCCACACGCCGGCCCGGACGCTTTACCGATCTGGCGCTTCCGCGCCTGCGCTAAACGCCCCCTTTCGCGTCACGCCGAGGTCCGGGTCCCTCTGACGGCCCCCGCCGCCATGTCGGTCCTCACGCTAACCCGCTCCCAGCATCCGCCTGCATGAACGACCTGTGCCGCCACTCCGGCGCCGCAGGTCGGCATGCCGGCGCGCGTCGTGGAGCCTGAACCGAGGACCCCATGGACACACTGATATCGCTGATCACCGCCGACATTGTCGGCACGCCCGCCTGGCTCTGGCTGAGCTTCCTCGCCATCGTCTTCGTGTTGCTCGCCTTCGACCTCGGCGTGCTGAACAAGGGCGACAAGGAACTCGGCATCGGCGAAAGCCTGCGTCTCTCGCTGTTCTACATCGCTGTGGCCGTGCTGTTCGGCGGCTGGGTATGGTACTCGCGCGGCGCCGACGCCAGCATGCAGTACTTCACCGGCTATGCCATCGAGAAAGCGCTGTCGATCGACAATGTCTTCGTCATCTCCTTGATCTTCAGCTACTTCGCCATTCCTCGCATCTACCAATACCGCGCCCTTGTCTGGGGCATCATCGCCGTGCTGGTGCTACGCGGCATCATGATCGGCGTCGGCGCCGCGCTGGTGCAGGAATATGACTGGGTGCTGCTGCTGTTCGGCGCGTTCCTCGTCGCCACCGGCATCAAGATGCTGATCGTCAAGGAAGGCGAGCAGGACATCTCGAAGAACCCGGTGGTGCGCCTGCTCTCGCGCATCCTGCGCGTGACGCCTCAGTTGCACGGCCAGCGCTTCATCGTGCGCCAGCCGCACCCGGTGACGGGCAAGATGGTGCTGTGGGTAACGCCGCTGTTCCTGGCGCTGGTGGTCATCAACATCGCCGACCTGATCTTCGCGGTCGACTCGGTGCCGGCGATCTTCGCCATCACCACCGACACCTACATCGTCTTCACCGCCAACATCATGGCGATCCTCGGCCTGCGCGCCCTCTACTTTGCCCTGGCCGCCATGGTGCACCGCTTCGAATACCTGAAATACGCCCTGGCGCTCGTGCTGGTGTTCATCGGCGGCAAGATCTTCTGGAACTACTACTACGGCAAGCTCGACCCGGCGATTTCGCTGGGCGTGACGGTGGCGATGATCGCCGGCGGCATTTTCTTCTCGCTGTGGAAGACCCGCAAGAACGAGCTTGGCGCGCACTGACCACACAAGGGCCGGCGCCACGGCGCCGGCCCTCCCATCACCTCCTTCCGGGCCGGGCCGGCAACCGCAGAGCGGTGCCGCGTCCGGCCCTTGCCTGACAGCCCACTCGCCCTCGCCAAGGAAGCTCCTCCATGTCGCTCGCCAGCGCCGCCCTGCTCTCGCCACCTGTCCTGTGTTTCGGGCTGGGAGCGCTTGCCTGCGCCTTGCGCAGCAATCTGCGTGTGCCGGCGCCGGTGTTCGAGGCCGTGTCGATCTATCTCCTGCTGGCGATCGGCCTGAAAGGCGGTGCGGAACTGGCGGAAACACGCTGGGCCGATTTCGCCGGGCCCGCGGCTGCGGCCCTCGCGCTCGGGCTGCTCATTCCGCTGTGGTGCTATGGCGCCCTGCGCCGGATCGCCGGCTTCAGCGTCGCCGATGCCGCCTCGCTCGCCGCGCATTACGGCTCGGTCTCCGCCGTCACCTTCATCGCCGTGGTCAGTTATCTCGAACGGGCCGGCCTCCCTCATGAAGGCTTCATGACCGCCCTACTGGCGCTGATGGAGGCGCCCGCCATCGTCGTCGCCCTCGTCATCGCCCGGCTCGCGGGGGCGGGAGGCGACGGCACGGTGCAGGGGCCACCCTCGCTCGGGCCGGCGCTGCACGAGGTCGTCTCAGCCAAGAGTTTTCTGCTTCTGGTCGGCGGGCTGGTGATCGGCGGGATCATCGGCAAGGCCGGACTGGCGCCGGTGCGGCCGTTTTTCGGCGATCTGTTCCTCGGCTTCCTGTGCCTGTTCCTGCTGGAACTCGGCATCGTTGCGGCGGAAAAGGCCGACGCGGCGTGGAAGGCGGGCGGACGCCTCTTCGCCTTCGCCCTGCTCGCGCCGCTAATCAATGGCGGGCTCGGCCTGCTCGCCGGCCATGCGGCCGGGCTCTCGCAAGGCGGCGCGGTGGTGCTGGCGACGCTGGCGGCGAGCGCCTCCTACATCGCCGCCCCGGCCGCGGTCCGGCTCGCCCTGCCGGAAGCGAACGCGGCCTATTCGCTGGCTGCCTCGCTGGCCATCACCTTCCCCTTCAATGTGGTGCTTGGCATACCGCTCTATGCCGCGCTTGCGGGCTTGCTTTACGGCTAAGCCCGGACAATTTCAGCCGGCCATCATCTCCGGCAGGGTGACGAGTTCGATGCCGGCTGCGCGCAGCGCCGCGCAGCAGGCGGTGGCGACGGCGAGGGCGGTGGGCTCGTCGCCGTGCAAACAGAGCGAGTCGAACCTTGTCGGCATGCGCCTGCCTTGCACTGATACAATCTCGCCCTCCAGCACCATGCGTACGGCGCGTTCCGCCGCCACGGCGGGATCGCGGATCATCGCGTCGGCATAGCTCCGCGCGCGCAGATTGCCGTCATCCTCATAAAGGCGGTCGATGAAGGCCTCCCGCGCCAGCGGCACGCCGAGATCGACCGCCGCCTTCTCCATCTCGGTGCCCGACAAGGCGAGATAATAGAGCGCCGGGTCGACCACCTTGATGGCGCGGGCGACGGCGCGGGCATAGTCCCGCTCCACCGCGCACATATTGTTGAGCGCGCCATGCGGCTTCACATGGGTGACCTTCACCCCGGCATAGGCCGCCATTCCGGCGAGGGCGCCAAGCTGGTAGGCGACGAGATATTCGAGATCGTCCGCGTTCATGCGGATCTGCCGGCGGCCGAAGCCCCAGAGATCGTTGAAGCCGGGATGGGCGCCCACCGAGACGCCGTTCTCCTTCGCCTTGAGGCATACCTCGCGCATGATGGTAGCGTCGCCGGCGTGAAAGCCACAGGCGACATTGACGCTGTTGACGATTTTCAGCATCGCGTCGTCATTGCCGATGGCGTAATGCCCGAAGCCCTCGCCGAGATCGGCATTGATGTTGATGCGTTTCGCCAACAAACTTCTCCCACCGCCTGACATCCGCACGTTCAAGCCTTTATACGGTAACAGATTTCACGGCGGAACCACGCAGCGGGACGGCGCGCAGGGGGAGCGATGACGGCGACACGCATCCGCGAAACGGCGCGTTTTCTTCCCGTCGGCGACACCGCCTTCGCGGTCGAGTTCGGGGAGCGCATCGACCCGGCGATCAACGCCCTCGTCCACCGCACCGCCGCGCTTTTGGCCGCCGCGCCGCCGGCGGGGCTGGTGGAGACCGTGCCCAGCTTCCGCTCGCTGCTGGTGCATTACGATCCGCTGATCACGAATGCGGAGGTATTGAAAGGGCTTATCGGCGCGCTGGAACTGGACGATGCGGCCAGCACCAACCCCGCCCGCATCTGGCGGATCCCGGTGCTGTATGGCGGCGCGGGGGGGGCGGACCTCGCCGAGGTCGCGGCGGCGACCGGACTGAGCGAGGCGGAGGTGGCCGCGCTGCATGCCGGCACGCTCTACCGCGTTTACGCGCAAGGGTTCTTGCCGGGTTTCGCCTATCTCGGCGACCTGCCGGCCGCGCTCGACCTGCCGCGCCGGGCGAGCCCGCGGGTCCGGGTGCCGCCGGGCTCGGTCGCCATCGCCCAACGCATGACCGGCATCTACCCCGTCGCGTCGCCGGGCGGCTGGCACCTCATCGGCCATACGCCGCTGCGCTTCTTCGATCCCGCCCGAATGCCGCCGACCCTGTTCGCGCCGGGCGACGGGGTGCGGTTCGTGCCGGTGAACGCCGACGCCCATGCCGCCATTGCCAAGGCGGTCGCACAGGGGCTCTATCTGCCTGAAGCGGAAGGGATATCGGCGTGAGCGCCCAGCTCGCCATCCTCCAGCCCGGCCTGCAGACGACGGTGCAGGATCTTGGACGCACGGGCTTTCAGGCCTATGGCGTGCCGGTGTGCGGGGCGCTGGACAGCATGGCGCTGCGGCTCGCCAATGCGCTGGTGGGCAACGCGACCGGAGCGGCAGCGCTGGAAATTCGCCTGCTCGGCCCGGTATTTGAGGTCGCCGGCGGGCCGCTGCGGATGGCGCTGACGGGCGCGCAGGCGGATATCGAGGTGACAATTGGCGGCGAAACGCAGCGCTATGGCGCGTGGCGGGCCATTGACGTGCCGGACGGCGCGCGGGTGCGCATCGGCGCTCTGACCGGCTCGGGCTGCGCGGTGCTGGCTGTCGCCGGCGGGATCGACGTTCCGCCCGTCCTTGGCTCGCGATCAACCGATCTCAAGGGCGGCTTTGGCGGCCATGAGGGACGGGCGCTGATGGCGGGCGACCGGCTGAATGTTAACATTCCCAACGCCTTAGGCCCCTGCCTCGCCCTGCCCTCCCTAGCCGGCGCCGCCGGCGAGGTGACGCTGCGGGCGGTGCCGGGACCGCAGGCCGACGCCTTCACCGAGGCGGCGCTGGCGACCTTCTTCAGCGCGCCCTACCGCGTCTCGCGCGAGGCCGACCGCATGGGGCTGCGGCTCGAAGGGCCGGCGCTGGGCTTTCGCGGCGGCGCCGACATCGTCTCGGACGGCATCGTCACCGGCGCGGTGCAGGTGCCGGGATCGGGGCTTCCCATCCTCCTGCTCGCCGACCATCAAACCATTGGCGGTTATGCGAAAATCGCCACCGTCATCTCCGCCGACCTGCCGCTGGCCGGCCGGCTGGTGCCGGGCTCGACGCTCCGCTTCCAGGCGGTGAATGTGGTGCAGGCCGAGGAGGCACGCCGAGCGGCAGAGGCGGAGCTGCAGCGGCTGCTCGCGACGCTGGCGCCGGTGCGCGAGAGCGGGCGCATCGACATCGCAGCGCTGTACGACGCCAATCTGATCTCGGGCGTGACCAGCGGCGTGTGAAGCTATTTATCAAAATAATAGAGTTACTTATGCCCCTCCCCGCCGGATGTGGGCGATCAGCGCTTCCACCGCCGCGCCATAGCCTGAGGGGCCCAGACCGATGATGCAGCCGGTCACTGCCGCCGCCAGCGGGGCGTGGTGGCGGAAGGGTTCGCGCGTGAACACGTTGCTCACATGCACCTGGAATGCCGGCTTGGCGACGGCGGAAAGGGCGTCGAGCACGGCGATGGAGGTGTAGGAGAGGCTGCCGGCGTTGATGACGATGCCGTCCGCTCCGTTGCGCGCCTCCTGAATCCAGTCGACCAGCAGGCCCTCATGGTTGGTTTGCCGGAAATCGACCGACGCGCCAAGGGCTTGCGCCCGCGCGCGGCAATCCTCCGCGATGTCCTCAAGCGTCAGCGCGCCATAGGGGCCGGTGGGGTCGAGGCCATAGAGATTGGTGTTGGCGCCGTTGAGAACGAACAGGCGCAGCGACGGCAAGCTCATGATATCCAACGCTTTTTCGGAGAAGATCAGGCGACGCGCTCGCGCGGGCGGGTGGCGGCCATGGCAGGGCGGGCGTCGAAGCCGGCGAACCATTCCGCCGCCGCCGGACGGCCCTCGCGCCATTGCAAATCTGCATAGCGGAAGTCGAGATAGCCGAGCGCGCAGCCGAGGGTGATGAGGCCGATGTGGTGGACAGTGAGACCGATGAGGCCGGTGCGGACAGACTGCTCGATGACATCGAGCGCGCCCGATATCTTCGCCATCTGCGCCTCCCGCCACTCCGGCCAGCGCAGCGCCTCCGGCCGCATCACCGTCTCGTAGCGTGTGCCGACGGCGGCATCGAGCAGCCCGTCGCCGAGCGCCTGCATTGTCAGCGCCGGCCACCGCGCCGGGCCGGTGGGGAAGAGGTCGCGGTCGCCGGCGAGGCCGGCGAGATATTCGCAGATGACGGCGCTGTCATAGAGCACCGCGCCGTCGTCCAGCACCAGCGCCGGGATCTTGCCAAGCGGATTGAGCGCGGTCAGCGCCGGGTCGCGCTGCAGCGGGCTGGCGGCGTTGAATACAATCTCGATGCGGTCCGCCAGCCCGGTCTCCAGCGCGACGACCATGACCTTGCGCACGAAAGGCGATGTGGGGGCGTGGAGCAGTTTCACGGGATCTGGTCCTCCGCGCCGATGGCGGCAAGCGCGGCGCGCGCCACCTCGACATCCTCCGCCCCCTTGCCCGAACCGACGCCGATGCCGCCGACGCAGACGCCGTCAATGATGATGGGAAGCCCGCCTTCCAGATTGGTCAGCCGCTGGCCGGCGGCGAGGGAGAGCTTGATCTCGTCGGCCGGGTTCAGCCGGGAGGAAGGCTGGCGGTGCGAGGCGGCGGTGATCGCCTTGGACAGCGAGGTCTCGCGCGAGAGCAGCTTGGCGCCGTCCATCCGCACGAAGGCGAGGAGGTTGCCGCCTTCGTCGACGATGTTGATATTCTGCGGCACGCCCATATCGCTCGCTCTGGCGACGGCGGCGGCGAGCATTTTCAGCGCGCCCTCATGGGTGAGCTTCAGCGCCGGACGGGTGACGGACATGGGGCCTCGCTTGGGTGGCGGGAGGTGCTTCTTGAAACGGCGTCATCCCGGACGGGCCGAAGGGCCCGATCCGGGATCATGGGAGAATGGGCGAGCGATCCCGGCTCTCCGCTGCGCGTCGGCCGGGATGACGATCAGCGCCGCCCCTCACTCATCCCCCGGCACGCCGTAGGAGGGCGCGGTGGAGGGATCGAGCGCGCGGGTGACATAGGCGTCCATCTGCGGCTTCCACAATTCCCACAGCGCGGCCAGCGCGCCGATCGGGTCGCTGTCGTGCCAGTCCACCCGCAGGTCCGCCACCGGCCACGCAACCTTGTCGACGATCAGCATGCCGACCGAATGCACCGGCCCCTCCTCGCCGCCGGCGATGAGCGCCGCTTGCATGGCGGCGACCAGCCGGTCGCCGAGGGGGCCGGGAGCGGCGGCGAAGGCCTCGATCATCGCCTGCGGCACATGCTTTGAGGCGAGAAGATTGCCGGCCGCCACCACGCCCTCGCCCTCAGCGATGTGATGGGTGCCGAGTGTCTTGCCGCCGGAAAAGCCGGCGGTGCGGCCCTCAGTGTCCACCAGCGCGATCTGGCGATAGTCGATATGCGCCCCCTCCGCCGCCAGCCTGGCCAGCGCCTGCGGCGCCGAGAGGCCGGCGGCCATCAGCTCCAGCCCCTTCGGCCCCAGCGTCGGATCGGTGATGTTCTGTGTCGCCACCGCGCCGACGCCGGCGCGGGCATGGGCGCAGCGCGCCGCCACCGCCGGGGAGGAGGAGGACACCGCGATGCCAAACTGCCCGGTGCGCGGGCAGCGGGCGGAGATGGAGAAGGTCATGCGCGCCTCACGCGGGATCGGGGATGACGGCGGTGACCTCGATTTCGACCAGCCATTCCGGCCGCGCCAGCGCCGGCACGACGAGGCCGGTGGAACAGGGGAACACGCCGCCCATCCACTTGCCCATCTCCTGATACACCGCCTCGCGGTAGCGGATGTCGGTGAGGTAGACGACGATGCGGCAGATATGGCTCATCTCGCTGCCCGCCTCTTCCAGCAGCATCTTGATATTGGCCATCGCCTTGGCGGCCTGCGCGCCGGCATCGCCGATGTGCAGGCTCTCGCGCGTGTCGAGATCCTGCGCCACCTGTCCGCGCAGGAACACCATGGTTCCCCGCGCCACCACCCCCTGCGAGAGGTCGTTGTTCAGCTTCTGCTCGGGATAGGTCTGCTTGGTGTTGAAGGGGCGGATGCGCGTGTGCGTCGGCATGAAGGGGCTCTTTGCTGGAGAGGGAGAGACAGGGGGACGGCGCTCACGCCACTTCAAGCCGGCGGTAGCTTCGGTTGGAATAGACGAGCGGATGCTCGGCATGGGTTTCCAGCGCCACCACATCGCCGGTGACGATGCGGTGGGTGCCATAGTCGAACACATGCGCCAGCCGGCAGTCGAAGCGGCACAGCGCCCCGCGCAGCAGCGGCGCGCCGGTGGCGAGGCCGTCCCAGTCGCCGGCCCCGAACCGGTCCTCGCGCAGTTCCGGCACCAGCCCGGCGAAGGAGTCCGCCACGCGCTGCTGGCCCTGGGCGAGGATGTTGGCGGCGAACACGCCATTGGCGAGCAGCACCGGCAGGCAGCGGCTGTCCCGGTGCAGGCAGAACAGCACCGAGGGCGGTTCCAGCGACAGCGAGGACAGGCTGGAGACGGTGACGCCGACACGGCCATGCGCCCCGTCGCTCGTCACCACGGTCACGCCGGCGGCGGTGCGGCCCATGGCGTGGCGGAAGGCGGCGGGGTCGATGGCGTGCATCGGCGTCTCTCCTCAGTTGGCGCTGGCGACCTTGCCGGTCACCTTGTCCGACAGCCCGGCCGCCTTGCGGACGAAATCCAGCGGGCCGGAGAAGTCGAAGGCGTTGTAGACGGCGTTGAGGTGGTTGAAGTGCGGGGCCTGCGCGAACTGCACGAAGGTCAGCCGATGGCCGGCATAGTCGGAATTGAGCAGGTCGCGGGCGAAGGCCAGCAGCTTGCGGCGGTCCTCCGCCTCCCACTGCTTGTTCAGCGTGTAGAACTTCTTCAGCCAGTCGCCGGAGCCGGCATTGTGGAAGGCGGCGGCGTTGGGGGTGACGCAGATCTGCCCGCCGCACAGCTCGCGGGCGATGTGCATCATCGCCGGCAGGTTGGAACAGCCATGCACGCGCCCGGCATAGAGCAGCGACTGGTTGGGCATCAGCAGCCCGCCGGGGCTCTTTTCGGCCAAAGCGATCGAGGCGGTGAGATGGGCGTTGATGCCCTCGCGGTAGCAGACGAGATCGGCCAGTTTCTCCCGCACCGATTGCAGCTTGTCGAGGCCGGTCTGCTTGGCGTTCCACATCGCCGCGCCGATCATCATGTCGGCGACATAGAGCAGGCGGTGGACATAAGGAAACGCCGAGTAGCGGTGCAGCGTGGCGCGGATGTACTGCGCCGCCTTGGTGTGACGGTAGAAGAACACGTTCTCCCACGGGATCAGCACATTATCGAAGATGACGAGGGATTCGACCTCGTCGAACTTGTTGGCCAGCGGGTAGTCCTGCGGGTTGGTGCGGCCGGCGAAGGAGGAGCGGCAGATCTGCTTCACGCCGGGCGCGCTCATCGAGATGATGCCGCCGACCGCATAGTCGGAGAGCGTCTCATTGGTCCAGGCGCCGACGGTCGGCTTGAGAAAGGCCTGGTCGGCATAGGCCGCGGCGGTCTCGTATTTGGCGCCGCGGATGACGATGCCGGCATCGGTCTCCTTGACCACATGCACCATCATGTCGGGGTCCTGCTCCTGCGGCGGCAGGGAGCGGTCGCCCTTGGGGTCGGTATTGGCGGAGATGTGGAAGATGTCGTTGTCGAAGATGTTCTGCACATGCCGGTCGACATTGTCGGCGAAGCGCGGGTCGAACTCGGCCAGCACGTCGCGCCCGTCGATCAGCGACCACACCTCGCCAATGGTTTCGTCGCCAACGCGGGTGACGACGCCGCCAATGTCCTTCATCACGAGATCGACGGCTTCGAGCTTGTCGGTCCAGTCCTTGGTCTCGCGCGGCGGCTTGTAGAAGATGGTGTTGCGCTTGTTCTCCTCGACATAGGTGAGGCGGTCCTGATAGGCCGGCTCATGCGCCATGTCGTACATGCGGGCGCGCACATCGACGATCGGCTTGAAGGCGGGATGAGTGGTGACATCCTTCACCCGCTCGCCGTCCATCCAGATTTCGCGGCCGTCCTGAAGACCCTGCCGATAGTCCTGCCCTGTGCGGATCATAGAAGCATCCTTTTCCTGTGAGGAAATATTGCGTTGGGCCAATAGATCGGTAAAATATTTTGATTGATTGCTCGACATAGAAAAAGCTGATGAACATCTCCCTGCGCGCGCTGCGCTACGTCGTCGCCACCGCCGATTTCGGCAATCTGACCGAAGCGGCGCGGCATCTGAACGTCTCGCAGCCCTCGATCTCGGCGGCGATCGCCCAGTTCGAGGCGGAATACGGCGTGCAGGTCTTCGTGCGCCACCATGCAAAAGGCGTGACGACCACCATTGCCGGCACCCGCATCATCAACGAGGCGCGGCTGCTGCTGAACCATGCCCGCGATTTCGGCCAGAATGCCCGCGCCATGGCGGACGAGGTGCGCGGCGAGATCGCGGTCGGCTGCTTCTGGACCATCGCCACCCATTTCATGCCGGGGCTGCTCTCGGCCTTCGCCGGCTCGCATCCCGGCATCACGGTGAGCCTCGACGAGGGCGACCAGCAGCAGATTCTCGACGCGGTGATTTCCGGCCGCACCGAGATGGCGCTGTCCTATGAATTCGCCCGGCCGGAGGAGGTGATGGCCGAGCCGCTGGCGGAACTGCCGCCCTATGCGGTGCTGCACCCCGACCATCCGCTGGCGCAGCGCGAGCGCATCAGCCTCGCCGATCTGCGCGACGAGCCTTTCATCCTGCTCGACCTGCCGCATTCGCGCGACTATTTCATGGGTCTGTTCGCCTCGGTGGGGGTGGAGCCGCACATCGCCTTCCGCTCGCGCGCCTATGAGCTGACGCGCGGCCTTGTCGGCCATGGGCGCGGCTACACCATCCAGAACGTGCTGCCGCGCACCCAGATCACCCATGATGGCGGGCGCGTCGCCTCGGTGCCGCTGACCGACACGCTCCCCCCCGTGCGGCTGGTGAGCCTGCGCCTGCGCCGGCAGACGCCGCGCCCGGCGGTGGAAGTGTTCGCCCGCCACCTGAAGAATTCATTCGCCCCCGGCGGCCTGTTCGCGCCCGGCACGCTCTCGCCGCGGGCGACGGTGCGATAGGTTCCGCCTATCCACTGCATCCGCAAACTGTTTCCCGCGCCGATTGCCTGCGGGGCGGGCGGCTCTCTAGAGCAGAAGAGACGAACAGGAGCGAGCGGCGATGAACGGATTGCGGGTGATCGGGCCGGCGGAACACCGGCTTGTGCCGTGGAAGAATGGCGGCGGTATCACCCGGGACGTGCTGCTGCTGCCCGAGGGCGCCTCGCATGAGGATTTCGACCTGCGCATCAGCCTGGCGCCGATTGTCGCGGAAGGGCCGTTCTCCTCGTTCCCCGGCATCGACCGGCACATCACCCGGCTCAGCGCCAACCCGCTCTCCCTCGCCTTCGCGCAGGAGACACGGGCGCTGGCGCGGCTGGAGCCGTTCTATTTCGACAGCGTGCTGCAGCCGCGCTCGCTGCTGCAGGACGGGCCGGCGGAGGTGCTGAATGTGATGACCCGGCGCGGGCGCTGGCATGCGCAGGTGATGCCGGCCACCGGCGGCAATGGCCCGCTGCTCGCCGCCCCCGAGGGCGGACGGGTGATGCTCCACGCCGTGACCGGCATCTGGCAGGTGGGCGATGCCGCCGGCGCGGTGCTGGTGCGCCCCGGCGAGACGCTGCTGGCCGCCGACGCGCAGACGCTGCGGGTAAGCTGCGAGCCGGCTGGCGAGGCGGTGGTGGCCTTTCTCACCCCCACCGGGGCGCGCGCGGCGGCTGCATAAGATTTGTCTATTTTATGTAACGGGTAAAAGTATTTTCCGATCCAAGCTTCGCAGCGCACCATTTCCCGACAGGAAAAATAACAAAACCTTCGGAGACGGGTTCGATGAAGCGGGAACATGCCCGGCGGCATGGGCTGGCCGCGCGCGGCCATAACGTCGCGACGTTGCGTCAGGCGCGGACATGAGCCGCGATGCACTGGTATTCTACAGCGCGGTGGACGATGCCGCCGCGTGGCGCGCGGCGCTGACCGCCGAACTGCCGGATCTCGACTTTCGCGTCGATCCCGATGTCGGCGAGGCGAGCGAGGTGCGCTACGCCCTCGTCTGGCAGCCGCCGGCGAATTTCTTCGCGCGCTTTCCCCGGCTCGAACTGGTGACCAATCTCGGCGCCGGCGTCGACGCGCTGGTGCGCCGCGACGATCTGGTGCCGGTGAAATTCTCGCGCCTGTCCGACCCCGGCATGGTGGCGATGATGACGAGCTATGTCGTCTTCGCCGTCACCCGCTATGCCCGCGACATTCCGGTGTTCGAGCGGGCCAAAAGGCGCGGCGAATGGGAGTATGTGCACCCGCGCGCGCTTTCCGAGATCAAGGTCGCGGTGCTCGGCCTCGGCGAACTCGGCGGGCCGGCGGCGCGTCTTCTGGCGCAGATGGGCTTTACGGTGAGCGGCTGGTCGCGCTCGCCGAAGGACATTGCAGGCGTCGCCTCGCATACCGGCCGCGACGGGCTGGAGCATGTGCTGGCTGAGAACGAGATCATCGTCAGCCTGCTGCCCCTCACCCCGGACTCGCGCGGCCTTCTCGGCGCCGCCGAATTCGCGCTCATGCCGAAAGGGGCGAAGTTCATCAATGCCTCGCGCGGGGCGGTGGTGGACGAGGCGGCGCTGATCGCGGCGCTGCGCGCGGGGCAGGTGGCGGAAGCGACGCTCGACGTGTTCGAGACCGAGCCGCTGCCCACGGGCCATCCGCTGTGGAGCCTCGACAATGTGCTCATCACCCCGCATCTCGCCAGCATCACCGTGCCTGTCCTGGCGGCGCGCGATGTCGCCGAGAGCATTCGCCGCGTGCGGGCCGGCCTGCCGCCGCTGCACGAGGTCGACCCCGGCCGCGGCTACTGAACGCCGCCGCCCCATTCCTGCGCGCGGTCTTCCGCGCGCACTTCCAGAGACTGCGCCAGACGCGCCCGCCTGAAGGCGCGCGGCCAGAACATCCGGGCGGTCCGCCGCCCCAATCACAGAGGTGGAACATGAAGAAGCTGTGCATTGCACTCGGCGCCCTGGCCGTGATGGCCGGCGCCGCCCTCCCCGCATCGGCCCAGGAAAAGCTGGTGGTCAGCACCTGGGGCGGAAACTGGAAGGCCGGCGTCGAGATCATCGGCAAGGAATTCACCAAGCGCACCGGCGTCGAGGTCGAGTACATCACCGGCGGCACGCTGGACCGCCTCGCCAAGGCGAAGGTGGCGCGCGACAACCCGGAATCCGACCTCGTCAACACCACCGCCCATGTCGGCTATCTCTATTATTCCGACGGGCTGATGGAAAAGCTCGACTGGTCCAAGATCCCGAACGCCGCCAAGCTCTACCCGATGGCCAAGCGCTCGGACTACACGGTGGCGGACTATGTCTATGTCTACACCCCCGCCTTCCGCACCGACCTGATGCCGAAGGGCTTCAAGATCACAAGCTGGGAAGATTTGTGGAGCCCGGCGCTGGAGGGCAAGCTCGGCCTGCCGGATTTCGACCCCAGCCACATCATCATCGCCGCCACCCGCCTCGCCGGCGTGAAGCCGGAAGAATGGGACAAGGTGAAGCCGAAGCTCCTGGAGCTGAAGAAGAACATCAAGGCGTTCTACCAGTCGGACGCCACCAGCCAGAACCTGATGCGCACCGGCGAGACCCCGGTGCAGGTGCTGCTCAACATCAATGGCTACCATCTGGAAAAGCTCGGCATGCCGGTGGAGATCGACGTGCCGAAGGAGGGCGCGGTGGCCGGCACCGATGTGTGGGGCATCAATGCCGGCTCGAAGAAGAAGGAGCTGGCGCTGCAGTTCCTCAACATCGCGCTGGAGCCGGCGATGCTGGCGCAGCTCTGCAACTTCCACAAATGCTCGCCGCTGACGGCGGAGGCCAAGCTCGACCCGGAGATCGCCAAGCTGCCGGGCATCTTCACCAGCCAGGAGGCGATCGAGAAGGGCACCATCGTGCTTGAGGACAAGACCTATGCCACCCTGCTGCCGCAGTGGAAGGCGTGGTTCACCGAGAACATGATGCACTGACGGCAGGCGCGGCCCGAACGCCGTCATGGCCGGGCTTGGCCCGGTCATGGACGGCCTTCGCGGGCGATGCCCCCACAGCGTCATCCCGGCCGCAGGCGTAGCCGAAGAGCCGGGATCGCCCTCAAAGCCGGGCGCGCCCGGACGCCGCTGCGATCCCGGATCGGCCTGCGGCCGTCCGGGATGACGCCATCTGGTAGGGCGGGCCGGGCCTGCGTCTTTTGAGGTTCCCGTTCTCATTTCCCACGATCCCGGATCGACGCTTCGCGTCGTCCGGGATGACGGCAGAAAGTCATGATCCAGCGCCGGCCCTTCTTCCTCACCTTCCTCGCCCCCGCCGTGCTGACGGCGGTGATCCTCGCGGCGGCGCTGTTCGAGGTGCTGCAGTACAGCGTGCGCGAATTCGTGCCCGGCTCGCTCAATGTCGGCGGGCTGACGCTGGACAATTTCACCCGCATCAACCGGCCGATCTACTGGTGGGTGCTGCTCGACACCTTCTATATCAGCCTGCTGACCGCGATCTTCTCGCTGCTGCTGAGTTACCCCGTCGCCTATGCGCTGGTACGGGCCAAGCGCGACTGGGTGCGCTCGCTGCTGGTCTCGCTCTCCATCACCCCGCTGTTCACCGGCGAGATCGTGCGCACCTTCTCCTGGATGCTGATGCTCGGCTCGGACGGCTTCATCAACTCCATGCTGCGCAAGCTCTCGCTGATCGAGATGCCGCTGCAGATCATGTATACGCGGCTCGGCGTGGTGGTGGCGCTGGTTCAGTTCTCCATGCCGGTCATGATCATCCTGCTCGCCACCGCGATCAGCCATGTCGACCGCGACTGCGAGAAGGCCGCCGCCAATCTCGGCGCCAGCCCCGGCGCGGTGTTCTGGCGCATCACCCTGCCGCTCACTCTGCCGGGCATTCTCTCCGGCATCGTCGTGGTGTTCGCCTGGACGATGAGCGCCTTTTCCACCCCGCAGCTCATCGGCGGCGGCAAGGTGCTGATGATCTCCAACCTCGTCTATCTCCAGGGCTTCTCGGTGCTGAACCTGCCCTTCGCCGCGACGCTGAGCGTGATCGCGCTGATCGCCGCGCTCGGCAGCCTGGTGCTGATGAAATCCCTGACCGGCCGGCTGGAAAAGCGGCTGGCGGTGCGCTGAGGAGGATGCACATGAAATCCCTGCGCTCATTCGGCTTCTGGAGCCTCGTCGTCGCCATCCTCACCTATATGACGCTGCCGACGCTGGTCGTGCTGATGACCTCGGTGAACCCGACCGAGATCCTCGCCTTTCCGCCCGAGGGCGTCTCGTTCCAGTGGTACGAGAAGGCGCTGACCTATCCGGACTTCCAGCGCGCCTTCAAGAACGGGCTGATCGTCACCTCGCTCGCCTCGACGCTAGCGCTGGTCGTCGGCTCGGCCTTTGCCTGGCTGGTCCACCGCTATGAATTTCGCGGGCGCGGGGTGCTGGAGGCGGTGCTGTGGTCGCCGTTGATCATCCCGCATTTCACCCTGGGCTTCGGCTTCCTGCTGCTGGGCGGGGCGCTGGGGGTGCAGCAGGGCTACAGCATGATCGTGCTGGCGCATATGGTGCTGGTGATGCCGTTCGTGACGCGCGCGGTCTATGTCAGCCTCGCCGCCATCGACCCCGATCTCTCCCGCGCCGCCGCGAATCTCGGCGCCTCGCCCTTTCATGTGCTCACCCGCATCGAGTTGCCGCTGGTGCTGCCGGGCATGGCGGGCGGCTGGCTGATCGCCGCCGTGCTGTCGCTGACCGAGTTCACCGCCTCGCTCTATGTCACGGGCAGCCGGACCCAGACGCTGCCGGTCGCCATGTATAATTACATCCGCGAATATGCCGACCCGACCGTTTCGGCGATTTCGGCGCTGCTGATCATCGCCACCACCCTCATCATGTTCATCGCCGACCGCGCCTTCGGCCTGCGCCGGGTGCTGGCGATCGACACGCACTAACTGACTGCCTGCCGGAGAGCCGACGCCCATGACCGCCCCAAGCCCCGCCCCCGCCGCCGTCGAGCTGGTCCGTGTCCGCAAGGAATTCGGCAGCGCCGTCGGCGTCGCCGATGTGTCGCTGACCATCGGCCAGGGCGAGTTCCTGACCCTGCTCGGCCCCTCCGGCTGCGGCAAGTCGACCCTGCTCGGCATGATCGCCGGTTTCCTTACCCCCACCGCCGGCAAGATCGTGGTCGACGGCGTCGACATCACCGAGGTGGAACCCTACCGGCGCGACATCGGCATGGTGTTCCAGTCCTATGCGCTGTTTCCGCATATGAACGTGTTCGACAACATCGCCTTCGGCCTGCGCATGCGCAAACTGCCCAAGGCGGAGATCGCGAACGAGGTGCGCCGCGCCATCGCGATGATGAAGCTGGAAGGCTTCGAGGAGCGGCGGGTAAGCCAGCTTTCCGGCGGCCAGCGCCAGCGCGTCGCGCTCGCCCGCGCCACCGTCATCCGCCCCAAGGTGCTGCTGCTCGACGAACCGCTCTCCGCGCTCGACAAGAATCTGCGGGCGCAGATGCAGGTCGAATTGTCGGAACTGCACCGCAAGACCGGGCTCACCACCATTTTCGTCACCCATGACCAGGGCGAGGCGCTGAGCCTGTCCGACCGCATCGTGGTGATGAACCGGGGCGAGGTGCAGCAGGTGGCGACGCCGATCGAGCTCTACCGCACGCCGGCCAATGGCTTCGTCGCCTCCTTCATCGGCGAGATCAACGCCCTGCCGGTGGCGCGCTATGAGCGCGCTGGGGCGGAGGCGGCGCTGGTGCTGCCCGGCGCGGGGCGGCTCACCGCGCCGGCGCAGCCGCATTGGGGCTTCGGCCATGGGGCCGAGGTGCGCGCCTTTCTGCGCCCGGAACATGTGCGCCCGGCGCGGCCGGGCGAAGAGGGCGCCAATATCGTGCAGGGCGTGGTGGCGGCGCATATCTATCAGGGCTCGCACACCATCACCCGGGTGGAGGTGGCGGGGCTCGGCCTGGTCGAGACCCGGGTGACCGGCGCCGATATTGTCGGCGCGCACCCGGTCGGCGCGCCGGTCGCGCTGGTGCTCGATCTCGGCGAGGCGGTGCTGCTGGCGGCGCACTGAGCACCGCGCCCCTCCCCTCTCGCCGCCGCCGCGTGCCGGAGATATGGATTGACCCGCCGGGCCTGCTTCTACCGGCGGGAGTCGTCCATGAAATATGTTCTGCCCGGCCTGCTCTGCTTCAATGCCGGCTTCATCGACACAGCCGGCTTCGTCGCCCTGCACGGGCTGTTCGCCGCGCATGTGACCGGCAATCTCGTCACCTTCGCCGCCGCCATCGCGGAAGGGCGGATGCCCTCGATCTCGAAAATCATCGCGATCCCGGTGTTCTGCCTCGTCGTCATCGCCGCGCGGCTGCTGAGCCGGGCGCTGGTGACGCGGGGCTATGACGATTTCCGCATCCTGATGGCGGCGAAGCTGATCCTGCTCGCCCATGCGGCGCTGGTGGCGATCCAGCTCGGCGCGCCGCTGGCGGCCGATACGCCCAATGCCATCATGATGGGCATGACGCTGGTGAGCGCCATGGCGCTGCAGAACGCGCTGCACCGCACCCACCTTACCGATGCGCCGCCCTCCACCGTGATGACCGGCACCATCACCCAGCTCTTGCTCGACGTGACTCATGTCTGGAAGCCGCATCCCGGCGCCGATCACGGGCAGGTGCGCACGCGGCTGCGCCGCTTCGGCGTCTTCCTCGCCAGCTTCGCCGCCGGCTGCACCATAGCGGCGGTGCTGTATCTGCTGGCGGGAATGTGGTGCTTCCTGCTGCCGCCGCTGGTGGCGGTTATGGAAATCTATATGCTGCCGCCCCCGGCGGCGCCCGCCGGGGGCAAGGGCTAGAAATGCTCTAACTCTCTGATTATACGCAATTCCTGTCGCAAACCGCTCGGCGCTTTTGCGGGAATGGCTCCCGGCGCGGGGCGGGCGGAGCGTGCGCGATCCGCCCGCCCACCGCTCAGAGCGCCGCCAGCTCGGTGACGAACTTGGTGCGCAGGAAGGCGTCGAGCCCCTCGATGCCGCTTTCCGAGCCATAGCCGGATTCGTTGACACCGCCGAAGGGCGTTTCCGGCGTCGACACCGCCATGTGGTTGACGCCGACAAGGCCGGCATCGAGCGCTTCTTCCGTGCGCGCCGCCAGCGCGCCGGAACGGGTGAAGACGAAGGAGGCGAGGCCATAGGGCAGCGCATTGGCGCGCTCGATCACCTCGTCGAAGCCCGCGAAAGAGGTGAGAGGGGCGATGGGGCCGAAGGGCTCGTTCGACATGATCGCCGCATCGGCCGGCACGTCGGCGAGCACGGTCGGGGCGAAGAAGTGGCCCTGATTGCCGACGCGCGTGCCGCCCAGCTTCAGGCTCGCGCCCTTGGCGACGGCGTCGTTCACCAGTTCCTCCATCACGGCCAGCCGGCGGCGGGCGATCATCGGGCCCATATTGGTGCCAGCGTCGAGGCCGTTGCCGACCTTCAGCGCCGAGGCCAGTTCGACGAAGCGGGCGACGAAGGGCTGGTACAGCGATTCATGGATGAAGAAGCGGGTCGGCGAGGTGCAGACCTGGCCGGCATTGCGGAACTTGAACGCCACCAGCGTGCGGGCGGCCAGCTCCAGATCGGCATCGCCATGGACGATGACGGGCGCATGACCACCCAGCTCCATGGTGCAGCGCTTGAGCGTATCGGCGGAGAGCCGGGCGAGTTCCTTGCCCACGGCGGTGGAGCCGGTGAGCGTCACCGCCTTCGGGATCGGCGAGGCCAGCAGCACGCGGCTGACATGGGCCGGCGCGCCGAACACCATATTCAGCACGCCCGCCGGCAGGCCGGCCTCCTGGAAGCAGCGGGCGATGGCGACCGCCGTGCCGGGCGTCTCTTCCGCCGGCTTGATGATGATCGAGCAGCCCGCGCCGAGCGCGCCGGCGATCTTGCGGATGACGTTGGAGGACGGAAAGTTCCAGGCGGCGAAGGCCACCACCGGGCCGACCGGCTCCTTCAGCACCATCTGGCGGACATTGGCCATGCGGGCGGGCACGATGCGGCCATAGGCGCGCTTGCCTTCTTCCGCGTACCAGCGGGTGGCATCGGCGGCGAACTGCACCTCCGGCACGGCTTCGCCGAGCGGCTTGCCGTTCTCCAGCGTCAGGAGGCGGCCGATGCGCTCCTTGCGCGCCTCGATGAGGTCGGCGGCCTTCATCATCAGCGTGTAGCGCGCCTGCGCGGTCATCGCCTTCCAGACCTTGAAGCCGCGCTGGGCGGCGTCGAGCGCGCGGGCGAGATCGGCGTCGGAGGCGTGCGGCACGGTGGCGAGCACCTCGCCCGTCGCCGGGTTTTCCAGCGCCTCGCTCTTGCCCTCGGAGCCCTGGCACCAGGTGCCGTCGATCAGCAGCTCAATGGTTTCATCATAGGTGGAAAGGTCGGTCATGGGGGTCTCCGGTGCCTGAAAAGAAATGCGTGTCGGCGTCAGCGGCAGAGGAAGCCGTCGGGCAGAGGATCGCCCGCCGCCAGCACGAAACGGTGCTCGCCGGTGATGTGGGCGAGGCCGACAATATGCGGCGCGATGGCTCCCGGTTGGCCGTCGACCGCCCGCGCGGTGGCGGTGAAATCGACGCCAAGGATGTTGCGGGTGCGGATCGGCTGGTCGAGGCGCAGTTCGCCGCGCGCCACCATCTGCGCCAGCCGGGCGGAAGAGCCGGTGCCGCAGGGCGAGCGGTCGAACTTGTTGGATTCCAGCACCACGAGCTGGCGGCTCACCAGCCCCTCGTCGTCCGCCTCGGTCTCGTAGAACAGGATGGAATCGACCGGGCGCGAGGCGCCGGGCACCGCGCCGGCGGTGATCTTGGCGTTGAGCGCCGCCTTCAGCGCCGCGCCAACCGCCATGGCATGCGACACGCCGGACGGCGCCAGTTCCACCCCGGCGGCGCGGGCGGCGATGAGGCCGTACCAATTGCCGCCCCACACCACATCGGCACTGACATTCACGCCGGCGGCGGTGACAAGCACATTGCAGGCGGCGACATGGGCCGGGACATTCTCGAAGGTGACGGCGGCAACCATCCCCTGCTCGCGCTTCACATGCACGGTGATGATGCCGGCCGGCACTTCCAGCGTGAAGGAGGAGTGCGGCGCGTCCGCAGGGCCGATCAGCCCCATATGGTCGAGCGTGACCGCGAGCCCGATCGTCGCATGGCCGCACATCTCCAGATATTTGTAGCTGCCGAGGAAGAAGGCGCCGAAATCCGCCCGCGTGCTTTCCGTCATGACAACGCCCACCATCGCCGCATGGCCGCGCGGTTCATGCAGCAGGAAGGTGCGCAGCGGATCGAAGCGGGCGCGGAAATCCTCCGCCCGCGCCTCCACCGTGTCGCCCTTGAGCGGGGGCACGCCACCGGTGACGACGCGGGTGGGGTGCCCCGCCGTGTGGCTGTCGATGGTGGAAATCCAGCGCCTCATCGTCATGGCGGGGCCCTTTGCTAGCGGCCGGACTTGATGGTGTCGGCGATCTTCTCGCCGGCCATGATCGTCGTCAGCATGGTGTTGGCGCTGATGACCGCCGGCATGATCGAGGCATCGACCACGCGCAGCCCCTCGACGCCGATCACCCGCGCGGCGCTGTCGACCACGGCGCGCGGATCGTCCGGGCGGCCGATGCGGCAGGTGCCGGAAGCGTGCCAGCTTCCGCAGGCATTCTCGCGGATCCAGGCGCGCAGCCCCTCGCGGTCGGCCATCATCTCGCCTGCCTTGAGGCCGGGGGTGATGATGTTCTCGATCATCAGTTTGCGCGCCAGCGGGCCGGTGCCCATGATGCCGGCGGCCATCAGCGTCATGAACCAGTTGGTGCGGCTGACCGCCCCGAGCTTGCGCACGCGCTCGGAGAAGGTGGCGGGGAAGATGCTCTCGATCACGCCGTTCATCGCCGGATCGGTGACGATGCCCCACAGCCGGTGCATGCCGTCCTCCAGCCGCGCGAGGTCGCGCTCATCGGAAAGCTGGCGGAAATTGACGAAGGGCGCGGTCGCGGCGTCGCGTCCCTGCAGCCGCACCTCGCCGGTGGAATAGGGCCGGTTGACGCAGACGAGGATGGAGGCCAGCCGCCGGCCCAGCGGGTGCCAGGCGGCGCGGTTGGACGGCAGCACGAACATGTCGCCCGGCGTGGTGTCCGGCAGGCCGGACGAGTAGCGATAGCCGAGCTGGATGTGGCGGCGCTGGCTGGCCGGCAGGCGCGCGGATTTCGGCAGATAGGCGGCGAAGGCCACCATCGGGTGGTCCTGCAGGTTCTGACCGACGCCCGGCCGGTCCGCCCGCACATTGAGGCCGAACTCTTTGAGATGCGCCGCCGGGCCGATGCCGGCGCGCATCAGATGCGCCGGGGTCTGCAGCGCGCCGGTGGAGAGGATCACCTCGCGCGCGGTGAGGGTCACCGGCCCCTGCGGCCCCTGCGCCTTCAGCCCGGTGACGCGGCTTCCCTCGAACAGCAGCTCCGTCATCTCGGTTTCGGCGAGAATGGTGAGGTTCGGCCGGGCGCGCACCTCGCGGGTGAGATAGGCGCGGGCGGTGGAAACGCGCTTTCCCTCCACATTGTTGATGGTCATCGGGAAATAGCCGTCGTCGAAGACGCCGTTATGGTCCCGGATATTGGGCACGCCCTTCTTGTCGAGCACCTTCGCCACGGTTTTGGCGAAGGGCGACCAGTCCTGTTCCGGGATGCGGCGCAGCGGCAGCGGGCCGTGGCTGCCATGGAGCTGGCTGTCGCCATAATCGAGGTCGGTTTCGAGCTTGCGGAAATAGGGCAGCACATCGTCCCAGCCCCAGCCCTCGGCGCCGTCCTCGCGCCAGTGCTCATAGTCCCAGGGCACGCCGCGAAAGGCGAACTGGCCATTGATCGAGGTGCCCCCGCCCATCACCCGCGCCTGCTCATAGCGCCGCCCCGCCGCGCCGGGCTTGGGGTCGTTGAGGTGGATGGACAGGTTCTGCCAGTGATAGAGCCGGTTGAAATAGGCGACGATCGGATAGGCGTCGAGCGTGTCGGCCGGCTCAAGGCCGGGCGGCGTGTCGCGCCCGGCCTCGATCAGCGCCACCTTGAGGTTCGAGGCTTCCGACAGCCGGCTGGCCAGCACGGCACCCGCCGCGCCGCCGCCGACGACGATGTAGTCATATGCGTGTTCGGACATTTTTTCAGCCGTGGTTGAGCCAGACGGTCTTGAAGCGCAGGAAGCCTTCGAGCCCCGCGCGCCCCATTTCCTTGCCGAAGCCGGAGCCGGCGAAGCCGCCCTGCGGGGTGGCGAAATCGGGCTGGCGGCCATGGCCGTTGACCCAGACCGTGCCGGCGCTGAGGCGGGCGGGCAGCGCCAGCGCCTTGGCGGCGCTTGTGGTGTAGAGGCTGGCGGCGAGCGCGTAGCTGGGATGGTTGGCCATCGCCAGCGCCTCGTCCTCGTCGTCATAGGCGTAGACGGAGAGCACCGGGCCGAAGAATTCCTCGCGGAAGCCGACCGACGTATCGGGCACGCCCGAAAGCACGGTCGGCTCGACATAGGCGCCGGCGTTCATGTTCGCGCAGCGCCGGCCGCCGGTGAGCACGGTGGCGCCGTCGGCCACCGTCTCCGCCAGCATGCGGTCGATGCGCGCCGCCTGCTTCTCGCTGATGATTGGCGGCAGGCTCGCGCGCGTGTCCCAGGTGGGGCCGGCGACGCGCGCCTGCGCGAGGCCGATGATCTTGTCGGTGAGTTCGTCCAGCAGCCGGCGCGGCGCGATCAGCCGCGTGCCGGCGGTGCAGACCTGGCCGGCATTGGCGAGGAAACCGCCGGCGATGGTGGCGGCGAGCGCGTCGAGGTCGTGCGCGTCGTCCATGACGAGCTGGGGCGTCTTGCCGCCGAGTTCCAGCGTGAGCGGCTTGGTGCCGGTCATCGCCGCATCCGCCATCACCCGCGCGCCGGTGGCGGAGGAGCCGGTGAAGGTGATCTTGCCCGTGAGCGGGTGGCACACCAGCGCCGAGCCGGTGGCGCCGGCGCCCTGCACCACATTGAACAGGCCGGCGGGCAGACCCGCCTCGATGGCGAGTTCGGCGATCATGACAGCCGAGGAGGGCGTCAGCTCGGAAGGCTTCAGCACCACCGCATTGCCGGTCACCAGCGCCGGCGCCGACTTCCAGATGGCGTTGATGGCGGGGAAGTTGAACGGGGCGATGGAGGCGACGACGCCATAGGGCTCCGGCTTGAGGAAGGTGGTGCCGCTGTTCGCTCCGGCGATCAGCGAGCCCTCGATCTTGTCGGCCCATTCGGCGAAATAGCGCACGGCGCCCGCCGCGCGGACGAGGTCGCGGGTGAGGACGTCGGCCACCGGCCGGGTCGTCGTCGCCGCTTCCAGCCGCCCGAGCTCGGTGCGCCGCGCGTCGATGAGGTCGGCCCATGCCTTCAGCACCCGCGCCCGCTCCAGCGCCGTGGCGGTGGCCCAGCCGGACGCGGTGCGGGCCTTGGCGGCGCTGCGCATCGCTGCGTCCACCAGCGCCTCGTCCGCCGCGCGGATCGTGCCGATCGCCGCGCCGTCGGACGGGCGGATGAGCGCGATTTCCGCGCCGTCGCCGGCGAGGCGCCGCCCGTCGATCAGGTGATCGGTGATGGCGGTGACGCCGTTCGGGTCGAAATCGTGGGACATGAGCCTCTCCTGCACCCGCTTGCTCAGACGCCCGTGAGGCGGAAGCCCTGCTGGAACGGGTCGTTGGGATCGAGGAAGAAGTTGAAGCTGCCGGTGAGATAGGCCGAGCCGGTGACGGTGCAGCGGATCGCCGGCAGGTCGCCGACGGTGGCCTCGCCATGGATCTCGCCGGTGAACACGGTGTCGAGGATGCCGGCATGGCGGAAGCTGTCGCCCACCTTCAGCTCGCCCTTGCCGTGCAGCATGGCCATGCGCGAGGCGGTGCCGGTGCCGCAGGGGGAACGGTCGATCACGGTCGGCGGGCAGACGACGACGTTCTTGCCGTCGAAGCGCACGCCGTCACCCTCGCCAACGATCTCGATCTGGTAGATCTCGTTGACATGGGCCAGCGTCGGGTGCTGGACCGGAATGTCCTTCAGCCCGGCGCGCAGCTCCGCCGCCGCGCTCACCAGCGCCCAGGCATTGTCGGTGGTCAGGTCGAGGCCGAGGTCGGCGCCCTTGACGATGAGGTAGAAATCGCCGCCGAAGGCGATGTCGGCGCGGACCTTGCCGAAGCTCCTGGTCTCCACCATCACGTCGCGCTGGTGGAGGAAGCTCAGCGGCATTTCCAGCGTGACGGAAACGGCGCGGCCATTCTCCACCTTCACCCGCGCCGGGACGACGCCGGCCGGCGTGTCGAGCCGCACCAGCGTCTCGCCTTCCTGCGCAGTTATGTAGCCGGCTTCGACCGCGATAGTGGCGACCGCCATGGCGCAGTGGCCGCACATCGGCGGATAGGTATCCGGCTCAAGAATGAGCATGCCGATATCGGCGTTGGGCGAACAGGCTTCGGTGAGCACGGCGGCCGGCATGTTGAACGAGCCGCGCGGCTCGAACAGCACGAGCTGGCGCAGCCAGTCGCGGCTCATCAGATCGGCGCGCTTTTCCACCATGGTGGCGCCGCGGATCGGCCCGAAGCCGGAGGTGATGAGGCGCAGCGGGCAGCCGGCGGTGTGGGAATCGATGCCCTGGATGATGCGGGTCGAGCGCATGGGAATGTCCGTTCAGGCGAGCGTGTTGATGAGGGCGGCGACGTCGGCCTCGGCGAGGATCTTCGCCACGGAAGCCTGCTGCGCGTCGGTGAAGGGCAGCAGCGGCTCGCGCGGAATGCCCACGGGCTGGCCGAGCGCGTTCATCGCCGCCTTGATGCCGGCATAGAAGCTGCCGCTCTTGAAGCAGCGATAGATGGCGAACAAGGCCGGCTCCAGCCGGTCCGCCGTGGCGGCGTCGCCCGCGGCGCAGGCGTCGAAATAGGCGCGCACGAGGCGGCCGGAGAGCTGGTGCGCCATGGCGACGACGCCGACCACGCCGAGCGGCAGGGAGGAGCGGATCATCGTCTCATAGCCGACGAACACCGCCAGCTCGCCCTTCACCTTCTGGCACAGCTCGGCGACCTGCTGGATGTCGCCGGAGGAATCCTTGATGGCGACGACATTCGGAATCTCCGCGAGGCGCGCCACCAGATCGGGGGTGATGTTGACGCCGATGCGGACCGGGCTGTTGTAGAGCATGACCGGCAGGCCGGAGGCGGCGCAGATGCGGCGGTAGAAATGCTCGGCCTCGCGCAGATCGGGCTTCGCGTAGATCGGCGGCAGGGCAAGGATACCGTCGCAGCCCGTGGTCTCGGCCGCCTTTGTCAGTTCCAGCACCACATCGGTGTGGAGGTCGGAGACTCCCGCCAGCACCGGCACGCGGCCGGCGGCGACCTTCACCGTCGCTTCGAACAGCTTCACCCGCTCGGCGACGCTCATGGCGTAGAACTCGCCGGTCGAGCCGCAGACGATGAGGCCGTCGGCGCCATTGGCGATATTGGCCTCGGCCAGCGCCTCGAAGCGCGGGAAGTCGATCGGCCCCTCGGGCAGGAAGGGGGTGACGAGGACACTGTGAATGCCCTGCCAGTTGGTCTTGCTCATGTGCGGTCTCGTTTCAGGAAGGCTGTGTCGGGACAGAGCGGGGGCGTGGCGTGGCACGCGGCCCCGCGCGGAAGACGTTCGAGGTGTGGAAGGCGCCGGGCGGCGCGTCAGGTCTGAAGCAGCGGGCGCATCAGCTCGGCGGTGGCGTGGAAACGGTTGACGAAGGCGCGCACGCGCTCAATGGTGGGATGCAGCAGCACCTCCTGCGGCGTGCCCTCGGCGCAGATCGCGCCCTGATCAAGGAACACGACGCGGGTGGCGACCTCCAGCGCGAAGCCCAGCTCATGGGTGACGACCAGCATCGTCATCCCCTCGCGGGCCAGCGTGATCATGGTGTTGAGCACCTCGCCGACCAGCTCCGGGTCGAGCGCGGAGGTCGGCTCGTCGAACAGCATCAGCGAGGGGCGCATATTGAGCGCGCGGGCGATGGACACGCGCTGCTTCTGCCCGCCCGACAGCCGGCCGGGCATGCGGTCGGCGAACTCGGCCATGCCGACCTTGGCGAGCAGGTCCATGGCGCGGGCGCGGTTGGTGGCGTCCGCCTCGCCCAGCACGGTGCGCGGGCCTTCCATCACATTGGCCAGCACGTTCATGTGCGGGAACAGGTTGAACTGCTGGAACACCATGCCGACGCGGCTGCGCATGGCGGCGACTTCGCGGCCGCTGATGCGGGCATTGTCGTGCCCGTCCGGCGCCCGGTCGAAAATGGTCGAGCCGTCGACGGTGATGCGGCCGGAGGCGGGCTGTTCCAGCAGGTTGACGCAGCGCAGCAGCGTGGTCTTGCCCGAGCCGGACGAGCCGAGCAGCGCCACCACCTCGCCGGGATAGACGGTGAGGTCGATGCCCTTGAGCACCTCATGCGAGCCGTAGCGCTTGCGGAGCTGGCTCACCTCGACCAGCGCGGGGGCGTCGGCGGGAAGACGGGTCATGGCGGGGCCCCCTCTCAGTGACGGCGCATCTCGAGCCGGCGCGCGAGATAGTTGGAGGGAATGAGAACGGCGAGGAAGATGAGGCCGACGACGGTGTAGACCTCCATCGGCCGGTAGGTGAAGGAGGAGACGTAGCTTGCCTGGTAGAGCAGGTCCGGCACGGTGAGCACCGAGAGCAGCGTGGTGTTCTTCATCTGGATGATGGTCTGGCCGGCAAGCGGCGGGATCATCTGGCGCAACGCCTGCGGCAGGATGATGCGGCGCATCGCCTGCCAGGAGCGCATGCCCAGCGCCTTGGCCGCGTCCGCCTGCCCATGGTCGAGTGCCTGGATGCCGGCGCGCAGGATTTCGGCATAGTACGCCCCGCCATAGAGGCTGAGGGCGAGAATGCCCGCCGCCTGCTTGGAAATATTGATGCCGGCGAAGATCGGCAGCGCGTAATAGCTCCACAGCAGCCACACCAGCAGCGGCACGTTGCGGAAGAACTCGACGAACAGCATGCCGATGATGCGCAGCGCCTTGAGCGGCGAGAGCTGCACCAGCGCGATCAGCAGCCCGACGATCAGGCCGAGGACGCAGGTGATCACCGTGTATTCGAGGGTGACGACCAGTCCCCAGGCGAACAGATGGGCGTTTTGGGTGATGACGGACCAGTCGAACACGGCGCAGCGACCTTGCGGGGGAGGGAAAGGCCGGTGCCGGCGGCAGGCGCCGGCACCGTAGGTAACGTCGACGAGGGGGACGACGTCAGAAGTTGAACTCGGGCGGCAGCACCGAGAGGTCGATGCCGCGCGCCTCGAAGGCCTTTCGCAGCTTGCCCTGGGCCAGGCCGAGGGCGCGCTGCTGGTTCACCCAGTTGGTGAGCCAGTTCTCGTAGCCCTCATTGCCTTCCTCGCGGCGCATGCCGATGGTCGCGGGGTTGAGCAGCATCGGGCTCGGCAGCACGATCTGGCCGTTGATCGCCTTGGACACGTCGATGGCGTCGAACACGGCGAGGATCATGGCATCGGCGCGGTTGGCCTGAAGCTCCATGATGCCGAGCGGGCGGTCTTCCACCACGATGATGTTGGCCTTCGGCGTCAGCGCCTCGGCGACGACCTGCATCGTGCCGCCCTTCTGCACGACGATGCGCACCGACGGGTCGTTCAGCTCGGCCCAGGTCTTCTTGGCGAAGCCCGGCTTGGTGACGATGGCCCAGGCATCGGTGAACAGCGGCACGCTGAGATAGTCCACCACCAGGCCGCGCTTGGGGTTCGGGTTCAGGCCGAAGGCGATGTCGATCTTGTTGGCCTGGAAGTCGGCGGCGAGGTTGCCCCAGGTGGTTTCAACCGGCACGACCTTGACGTTGAGCAGGGTGGCGATGTCGTTCGCCCAGTCCATGTAGAAGCCGCTCCACGCGCCGGTGTTGCGGTCGCGGATATAGCCCGGCTCCTCGCCGATCATGACCGGCACGCGCAGCTCGCCGCTCTTGCGGATGCGGTCGAGCACGAGGTTCGGATCGGCGGCGAAGGCGGACTGGAAGGTCGAGAACGCCAGCACGACGGCGCCGACGAACATGAGGACGAAAGAGCGGAAAAGCGAGCCGGCGGCCGGAGACGGCCGGAGGGACGAGGCGGTGGTCATCGTCGGTTCCCTAGTTCTCTGGTTTGGTGTTGAGGCGAGGCCTATCGCAGGAAGCCGCTGCCGAGCGGATCGCCCATCTCCTGGATGAGCGTCGCCACGGCTTTCAGATGCGCGCGTCCCGTGATCCGGGTCGTGGCGGCCACGGCACCGCCGGCGCCGTGGGTCAGGGTGATGAGTTCGCCGGACAGGCGCCCGCCGAACAGGCTGACCGCGTCGAGCCGCGTCCCCGGCTGCGCGGCGCCGGTGGCGGCGCGCAAGGCGAGGAGGCAGGCAAGGCCGGCGACGCCGGGGGAGCGGTCGAATTTCTGCCGATCAATGGCGAGGAACTGGCGCACCGCGCCGGCCTCGTCCGTGCCGTGAAACAGCACGGAATCGACGCTGGGCTGCGCCCCGCGCCGGCGCGGCAGCGCCTCGTTGAGATGGCGGCGCAGGCTGTCACCCAGGGCGAGCAGCCGGTCGATATGGCTCGCCTCCAGCGTCAGCCCGGCGGCCTGCGCGTCGACGAGCGCGGTGCAGTCGCCGCACATGGCGATGGCGACATCGAGGTCCAGCCCGTCGATCGCCACGCGCCGGCCCGCCTCCGCGATGAGGGCGGGCGGCATGTCGAGGGCGATGGCGTCGGCGTCGCCGTCCACACCCACCTCGACGCTGAGGATGCCGTTCGGTACCTCGATGGTGAAGCGCGTGTGGCGGGTGAGGCGGCCGAGCGCCCGCAGCGCGGCGGTGTAGCCCATGATGGCGTGGCCGCACAGGCCGGGATAGCCATAGGAGGAGATGAAGAAGGCGCCGAAATCCGCCGCGCTGGAGGCCACCGGCACCAGACCGAAGGCGCCGGAATGGCCGCGCGGCTCGTGCAGCAGCATCGGGCGCAGGCTGTCATAGCGCTCCGCGAACTGCCGCGCCTTGCCGGCGACGCTGTCGGCGTCCAGCCCTTCCAGCGGCTCGATCAGAATATGGGTCGGATGGCCCTCGGTGTGGGTTTCGATGACGCGGAAGGTGCGCGCGCCCGAGGGCAGCTCCAGGCTGAGCGCACCCTCGCCAATGCCCTCGCCAATGCCGGCGCCGAGGCCGAGCCGGCGGTCGCTGCGCTCGAAGCTCATGGAGGAGAGGCGGTCGCTGTCGGTGTTGATCCACAGCACCTTGGCCGGCACCGGCCCGGTGTTGCGCCAGCGATGGGCGATGCGGCTGTTGAAATAGGCGCCGTCGCCGGGGTTCAGCACCTCGGCGTCGCGGTCGGCGAGCGCGAGTTCGAGCGAGCCTTCCAGCACATAGATCAGTTCCTCGCCCTCATGGGCGTAGAAGCCGTCGCTCTCGCGCTCGGGGTCGATGGTCCACACCTCCGCATCCATCAGCCGCTGCGAGACGGTGAGCTGCTCGATGGTGACGCCGGGGCCGAAGGAGCCGACGATGCGCCCCTGCCCCCGGCGCACCACGGGAAAATCGCGCCCCTTGGTGCCGCCGAGCAGTTCCGCCAGCGTGCGGCCGAACACTTCGGCGATGGCGTTGAGCCGCGCTGGCGACAGGAAGGCGACGCCGCGCTCGAACATGGAGAGATGCGAGGTGGCGATGTCGGTGCGCTCGGACAATTCGCGCAGCGACATGCCCGCTTCCTGGCGCAGGCCACGCACGCGGGCGCCGAGATGGTTGAAGGCGACCGGCGCCGCCTCGCCTTCCGGTGCGGGAGCGGCCTCCTCCTCGCTGTCGAGCAGCCGGCGGATGGCGGAAAGGCTCTGGCCGTCGACGCGGCGCATGCGGTCGATGCGGCGCACCCGCTCGATCTCCGCCTCGCCATAGGAACGATGCCCGCCGGCCGACTTGCTGGGGGTCAGCAGGCCCTGATTCTCCCAGGAGCGCAGGGTCGACACCGCAATGCCGGTCACCTTGGCGACATGGCCGATGGAGAAGGGGAAGCGGGCGGCCGGCTGGGTCATGCGGTCTACATACCGTTTGTAGAAACACCGAACATGCGCAGACGGTATGCGGATTTATTGAACGAGTCAATCGACGCGGCGGGCGCATTTACCACCGAACGCTGCCGCAGCGGCCGGCGCACCGCTTGTGCGCCCTCTGCAACTGGTATAATGACTATCTCAAGATATGAGTGAGCAGAGACTCACCATAGAGGAAACGCACGACAGGCTGGGCGGCGCGCATATGCGCGGCGGAGCGGCCTTGCGTGCCGAGCCAGGACAGCCGCATGCCCGCGCCCCACCGGATCGAAGCCGACTATCTGATCGAGACCGCCTATGATCCCCGCCGCGCCGCCGAGGCGATGGCGGGCGAACAGTCCAGCGGTACCTTCGTCGCCATTCCCGGCGAGACGCCGGAGCTGAAGGAGCGTTCCGCCGCCCGGATCGAGGCGCTGGAACTCGTGGGCACCGCGGAGGCCCCCTCCCTGCCCGGCGCCGGCCATCCCGCGGGCGGGGTGATCCAGCGGGCGCGCGTCACCCTTTCCTGGCCGATGGACAATCTCGGCCCCTCACTGCCGAACCTGCTGGCGACCGTGGCCGGCAATCTGTTCGAACTGAAGCAGTTCTCCGGCCTGCGCCTTCTCGACATCCGCCTGCCGCAGGATTTCGCACAGGCCTATGGCGGGCCGAAATTCGGCATCGCCGGCACGCGCCGTCTCGCCGGGGTCGAGGGGCGGCCGATCATCGGCACCATCGTCAAGCCGAGCGTCGGCTTCGGGCCGACCGAGACGGCGGACCTTGTGAAGCTGCTGGCGGAAGCGGGCATCGACTTCATCAAGGACGACGAATTGCAGTCCGACGGCCCGCATTGCCGCTTCGAGGACCGGGTGCGCGCGGTGATGCGCGTCATCAACGACCATGCCGACCGCACCGGCAAGAAGGTGATGTTCGCCTTCAACCTGACTGGCGAAATCGACCAGATGCGCCGCCGCCACGATCTCGTGCAGGAACTCGGCGGCACCTGCGTCATGGCCAGCCTCAACTCGGTCGGCCTTGTCGGCATGATCGAACTCGGCCGCTTCACCGAGCTGCCGCTGCACGCCCACCGCAATGGCTGGGGCTATCTCTCGCGCGCGCCGATGCTCGGCTGGTCCTATGTCGCCTGGCAGAAGATCTGGCGGCTGGCCGGTGCCGACCACATGCATGTGAACGGCCTCGCCAACAAGTTCTCCGAGGCTGACGACAGCGTCATCGCCTCCGCCCGCGAGTGCCTCACCCCCCTGTTCGACGACAAGCCCTGCATCGCCATGCCGGTGTTCTCCTCCGGCCAGTCGGCCAAGCAGGCGCCGGGCACCTATGCCGCGCTGGGCTCCGCCGACCTGATCTTCGCCGCCGGCGGCGGCATCATGGCCCATCCGGACGGCCCGGCGGCGGGCGTCGCCTCGCTGCGCGAGGCGTGGGAAGCGGCGATGACCGGCGTGCCGCTGCCCGACTACGCCCGCGACCACACCGCGCTCGCCCGCGCGCTGGAGACCTATGCGGCATGAGCCCGGCGCCCGCCACCTCCCCTGCGCTGCCGGACGGCCCGCTCGTCGCCTTCTATGGCGACGACTACACCGGCTCGTCGGCGGTGATGGAGGTGCTGAGCTTCGCCGGCCTGCCGACCGTGCTGTTCCTCGAACCGCCGACGCCGGCGCGGCTCGCCCGCTTCGAGGGGATGCGGGCCATCGGCGTTGCCGGCATCGCCCGCTCGCAGCCGCCGGAATGGATGGATGAGGCGCTGCCGCCGATCTTCGAGCAACTGGCCGCGCTGAACGCGCCGATCAGCCATTACAAGGTGTGCTCGACCTTCGATTCCTCGCCCGAGATCGGCTCCATCGGCCGCGCGGCGGAAATCGGCGAGCGCATTCTCGGCGGCGACTGGCACCCGCTCATTGTCGGCGCCCCGGCCATCGCCCGCTACCAGGCCTTCGGCAACCTCTTCGCCGCGATTGACGGCAGCGGCTACCGGCTCGACCGCCACCCTGTCATGGCGCGCCACCCGGTGACGCCAATGAACGAGGCGGATGTGCGCCTTCACCTCGCGCGGCAGACGGAGATGCCGGTCGGCCTCGTCGATTTCGTCGCCATGAAGACCGGAAGGGCCGAGGCGCAACTCGCCGCCGAGCGCGCGGCCGGCGCTCGCATCCTCGCGCTCGACGTGCTCGACGACGAGACGCTGGCGCAGGCCGGGCGGCTGGTGTGGGAACAGCGCGGCGAGCGGCTGTTCGCCCTCGGCTCGCAGGGGCTGGAATATGCGCTGGTCGCCTATTGGCGCCGCGCCGGGCTTCTGGCAGCGGAAGCGCCGACGGCACCGCCGGCGCGGGCCGCGCGCATCGCCGTCGTCTCCGGTTCGTGTTCCCCGATCACGGCGGTGCAGATCGGCCACGCATTGGAGAACGGCTTCGAGGGCATAAGGCTCGACGCGACGCACGCGGTGGATGCGGGCGCCTGGAAAGCCGAAATCGCGCGCGGCACGGCGGCGGCGCTCACCGCGCTGGAGGCCGGCCGCGACCCGCTCATCTTCACCGCCAGCGGCCCGGATGACCCGGCGGTGCCGGCGCTCGGCCACGCGATCGACGCGGCAGGCGCCGCCCCGGCGCAAGTCAACGCCCGCATCGGCGACGGGCTCGGGCGGGTGCTGGATGCGGTGGTCGAGCGGGCCGGGCTGACGCGCGCCGTGATTTCCGGCGGCGACACGTCGGGCCATGCCGGCATGGCGCTCGGCATCTATGCCGTGACCGCGCTGGCGCCGCTCGCGCCGGGCTCACCGCTCTGCCGCGCCTATGCGGAAGGGCCTCATGACGGGCTCGAAATCACGTTCAAGGGCGGCCAGATGGGCCGGCCGGACTTCTTCAGCGCTGCCAAAGGCGGCGCCAACCATTGACCCAAGGGAGAGAATTCCGATGAAAAAGATCGCCCTGCTCGGCGCCGGCGGAAAGATGGGCGTCCGGCTCGCCACCAATCTCCAGGGCTCGCCCTATGAGGTGATGCATGTCGAGCCGACCGAGGCCGGCCGGACCCGGCTGAAGGAGAAGACCGGGCTCGACTGCGTCGACGGCGACAACGCGCTCGCCGATGCCGATGCCGTGCTCATGGCTGTGCCGGACCGGCTGATCGGCAAGATCGCGCACACCTTCATCGAGAAGGTGAAGCCCGGCACCGCCATCATCATGCTCGACGCCGCCGCCCCGCATGCGGGCGAACTGCCCAAGCGCGAGGATGTCACCTATTTCGTCACCCATCCCTGCCACCCGCCGATCTTCAATGACGAGGTGACGGAAGCGGCGAAGAACGACTTCTTCGGCGGCGTGCACGCCAAGCAGCACATTGTCTGCGCGCTGATGCAGGGACCGGACGAGCACTATGCCCAGTGCGAGCAGATCGCCCGCACCATCTACAAGCCTGTCATGCGCGCGCATCGCTGCACGGTGGAGCAGATCGCCATCATGGAGCCGGCGCTGGCGGAGACCATCGGCGCCACGCTCTGCCTCGCCCTGCGCGAGGCGACGGATGAGGCCGTGCGCCGCGGCGTGCCGCGTCAGGCGGCGACCGACTTCCTGCTCGGCCATCTGACCATCGAGCTCGCCATCGCCTTCGAGATTTTCCCCGAAGGCAAGTTCTCCGACGGCGCGCTCTATGCCATCGACCAGGCCCGGCCGCAGATTTTCCGCGAGGGCTGGCTGGAGCGCATTTTCGACCCCAAGGCCGTGCAGCGCTCGGTCGAGGAAATCTGCAACCCGCCCAAGGCCGCCTGAAGCGGCGCCCCGCCGGGCGCGACCGCCCGGCTCGTCCGGGGCCCTCGACGGCCCCGGACGCATCAAATCCAACAGGGACAGGAACGCCATGAACCGGATTATCGCCCTCGCGGCCGCCGCCGCGCTCAGCCTCGCTGCCGCGCCCTTGGCCACGCCAGCCTTCGCCACCACCGTCATCAAGGCCGGCCACGGGACGCAGACCGCGCATCCCACCCATATCGCGCTTGAGAAATTCGCCGAAATCGTCGCCGAGAAGAGCAAGGGCGACCTCAAGATCGAAATCTATCCCGACCGCCAGCTCGGCGAGGAGCGCGAAATGGTCGAGGGGCTGCAGCTCGGCACGGTCGACATGGCGGTGGTCTCCACCGGCCCGCTGGTCGCCTTCGTGCCCGCGCTCGGCACGGTGGACCTGCCCTTCCTGTTCAAGAATTCGGCGCATGCCTACAAGGTGCTGGACGGCGAGATCGGCCAGGATCTGCTGGCGCAGTTCCAGAGCCGCGGCATTGTCGGCCTCGCCTGGTGGGAAAATGGCTGGCGCAGCCTGACCAGCAAGAAGGAAGTGAAGTCGCCCGCCGACCTCAAGGGCATGAAGCTGCGCACCATGCAGAACCCGGTGCACATCGCCGCGTTCAAGGAACTGGGCGCCTCGCCGATCCCGATGGTGTGGGGCGAGGTGTTCACCAGCCTCAGCCAGGGCGTGATCGACGCGCAGGAGAACCCGGTCACCATCGTCTACAGCAATTCACTGTGGGAGGTGCAGAAGTACATGACGCTGACGCGGCACGTCTATGGCCCGCATCTGGTGCTGTTCAGCCAGCAGGTGTGGGACGGCCTCACCCCGGCGCAGCAGACCATCCTGAAGGACGCCCTGGTCGAAGCGACGAGCTTCCAGCGCCAGACCTCGGCCCGGCTGGAGGCCGAGCAGCTCAAGAAGCTGACCGACAAGGGCATGATCGTCGAAGAAGTCGACATCACCCCGTTCCAGGAAGCCACCGCCAACACCGCCTCGGCGTTCAAGAACATTGATCCGGCCGTGGTCGCCAAGATAAAGGCGGCGGCGAACTGAGCCCGCGCCGGCGGCGCGCCCGAAGGACGGGCGCACCGCTTGTGCCCCCTGCGCCTTCCGCGCGCGCCCGCCGCTGCGGCAATCAAGGTGTGACATGCTGCTGAAGTTCTGGACCGGCGTCGAATGGCTGGCGCGCGCCCTGCTGTGCGCGCTGCTGAGCGCCATGGTGATTGTCTGCCTCGGCCAGGTGATCTGGCGCTACGTCTTCAACGACCCGCTGACCTGGTCGGAGGAACTGGCGCGCTTCCTTTTCGTCTGGGTCGGCTATCTCGCGGCGTGGTTCGCCTGGAGCAAGCGGGCGCATATCGCGCTCGACGCGGTGACCTATCTGCGCCTGCCCGGGCTGGAGCGGGCCTGCGGGAGGCTGGTGGAGCTGATCGTGCTGCTCTATTGCGGCGCGACGCTCGCCGCCTGCATCGGCTTCCTCCGCCTCACCAGCAACCAGCCCTCCGCCGTGCTCGATGTGCCGATGAGCACGGTCTATGCCGGCTACGCGGCCATGTGCGTCCTCATCATCGGCGACATCCTGATCGGCTGGATCTATGGCGCCCGTCCGCCCTCGCCGGCGGCTTCGCAGGAGTAACATCCATGGCCACGGTCCTCTTCATTGCCTTCGCCGTCCTGCTGATCCTCAACATGCCGGTGTCCTTCGCCCTCGCCGTGGCCTCGGTGATGGCGCTGCTCTATGGCGGCCTGCCGCTGGCGCTGGTGGTGCAGAAAATGACCGCCGCCATGGACAGCTTCGTGCTGCTGGCGGTGCCGTTCTTCCTGCTCGCCGGGCACCTGATGGCCCGCAGCGGCATCGCTCGCGACATCATCGACTTCGCCGATGCCGTGGTCGGCTGGATGCGCGGCGGGCTGGCACACGCCAATATCGGCGCCGGCATGCTGATGGGCGGCATGACCGGCTCGGCGGTGGCGGAAGCCTCCTCCACCGGCGGGGCGCTCATTCCCCCCATGCTGAAGAAGGGCTATGGCGCGCCGTTCACCGCCGCGGTGACGGCGAGCGCCTCGACCATTTCCGTGGTCATTCCGCCGTCCATCCCGATGATCGTGTTCGCCGTCGTCACCGGCGTCTCGGTGAGCGACCTGTTCATCGCCGGCATCATCCCCGGCATTCTGATGACGGTCGCGCTGATGGTCACGGCGTGGCTGATCGCGGTGCGGCAGGGCTACCAACGCGGCCCCCGCCCGACGCTGGGCAGCATCGCCCGCGCCACCCGCGCCAGCGTCTGGGGCCTGTTGATGCCGGTCGTCATCATCGGCTCGATCCGCTACGGCATCGCCACCCCGACCGAGGCGTCGGTGGTCGCGGTGCTCTATGGCGTGGTGGTCGGGCGCTATGTCTATCGCAGCATCGCCTGGCGCGACCTGCCCGGCATCATCCTCGACAGCGCCGTCACGACCGGCATCGTCATGCTGATGATCGCCGCCGCCTCGGTCTATGGGCTGATCGTCACCCGCGAGCAGATTCCGCAGGCGGCCGCGCAGTTCATCCTGGAGCTGACCAACAACCCGCAGCTCGTGCTGCTGCTGATCCTGTGCGTCTATCTCCTCGCCGGCATGCTGCTGGACCTCGCCGCCAACATCATCATCCTGGTGCCGGTGCTGTGGCCGCTGGTGAAGCGGCTCGACATCGACCCGGTGCAGTTCGGCGTGGTGACGGTGATCGGCCTCGCCATCGGGCTGATCACCCCGCCGGTGGGCGCCTGCCTGTTCGTCACCTGCGGCATCGCCAAGACCGACCTGCTGCGCGGCAGCCGTGCGGCGGCGCCCTTCATCCTGGCGCTGGTCGCCGTGGTGCTGCTGATCATTGCCGTGCCGGGCATCGCCACCTGGCTGCCCTACAGCGCCAAGGGGATGCATTGAGACGATGCACCAAGGTCGCCGCCGCTGCACCCCAGGCTGGCCGGCTGCGGACGCCACTGGTATGCTGAACATGCCGACCCGCCGGGATGGGTCCGAGGGCAGGAGCGTGTGAATGGCCGATGTTTCCGACACCATAGTGCGACGAAAGCTGTCTCATGAGGTGTTCGACCGCCTGAAGGCGCTCATCACGTCCGGCGAACTGGGGCCGGGCGACGCCCTGCCCTCCGAGCGCGACCTGATGGAACGTTTCGGCGTCGGCCGGCCCGCCATCCGCGAGGCGATGCAGGCGCTGGCCAATATCGGCCTGATCGCCATCACCCATGGCGAGCGGGCGCGGGTGCAGCAGCTTTCCGCACGCTCGCTGTTCCAGCAGGTGGACCTCACCGCGCAGATCCTGCTTTCCGCCTCGCCGGACAGCCTGGAGCATCTCAAGCAGGCCCGCCGCTTCTTCGAGCGCGGCATGGCGCGCGAAGCCGCCCAGCGCGCCGAGGCGGCGGACATCGCCGCCTTGCGCGGCATTCTCGACCAGCAGGCCAAGGCGGTGAGCGAGCCCAAGCAGTTCATCGCCTATGACATGCGCTTCCACACCCAGATCGCGGCGATTTCCGGCAACCCGATCTTCGAGGCGGTGAGCGAGGCCATGCTGTCCTGGCTGCGCCAGTACTACACGGAGATGCTGACCTGGTCGGGGCGCGAGAATGTGACGCTGGTCGAGCACGAGGCGATCATCGACCACATCGCCCGCCATGACGCGGATGGGGCGGAGGCGCTGATGGTCAAGCATCTCGACCGTTCCAGCGCCCTCTTCGCCCGTCCGGGCTGACGGCTCACCCTTCCAGCCGCAGCACCGCATAGGGCGGCAGGGTGAGGCACCCGCCGGCGAGCGCGGCCGGGCGCGGTCCCGCGCCGCCCAGCACGGCACTCTCATCGAGCAGCAAGGCCCGCCCGCCGAAAGGCAGGCCCACCGCCTGTTCCAGCGGGGTGAGATTGGCGGCCAGCATCACCCGGTCGCCGGCCGGCGTCGCCCCGGCCAGTGCCAGCACCCGCGCCGGATCGGCCGAGGCCAGGGCGAAAGCCGGCGCTCCGCCGACCGCCGCCAGCCAGCGTGCGGCATGGAAGACCGGGCGGCGTACCGCCCCGCCCTCGCCCTCGCCCTCGGCCAGCAGGCCGAACGGCCCGGTGAGGGCCGCGCCGGTGAAACTCTCCACCCCCGCTTCCGCGAGGCGCGCGGCCATGCCGACCAGATAGGCGGCGGCGAACAGCCCGTCCTGCCGTGGGTCGATCTCCGCCATCGGCAGGCGCCGGCGCTCAGGATTCGGCATCACCCGCGCGCCATAGGGATTGTGCCGCATGCCGATGGTCGAGGGGCCGAGGCGGTAGGGCTTGTCCGCCCCGATGATGGCCCGCGCCGAGCGCAGGATGAAGGGCAGCGCCTCCAGCGTCTGCATCACCGCGCGGTCGTCGGCGTCGTGGACAATGGGACAGATGCAGTGGGTGACATAGTCCAGCAGCGCCACCGGCGGGCGCTTGCGGTTCAGCTCGGTGAAATAGCTGAACATGCCGCCGCCGAGCCGGAGCCCGGGAAAGGCGCGGCGGGCGGCTTCATAGACCTTCTCCAGCGGCGGACAGGGCGGCCAGACGCTGCCCGGCGGGACCGAGCGCCGGTCCACCGCCGGGCTGACCGCGAGCGCGTCGAGCCTGAGCCCGGCCGCCGCCACCTGCCGGGCGAGATCGCCCAGTTCATCGTCCAGCGGGCGCGCGCAGGGGACCACATATTCCAGCACGGCTTCCGCGCCATGGACCGCCGCCAGGCGTGCGAAGTCAACAAGCTCCACCGGCCCGTGCCCGGCCGTGGGGTCGAAGTGGAGCAGCAGCGACTGCGGCGCGAGGGCCGCCAGTTCGTCGCCCGTCTTGAGCGTCGCGGCGGCCTGATCGGGGGCGATCACCAGCCCGAAGTCCGGCAGCCGTCCACCGGCGGCGCCGAGCGTGAGCGTCACCGGCGCGTCATCCGGTCGGGAGGGCGGCGCGGCGCCTTCTGCCGCGATGTCGAGCGTCACGCGCTGGCGCAGCGGCACGCCCGCCGGCAGCACATAGGGCCAGGGCAGCGCCAGCGGGCGCACATAGGTCTTGTAGGAGGCATCCGACCAGTTGCGCTGGTCTTCCATCTCGAATGTGTCGCCTTCCATGCGGCAGGTCGCCCGCACGCCGGGCGCGACAGTGTGGGTGATCGCCCGCATGTCCTTGAAGGGCTGCGCCGGGTCGATAAGCTCCGGCAGACGGGCGGGCACGCGGGTGCCGTCGACATGCTCCACCTCCACTTCGCTGCCGGCGAGGCCGACAATGGGATGGAGAATAGTGAAGCCGCAGCGATTGGTGAGGAAGTCGCCTTCCGGCACCGCCTCACCCTCGAAGACGAGGCGGGCCGGTGTTCCCTCGATGCGGCCGTGATAGACGAGCCGCTCCCCGCCCGGCCCCACGCAGGCGGCGCGGTAGCGCACGGTGAAGCGCCCCTCGCCTTCCTCGATGAAGAGATCGCTGAGCGCTGGCGCATAAGTGCCCCAGTCCGCATCGCGCACCAGGAAGGAGATCGCCCGCAGCACCTCGATGCCGTGGAAGCGGATGTTGCGCAGATTGCCGGCGATCAGCTCCGCGCTCAGCGGGCCGGCTTCGAGCCGGCGCGTCTCCGGCTCCGGCTCGGCGGTGCCGAATAGCGCGAGCCGGCGCGCCTCGGGACAGACGGCGGCGCTCATGGCGTCACGCCCTCCGGCTTGGGGGCGGCGCGGCGGCGGCGCACCGCGCGCCCGCCCGCCAACGCCAGCACGGCGATGACGACGATGCCCTGCACGATGTCCTGCGTGCCCGCCGGCAGGCCGGCGATCTGCATGGTGGTGACGATGAGAACCAGCAGGAAGCTGCCGCACAGCGTGCCGAGCGCGGTCGACGAGCCGCCAAAGATCAGCGATCCGCCCAACACCACCGCGCCGAGCGACTGCAGCAGATAGGGCTGACCCATCTCCAGAAAGGCGCCGCCGACATAGGCGCCGAGCAGCATGCCGGTCAGCGCCGCCAGCAGGGCGGAGGCGAGGAAGGCGCCGGTGACAACGCGGCCGGTGTGGATGCCGGCCAGCGCCGCCGCCCGCTCATTCTGCCCGACGGCGGAGAGGCGGCGGCCATAGACGGTGCGCCCGAGCAGCAGGCCCGCCAGCGCCACCGCGACCAGCGCGATGACCAGCATCAGCGGCACGCCCTCGACCCGGCCGGCGGCCAGCGTCTTGAGCAAGGGGCTCATGGAGAAGCCCGCCGCCCAGCGATTGGCGATCAGCGTCGCGGTGGCGAGGATATAGCCGGTCGCCAGCGTGGCGATGATGGCGGGGATGCGCAGCACCACGACCAGCAGCGCATTTGCGAGCCCGGTCACCAGCCCGATGCCGAGCACCGCCGCCAGCGCCAGCGGCAGGCGGGCGTCCGAGCCGGCGGCGACCACGATGCTGGCATAGGCGCTGAGCGTCAGCACGCTGGCGATCGACAGGTCGATATTGCCGCGGCCGGTGGTGACGACCAGCATCTGGCCGAGGGCGACGAGGGTGAGGAAGCTGGCGGAGACCGCCACACCGGAGAGCGCATGCAGGCTGAACCGCCCGGTGGTGAGCGACAGCACCGCCCACAGCAGCAGCACGCCGAGCGCGGACCACACCCAGCGATGGCGCTCCAGCCGCTCCATCAGTGTTGTCATCGGCGGGCCTCCCGGCGATCGGCCAGCGCGCGCAGCGCCAGCATGGACAGGAGCAGGCAACCCTGCACGGCAGCATTGTAATCGGTGGAAACGCCGAGCGCGCCCAGCAGCGCGCCGATAAGGGCAAGGGTCAGCGCGCCCGCGACCACGCCGAGCGGCGAGACCAGCCCGCCGATCAGCGCGCAGCCGCCCATGACGACGGCGGCGACGCTGATGAGGGTGAAGGGCGCGCCAGCATTGATGTCGCTCGCCGTGTTGATGGCGGTGAGAGAGAGCCCCGCCGCCAGCGCGAACAGGCTCGCCAGCATGTAGCGCAGCACGGCGTAGCGCAGCGGCGACCAGCCGCCCAGCGTCATCGCCGGCGCATTATTGCCGAAGCCGCGCAGCACCACGCCGAGCGGGGAACGGTCGATGGCGAGGGCGACGAGCGCCGCCACGCCGATGAGCACCAGGCTGGCCGGCACCTCGAACAGCGTCCAGGCGAAGGCGGCCGAGAGCCAGTCGGGCGAGGCGCCGCCGGGGGTGGGCTGCAGCGTGTAGCCGATGCCGATCCAGATGAAAGAGGCGCCGAGCGTCACCACGATGGCGGGAATGCGTCGCAACTGGATCGTCGCGCCGATCAGCCCATAGGCGAGCACGCAGGCGACGAGCGCCAGCACCCCCAGCCAGGGCGTATCGAACAGCAGCGTGGCGCTCACCACATTGACCAGCCCGGCGAAGGCACCGACGCCGAGGTCGATCTCGCTGCCGCCGACGACGAACATCTGCGCCAGCGCCACCAGCACCAGCGCCAGCGCCGGCCCGAGCAGCAGTTCGAGGCCGAACATCGACACAGTGAGCGGGTTCACCCAGGCCATCAGCGCGAAGACGGCGGCAAGGCTTGCGAAGGGGGCGAGATCGACCAGCCGGTCGGCGAGGCCGCGCGCGCCGGCGGTGGCATCGCGCTCGCCCGTTCCGGGGGCGGCGAAGGAGGCATCGACGATCGCCTGCTCGCTGATCTCGGCACCAACAAGTTCGCGCACGATGCGCCCGCCGGCGAACACCAGCACGCGGTCGCATTCCAGGAACTCGATGTCTTCCGTCGAGTGCCAGATGACGAGCCGTCCCGCCCGCGCCACCGTGCCGATGAGGGCGTAGAAATCCTCCTTGGCGCCGACATCGACGCCGCGCGTGGGATCGTCGAACAGGATCGTGTCGGCCTCGCCCACCAGCGCCCGGGCGACGAGCGCCTTCTGCTGGTTGCCGCCGGAGAGGTCGAGAATGGGGGAATCGAAACGGGCGGGATCGAGCTTCAGCTTCTCGGCCGCGGCACGGGCGGCCGCGCGCTCCTGCGCCTCCCGCACCAGACCCAGCGGCGCCCGGCCTTCCAGCCGGCCAAGTGCGATGTTGGAGAGCACGTTCCACAGCGGGAACACGCCTTCCTTCTGGCGGTCGCCGGAGACGAAGCTTGCATCGCCGCGGCGGCAGATGCCCCCGCCGGGGCTTCGGTGAAGCCGGTGCAGCAGATCGCGCTGGCCGGAGCCTTCCAGCCCGGCGAGGCCGACCACCTCGCCGGCGCGCAGCACCACATCCCGCCCGAGCGGAGCGACAAGGGCGCCGGAGAGCCGGACCCGCTCCGGCGCGTCCTCCGCAATGGCGGGACGGCCGGCGCGGCGGGAGCGCATCTCGCTCTCGCTCGCCCCGCCCATCGCCTGCACCAGCGCCTCGACGCTCGCCTCCGCCGCCGGCCCGCACCAGACGGAGCGGCCATTGCGCAGCACCAGAACGCGGTGGGCGATGTCGACCACCTCCTGCAGCTTGTGGCTTATGAAGATGAAGGCGAGCCCCTGCGCGGTGCGGGCCTTGATATAGGCGCGCAGCTGGCGGCTGCGCTCCAGCCCGAGCGAGGAGGTCGGCTCGTCGAGGATGACAAGCCGCACCTGCGGGGTGGCGACGGCGCGGGCGATTTCCACCATCTGCCGCTGGCCGATGGCGAGATGGGCGACGCGGGCATCGACCGAAATGCCGTGATCGGGAAACACCTCGTCCAGCGCGGCGCGGGCACGGGCGCGAAAGCCGCGGCGCCAGCCGGGCAGAGCGCGCGCCGCCTCCGGCGCTTCGAGAAAGAAGTTCTCCGCCACCGTGAGATTGTCGCACAGCGACAATTCCTGATGCACGATACGGATACCGCCGGCCTGCGCCAGCGTGGTGTCGTAGAGATCGGTCGCGATGTCGAGGCCGCGCAGGGCGATGCGGCCCTCATCGGCACGGGTGACGCCGCACAGGATGCGCATCAGCGTCGACTTGCCGGCGCCATTGCCGCCGACAAGGCCCAACACCTCGCCGGGGGCGATGACGAGGTCGATGCCGTCATTGGCCCGCGTCGGCCCGAACGCCTTGCAGATGCCGGACAGACGCACGACCGGCGCCGCCGGGTCGCGGCCGGGACCGCCGCCCGCTGGCGGCACGGCGACGCGAGGGGTGGAGCGGGGCGGCGCCGACGCACCGGCGGCACGTGCCGGTGCGTCCTGCGCGGCAGAGGAGGCTGCCGTCATCATGCGTGTCCGTGGTCGCTTCAGGGACGGTCGGCGGGTCAGTTGCCCGCCTTGGCCTTGAGCAGATTGTCCTGCACCCATTGCTGGGAATAGGACGGGCTGACAATGACGCCCGCCGGCAGGCCCGCATAGTCCTTGAGGTTCTCGTCGGTCACGGTGGCGACCGGCATGATCATCAGCTTGGGCGGATTGGCGCCCTTCACCAGCTCATAGGCAAGCCAGAAGGCGGCGCCGCCAATGCCCGGGGTGGTGTTCATCGAAATGGTGGAATAGCCATTGGCCTCTTTTTGCTTGGCCCACCATTGGATGAAATTGGACGAGCCGCCGCCCTCGATGACCGGCATTTTCGTCGTATACGCGCCGCCATACTGGTCGAAGGCCTGGGCGATGCCGGTGTCGTCCGAGCCGCCCTGCGCCAGCACGGCGTCGACCTGCGGCAGGCTGGGCAGCGCGTTGGCCACGGCCGACTGGGCGACCGAGGCGGTGGCCTGGCCATAGACGGTGGCGACCACCTTCACATCGGGATAGTTCTTCAGCACCGCTTCCTGCGCGCCATACATGTCGGCATCCGGCGCCGAGCCCTTCACGCCGCGCACGACGATGACATTGCCCTTGCCGCCGATCTTCTTCAGCACCCATTCGGCCTGGTCGCGCTTATAGCCCTTGAAGTCGAAATTGAGCTGCCAGTTGCACGGCGCGGAGGCGACGGAATCGAACGACACCACCTTGATGCCGGCCTTGCAGGCTTTCTCGATGATCCCGTTCACCGCCGTCTCGGAGGCGGCATCGACGGCGATGGCGTCCACCTTCTTGAGGATCAGCTCGGCGATCTGGCTGTTCTGCTGGGCGACGGTGCCGTCGCCGTTCAGGATGATGTAGTCGGCGATCTTGCCCTCGGCCTTGGCCTTCTCGGCCGCTTCCTTGAAGGCATCGACCATCTGGTGACGCCAGCTATTGCCGAAATAGGCATTGGCCAGCGCGATCACCGGCTTGTCCGGCGTGGCGGAGGCCGGCAGGACGCCGGCGGCGGCGAAGGCAAGGGCCGCGCAGGCGGTGGCGCAGGCGCTCGCATAGGCGCGCGAAAGGGTTTTCAGGCGCATCATTTCCTCCCATTGGCCCCATTGGTGAGGCTCTTGATGGATTCCCAGGCATCGGCGATCATCGGCCGCTCGATGGTAGCAACATTATCTCATTATACCAGTTGCGCAAGCCCACCGGCCGAGTCCATGTGTTGCCGGCGGGCGGGCGGCCCGTCCCATTGCCCGAGGGTGCCCCGATGCTGGACGTTTTCGAGATCGTCGATCCCCGCTTCCGCGAACTCATCCTCCCCATCGCCTGGCTGGAGCGCCTGCATACGGGGATGCGCTGGTGCGAGGGGCCGGTCTATTTCGCCGATCAGCGCTGCGTGATCTGGAGCGACATTCCCAACAACCGGCTGATGCGCTGGTGCGAGGACACGCAGGCCGCCGGCATCTTCCGGGCGGATTCCAACTTCGCCAATGGCAACACCCGCGACCGGCAGGGGCGGCTTGTCACCTGCGAGCACCGCACGCGCCGTGTCACCCGCACCGAGCCGGATGGCTCGCTCACCATTCTGGCCGATCGCTACCGAGGGCGGCGACTCAATTCACCGAACGACGTGGTGGTGAAGTCGGACGGCACGATCTGGTTCACCGATCCTACCTATGGCATCGCATCCGACTATGAGGGCGGCGGGGCGGAGGCCGAGCAGGACGGACGCTATGTGTTCCGCCTCGACCCGCGCGACGGCGCACTGGCCGTGGTGGCCGACGATTTCGACCAGCCCAACGGCCTCGCCTTCTCGCCGGATGAAAGCGTGCTCTACATCGCCGATTCCGGCGGTATCGGGCGCGAGGCCGGCAATCGCCATATCCGCGCCTTCCCGGTCCGCGCCGACAACACGCTCGCCGAGGGAAGGCTCGTCACCGCAGTGACGCCCCATGCCCCCGACGGGTTTCGCGTCGACGAAGCCGGACGCCTCTGGTCGAGCGCCGGCGACGGGGTTCACTGCTACACGCCGCAGGGGGAACTCCTCGGCAAGATCCGCGTGCCCGAGCGCGTCGGCAACCTCGCCTTTGGCGGCGCGGCGGGCAACCGCCTGTTCATTTGCGGTCACACATCGCTCTACGCCATCTTCGTGAACACATGCGGCGCAAAGGCCGTAGCGGCCTGAGCCGCGACGCTGACCGGCGCCGCCCGTCCCCTCGGCCTTATGTCGGCTGGGATCGACAAAGGAGGATCGCGGCTCAGCGCGCGGGCGCCCCCGTCATGGCGATGCTGGAGAGATCCGCTTCGGCGGCGACGGCAGCCTTCTGCGCCGCCTCGCGGCGCTCGCTGTAGCGGCTGGTGAAATAGTCCCGGCGCTCGCGGGTCAGCAGGGTGAACTTCATCAGCTCCTCCATCACGTCGACCACGCGGTCATAATAGGGCGACGGCTTCATCCGCCCGGCCTCGTCGAATTCCTCGAACGCCTTGGCGACCGAGGACTGGTTGGGGATGGTGATCATCCGCATCCAGCGACCGAGCACGCGCAGCGTGTTCACCGCATTGAAGGATTGCGAGCCGCCGGAGACCTGCATCACCGCCAGCGTGCGCCCCTGGGTCGGGCGGATGCCGCGATATTCCAGCGGCAGCCAGTCGATCTGGCTCTTGAACACGCCTGTTATGGTGCCGTGCCGCTCCGGGCTGCACCAGACCTGCCCTTCCGACCATTCCGACAGGCTGCGCAATTCCTGCACCTTGGGATGGTCCGCCGGCACCGCGTCCGGCAGGGGCAGGTCGCGGGGATCGAAGATGCGGGTTTCCGCCCCCATGGCGGTGAGCAGGCGCGCGGCCTCCTCGACCAGCAGCCGGCTATAGGACCGCTCGCGCAGCGAGCCATAGAGCAGCAGGATGCGCGGGGGATGCGTCAGCGGGCTAGCGGGTGCCAGCTTGTCCACGTCCGGCCGGTCGAAATGGGCGAGATCGAGCGCCTCGGTGAAATCGTCTGTGGTCATCAAGAAACCTCGGAGGGTGCGCGGCGCGACAGGAAGGCGGCGAGCCAGAAACCGACGGCCACGATGACCGTCATGAGGATGATGCACAGCAGTACCGCATCATAGGAGCCCGAGGCTGACCAGAGCATGGCGCCGGCAAGCGGGGCCAGCGCGCGCGAGACGGTGCTCGGCGCCGACATCGCCCCGTTCACCGCCCCATAGGCTTCCCGCGTCAGCATTTCCGGCACGGAGAGGCCGCGCACGATGGTGGTGATGCCGTTCGCCGCGCCATAGAACAAAGCGACGAGCGCAACCAGCAGGAAGCTCGGCGGCAGGATATCGAGCGCGATCAGCGCCAGCGGAAACACGGCGACGGTGAGCGAGCCGATCACCCGCACCGGGGCGCGCGGCGCGAACACCCAGATGGCGATGCGCCCCGCCACCTGCGCCGGGCCGATCAGGGTCAGGGCTGCGACCACCGAGGACACCTCGAACCCCTTTTCCACCAGCAGCGGGTAGAGATGGAAGGTGAAGGCGGAGAAGGCAGCGGAATAGGCGGTGAAGGCCACCGCCAGCGCCCAGAACACCGGCTGGCGCGCGGCCCAGGCCACCGCCGCCCGTCCGCTCAGCGCCGGCCCGCCGCTGGCGGCGGGGCGCTCCGGCGCGTCGGCGGCGGGGTCGATCACCGACCAGTAGCAGAGGGCGCAGACCAGAATGTTGATCGCCGCCAGCACCAGGAGCGCCTCGCGCCAGCCGACCGTGTCGAGCAGAACCTGCACCAGCGGGATGAACACGGTGGAGGCGAAGCCGCCCCACAGGGTGAGCGCGGTGATCCCCGCCCGCGCATGCGAGGGGCCGGAACGCCGGGCGATGACGGCGAAGGCGGGATCGTACAGCGTCGCCGCCTGCAGCGCGCCGATGCCGGCCACCGCGACATAGAACAGAGCGAGGCTCTCGACCTGCGACCACAGCACCAGCAGCAGCCCGGCCAGCACCGAGCCAAGGGTCATGATCGCGCGGCCATGGCCACGGTCGATCGCCGCGCCGATGGGATAGGCCGCCAGCCCCGCGAGAGCGAGGCCGAGCGTCGCCGCGCCATAGAGCGCGCTTTTCGACCAGCCGAGTTCATGGCCCATCGCCTCGGCGATCAGCGGGAAGCTGTAATAGAGCGAGCCCCAGGAGCAGATCTGCCCGATGCCCAGCCCGGTGACGAACAGGCTGCGCGCACCGGGCGGACGGTGCGCCCCGGTGCCGGAGAGGAGAACGGTGTCGCTCATGACGCGCCGCCCAATCCGGCGGACACGCCGGCGCGGCAGCCTTCATCGGCGCAGCATTCGTCGGCGAGATAGCCGATCAGCGCGTCCATGGCGGGATAATGGGCGCGGCAGATCAGCGTCGTGGCGTGGCGCTCCTGCGTCACCAGCCCGGTGTCGACGAGGCGCTTGAGATGATGCGACAGGGTGGACGCGGCGATGCCGATCCGCTCCTGCAGCCCGCCGACCGGCAGGCCGGCATGGCCCGCCCGCACCAGCGTCCGGTAGATCTGCAATCGGGTCGGATTGCCCAGCGCTTCAAGCTGGCGGGAAGCTATTTCGAGATTCATGGAAATAAACTAGGCGGAACCCCGGACGTGGTCAATCGCTGTTTCGACATTTGTCGAAATAAACCCGGTCAGGCCCCGCCGCGCGGTGCCGTGGCCGGGAACCAGCGGCCGCCAAGCCGCAGTGCGACATGCACCAGCGCGATCAATACCGGCACCTCGACCAGCGGCCCGATGACAGCGGCGAAGGCGACCTTGGAGCCGAGACCGAAGGCGGCGATGGCCACTGCGATCGCGAGCTCGAAATTATTGCCGGCGGCGGTGAAGGCGATGGCCGTGGTGCGCGGGTAATCCGCCTCGATCAGCTTGCCCATGGCGAAGCTGATGAGGAACTGAACGACGAAATAGATGGTCAGCGGGATGGCGATGATCACAGCATCCATCGGCAGGCGCACGAGATCGCCGCCCTTGAGGCTGAACATGGCGACGATGGTGAAGAGCAGCGCGCCAAGGGTGATCGGGCTGATCTTCGGCAGGAACGCATTGGCGTACCAGTCCGGCCCCTTGCGGGCGATCAGCAGGCGGCGGGTGAGGAAGCCGGCGAGGAAAGGAATGCCGAGATAGATCAGCACCGCCTCGGTGATGGTCCAGAAGCTGACATCGACCACGCTGCCTTCCAGTCCGAACAAGGGCGGCAGCACGGTGAGGAACAGCCAGGCATAGGTAGAGAAGAACAGGATCTGGAAGATCGAATTGAACGCCACCAGCCCGGCGACATATTGATTGTCGCCGCAGGCAAGCTGGTTCCACACCAGCACCATGGCGATGCAGCGGGCAAGGCCGATCAGGATCAGCCCGGTCATGTATTCCGGGTAATCGCGCAGGAACACCACCGCCAGCGCGAACATGAGCGCGGGGCCGATCAGCCAGTTCTGCACCAGCGAGAGCGCCAGCACCCGCTTGTCGGCAAACACACGATGCAGTTCCTCATAGCGCACCTTGGCCAGCGGCGGGTACATCATCAGGATCAGCCCGATGGCGATAGGGATATTGGTCGAGCCGGCGGAGAGGCCGTTCAGCGCCTCCGGCAGGCCGGTGAACACCGTGCCGAGCGTGACGCCAAGCGCCATCGCCGCGAAAATCCACACGGTGAGGTAGCGGTCGAGGAAGGACAGCCGCGCGGCGGGGCGAGGCGTGAACGCGAGCGTCTGGGACATGGGGTTTCCGGTTCTCGTTCAGAGCGTTTTCGAGCGAAGTGGATACCGGTTCGCGTCAAGAAAACGCGTGAATTCAATAGCCTAGAGCACTTCCCCGATTCAAGGAATCGGGGAAGTGCTCTAGGCGGCGCGATGGCCGCTGGCGTCGATGACAAGCTCGCCGTCTTCCTTGCGGAATTCGCCGCGCTGCGGGGCGTCGATGAGGTCCAACACCGCCTCCGAGGGCCGGCACAGTTTCACGCCGCGCGCGGTGACGACGATCGGGCGGTTGATGAGGATCGGGTGCGCCATCATCGCATCGAGCAGCGCGTCGTCGGTGAGGGAAAGGTCGCCGAGGCCGAGCTCGGCATAGGGCGTGCCCTTCTCGCGCAGGAGGTCGCGCACGGTGATGCCCATGCGGGCGATCAGCGAGACGAGTTCCTCGCGGCTCGGCGGGGTCTTGAGATATTCGATCACGACAGGCTCAAGGCCGGCATTGCGGATCAGCCCCAGCACGTTGCGCGAGGTGCCGCAGGCGGGGTTGTGGTAGATGGTGATGTCGCTCATTGCGGCCTCCTCACGCCACATCGCGCCGGGGCGAGGTGGCCCCTTCGCTGCGGCCAATCTCATGCAGCTTCGCCCCGAGCGTCATGGTGTCGAGGCTGCGGATCGGCAGGGCGGCGAAGGCGGCGATGCGGTTCTTGAGGTAGCGGAAGGTGCGGGCGAAGGCGGCTTCCTTCTCGATCTCGGTACCTTCCACGGCGGCGGGGTCCTCGATGCCCCAATGCGCGGTCATGGGCTGGCCCGGCCAGACCGGGCAGGTCTCGCCCGCCGCGCCGTCGCAGACGGTGAAGACGAAATCCATCACCGGCGCGTCGGGCGCGGCGAACTCGCCCCAGCTCTTCGAGCGCAGGCCGTCCGTGGGGTAATCGAGGCTGCGCAGCGTCGCGATGGCCAGCGGGTTCACCTCGCCCTTGGGCTGGCTGCCGGCGGAGAAGGCGCGGAAGCGGCCGTGGCCCTCCTTGGCGAGGATGGATTCCGCCAGGATGGAGCGGGCGGAATTGCCGGTGCACAGAAAGAGCACGTTGTAGATGTGGGCGGATGGCGTTGTATCAGACATGGCGCGCCTCCTTGGCGGCAGGTGTGTCTGTGCTCTGTCCCGCAGCGGGACAGCAGGGCTGGAGATCGGCGATCAGCGGGGCGCAGATATCGGGCTTGCCGCCGCAGCAATCCTTGAGGATGAAACCGGCGAGGTCGCGCACCGCCTCGAGCCGGGCGCGGTAGATGATGAGCCGGCTCTGGCGTTCGGCGCTGATCAGCCCGGCGCGGCTCAGAATGCCGAGATGGGTGGAGAGCGTGTTGTGCGGCACTTCGAGCCGGCGCGCCACCTCGCCCGCCGGCATGCCTTCCGGCTCATGGGCGACGAGCAGGCGGAACACGTCGAGCCGGGTGGGCTGGGCGAGAGCGGCGAAGGCGGCAAGCGCATTATCTGTGTCCATATGTCGACTATAGCCGACATATGGATGGATAACAAGACCCGCAGTGACGCAGTCCGCAGGCAATGTCGCTCCTGCGCCGGCAACGGGACCCGGCGACGCCAGCGGGCTATCGCCGTCGGGACACGGACATGAATCGCGGTTAGGATCATTCGTCGACAATTGACGGGAGGGTGTTCCATGCACGCGCGTCTGCTGGCTCTTGCGCTGACGCTTCTGGCCTTCGGAGCCCTGCCCCTCACCCCGCCCGCGGCGGCGACGAACTATCTGTGCAACCAGCCCTTCGCGCTCTGCACCTCGGCCCCCTGCATTCCCCAGCCGGGCAATCCCGATGTTTCGATCTGCATGTGCGACATGCAGGAGGGGCCGAATCTCGCCACCGTGCCCTGCGACACCGTCGCGCCCAGCACTGACGCCAATGGCGTGCGTACGGTCTACTCGCAATTCGCGCCGACCCAGTTCCAGCAGGGCAAGAAGGGGCTGCGCTGCCCGAGCGGAACGCCCTGGTCGCAGTGCCTCAACAAGATCTGCACCGTCGATCCCGCCAATCCCGACAAGGCGATCTGCGCCTGCGACATCGTCCGCAGCGGCGAGTGGCAGACCGCCGGCGGCGATTGCGAGGCGGCCACCTGCGGCACCGCCTACTGGTCCGGCGCCCTCATCGACGATTCCCGCAGCAACCTCGCCTTCATGATGGAGAAGCTGGGATTGACCACCTCCCCGGCGCAGGCATGCCCGGCGGCCAAACCCTGACGAGGCACCGCGCAGCCATGCGAAAAATCGCGCTTGAAGAACATTTCACCACGCCCGAACTCGCCGCCTATGTGGCCCGGCCGACGCAGAGCGACGCGCTGTTCGCCGATGTCGAGCGCCGGCTCGCCGATTTCGATGCGCTGCGCCTGGAGATGATGGACCGCACCGGCATCGCGAAGATGGTGCTTTCCGTCACTACGCCGGGCGTGCAGGGGGTGCGCGACACGCAGGAGGCGATCCGGCTTGCCCGCAACGCCAATGATTTTCTCGCCCGCGAGGTGACCAAGCGGCCGGACCGCTATGCCGGCTTCGCCCATCTCGCTTTGCAGGATGCCGGCGCGGCGGCGGCGGAGCTGGAGCGGGCGGTGCGCGAGCTCGGCTTCTGCGGCGCGCTGATCAATGGCCAGACCAATGGGCATTATCTCGACGAGGAGCGCTATTTGCCCTTCTGGGAGCGTGTCGAGGAACTCGGCGTGCCGATCTATCTGCACCCCGGCGCCATGGCCGACCAGCCCGCCATGTTCGCCCACCGCCCGGAAATCGGCGGCCCGATCTGGGCCTGGACGGCTGAGACAGCGGCGCATGCGCTGCGGCTGGTCTTCGCCGGCACGCTCACCCGCTTTCCCGGCGTGCGGCTCATTCTCGGCCATATGGGCGAGACGCTGCCCTTCCTGCTGTGGCGGCTCGACAGCCGGCGGCAGTTCGACCTCGGCGCCGATCTGCCCCCGGAGGCGCTGCCCTCGGCGATCATCCGGCGCAGCATCAAGGTGACGACCTCTGGCGTGTGCGACCCCGGCGCGCTCACTGCGACGATCGCGGCGCTGGGCGAGGACAATGTGATGTTCTCGGTCGATTATCCCTATGAGGACCCCGACATCGCCGCCGCTTTCATCGATTCCGCGCCGATCGCCGAGGAGGTGCGCGCCAAGCTCTGCCACGGCAATGCCGAGCGACTGCTGGGCCTTTAGCCCTCCCGCCCGGCATTCAACGAAAGTCTGGCCCCCTGCCGGGCGATCCACTAGAGCGTTTTCGAGCGAAGTGGATACCGGTTCGCGTGAAGAAAACGCGATAAAACAAATAATTAGATCATTTCACTGTTTCCGCGAAACAGTGAAATGATCTAGCCTTGGCCAAAACAAGGTGCCAAGCCCGTGGAAACGCCTGACCTGCCCGCCCTGCGCTCCTATCATTCCTGGATCGCCAACGAGACGCTTGAAGACTATTCGCTGCGCTACACCGCGCGCTCGTTCCGGCGCTGGTCACCCTTCGTCATCGCCAACACGGCGCTTGGCGGCATTTCCTTCCTGGCGCTGGAGACCATCGGCGCCTCGATCACGCTGAGCTATGGCTTCGTGAATGCCGGGCTGGCAATTCTCGCCGTCTCGCTGTTCATCTTCGTCACCAGCCTGCCGATCGGCTACTATTCCAGCAAATACGGCATCGACCTCGATCTTCTGACCCGCGGCGCCGGCTTCGGCTATATCGGCTCGACCATCACCTCGCTGATCTATGCCAGCTTCACCTTCATCTTCTTCGCGCTGGAAGGCGCGATCATGGCGCAGGCGCTGAAGATCTATGCCGATGTGCCCCTCGTGCTCGGCTATATCGTCTCCTCGCTGGTCATCATCCCGCTCACCCTGATGGGCATCACCATGATCTCGCGGCTACAGATGGTGACGCAGCCGCTGTGGCTGGCGATGATGATCCTGCCCTTCGTGATGATCGCGCTGAAGGCGCCGGACGACATCGCCGAATGGGTGGGTTTCGCCGGGCTGGAGACCGGCTCGCGCGGCTTCGACCTGCTGGCCTTCGGCGCGGCGGTCAGCCTGATGTGCTCGCTGGTGGTGCAGATCGGCGAACAGGCGGATTATCTGCGCTTCCTGCCCGAAAAGACCGGCGCCAATCGGCTTCGCTGGTGGAGCGCCGTCATCGCCGCCGGGCCGGGCTGGATCGTCATTGGCGGGCTGAAGATCCTTGGCGGCGGGCTGCTCGCGGTGCTGGTGCTGGCGAGCGGCCTGCCGCGCCCGGCGGCGCTGGAGCCGATCCACATGTACATCGTGGCCTATGGCTACGTGTTCGAGAACCCGTCCTTGGTGCTGTTCTGCGCCACCTTCTTCGTGCTGATCTCGCAGATCAAGATCAACGTCACCAATGCCTATGCCGGCTCGCTCGCCTGGTCGAACTTCTTCTCGCGGGTGACGCATTATCACCCCGGCCGCGTGGTGTGGCTGGTGTTCAACATCCTCATCTCGCTGCTCCTGATGCTGCTCGGCATCTTCGACACGCTGGAAGTGGTGCTCGCCGTCTATTCCAACATCGCCATGGCCTGGATCGGCGCCATCGTCGCCGATCTCCTGGTGCTGAAGCCGCTGAAGGTCAGCCCGAGCTTCATCGAGTTCAAGCGCGCGCATCTGCACGATTTCAACCCGGTGGGCTGCGGCGGCATGGCGCTGGGCTCGCTGGTCTCGCTCACCGCCTTCACCGGCGTGCTGGGGCCGCTGATGCAGGCCTATGCCGCGCCCTTCTCCTTCCTCATCGCCTTCGCCAGCGCGACGCTGATCGGCTTCGCCACGCGCGGGCGCTACTACCTCGCCCGTCCGCCGGTGCATCCGGGGCTCGGCCCCGAGGGGGCGACGGTTCTGCGCTGCGAAATCTGCGACCATGGCTATGAACGGGACGACATGGCCTATTGCAGCTTCTATGAGCGGCCGATCTGCTCGCTATGCTGCAGCCTCGACGCGCATTGCCACGACGCCTGCAAGAAATCGCATCACGACCTCGAAACCTCGCGCTCACGCTATCTCGGCGACGGCTTCACCCGCCGCATCGCCCCGCACATGCCGCAGCGGCTGCTGAAAGTGGCGGGCGTGCTCATCGCCCTCGCCGTGGTGACGGGGGCGCTGTTCCTGCTGACCTACCGGCTGATCGACCCCGGCGAGGACGTGCCGCATCTCGACAATGGCGCGCTGCTGCTGCGCATCTTCCTCGCTGTGCTGCCGCTGCTGGCGATCAGCGCCTGGTGGATCGTGCTCGCCAATGAAAGCCGCGAACTTGCCGAGCGCAACCTCGTGGGATCGCTGGAGAAGCTCTACAAGACGCGCGAGGAACTCTCCCGCAGCGAACGCCTCGCCGCCATCGGCCAGCTGACCGCGACGGTGAGCCATGAATTGCGCAACCCGCTCGGCACGCTCGCCACCTCGGTCGCGGTGCTGCAGCGGGCCGGCAACATTGCCGGCGCGCGCGAGCGCGGCGAACTCGACCGCATCCAGCGCAATGTGCGGCGCTGCGTGCGCATCATCGACGACCTGCTGGAATTCTCCCGCCGGCCCAATGTCGCCCGCGTGCCGCTGGCGCTCGACCCGTGGATTGCCGAACAGGCGGGCGATCTGCGCGCGCTGGGGCCGGTGCCGCTCGATCTCGATCTTGGCTGCGGCGCGATGATCGCGGCCGATGGCGAGCGGCTGCGGCAGGTGCTGGTGAACCTCGTCCAGAATGCCATGCAGGCGGTCATGCAGCGCGCCGCCGGCACCCCGCCCGGCCGGGTGAGCCTCGCCACCGCGCGCGAGGGCGAGACGGTGCGGCTCACCATTACCGACAATGGCGTCGGCATGAGCGACGAGGTGCGGGCTCGGCTGTTCGAGCCCTTATTCAGCACCAAGCCCTTCGGCCTCGGCCTCGGCCTCGCGCTGGTGCAGCGCATCACCGAGAGCCATGGCGGCCGCGTCAGCGTCGAATCGGTGCCGGGCACGGGCACGCGCGTCGACCTGCATCTGCCCGCCGCCTCCGGGGAGAGCCGCCATGTCGCGTGAGCCGCCGGAGGCGCCGCAGCGTGTGCTGATCGTCGACGACGACCACGACTTCGCCGCCAGCCTCGCCCTGCTGCTGGAGATGGAGGGCTATGCCGTCACCGTCGCCCATGACGGCGCCGGTGCCCATGCCGCGCTGGCAGGGCCGCTGTCGGCCGGGCCGGCGGTGGCGCTGGTCGACATCCGCCTCGGCCATGAGGACGGGGTGGCGCTCGCCACCGCGCTGATCGCCGCGAGGCCGGAAGTGCTGGCGGTGATGGTGACCGCCTATGCCTCGGTGCCGACCGCGATACGCGCATTGCAGGCGGGCATTTACGACTATGTCTGCAAGCCTTTCGAGCCGGGCGAACTGCTGGCGACGCTGGCGCGCTGCTTCGACCGCCACCGCCTCGCCCGCGAACGCGAGCAGGCGGAGGAACTGCTGCGCCGCGCCCGCCGGCTGGAGGCGATCGGCCGGCTGTCGGCGGGCATCGCCCATGATTTCAACAATCTGCTCGCCGTGGTCGGCGGCAATCTCAAACTGCTGCGCGAGGAGCTGGAACGCGGCGCCGGGGCGGATGGCGCGGTGATGGCGGAACTGGTTGGCGACGCCCTCGCCGCCGTCGAGGAAGGCATCGCCGCCAACCGGCAATTGCTTGCCGTGGGACGGGCCCAGACGCTGCTGCCGCGCGTGGTCGATCTCACCGCTGCGGTGGAGCAGGCGGCGGGCGCGGCCCGGGCGGCGCTGGGACCGCGCATCGCGCTGCAGCTCGCGGGGCCGGGGGAACCGTGCTTCGCCAAGGTCGACCCGAAGCTGTTCGAGGCGAGCCTGCTCAATCTGCTGATCAACGCCCGCGACGCGCTGGCGGGCGCGGGCAGGATAAGGCTCAGCGTCGAGCGGCAGGAACTCGATGACGCCGCGCCGTGGCGGCTGGAGGACATGGCCCCGGGGAACTATGCGGCGGTGACGGTGGAGGATGAAGGCTGCGGCATGACGCCGGAGGTGCTGGAGCGGGCGCTCCACCCCTTCTTCTCCACCAAGCCGGCGGAGAGCGGCAGCGGGCTGGGCCTCGCCATGGTCTATGGCTTCGCCCGCCAGTCCGGCGGCACGCTGCTGATCGACAGCGCGCCCGGCTGCGGCACCCGCGTCACCCTGCTGCTGCCGGCGGCGTGAACACATAGCCCTCGCCGCGCACCGTCTTGATGAGGCGCCCGCCACCATCGTCCAGCTTGCGGCGCAGCTTGCCGATCATCACGTCGACGCTGCGGTCGAACGGCGCCCATTGCCGGCTGGCCACCAGATCGAGCATCTGGTCGCGACTCATCACCCGGCCGGGACGCTCCGCCAGCGCGGCGAGCAGGCGGAATTCATGCGCGGTGAGATCGACCGGCACCCCGTCCGCCCCGGTGAGTTCGCGCCGGTCGAGATCGAGCCGCCACGGGCCGAAGGCGAGGCGGTTGGACGGCGCCGCCGGCCGCGCGGCCGCCGCGCGGGCAAGGCCACGGGCCCGGCGCAGCAGGGCGCGGATGCGCGCGAGCAGTTCGCGCGGCTCGAACGGCTTGGTGAGATAATCGTCGGCGCCGAGTTCGAGGCAGACGATCTTGTCCACCGTCTCGCATTTCGCCGAGAGCATGAGCAGCGGCATATCCCAGCGCGCCCTGAGCCCGCGCGCCAGAGTCAGCCCGTCCTCGCCATAGGGAAAGGTGAGGTCGAGAATGACGAGATCATAGGGCGTGACGGCGAGCGCATCGCGCATCGTCGCGCCGTCGAGCGCGAACTCCGCCGCGAAACCCTCGCGCATCAGGAACTTGGTCACGAAGCCGCACATCCGCCGGTCGTCATCGACCATCAGGATGCGCGGCATGCGCACCGCCTCGTTCATCATCCCGCCCCGTGCATTCGCGCATCGAGACGACAGATCGTCGCCTGGGGTACGATCCTAACCGCTCGCCCTCGCGCTGCGCAGCCATGCCGCCGGGCGATTACAAAAATTTACATTCGGCCCGCCCGGTGCGGGACATGCGCTTACATCGGCTTCCTAGCCTCTTGCGGCAGGGTGCGGGCGAGGCGGCTTCCGGCCGCCCGCCTTCAGGAACGGCGCCAACGCCGCGGCACCCTCACAGGAGGAAGCTCATGGCCAAGACCGTCTTCAAGATTGATCTCAACAAGGCGCCGGAAGACCAGGCGATCAAGACCCACAACCGCTGGCACCCCGACCTGCCCATGGTCGAGACCTTCAAGCCGGGCGATGAATTCCGCGTCGAGTGCTACGACTGGACCGGCGGCCAGATCGGCAACAATGACAGCGCCAACGATGTGCGCGACGTGAACCTGACCAAGGTGCACTATCTCAGCGGCCCGTTCGGCGTCGAGGGCGCCGAGCCGGGCGACCTGATGGTGGTCGACATTCTCGACATCGGGCCGATCGAAGGCTCGGAATGGGGCTTCAACGGCCTGTTCGACAAGAATAATGGCGGCGGCTTCCTGACCGAGCACTATCCCGACGCGGTGAAATCCTGCTGGGATTTCCACGGCATCTACACCACCTCACGCCACATCCCGAAGGTGCGCTATCCCGGCCTCGTCCATCCCGGCCTGATCGGCTGCCTTCCCGACCACAAGCTGCTGGCGGAGGCCAACCGGCGCGAGGCGGCGCTGGTGGCCACCGACCCCAACCGGGTGCCGCCGCTCGCCTGCCTGCCTTTCTCCGACACCGCGCTGATGGGCCAGATGACCGGCGCGGCGCGCGACAAGGCGGCGGCGGAAGGCTGGCGCACCGTGCCGCCGCGCGAGCATGGCGGCAATTGCGACATCAAGAACCTGTCGCGCGGCTCGCGCTGCTATTTCCCGGTCTATGTGAAGGGCGGCGGCCTCTCCATGGGCGACATCCACTTCTCGCAGGGCGACGGCGAGATCACCTTCTGCGGCGCCATCGAGATGGCGGGCTGGATCGACATCGGCGTCGGGCTGATCAAGGGCGGCATGGCGAAATACGGCGTGGTCAACCCGATCTTCAAGCCGAGCCCGATCGACCCGCATTTCGACGACTACCTCATCTTCGAGGGCATCTCGGTGGATGAGCACACGGGCGAGCAATATTATCTCGACGCCCATGTCGCCTATCGCCGCGCCTGCCTCAACGCCATCGAATATCTGAAGAAGTTCGGCTATTCCGGCGAGCAGGCCTATTCCATCCTCGGCACCGCGCCGGTGGAAGGGCGCATCGCCGGCATCGTCGACATTCCCAATGTCTGCGCGACGGTGGCGATCCCGACCAAGATCTTCGAGTTCGACATCAACCCCAACTCCACCGGGCCGACCCGGCAGGTGTCGGGCGTCGATGTCGCCCGCGCGAGCTGACCCCTCCGGCACAGAGCGCCCTGGCTGGCCTGCCGGCTGGGGCCGAGGAGATCCATCATGCTGCTCGGACTTGGCCTGCTCTATGTCGGCGCCGTCCTCGTGCTCAACGGCCTGTGGCTGCTGGGAAAGATCGAGGACCGCGAAATCATCGTGGTGAACGTCGTCTCCGGCGTGGTGACGCTCGCCATCTCGCTGTTCTGGGCGTTCAACCCGGAGGCGGATGCCGGCTCCATCAAGGGCGCGGCGCTCACTTTGCTGTTCACCGCCACCTATTTCTGGGTGGCCTATAACCGCGTCACCAAGGTGGACGGGCGCGGGCTCGGCTGGTTCAGCCTGTTCGTCGCCATCACCGTCGTGCCGGTGGCGATCCAGTCGCTGCGGGGGGCGGACAGCTCCATCAGCCTCTGGATGGGCTGGAACTGGGTCGGCTGGGCGCTGCTGTGGTTCTGCTACTTCCTGCTGCTGACCATGAAGCAGCCGATCCTGCGCTTCACCGGCGCCTTCACCGTGCTCATCGGCATCGTCACCGGCTGGGTGCCGGGCGTGTCGCTGCTGCAGGGCTGGCTGAACCCCTGACCCCGGCGGATGGCTTTGCGGCCATCCGCCCTTTTCTTCCATCGGATGGCCCACGGGCCATCCGTCCCCCTTTTCATGGAGGACCGAGGATGCCCCTCTATTCCTATGCCTGCGACGATTGCGGGCCCTTCGAGGGCTGGAGCGCGATGAGCGAGGCGGACCAGCCGGCCTGCTGCCCGGAATGCAGCGGCACGGCGCCGCGCGCCATGGCGATGCCCCGGCTCAGCACGATGAACGGCACGCTGCGCAAGGCGCTCGCCCGTTCCGAAGGCACCGCTTCCGAGCCGAAGGTGGTGAAGCGCGAACATCTGGCCGGCTGCGGCTGCTCGCTCTGCGGCACGCGCAAGAACAAGCCGGCCCCGATCGAGCGGCGCTGGTCGCTCGGGCACTGAAGCCTGCCGCGCCCGTCCCGTCAGGGGGTGGGCGCGAGCGCGCGGTCGCGGGCCTGAGCCTTGCCCGCCGCCGCCCCCTCGCCGATCAGCCCGGCGAGCACCTCATAGGCGCCCTCGATATCGGCGGCCAGTGCCTTGGCCGCCCGCTCGGGATCGCGGGCGCTCACCGCGTCGAAGATCGCCCGGTGCTGGTGGTTGGAGATGCGGAAATTGCCCGAGCCGCGCAGCAGGTGAAAATACGGGCTGATCTGCAGCCAGAGATTTTCGATGATCGTCAGCAGGATCGGCGATCCCGCATGGCGATAGATGGGGAAGTGGAAGTCGTAATTGGCGCGGATATAGTGCTGCGCATCGGCGTTCTTCTCCGCCTCTTCCAGCCTCTGGAACGCCCGCGTCAGCGCCGCGATCAGCGCGCCATCCTGCCGCTGCGTCGCCCAGCGCACCGCCGTGGTCTCGACTTCGAGCCGCACGCGCCGCAGATCCTCCAACCGCTCCAGCGTCAGTTTCGGAATGCCGATGGTGCGCCCCGACACCACGGTGAGCACGCCCGCGCCGGTGAGCTTGGTCAGCGCCTCGCGCACCGGCATCGGGCTGACCCCGAATGCCTCGGCGAGATGCGCCACGGTGATCGACTGGCCCGGCGCTATTCCCCCTTCGAGGATGAGTTCGCACAGCCGGCGGAACACGCCTTCCTGCAACGTCTGCTTGTGAAGCGGAACGACGTGTTCGCGAAGATCGGACATCAGCGACTCCCGGCTGCAACTGGCCGGATCATACCCCAGCCCAGGAGGGACTTGAAGACGGTTTTGATTTTTGATCTAATATCAAAAGTGACGGCTCGCGACAGACGCGCCGCGTTTGGGAGGACGAAGCATGAGGATGACAACCCGGGTCGGGTTGGCGGCGCTGTGCGCGCTCGCCGGAGCGGCCATGCCCGCCATGGCGCAGGAAAAGCAGAAGGTTTTCCTGTCCATGAGCTATATCGGCAATGACTGGCAGGCCGAGGCCGCCAACATGGTGAAGGCCATGGCCGCCTCGCAGACGCTGCGCGACAAGATCGACCTCGAGGTCCAGGTCGCCGGCCCCAATGCCCAGCGCCAGATCCAGCAGATCAACGCCATGGTGCAGGCCGGCGCCAAGGCGATCGTCGTCTACCCGATCTCCCCCACCGCGCTGAACCAGGTGGTGAAGAACGCCTGCGCCAAGGGCGTGAAGATCGTGGCGTACGACTCCGTCATCACCGAGCCCTGCGCCTACAATGTCACCATCGACCAGGCGGAAGCCGGCCGGCGCACGGCGGAATGGCTGGTCGACAAGCTCGGCGGCAAGGGCAACATCGTCCTCGTCACCGGCGTGCCCGGCACCTCGGTCGACAGCGGGCGTACCAATGCGGCGAAGGAAGTCTTCGCCAAGCATCCCGGCATCAAGATCGTCGGCGAGGCGGTCGGCATGTGGAGCCAGGCGGTGGCGCGCACCGAGCTGTCCAAGCTGCTCGCCACCCGCAACTGGAACGACATTGACGGCCTGTGGATGCAGGTCGGCTGCTACACCGCCAATGCGATGCAGCTGGAAGCCGGCCGCACCGCCGAGCAGCTCAAGCCCTGCGCGGGCGAAGGCTCCAATGGCGGGCGCATCCAGATGCTGAAGGCCGGCACCGAGGTGGAAGGTGCCGACGGCGCCTACAAGCCGCTGGGCGCGCCGCGCATCTCCTATGCCTCGCCGCCCTATTCCGGCGCCTATGCGCTGAAGCTGGCAGCGGACCTGCTGGACGGCAAGGAGGTGCCGCACAACGTCACCCTGCCGCTGCCGATCGTCACCAATGAGACGGTCAAGCTGTGCGAGACCGGTAGCTGGGACGAGATGAAGGCCGGCTGCAACGTGTTCAAGCCGTCCATCATCCCCAATCCCGGCTGGTTCGCCTCGATCTTCTCCGACAACACGCCGGAAGTCGGCCTGAACGCCGCCCTCGTCGGCCAGCCCGAGAACTGAGCGGCGCCACGCCTGCGGAACGCGCCGCCTGACGCGCGCTCCGCCCGCGACTCGCGGGCCGCTTCCCGACGCCGGCGTGCCCGCCGGCGTCCCCTCTCGCGCGCCAAGGGAGAGATGGCCATGTTCCCAAACGAGACCCCGCCCGCCGTGTCCTTCACCGGCGTGTCGAAGGCGTTCGGCGCGACCCGGGCGGTCAGCGATGTCAGCTTCGCCGTCCGCGCCGGCACGGTTCATGCCCTGCTGGGCGAGAACGGGGCGGGCAAATCGACGACGATGAAGCTGCTCTCCGGCCTCATCGAGCCGGATGAAGGCCGCATCGCCATTGACGGGCGCACCGTGAGGCTGCGCTCCCCGCGCGACGCCCACCGCGCCGGCATCCGCACCGCTTTCCAGGAACTCACCCTGGTGCGCGACCTCAGCGTGCTCGACAACATGCTGATCCCCGCCGCGCCGGTGAGCCTTATCGGCACGCTGAAGCGCCGCGCCATGGCCGACAGCGTCGCCGCCCATTTCGCCCGGCTCGGCATCGCAGTGGACCTGCAGGCCGAGGTCGGCCAGCTCGACCTCGCGCTGCGTCAGAAAATCGAGATCGCCCGCGCCCTCTACCGCGAACCGCGCCTGCTGCTGCTCGACGAGCCGACCTCGGCGCTGGCCGGCAGCGATGTTGACTGGCTCGGCGCACTGATCGCCGACGCGAAGGCGCGCGGCGTCACCGTGCTGTTCATCTCCCACCGCATGCCGGAGGTGCGCGCCTTCTGCGACGACATGACCATTCTGCGCAATGGCCGGCTGGTGGCGAGCGGCGCGGTGGCCGATTTCACCGATGCCGAGGTGGTGGAGAAGATCATCGGCCGCTCGCTCGACCAGACCTTTCCGCCCCGCCGCGCGATGCCGGCCGAGAACCGGCCCGCGCCGGTGCTGGAAACGCGCGGGCTATGCGCGGGGGAGAAGCTTGCCAATGTCGACCTCACGCTGCGGCCGGGCGAGATTCTCGGCGTCGCCGGCCTGCAGGGCATGGGGCAGAAGGAGCTGTTCTCCGCCTGCTTCGGCGCGCTGGCGGTGCGGCGCGGCGAGATACGGGTCGATGGGCGCCCGGTGCATCTGTCGAGCCCGGCCGACGCGCTGCACCCTTCGCTGCGCATCGGCCTCGTGCCGGAGGAGCGCAAGACCGAGGGCCTGTTCCTCAATCTCGACGGTACCACCAATGCCAGCCTGCCGGTGATCGACAGCTTCTGCCGCCATGGCCTGATCGACCGCGCCGCTGAGCGCGCGGCGACCGACCGGGTGTTCGCGGCGGTGGATGTCGCGGCCATTGCCGCCTTCACGGCGGCGGGCGCCTTCTCCGGCGGCAACCAGCAGAAGATCGCCGTCGCCAAATGGCTGGTGGCGCAGAGCCGCATCCTGCTGCTGTTCGACCCGACGCGCGGTATTGATGTCGGCACCAAGCACCAGCTTTACGAACTCATCCGCGCCTTCGCCGATGCCGGCGGCGCGGTGCTGTTCCACTCCACCGAAATCCCCGAACTCGTCCATCTCAGCGACCGCGTGCTGGTGCTCTATGAGGGCCGCGTCACCGCCCGACTGGAACTGGACGCGCTCGACGAGCCGACCGTGATGCGCGCCGTGCTCGGCCATGGCGCCGCCGGTCTCGCCGACGGAGCCGCCGCATGAGCCTCGACCTCGCCTCTCCCGCCCCCACCGCCGCCCCGCCAGCGGCGGAGGCCCGCGCACCCTCGGCGCCGCGCCGCTGGCTCGGCCGCAACCGCGCGCCGCTGGTGGCGCTCGCCGTGTTTCTTGGCCTGTTCCTCATCGTCGACGCGCTCAGCCCCGGGCCGCTCTCCTATTTCGACGTGTCGTTCCAGATTTCCGGCGCCACCCCGCTGGCACTGGCGGCGATGGGCCAGACGCTCGTCGTGCTCTCCGGCGGCTTTGACCTCTCCGCCGGTGCGGTCATCTCGCTGGTCAACGCCGTGCTGGCGCGCTCCATGGACCCGGCCAATGCCGAGGCCTCGGTGCTGGTGTGGACGCTGGCCGGCATCGGCATCGGCATGCTGGTCGGCGCCTTCAATGGCTTCTTCGTCGCCGTGGTCCGGCTGCAGCCGATCGTCGTCACGCTCTCGACCATGTTCATCGTGCAGGGCGCGACGCTGCTGGTGATGGACCAGCCCGGCGGCTTCATCGCGCCCGCGCTTGGCGGCTTCTATATGGGCGACGCGGTGGATGGGCTGGTGCCGATGGCTCTGGTGCTGCTGGGCCTTGCCGCGCTGTTCTGGACCTGGCTGCGCCGGACCGGCTTCGGCGTCGCGCTCTATGCGGTGGGCAGCGACCCCGCCGCGGCGGCGGCGACTGGCATCCGCGTCACGCTGGTGCGCTTTGCCACCTATGTGCTGGCGGGCGGCTTCTACGGCATGGCCGGCGTCTTCGTCAGCGCGCAGACCGGCTCGGGCGACCCGCTGGTCGGCAATTCGCTGCTGCTGTCCATCTTCGCGGCGGTGGTGATCGGCGGCACGCGGCTCGGCGGCGGCAAGGGCGGGCTGGTCGGCACCATTTTCGGCGCGCTGGTGCTGATGGTGGTGGTCAACATCCTCTTGGTACTCAACGTTTCCGCCTATTTCGCTACCATCGCCGAGGGCGGCGTGCTGCTCGCCGCCGTGCTGATCGGCTCGTTCAGCCGCGATTCCGTGCTGAGCGAGCAGGTGCGCCGGCTGCGCGGCAGCCTGACGGCGCGGCGGGCCGGCACGCATGTGTCCCAGCGCCCCGCCGGCGACCGGCGCCTCGCCTTCGTCACCGCCGCGCCAGCGGCGGCGCGCGGCGCGGCGCCCAGCTTCCTGCAACGCCACGGCCGGGACCTGCGCTTCGCCCTGCCCGCTTATGCCTGCCTCGCGCTGGTGCTGCTGGTGACGCAGCTCGTGCTCGGCAACACGCTGGCCAATGGCGCGTTCTGGAACGCGCTGCTGGTGCTCTCCACCTTCCTCGTCATCCTCGCCCTCGGCCAGGGGGCGGTGATCCTTACCGGCGGGCTCGATCTGTCCGTGCCGTGGACCATCGGCCTTTGCGGCATCCTGTTGGCCGGGATGGTGCAGGGCTCGGATGCCGCTTTGGTCTATGCGGTGCCGGCGGTGTTCGCGGTCGCGGCGCTGATCGGCCTGTTCAACGGGCTCGGCGTGGTCGCGCTCGGCCTCTCGCCCATCGTGGTGACGCTGGCGGCGAACGGCATCCTGCAGGGGCTGGCGCTGCTCTATTCCGGCGGCACCCCGGCCGGCTTCGCCGCGCCGGCGCTGCGCTGGCTGATGACGGCCAAGGTCGCCGGCATCACCCCGGTGCTGGTGCTGCTCGCCGTTTTCGTCGCCGGCGGCACGCTGCTGCTGGGGCGCACCGCCTTTGGCCGCCGGGTCTATGCCATCGGCAATTCCATGGAGGCGGCGCGGCTGTCGGGTGTGCGAACCGGGCGCGTCGTCATCGGCGTCTATGTGCTCTCGGCGCTGTGCGCGGCGCTGGTCGGCATGCTGCTCACCGGCTTTTCCGGCCAGGCGAGCCTCGGCATGGGCGACGACTATCTGCTGCCCTCCATCGCCATCGTGGTGGTGGGCGGCGCCCTCATCACCGGCGGGCGCGGGCATTTTCTCGGCATGGTCGGCGGCGCGCTGCTGCTGACCGCGCTGCAGACGCTGCTCGCTGGCACCACCCTGCCCCACGCCTTCCGCGCCATCCTGTTCGGCAGCGTCGTGCTGGCCGCCGTCATCGCCCTTCGCGAAAAGAGGAACTGATCCATGTCCCCCACACCTTTCGCCGGCGGCCTCGAAGGGCAGCGCGTGGTCGTGACGGCCGGCGCCGGCGGCATCGGCCTCGCCATCGCCCGCCTGCTGCACGCGCAGGGCTGCCGCCTCGCGCTCTGCGATGTCGCCGACGACGCGCTGGCCGCGGCCGCCGCCGAGCTTCCCGGCACCATTGTGATGAAGGCCGACGTGTCGGATGAGGGCGAGGTGGAAGCCTTCTTCGCCACCGCCCTCGGCGCATTGGGCGGGCTCGATGCGCTGATCAACAATGCCGGCATCGCCGGCCCGACCGGCGCCATCGAGGAGATCGCCCCGGCGGAGTGGCGGCGCTGCCTCGATATCGGCCTTACCGGCCAGTTCCTCTGCGCCCGGCAGGCGGTGCCGCACATCAAGCGCGCCGGCGGCGGGGCGGTCATCAACATGTCCTCGGCGGCGGGGCGGCACGGCTATGCCTTCCGCACCCCCTATGCGGCAGCGAAATGGGGGGTGATCGGCCTCACCCAGTCGCTCGCCAAGGAGTTGGGGCCGCACAATATCCGCGTCAACGCCATCCTCCCCGGCATCGTCGCCGGTCCGCGCATGGAAGGGGTGATCCGCGACCGCGCCGCGCAGGTGGGCGTGAGCTATGAGGACATGGAGGCGCGCTATCTCGACAAGATCTCGCTGCGCCGCATGGTGACGATGGAGGATGTCGCCTCCTCCGTCGCCTTCCTGCTCTCCGATGCCGCCCGCAACCTCTCGGCCATGTCGTTCAATGTCGACGGCAATGTGGAGACGCTGTGATGGGTACCCCCTCTCGCGTCGCCATTGTCGGGGCCGGGCTGATCGGCCGGGCCTGGGCCATCACCTTCGCCCGCGCCGGGCATGAGGTGCGGCTGTGGGACCCGGCGCCGGATGCCGCCGCAGCGGCGCTCGACTATGTGCGCTCGGTTGGTGAAGACCTCGCCCGCAACGAGCTGCTGAACGGGCGGAGCGTCGAGGACATCGTCGGCGCGCTCATCCCCTGCGCCAGCCTCGCCGAAGCACTCGACGGGGTGTCGTGGGTGCAGGAATGCGGGCCGGAGATAATCGCGGTGAAGCGCGCGAGCTTCGCCGAAATCGACCGGCTGGCGCCGGCGGAGGCGGTGCTGGCCTCGTCGAGCTCGGCGCTGCTCCCATCGGCCATTTTCGAGGCAGTGCCCGGCCGGGCGCGCGGGGTCGTCGCCCACCCGATCAACCCGCCCTATCTGGTGCCGGCGGTGGAGGTGGTGCCCTCGCGCTGGACCGATCCGGCGGTGCTGGAACGCGCCGTCGCCTTCCTCGCCGCCGCCGGCCAGGTGCCGCTGCGGATGGAGAAGGAAATCGACGGCTTCATCATGAACCGCATGCAGGGCGCGCTGATGGAGGAGGCGTTCCGCCTCCTCGCCGGCGGCTATGCCAGCGCCGCCGATGTCGATCGCGGCATCGCCGACGGGCTGGCGCTGCGCTGGAGCTTCATCGGCCCGTTCGAGACCATCGACCTCAACGCGCCGGGCGGCATCGCCGACTACATCGCCCGCTACCAGCCCATGTATGCCGGCCTGTTCCAGTCCATGCGCGAGCGGGTCGACTGGGCGGCCGTGGCGGCCGGCGGGGTCGAAGCCGAACGCCGTGCCGCCGTGCCCGCCGCGCAGCTTCCCGCCCGCCAGCGCTGGCGCGACCGCCGGCTGATGGCGCTCATCGCCCAGAAGCGCCGGGCCGACCGCGACATCGGCCGCTGACCCCTCATCTCAGGAACTGATCCCATGTCCACCCCCTCGACCGCCCGCCCCGTTCCCACCGGCAAGGTGATCATCACCTGCGCCTGCACCGGGGCGATCCACACGCCGACCATGTCGCCCTATCTGCCGATCACGCCGGAACAGATCACCGCCGACGCCATCGGCGCGGCGGAAGCGGGTGCCGCCATCCTGCACCTGCACGCGCGCAACCCGGAGAATGGCCGGCCGGACCAGACGCCGGAAGCCTTCGCCCGCTTCCTGCCGCAGGTGAAGCAGGGCACCAATGCGGTGATCAACATCACCTCCGGCGGCAGCCCCTATATGAAGGTGGAGGAGCGCGTACTGCCCGCCGCGACCTTCAAGCCGGAGGTCGCCTCGCTGAATATGGGCTCGATCAATTTCGGCCTCTACCACCTCGTGCAGAAATACGACAGCTTCAAGTTCGACTGGGAAAAGCCGCATCTCGAAGCGACGAAGGATCTCGTTTTCCGCAACTCCTTCAAGGACATCGAGTATATTCTCGACACCTGCTACGGCAATGGCACCCGCTTCGAGTTCGAGTGCTACGACATCGCCCATCTCTACAACCTCGCCCATTTCGCCGATCGCGGCCTCGTCAAGGCGCCGTTCTTCGTCCAGTCGGTGTTCGGTCTGCTGGGCGGCATCGGCACGCATCCGGAAGACGTGATGCACATGAAGCGCACCGCCGACCGGCTGTTCGGCGCGGATTACCGCTGGTCGGTGCTGGGCGCCGGGGCGAGCCAGTTGCGCATCGCCACCCAGTCGGCGGCGATGGGCGGCAATATCCGCGTCGGGCTGGAGGATTCGCTATGGGCCGGCAAGGGCAAGCTCGCCACGTCAAGCGCCGATCAGGTGCGGATGGCGCGTAAGGTGATCGAAGGCCTCGGCCTTGAGGTCGCGACCCCGGACGAGGCCCGCGCCATGCTGCAGCTCAAGGGCGGCGACCAGGTGAATTTCTGAGCCCCACGCGAACGACAATGGGAGGAAGCGATGCGGATCGACGTTCTCATCGACGTGAAGACCACGCTGGGCGAGGGTCCGCTGTGGGACGCCGAGCAGGAACGGCTCTATTTCATCGACAGCTTCGACGGCCGGGTTTTTCGCACCACCGCCGACGGGCGCGAGGTGAGGGCGTGGGACGTGCCGGCGAAGATCGGCTCGATGGCGCTGCGCAAGGATGGCCAAGGCGCCATCGTCTCGCTGCAGACCGGCTTCCACGCGCTGGATTTCCGCTCCGGCGACTGCGACCTGATCGTCGATCCCGAGAGCGACAAGCCGACCACCCGGATCAATGACGGCAAGGTGGACCGGCGCGGACGGTTCTTCGCCGGCTCCATGGACACGATGGAGGAAGGCCCGCATGGCGCGCTCTACCGACTCGACCCGGATTTCAGCCTGACCACCATCGACCGGGGCATCATCTGCTCCAACGGCCCCTGTTTCAGCCCGGACGACAAGACCTTCTACTTCGCCGACACCTGGACCGGCGAGATCTGGGCCTATGATTACGACATCGACACCGGCACCGCCTCAAACCGGCGCACCTTCACCAAGGTCGACACCTCCAAGGGCGGCGCGGCCGATGGCTCCACCGTCGATGCCGAGGGCTTCCTGTGGAACGCGCTGGTCTATGACGGGCGGCTGGTGCGCTACGCGCCGGACGGCAGCGTCGACCGCATCATCGACATGCCGGTGAAGAAGATCACCAGCGTGATGTTCGGCGGGCCGAAGCTCGACGTACTCTATGTCACCTCCATGGCCAAGCCGCCGCTGCCGCGCTTTCCCGCCGACGGGGCGCTGCGCGGCAGCCTGTTCGCGATCCACGATCTCGGCGTAAAGGGCGTCCCGGAACCCCGCTTCGGCGCGTAGTGGCCGGGGGAAGGGAGCCGGGCGGCACGGGCTCTGCCCCGCCCGGCGCCCGGCGTGCTAGGTTCGCACCGGGGCGACTCGGCCGGCGCGGCCGATGGGCGGCGCCGCAGGGTGGTGGCTCGGGCGACACGGCACTGGCATGACGCAGGACGACGCCGATCCCGGCAGCGATGCATCGGACCCGACGGCGGGCGGCGGTCCCCGCGCGGCCGCCGGCGCTTGCCCGGCATGAAGGCTGCACCGGCAGAAGCCCGCCGCGTGCCGGTGGCGATCATCGGCGGCGGCTTTTCCGGCGCGGCGGTCGCCTGGCATCTGCTGCGGCTGCATCCGGCGCTTGAGCGCGTGCTCGTCATCGAGCCGCGCCGCGAGGTCGGGCGCGGCCTCGCCTATTCCGCCGCCGACCCCAGCCACCGCATCAATGTGCCGGCGACGCGAATGTCGCTGCTGCCGGACCAGCCGAGCCATTTCAACGACTGGCTTGACGCCTCCGGCACGCTCGACGCCGACCCGGCGGCGCGACGCAGCGGCGGGCGCAATTTTCCCGCCCGCGCGGTGTTCGGCACCTATGTCGCCGCGCAGATCGCCGCGCTAGGCCCGCGCGTCGAGCATCTCGTCGCGGCCGCCGAGGCGGTGGAGGCGCGCGCGGACGGCTTTCTCATCCGCGCCTCTGACGGCTCGGCCGTGCTGGCCGGGATCGTCGTGCTGGCGGTGGCGCATGCACCGCCGAGCCCGCCTTCCACCCTCGCCCGCGCTCTCGCCGGCCATCCGCGCTTCGTCGCCGACCCCTGGCGCGACGGAGCGCTGGTGGCGGTGCGGCCCGAGGACCGGGTGCTGATCGTCGGCACCGGGCTGACCATGGCCGACATCGTCGCCAGCCTTGAGCGGCTGGGCCATCGCGGCGCGATCGTCGCGCTGTCGCGGCGCGGCCTGCGTTCGCGTGGCCACCCGGCCGAACTGCATGACCCGTTCGGCGATTTCGCGACCGCGCCGGCGCGCCGGGCGGGCGAACTCGTGCGTCGCATCCGGACAAGCGTGCGGCAGGCGGAGCAGGCGGGAATGAGCTGGCACTGCGTGCTGGACCAGGTGCGGCTGCAGGGAGGGATCATCTGGAACGCGCTGCCGCTCGCCGAGCGGGCGCGCGTGCTGCGGCATCTGCGCCCGTTCTGGGACGTGCACCGCTTCCGCATCGCCCCGCAGGTGGAGGAGGTGCTCGACCGGCGCATGGCGGCCGGAACGCTCCACCTGCGCGCCGGCTCGCTGCGGGAGGTGACTGTGGAGGACGGGACGATCCACGTCACCCTGCGCGAACGGCGCAACGGGCGGGAGGTGCGGGAGGCCTTCGACGCGGTCGTCACCGCCACCGGCCCGGCGCATGGGCAGGTATTTGCCGGCAATCCGGTGCTCGCCGCGCTGGCGGGTGCCGGGCTGGCCCGGCCGGACCCGCTGGGTCTCGGTATCGAGGTGGCCGCGGATGGGCGGGCCATCGGCGCGGCGGGGGTACCGACCCCCGGGCTCTATGTCGCCGGCCCGCTGGCGCGCGGCACGGTGGGCGAGTTGATGGGGTTGCCGGACGTTACCAACTATGCCATCCGCATCGCCCAGACCGTGGCCGGGCGGCTCGGTGCCGACGCGGCATCATGACGGCGCGCGCGCCGGCCAGTCGGTGGCGAGGTGATACTGCTGTCCGGCCGCGAGAACATCGGCATCCCCGCCATCGCGGCCGATCAGTTGCAGGCCCATCGGCAGGCCCGAGGGGCCGAAACCGCAGGGCAGCGCCAGCGCCGGCAGGCCGATCAGGCTGACCGGAACCACCACCTCCATCCAGCGGTGATAAGTGTCCATCGCCCGCCCGTTAATGGCGGCGGGCCAGCGCCATTCCACCGGGAACGGCCAGACCTGCGCCGAGGGCAGGACGAGAAAGTCGTAGCGCTCGAACAGCGCTGCGGCCTGCGCGTACCAGCGTGAGCGGGTGAGGCTGGCTGCATAGAGCTGCGGCGCGGTGACGGTCTGGCCGAACTCGATCTCCCACCGGCTCTCCGGCTTCAACAGGTCGCGGCTGTGGGCATCGGCGAGCAGCGCCCCCTTCGCGCCCGCATTGAGGAAGCCGCGCAGGCGGATCCACGCTTGCCACAGTTCTTCCGCCGCGACGGGCGGCGGCAGCGGCTCGACCCGCGCGCCGAGTTCCTCGAACACGCGAAGGCCGCTGGCGCAGATGTCGAGAATGCCCGGCTCGCAGCGATAGGCGCCGCCCCAATCCGCCAGCCAGCCGATCCGCCGGCCGCGCAGGTCGATATCGAGCCGGTCGGCGAGCGGCGGGCACACCCGGCCGAAGGGCACGGCCGGATGCGGCCCGGCCAGCGTTTCCAGCAGGCGCGCGAGGTCTTCGATGGTGCGTGCCATCGGCCCGTCCGTCGCCAGCGTCGCGAGGAAAGTGTCGCCCCCCGCATCGGCGGGAACGAGGCCCCAGCTCGGCCGGAAGCCATAGACATTGCAGAAGGCGGCCGGGTTGCGCAGGCTTCCCATCATGTCCGAGCCATCTGCGACCGGCACCAGCCGCGCCGCCAGCGCGGCGGCCGCGCCGCCGGACGAGCCCCCCGCCGAGCGGGAGAGATCACAGGGGTTGCGGGTGGCGCCGAACACCGGGTTGAAGGTGTGGCTGCCCTGCCCCCATTCCGGCGTGTTGGTCTTGCCGGTGAAGATGGCCCCGGCGGCGCGCAGCCGCGCCGCCACCAGATCGTCCTCGTCGGGGACATGATCGCGGAACAGCGGCGAGCCGAAGGTCGTGCGCAACCCGCGCACGGCGACGAGATCCTTCACCGCCAGCGGCAGACCATGCAGCCAGCCACGCGGCGGCGCGTCGTCCATCGCTCGCGCCTGCGCCCGCAGATCGTCGGGGTCACGGGCGGAGACGATGGCGTTCACCGCCGGATTGGTGCTGGCGAACCGCGCCAGATAGGCCTCCATCAGCTCCGACGGTTTCAGCGCCCGGCGGGCGATAAGGCGGGACAGCTCGCTGGCGCTGAGCTCCATCAGAGATATCGGCATGGTCTGGGCACTGTCTCGGCAAGGAACGGGCGCGGCCAGCCTCCCCGGCCCCGCGCCGCCATTGTCGGCGACCAAGCGCCCGCCGGCAATCGCCGACGGCCTTGCGGTTTGGCGCGGCCGGCGCTCATTTTTCACTATATGATAATTTCAGGATATGAAATCCTCATCGTGGAATTGGATTGACGCCTTAGCCGGCAACGTGGTCCGCTACCGCCATCCCGATTTCGGAGCCGGCCCCGGCAGAGGCGACGATGAGCACGTTCTCCCCTTTCACCACGACCCTCTGGTATGCAACGGCGGCGCCACCGCCGCAGACCGCCCCGCTCGAAGGGCGGGTGGACGCCGATGTCTGCATTGTCGGCGCGGGCTTCACCGGCCTGACCACCGCACTGGAACTGGCGCGGCAGGGGGTGAAGGTGGTGCTGCTGGAGGCGCAGGAGGCCGGCTTTGGCGGCTCCGGGCGCAATGCCGGCCATTGCACGCCCACCTTCAGCTATTACAGCCTTCCCGCGCTGCGGAAGATCCTCGGGGAACCCTGGGCCGCGCGGCTGATCCAGCGCCAGACGCGGGCCAATGACCGCGTGGCGGCGATGATCCGCGACTATCAGATCGACTGCGAATGGCAGCAGAACGGCTATGTCATGGGCGCGCTGCGCCCGGGCGCGGTGGAGATTCTGAACGGCAAGGTCGAGCAGTATAATGCGGTGGGTGCCCGGACGCGGCTGCTGGACCGCGACGCGGTGACCGCGCTCACCGGAAGCCCCCGCTTCTATGGCGGCTGGTTTCACGAGGAGGCGGGGCATATGAACCCGCTCGGCTATGCGCGCGGCCTCGCCCGCGCCGCCCTGCAGGAGGGCGCCACGCTCTACACCGACACGCCGGCCGAGGATGTCGAACCCGAAGGCCTGCGCTGGAAGGTGAAGACGCCGCGCGGCGAGGTGGTGGCCGAAAAGGTGATCTTCGCCACCGGCGCGTACACGGTGAAGGCGTGGCCGAAACTCGACCGCAGCTTCAAGATCCTCAAGGTCTTCGTCTGCGCCACCCAGCCGCTCGACCCGGAACTGCGCGCCCGCGTGCTGCCGCAGAACACCACCATGCATGATGGACGCGGCGACATCTATGTCTACAAATACAATGCCGAAGGCCGCATCGTCGCCTCCATGTTCCCGATGGGCGCGCGCGGCGCCGACATGGCCTATACCCACCAGGTGATGGCGGACCGGCTGCGCTGGCTGCATCCGCAGATCACCGTGCCGATCCGCTGGGAATATTTCTGGTATGGCGAGCTCGACATGCAGGTGCGCACGGTGCCCCGGCTGTTCGGGCTGGCGCCCGGCGTGGTGGCGCTGACCGGCCTGTCCGGGCGCGGCGTGCCGACCGGCTCGATGCTTGGCGGCATTCTCGCGGAATGGGCGATGGGTGTGCCGGACTCCGAGCTGTCGCTGCGCATCGAGCCGCTGGAAGCGGCACCCTTCTACATGGACTACGCGCCGAAGCTGCGGCTGCGCTACTTCCGCTACACCGACACCCGCGCCGCGCGCCGCGAGGGCGCCGAGCTGCCACCTCATGCCTGAGAGGCTTCCCATGACACAACGTACCGTCCTCATCTCCGGCGGCGGGCGCGGCATCGGCGCGGCGACCGGCCGCGCGATGATGCAAGCCGGCTGGAACGTCTCGCTCGGCATGCGCGATCCGGCGCCGCCGGAGTGGGCCGCGCAGGGCCCGGGCGAGGTGCAGGTCTGCGCCTATGAAGCAACCGATCCCGGCGCGGCGGCGCGCTGGGTGGGAGAGGCGCGCGCCCGTTTCGGCCGCATCGACGCCGTGGTGGCCAATGCCGGCATCATGATCCGCAAGGATGTGATCGCGGCGGAGGACGAGGAGCTTTCCCGGCTGATGGAGGTGCATGTCGCGGCCCCCCGCCGGCTCGCCAAGGCGGCGTGGGAAGACCTCGCCGCCTGCGGGCGCGGCCGGGTGATCATCGTCTCCTCGCTGTCGGGAAAGCGGGTCAAATCGGCGATCTCCAGCCTCTATTCCGTGTCCAAATTCGCCGCCACCGGCCTCGCCCATGCGCTGCGGCACACCGGCTTCGAGCATGGCATCCGCGCCACCGCCGTCTGCCCCGGCTTCGTGGCGACCGATATGGGGCTGCCGCTGACCACGCGCGCCGCCGAGGAACTCACATCCCCGGAGGATATCGCGCGCGCCATCCTCTTCCTGATCGAACTGCCGAACACGTCGAGCGTCGCCGAATTCGCGGTGAACTGGACGCTGGAGGAATCGTTCTGACGGAGGATCAGTTGCGGCTTTCGATGAGGTCGATCTCGGTGCGCAGCAGCGCGGCGTAGCCTTCGACGAAGCCGGGCACGATCTTGGCGCAGAGGAAGGTGAAGCCCAGCGAGGCGACCGGCACTCCCGCCTCGTCGAGGATCGGCATGGCGACGCCGGCGATGCCCGGGATCAGTTCGCCGATATCGACGGCATAGCCGCGCGCCCGCGTTTCCGCGATCAGCTGCTCCACCTTCTCGACCGGCAGGTCGCGAAACGCGGCGAAGCGGCCTTCATTGGCGCGCAGGATGAAATCCTGCTCCTCGCGGTCGAGGAAGGACAGCATGGCGATGCTGCCCGGCCCCACGCCCAGCGGCACCGATCCGCCAATGCTGCCGGTCAGGGTCTGCACCACGCATTCACCGTCGCGGCGCGCGAGGCAGAGCGAGTCGTGATTGTGACGCGACATCAGATGGGTGGTCTCGCCCGTCTTCTTGCGCAGGCGCGTCAGGCCGATCTCGCAGCGGCTGATGAGCCCGGGGCCCCGCGCGGCGCGGGCGCCATAGATGAACATCTTGGCGCCGAGCCGGTAGCGCTTGCGCCTGTCGTCGCGCGCCAGCAGCCGGTGCCCGACCAGCGTGTTGAGGATGCGGTGACAGGTGGCGGTGTTGAGCCCGGACTGCTGCACCAGATCCTTGAGCGTCAGGCCATCGGGTGTGCCATCGGCGATGAGGTCGAGCAGCAGCGCCGCCCGGTCCAGCAATTGCGAGCCATTGGCAGAAGTTGCGGCCATCAGTTTCCACATAATGATAAACGTCGAGGTAACAGCTTGTAGTGTGAGATTTTATCGTAATCAATGTTCAAAAAACAAGCAGCGGCCACCGAGGCTAGATTTTGAACAGTCGATGCCCGGCCGCAGCGCCTTCCGCCACGCGACGTCATGCTCAACCAGAACCAGAGGGCCGTAACGTGAAAACCACCATTCTGACCATTGCCGCCGCGCTTGCGGTGACGCTCGGCATCGGCGCGGCCAGCGCCGACACGCTTGCCGACGCCAAATCCAAGGGCACGCTGACCATTGGCGTGAAAAACGACTACCCGCCCTACGGCTTCCTCAACGACAAGGGCGAGATCGTCGGCTTCGAGGTCGATCTCGGCAAATATGTCGCCAAGGAACTGCTCGGCCCCGATGGCAAGGTGGAACTGGTGCCTGTTGTGGCCGCCAACCGTATCGAGTTCCTCAACTCCGGCCGCATCGACATCATCTTCGCCACCCTCGGCGTCACCGCCGAGCGCGCCAAGGTCATCGACTTTTCCGAATACTATGTCTCGGCGCCCGGCCCCTCCGTCCTCGCGCCGAAGGCGGCGACCTTCAAGACCTGGGAAGCGCTCAAGGGCCTGACGCTTTGCGGCATCCAGGGCTCCTACTACAACAAGCACCTGACCGAGGATCTCGGCATCAAGCTCACCGCCTTCAAGACGCAGCCGGAAGCCTATCGCGCGCTCAAGGACAATCGCTGCGTCGGCTTCGTCTTCGACGACATGACGCTGCGCAAGAAGACCGAGGAACCTGAATGGGCCGACTACACCATCGCCGTCGACCCCTATGAGTACATTCCGCAGGCGGCTGGCATCCGCAAGGGCGACGACGCCTTCCGGGCGGCGGTGAACAAGGCCATCACCAAGGCCGAGGCCGAGGGCAAGCTGATCGAGTGGGAAACCACCTATGGCATGCCGCACTCCGCCTACATCGCCGAGCGCGCCAAGGCTGCGGCCGAAAAGCTGAAGCAGCCCTGATCCCCGGTCCCGCGGAGCCTGCCCGTGTTCGGTCTCGATTATTCCTGGCTGAGCGACCCGGTCTATCAGGGGTGGCTGCTCCGCGGGACGCTCAACACCATCGCCCTGGCGCTCGCCTCTTCGGCGATCGCCGTCCTCATCGGCGGCTTCGGTGCGCTGGCCCTCACCCTGCGCATCGCCTGGCTCGACGCGCTGATCGAGCTGTTCGTCGAACTGTTCCGCAATACCCCGCCGCTGCTGCAGATGCTGTTCTTCTATTTCACGCTGAGCACCATCGGGCTGCGGGTGACGGACCCGGCGACCGGGCTCAGCATGCCGCTGCTCTCCGCCTTCGACTGCGCGCTGGTCTCGCTCAGCCTGTTCGGCGGCGCCCTGTGCATCGAGGCGTTCCGCTCGGGGCTCGACAGCCTGCCGCGCGCGGTCACCGAGGCGGCGCGTTCGCTCGGCTACAGCCGCTGGGGCCGCTTCCGCCGCATCGAGGTGCCGATCGCCAGCCGCATCTGCCTGCCGGCGCTCACCAACATCCTCACCAACCTGTTCAAGACCACCTCACAGGCTTCGGTGATCACCGTGCCGGAACTCGTCTATTATGCCGGCCAGATCTACAACGACACATTCCGCACCGCCGAGGTGATGATCCTCGTGCTGCTGATCTATGTAACGCTGGTCAGCCTGCTCTCCTGGGGCCTGTCGCGCCTTGAGCGCGCCCTCGCCTTCCCCGGCTATGGCAAGGGCAACTGAGATGCAGTGGCCCCTGACCTATCACGAGAAGAAGCGGCTGGTGCAGCTCGCCATCGTCGCGGCGGTGCTGGCCTGGGTGACGGTGGATGCGCTCTCGGGCGGGGCGGTCTACTGGCAGCGCGTGTGGATGCGACTGCCGCTCCTGCTCACCGGCTCCGGCGATGGCTGGCCGCTCACCGGCGGCTTCGCGCTGAACATTTTCCTCGGCCTGTGCGCGATGGCGCTGGCGGCGGTGCTCGGCACCCTGCTGGCGCTCGGCATGATGGCGAAAAGCCGGGCGATCCGCCTGCCCTGCTTCTTCATCATGAACTTCCTGCGCAATTCACCCTGGATCGTGCTGCTGTTCGCCATGCTCTACATCATCCCGTTCAATGTGCGGCTGTTCGGGATGAGCATCGCCGTGCCGGCCTTCGTGAAGGCCGTCATCGGCCTCGCTTTGCCGACGGCGGCGAATTTCGCCGAGGTGGTTCGCGGCGCGGTGCAGTCGGTCCATTCCGGGCAATGGGAGGCCGCGCGCGCCCTCGGCTACATGCCGATGGCGATCTATCGCCGCATCATCCTGCCGCAGGCGCTGCGCCGGATGATCCCCGGCTTCATGAATCTCTACGCCCTCCTGATGATCGCTACTTCACTGGCCACGGTGACGGGTATTCAGGATGTCATCACCACGCTCAACACGCTTCTCTCCATGGAGAACGAGCGTGTCATCGTCTATTTCTACATCACCACCCTGTTTCTGTTCTTCGCCTATTGCTACCCGATCGCTCTGCTGGCGCGGCGGATGGAACAGTCGGTCAAGGGAGACGCCCTATGAACCGGGCCGATGCGCTGATCGAACTCGACAGCGTCACCAAGAGCTTCGGCTCTTTCCAGGTGCTCAAGGGCATCTCGCTGAGCGTGAAGGATGGCGAGGCGGTATGTATCATCGGCCCGTCGGGCTCGGGAAAATCGACCATATTGCGCTGCATCAACGGCCTGATCCCGATCGACAGCGGTAGCATCCGCGTCGGCACCCACGAGGTGCACAAGCTGCGCACCGAGAAGCAGATGCGCCCGCTGCGCCATCAGGTTTCGATGGTGTTCCAGCAGTACAACCTGTTCCCGCACCGCACCGCGCTGCAGAACATCATGATGGCGCCGATCCAGGTGCTGGGCCATGACCGCAGGGAGGTCGAGGAGCGCGCCCATCGCCTCCTCGCCAAGGTGCGCCTCTCCAACAAGGCCGACGCCTATCCCGGGCAGCTTTCCGGCGGCCAGCAGCAGCGCGTCGCCATCGCCCGCGCGCTCGCCATGGAACCGCAGGTGATCCTGTTCGACGAGGTGACGGCCGCGCTCGACCCCGAGACGGTGAAGGACGTGCTCACCGCCATTCGCGAACTGGTGGATGACGGCCTGACCTGCATCCTCGTCACCCACGAGATGAAATTCGCCCGCGAGGTGGCCGACCGGATCTGCTTCACCGATCACGGCCGCATCGTCGAAAGCGGCCCGCCGGCGCAGATTTTCGACGCGCCGCAGGACGCGCGCACCCGCGAATTCCTCGGCCAGGTGCTCTGACCGCAACGAACCGAGGCCGGCAGCCCCGCCAGAACAGGCCGCCCACCCCTCCCCCCCGCATGCGGGGCGCCCATCGTCGCCATCGGGGCGGCGGCACGGCCAATCGCCGCCGGCGCCCCTTCAACCAGAGGCAGTGCCATGTCGGCAGCAGACATTTTCGCGGAAGGCTTCAAGACCGAACCCTATTGGTGGGAAGCAGCCGCGCCGGAGACCGACCTCGACCCGCTCCCCCCCCGCGCCGACGTGGTCGTCATCGGCTCGGGCTATGCCGGCCTCAACGCGGCCACCGAGCTTGCCCGCGCCGGGCTCGACGTGGTGGTGGTCGATGGCGGGCGGCTCGGCGAGGGCGGCTCCACGCGCTCCGGCGGCATGGTGTCGAGCGGCCAGAAGCTGGTGGTCGGCGGCGCCATCAAGGGCATCGACCCCGAACTGTTCGACCGTATGATCGGCGACAGTATTTCCTCCTTCGATTACCTGCAGAACCTGATCGAGGGCGAGCGCCTCGACGCCGATCTCGCCATCAAAGGCCGCTTCTTCGGCGCCCATGCGCGCGCACTGGTCGAACCGACCCGGCGCAACGGGCGGATTCTCGCGGAGAAGACGGGCGTGAACGTCCATTTCTACGACCGCGAAAACCAGCGGCAGGTGATCGGCTCGGATTATTATTTCGGCGGCATGGTCGTCGACGAATATGGCGGGCTGCACCCCGGCAAATACCATCGCGCGCTGCGCGAGCGTGCCCGCAAGGCCGGCGTGACGCTGCGCTCCCACGCCAAGGCGGCACCTGTGGTTGACGCCGGCGACGGGATGAAGCGCGTCACCACCGAGCGCGGCACGATTCTCGCCCGCCATGTGGTCAGCGCCACCAATGGCTATACCCGCAAGGACGGCCACCCGGAACTCGCCCGCCGCGTGGTGCCGGTGAAAAGCTACCAGATCGCCACCGAGCCGCTGCCGGCCGACCTCATCGAGACGCTGATCCCCGGGGGGCGGATGATCTCCGACACCCGCCGCGACGTGATCTATTCGCGCCCCTCGCCCGATGGCAGCCGCATCCTGTTCGGCTCGCGTCCCGGCTTCTTCGAGCGCGACGACCGCGACGCCGCCCCCGCGATCTATGAACGGATGACAGACATCTGGCCGGAGCTGAAAGCCTACAAGATCACCCATGCGTGGAGCGGCTTCGTCGGCATGACCGCCGACAAGGTCGCGCATATGGGCCGGCGCGACAATTCCGACTTCGCCGCCGGCTGCAACGGCAATGGCGTCGCGCTGATGTCCTATCTCGGCTACCAGACCGCGCAGAAAATCCTCGGCCGGCAGAACCAGCCGACCGCCTTCGACCGCGACCGCTTCCCCGCCGTGCCGCTCTATTCCGGCACTCCCTGGTTCGTGCCGATCGTCGCCGCCTGGTACCGGCTGCGCGACTGGGCCGAGCGCCGCTGACGCGGAGCGCGCCCCACGCCGCGCGCTAGCCCTCTCCCTCATGTTCGGGAGCGGCGTGCACAAGCTGGGTTTCCGGCGAGTGCACGAGGTTGAGATAGCGCTCGAACTGCACCAGCACATCGGTGATGATCTGGTCCGGGGTCAGGCCCATCACGTCATAGCCGCGTCCGCCGCTGGAAAAATAGGTGCGCGCCTCGTAACGGTATTCCGGCCTGACCGCGCCCGCGGTGAGCACGGTGGGCAGCCGGTGGGCCACGGCGCTGACGCCATAGACGAAATCGCGCACATTCTCGGCCGGGGAGCGCAAGGCGACGGCGCCGTTCTCCTCCTCATGCACCTGCGCCTCGCGGCCGCGCCGGGTCAGTTCCTTCGCCACCTGCTCCAGCGCCGGACGGACCTCCGTGCCGATGAAACGCTCGATCTCATCCTGTGTGGGGGCGTGCAGCATCAGCGCGAGCCGACGCTGCCAGGTGACGCCGGCCGCCGGCGCGACGGGCAGGGAGACGGGCTGGCGCGCCTGCGCCCGGTGCTGGGCGATATCGGCCCGCATGCCCACAAACAGCGCCCAGACCAGCGCCAGCATGACAAAGGTGAAGGGCAGCGCGCTGGCAATGGTGGCCGATTGCAGCGCGCCCAGCCCGCCCGTCAGGAGCAGCCCCGCGGCGACCGCGCCTTCGAGCGCGCACCAGAATACGCGCTGGCCGGTGGTGGTCTGCGTCTCGCCGCCCGCCGCGATGGAATCCACCACAAGCGAGCCGGAATCCGAGGAGGTGACGAAGAACACGGCGATCAGAAGCACCGCCAGCGTCGAGGTAACGGCCGGGAACGGCAGATATTCGAAGAACTGGAACAACCCGACCGAGACATCCGCCGCCACGTCCCGCCCGAGGGCGCCGGCGGCCACGCCGGCATCAATGAAGATGGCGGTGTTGCCGAAGACGGTCATCCAGAAAAAGGTGAAGCCCGCCGGGATGAACAGCACCGCGACGACGAATTCGCGCACCGTGCGCCCGCGCGAGATGCGGGCGATGAACATGCCGACGAAAGGCGACCAGGAAATCCACCAGGCCCAGTAGAACAGGGTCCAGCCGTCGATCCAAGGTGTGGGCTCATAGGCATAGATGTTGAAGGTGCGCAGCACCAGCGTGTCGAGATAGAGCCCGATATTCTGCACGAAGTCGCGGAACAGCAGCTCCGTCGGCCCCATCACCAGCACGAAGAGCATGAGCAGGATGGCGACGCCGAGATTGAGCTCGGAGAGGATACGCACGCCCTTGTCGAGGCCAGTGACGACGGACACCGTGGCGAGGCCGGTGATCAGCGCGATCAGCGGCAACTGCACCTGCGGGCCGACCGCCAGCCCGGTGAGATAGTTCAGCCCGGCATTGATCTGGCTGACCCCGAGGCCGAGCGAGGTGGCGATGCCGAACATCGTGCCGACAATGGCGAAGATGTCGACGGCGTGGCCGACCGGCCCGTTGATACGCTCCTTGAGCAGCGGGTAGAGCCCGGAACGGATGGTCAGCGGCAGGTTGTAGCGGTAGCCGAAATAGGCAAGCGACAGGCCCACCACCGCGTAGATCGCCCAGGCATGGATGCCCCAGTGGAAGAAGGTCACCGACATCGCCTCGCGCATCGCCGCTATGGAACGCGGCTCGGCGGTGGGGGGCTGCATGAAATGGGTGATGGGTTCGCCGACGGCATAGAACATGAGGCCGATGCCCATGCCCGCCGCGAACAGCATGGCGATCCAGGACGAGAAGCGGAAATCGGGCGTCGAATCGTCCGGACCCAGCCTGAGCCGGCCGAAGTCACCGAGGCAGAGCAGCAGCACGCTGGCGAGGAAGATGCCGACCGCAAGCAGGTAGAGCCATCCGAACCCGGCGAGAATCTTGGCCTGCAGCGTGCCAAAAACGGTGCCGGCCTGCTCTGGCACCAGAATACCGACTGCCAGAAACAGACAGATGATGATCACGGAGCCGAAAAAGACCGGCGGATTAATGATAAACGGTTTGAACATCTCTTGCTCCTTTCGCGTCAGAACGTGACGGAGCCGCCAAGGCGAACCCAAGAAGCCTCATTCATAACCGGATGAACCTGCCGCGCCTATCCTGCAACGCACTGAGCAGGCGATTTTTCGCCTCCATTGCGCCGATGGCGACTTATTTCGTAGCGGACTTACGAAATGACATGATTATTTATTACAACTATGTTCGATCTATATTTATGATCCTTCTTGAGACGGATCATCTACATCATTAGCCGGATGTCGACGACCCATTCAGGCGCGTGAACATGACCGAACGGGACGCGGCCTTGCGACCCGAGATCGAGCGCGTGTTCGCCGCGAACTTCGAGGTCTATGGAGCGCGCAAGGTCTGGTGACAGATGATGCGCGAGGGGTTTGACGTTGCCCGTTGCACCGTCGAGCGGCTGGACGGCCCGCTCATCGCGGCGGCCTGGTACACCGTCGCGACCGCGGTTCGCAATATGTGAGCATTCGCTACACCGAACGGCTGGCTGAGGCCGGCATCGAGCCCTCGGTCGGCAGCGTCGGTGACAGCTATGACAACGCACTCGCCGGGACGATCAACGGCCTCTACAAGGCCGAGGTCATCCATCGACGGGGGCCTTGGCGATCCTTCGAGGCCGTCGAGTTCGCCACGCTGACCTGGGTTGACTGGTTCAACCATCGCCGGCTGCTGGAGCCTATCGGCAACATCCCGCCGGCCGAAGCCGAGGAGCGCTACTACGTCATGCTCGGTGAGCAGCAAATGGCGGCGCGACTTGAACCAAATGGCCTCCGGTGAAACCGGGGCGGTTCAGGTCGCTGAGCAGATTGGCTTGACGATAACCCGATTGGGCCGTCGTCTGACGGTCCACCCCGCGCAAATGGGGTCGGAGGATGTCCGAGGGGTGAGCGCCACAAACCCGCGAGCGCCGCGAGCGGCGCCGGGGACATCGGCCTATTCCTCAATAGGTGGAGAGGGGCAGGGGCGTAGGCGGAGCGGTGGCGCCGGGCCCCAGAGAGCGCTGCACCATGACGCTGTCGGCCCAGCGGCCATAACGGTAGGCGACTGCGGGGAGAAACCCCACCCGGACAAAGCCGAACCGCTCATGGATGGCGAGCGAGGCGGTGTTGTCGCCGTCGATATAGCCGATCATCTGTCGGAAGCCGGCGGCCGCGCAGGCATCGATCAGGCTGCGCATGAGCCGGCTGCCGATGCCGTAGCCAATGTGCCGGTGGTGGACGTAGATGGAATGTTTGACGGTGTAGCGATAGGCCGGGCGCTTGCGGAACAGCACGACATAGGCATAGCCCACCACCTCGCCGTCCCGGACCGCGACGATGTGGGGAAAGCGGCGGTTCTTCAGGTTCTTGCGCCGCTCCCGCAGGTCGTCGGGCTGCGGCGTGTCATTGTCGTCCACCCCCTCCTCGACGCCACGGCGGATGTGATGGCGGTAGATTGCCAGCATGGCATCCACGTCGGAATCCCGCGTCGGGCGGACGATGACTGCGTTCTCCTGCTCCATGAACGAACCCGGACTCCCGCTTATTCCGCAATCACATAGGTATAGAGCCGGATACGACCGGCGCCATCGGTCTCGCGATAGACACCCTGGATCTCGACATCAAAGCCCGGAAACGTATTGAAGCAGGCCTCGAACATCCTGAGATAGTCGATCATCGGCTGGGCGCGCTCCGTGAGCCTCTCGCCGGGGACGATCGTGGCGATGCCCGGCGGGTAGACCACGAAGGGCGTGGTGGCGATACGCCCGGAAATGGCGTCGATGGGCAGGTAGTCCACATCGTTGCGCACGAGGCAGCGCGCCGCATCGTGGGGAGACAGCGCGATATCGGGCAGGTGCTCGGCCTTGAACTGCATGGCCTGCAACGCGCTGACATTGGCGCTGCGGAAGAAGCGGTGCATCTCCCCGCACAGGTCGCGCAGGCGCACGCCGTCATAACGCCCGGGCCGGCGCCGGTAGAATTCGGGGATCGCGTCTTCCAGCAGCGCGTTGTCATCATGCAGCTTCTTGAAGGCGACCAGACCGCTGATCAGCGTGCCGGCCTTGCTCGATTCAACGCCCGGGGTGAGCAGGAACAGCAGCGAATTGAGGTCGTTCTTCTCCGCGACGATGCGGTTCTCGCGCAGATATTGCGCGACCACGGGGGCCGGGATTCCGTGCTCCGCATAGGCGCCGGTGGAACGGTCGAAGCCGGGCGTCAGCAGCGTCAGCTTGTTGGGATCGGTCATGGCGAAGCCCGCCGCCATGCCGGCATAGCCGTGCCAGGCGGCCCCCGGCGTGAGGTGCCAGAAGGCCGGGTTGGTGGCGAGCTGGTCGGTGGAGACGCTCTCCCACGGCACGTCATGCACGGCGCCGGGGCTGGCGGCATCGGGAATCGCCACCCGGTCCGGTACGAAGGGCTCGAAGAACCAGCGGCGCTCGGGGCGCTGTTCCTTCTCCTCGAACTCCCGGCGCACCGCGCGGATCTTCTTGCGCAGCTCGATGCCGAGGCGGATCGTGTCGTCCCACAGCACTTCGCCGGAGCGTCCCTTCATCATCTGCGCGCCAACATCGAGCGAGGCGAACAGCGGGTAGAAGGGCGAGGTGGAGGCGTGCTGCATGAAGCTCTCATTGAAGCGCCGATGCTCCACGCGCCGCTTCTGCCCCTTGATATGCCGGTCCTTCATGTGGATCTGCGAGGCTTGGCTGAAGCTCGCGAGCTGCTTGTGGGTCGACTGGGTGGCGATGATGCCCGGCGCGTCCGGTCCCAGATCCTTCAGCCCCATGGCGAAGCGCCCGGCATAAAGCGGGTGGAACTTCATGAAGCCTGCCCAGGCCTCGTCGAACATGATGTAGTCGCACAGATGCCCGATCTTCCCGAGGATCATCTCGGCATTGTGGATCGTGCCGTCATAGGTGCATTGCTCGACGACGGCGACGCGGAACGGCCGCGGCTTCTGCCAGGCCTCGGGGTCGGTGACCAGCGGATGGGTGCGGATGCGCTCGCGCAGCGCCTCCTCGTCCAGCGCCGCGACATCCATGGGGCCGATCAATCCCCAGGCATTGCGCACGGTCGGCACATAGACCGGAATGCCGCCGGAGATCATCAGCGCGCCATGATGGGCGGCCTTGTGGTTGTTGCGGTCGAACAGCACGAGGTCGCCATCGGTCACGAGGGCGGAGAGCGCGACCTTGTTCGAGGTCGAGGTGCCGTTGAGCACGAAATAGGTCTTCTCGGCCCCGAAGATCTTGGCCGCTTCCTTCTGCGCCGCGAGGGCCGGCCCCTCATGGGTCAGAAGATCGCCGAGATCGAGTACGGAGTTGTCGAGGTCGTCGCGAAACACCGCCTCGCCCAGGTGCTCCATGAACACCCGGCCGATCGGGCTGCGCGAGTAGAACACGCCGCCATTATGCCCGGGGCAGGTCCAGAGCTGGTTGCCCTCCTCGGCATAATCCACCAGCGCGCCGAAGAAGGGCGTCTTCAGCGTCTCGGCATATTGCTTGAGCCGGCTGATGAGGTTCTTGGCGATGAAGGCGGGGGTTTCCTCGGAGAGGAAGACATAGCCGTCGATGAAATCCAGCACCTCGACCGGCACGTCTTCGAAGCGCTTGCGGCGGATCAGCAGGATGATCGGGAAGTCCAGGCCGCGCCGGCGCATCAGGTTGATAAGGGCGGCGGTCTTACCCTCCATACCCTTCTTGCCCCAATCCACCATCATGCAGCCGATGGCGGCGTCGGTTTGCACCGCAATCTCCGCGTCCTCGATGGTGCGGGCGCGCACCACCTCGAAGCCGGAGCTCTCGATCTCCGCGACGATCTGGTGATAGCGGGCGCCTTCCAGATCGTCCGCATCGAAGGCGGGGGTCGCGAAAAGGAAGTTGAAGCGTTTGAAATAGTCCATCCGGGCATCCCCTCCTGTTCGGCGTTGACGCGACGTTTCGACGTGCCTCATGACGACAGCACGACAACGCGGTGACAAGCCGAGACGGAGGGAGCTAGGCCGTGAACTCATAAGTGCGGTGGACGGTGGAAAGGTGACACTCGACCGGCTAACGTCGCACCATGAAGCATGACACGATCACACTGTGGCGGCCGGTTGGCCCAGCCGAACTCGCGCTTATCCGCGAAAGCGATATGCGCTCGTTCCCACCGCGACTGCCGGATCAGCCGATCTTCTATCCCGTGCTGTCAGAAGACTATGCAATCAGGATCGCTCGCGATTGGAATGTGCCTCAAAGCGGTGCAGGGTTCGTCACGCGCTTTGAGGTGCGCCGTGACTTCTTGAAGCAATACGACGCGCAGGAAGCAGGTGGTCGCGCGCTACGAGAATACTGGATACCCGCGGAAGAGCTGGAAATGTTTAACGCCGCTATCGTCGGGCCTATCGAGGTGGTGAGAGAGTTCCGCTGAGGCTTTCATATTGCGGCGAAGTCTGATTCAGACTTCGCATGATCCGATATGATTTGACCGACTTCGAATGGCGCGCGATCGAGCCGCTGTTGCCCAACAAGCCGAAAGGAGTGCCGCGTGTCGATGATCGACGTGTGCTCAACGGCATCTTCTGGGGCGCTCCGATCGGGAGCGCCGTGGCGAGACCTCCCCGAGCGATACGGCCCACGAACCACCTGCTACAATCGCTTCGTCCGATGGCGGAAAGCGGGTGTGTGGGACCGCCTCATGGACGCTGTCACCAAAGCCCATGACGGCAAGGTGCAGATGATCGACACCTCCATCGTTCGCGTCCATCAGCAGGGTGCGACGGCAAAAAGGGGGATCGAGATCATTGTCTCGGTCGTTCCCGAGGCGGGCTGACAACCAAAATCCACGCTCTTGTTGATGCCCAAGGCAGGCCGATCAAACTGACGCTCACTGCTGGGCAGAAGAGCGACATCGCCTCAGCTCCGGACATGATCGCCGACCTACCGGAAGGCGCCATGCTGCTGGCCGACAAGGGCTATGACGCCAACGCGCTGCGCGTTGCCGTCAGCGGACGCAAGGCATGGGCCAACATCCCACCCAAAGCCAACCGCACTGAGCCGATCTGCTTCAGCCCGTTCCTCTACAAAGCGCGGAACTTGGTCGAGCGCTTCTTCAATAAGGCCAAGCAGTTCCGTCGCATTGCGACACGATACGACAAGCTGGCCGAGAACTACCTCGCCGCCTTCAAACTCGTCGCAATTCGCATCTGGCTACGCGTTAATGAGTCTAGGTCCTAGGGTAGCCCGCCTAGCCGAGCCAGAACGGCTCGGCGTCGATGAATTTGCGCCAGCTGCGCCGAAGGGACTCGGCGGTCTCGATGCGGTCGCGCCCCTGCCAGCCGGTGATCGCGCCGATGGCCTTGTGGACCTGCGGCAGCGACGTGCCCTCCTCCACCTCGCGCAGCAGCGCCTGGGTGGTGGTGATGTCGTTGTCGATGCCGAGAATGTCCTGCAGCCGCGACATCCGCTTCAGATATTTCCGGGCGGCGCCCTCACAGTCGTAAAGCGGCAGCAGAAACTCCGCCGTGTAGCGCAGCTTTTTCAGCGTCAGGCGCAGCTCATGCCGTGCCGTCGGCCGCAACTTACGGAAATTGTGGCCCTGTTTCAGCGCCTTGCGGTGCAGGCGCGCCAGCCCGCGCCCGGCGAACTCGCGCGCCGGCTGGGTGAGCACGGCGAGAGCATCAATGCCGATATCGTTGCGCCAGCTTCGGCGCTCGATCACCCGGCCGAGCGACAGCAGGAAGCGCGTGCATGCGAGATCGATCAGATCGACGCGGACGGCCTGATAGCTGCGCTCCCGCGGCGCGGCGGTGGCGGATTTCAGCCCGGTGAAGTCGATGCCGGGCAGATTGGCGCGCTCGATCTCGGCGATGGTCGAGGTGGCGAACACGTCCCAGTTGCGGGCCGGCCCGAGCGCGCTGGCCAGCCTCTTGGCGTCGAGCCCGAGAGCCTCGAGCGCCGAGGCGGGGACTTCCCTCTTGAACAGCGATATGGCAGTGCGCAGACGCCGCAGCGCGACCCGCAGCTGATGGACGCCCTCGGGGTCCTGGCCATGATGCGCTGCCATCAGATTCGCCATCACATGGGACTGGCAGGCGTTCAAAACCTTGGCGATCACATCGTCGGTGGTATCGGCGGGGCCGATGCCGGTCGCGAACGCCTTTTCAGCGGTGGGCGAGGTGCCGAAGGCAAGGGCATAGCCACGCTCGGCCTTGCTTTGCAGCCCGATGCGGACGGGCCCCTGCTCAAGCAGCAACAAGCCAAGTTCATAGAGCGCGGCCGCCCCGCCGGCCTTCAGCTCCAGCTCTATCTCGCAGACAGCTTCCACCGTGTCGCCCGCGCTCAGCGTTCCCTCATCGAACGCGACCTCGATGGCGGCGCCGCCGAACTCCACGATTTGGGTATGGCGGCGGATCTTGGTGGTGAACACCGGCGCGAGCTCCGCCTCCGGCAGCGTCGCAAAGGGTGCGCCCAGCTCGGCCAAGGGCAGCGCATCGAGCTGAAGGGCGCTGTCCGGCACCCGCGCTTCCATCTCGCGGCGCTGCAGCGGGCTCTGCTGGGACGCCAGCTTCAGCGTCTGGACGAACTGCTTGCCGCTGCGCCGGATGCGCAGCGAGGCGCCCTGCCGGGCGATCGCGGCATCGGACGTATCGTAATAAGTGGCCTCCAGGCGCCGGACGATGCCCTTCGATGCGGCGTTGCGGGTAATCACGGCAGCGGCGAGGAGGCGCTGCAGGGTGGCCGGATCCGTCAACAGCTTGAGTTCCACCTCGCGGCCGGCACCCGCCGGCTCCGGCGCGTCAACGTGCACCGGAAGCTGAATCTCTGGCATTTGCTCGGACATGTCGTTTCTCTGCTCGCCCCGGTATGAGCCCGTTTGCCGCCACGAAGAGGCCACCTCCCGTCAGCTTGGAACGCCACCGATAGCGGCTCGAACTGTCACATAAAAGTAGCATTCGCTGTCCGAGGCCTCGGGGCGACGCCCTCGCGGGTGACGAATCTCCGGGGGAAGCGCCGCCTCGGTCCACGGTCGGGATATTGTGTTCCACGGTGCGTTCGATCATTCTGACGGCCCGGTTTGGAGTCGCCACAGAATTTTTGGACTTTGGAAATCACCCCTCGTCACCCTTTCCGAGGCGCGCGGCCCTGAGGGAATCCGGATTTACGCCATTGGCGACATCCACGGGTGCCGGTCCCTTCTTGACAAGCTTCTGCAGAAGATCGAGGAGGATATCGCACGGTCGAAGGCGGGCGACTGGCGGATCATTTTCCTCGGCGACTATGTGGATCGCGGCCCGGACTCCAAGGGCGTCATCGACCGTCTGATCGCGCTTCAGGCGGCTGATCCCCGCTATGTCCTGCTGGCGGGAAACCACGACGTGGAATTCCTAGCCTTTCTCGATCAACCCCGCAGTGATGGCGTGTTCGTCAATAGTGGCGGCAACGCCACGGCGCGCTCCTATGGCGTGAAGCTCAATCGCTCGAAACTGAAGACGCAGGCCGATCTCGAGCAGGTGCATCGCAAGCTGCTGGCGGCGGTCCCCGCCGCGCATGTGCATTTCCTCAAAAATCTGCAATATGCGGTGTCGTTTGGGGACTATTTCTTCTGTCACGCCGGCGTCCGCCCCGGAGTATCGCTGGAGCGCCAGTCTCCCGATGATCTCATGTGGATGCGCGCGCCCTTCCTCGATTCGCTGATGCCGCTGGAAAAAGTGGTGGTCCACGGACACACGATCAGCGCCAAGCCGGAGGAGCGGATCAACCGTATCGGCATTGATACCGGCGCCTCTCGCACCGGCCGACTCACCGGGCTCGTCATCGATGGCGACCATAGGGCTTTTCTGTCGACCAAGCCGTAGACCCGGACGTGATCCGAGACCATTTTCTGGACCGCCGGAAGCTGGAGTTTCCGGCCTTCTTCACGGCGGTGGGCTGGGTGCGCCGCCGGGGTTCTGCAGCGAGATCGGGGGTTTGTGGCCGATGGCCCCGTGCGGCCGATCCTCGTTGTAATATCTGAGCCAAGCCTCCATCTTTTCGGCCGCGTCTGCAAGCGTCAGGAACCAGTGCGTGTTCAGGCACTCGCTGCGGAAGCGGCCGTTGAATGCCTCGATGAAGGCATTGTCGGTGGGCTTGCCGGGCCGGGAGAAATCCAGCGTGACCCCCTTCGCATAGGCCCACAGATCGAGGTCACGGGAGATGAACTCCGAGCCCTGGTCGACCCGGATCGTCCGTGGATAGCCCACCTTGGCGCAGACCTTTTCCAGGGTCGCGACCACGTGCTCGGCCCGATAGCTGAAACGCGGATCGACCACCGGTGAGAAGCGCGAGAAGGTGTCGACGACCGTCAGCACGCGGATCTTGCGGCCGGTGGCAAGCTGGTCGTGGACAAAGTCCATCGCCCAGACATCGTTCGGCCGGGTGGCAGGCGCCCGATCCTCCCGCAACTTTGCCTTCACCCGACGCTTAGGCGTCTTGTTCCGCAACTGAAAGCCCAAGTCTTTGTAAAGACGATAGATCCGCTTCGGATTGACCACCCGGCCCTCCCGCCGCAGGAGCACATGCACCCGGCGATAGCCATAACGCACGCGCGTCTCGCAGATCTCCTTGATCCGCTGGCTCAGTTCAGCCTGCGTGCCCCGCTTCGACTTGTAGGCATAGAGCGCACGATCAACCGCCAGCGTGGCACAGGCACGCCTGGCCGACACCTTCCAGTCTTCCCGCAGCCTGTCCACAAGCGCGCGCTTGCACGCAGGCCTCAGAGCTTTTTTGACAGCACGTCCTGCAACATGGCCTTGTCGAGCGACAGGTCGGCGACGATCCGCTTCAGCTTGGCGTTCTCGTCCTCAAGCTGGCGCAGACGCCGCATCTCCGAAGGCATCAGCCCCGCATATTTCTTGCGCCAGTTGTAGAACGTCGCGTCCGATATCCCGGCCTTCCGGCACACCTCAGCCACAGGTGTCCCGTCCTCCGCCTGCTTCAGCACGAACGCGATCTGCGGTTCGGCACTGGCGATCGAATGGTTGCCGGTGCTGCTGACCCACATAGATTTCTAGGAGAGCCGCCTAAGGTGGCACGACGACCTATTGGCTTCCGCCCGCCGACCTCGCATTCCCTTGGATCGCATTGCCCACATCTTGACATGGTCCTTGCCGGTAGCCACAACATATGGATGCCGTGGTCTTTCGAATCGCAAGATTCGAGAGCTAAGAGGGAAGCCGGTCCAAAGCCGGCGCTGCCCCCGCAACTGTAAGCGGCGAGCCTGTCGTCCATTCCGCGTCACTGGGGCATATGCCTCGGGAAGGCCGGGCGAGAGGCGGTGACCCGCGAGCCAGGAGACCTGCCGTGGCAACATAATCGTCCCTGGGCGGGGTGTCCCGGTGGTGCGTTCGCGCGTCCGCCGGTGCCCCATGCCGTCGGTGGCGCCGATGCGTCGCTCGGCCTTTGCCCCCAATGCTGATTGGGGTTAGCCGATGTCTCTCCTTCACGATGCCGAACCTCTCGCGGCGCAACTCGCTGGGCCGCCCGTGTCTTCCTCCGCTGCCGGCGCGCGCGAGGCCAGCACGCCGGGTTACCAGCTCATCCGCCGCAATGGCGCGGTAACGCCCTTCAACGCCTCCAAGATCGCCGTAGCGCTGACCAAGGCCTTCCTCGCCGTCGAGGGCTCCTCCGCCGCCGCCTCGCGCCGCGTGCATGACATCGTGGCCGATCTGACCGAGCAGATCGTCGCCGGTCTCACCCGCCGCGCCGATGCCGGCCGCACCTTCCACATCGAAGACGTGCAGGACCAGGTGGAACTCGCCCTCATGCGCGGCGAACACCACAAGGTCGCCCGCGCCTATGTGCTGTACCGCGCGGATCGCGCCCGTGAGCGGGCGGCCGCCAAGCCGATAGCGGCGACCGCCTCCGCCCTGCGGATGAAGGGTTCCGACGGCACGCTTGTGCCGCTCGACGAGGCGCGGCTCGCCGCCGTGATCGGCGAGGCCACGGCCGGCCTCGCCGATGTCTCAGGCGATGCCATCCTCGCCGAGACCCGGCGCAATCTCTATGACGGCCTCAGCGTCGACGAACTGGCGCTGGCGCCCATCCTCGCCGCCCGCACGCTGATCGAGCGCGAGCCGAACTACGCCAAAGTCTCGGCGCGGCTGTTGCTGGACAAGATGCGCCGCGAGGCGCTGAGCTTTCTCGCCGGCCGTCCCGATCAGGCGACGCAGGCGGAGATGGCGCGGCGCTACCCCGACTATTTCCGCGCCTATCTCCAGCGTGGCATCGAGGAAGAGCTGATCGACCCGGAGCTGGGCCGCTTCGATCTCGCCCGTATCGTCGGCGCGCTGCTGCCCGAGCGCGACCTGCAATTCGACTATCTCGGCCTGCAGACGCTCTATGACCGCTATTTCCTGCACGCGCGCGGCACCCGCTTCGAGCTACCGCAGGCGTTCTTCATGCGGGTGGCCATGGGTCTCGCCTTGCGCGAGGTCGACCGCGAGGGGCAGGCGATCGAGTTCTACCGGCTGCTTTCGTCCTTCGACTTCATGGCCTCGACGCCGACCCTGTTCAATGCCGGCACGCTGCGCCCGCAACTCTCCTCCTGCTTCCTCACCACGGTGGCGGACGATCTCGACGGCATCTTCAAGGCGATCAGGGACAACGCGCTGCTCGCCAAATATTCCGGTGGCCTCGGCAATGACTGGACGCCCGTGCGGGGGCTGGGCGCCCATATCAAGGGCACCAATGGCGAGAGCCAGGGCGTGGTGCCGTTTCTGAAAGTCGCCAACGACACCGCCATCGCTGTCAATCAGGGCGGCAAGCGCAAGGGCGCTGTCTGCGCCTATCTCGAGACCTGGCACATCGACATCGAGGAATTCCTCGACCTGCGCAAGAACACCGGCGACGACCGCCGGCGCACCCATGACATGAACACCGCCAACTGGGTGCCGGACTTGTTTCTGCAGCGCATCGAGGCCGACGGCCCGTGGACGCTGTTCTCTCCCGACGAGACACCCGACCTGCATGACCTATATGGGCCGGCCTTCAAGACGACGTATGAGGCCTATGAGGCGAAGGCCGCGCGTGGGGAGATGAAGGTCTCGAAACAGGTACGCGCGCTCGACCTGTGGCGGCGCATGCTGACGATGCTGTTCGAGACCGGCCATCCCTGGGTGACGTTCAAGGACCCGTGCAATCTGCGTTCGCCGCAGCAGCATATCGGCGTGGTGCACTCCTCGAATCTGTGCACCGAGATCACGCTCAACACACGCGCCGACGAGGTGGCGGTGTGCAATCTCGGCTCGGTGAATCTGCTTGCCCATGTCACGCCGGACGGGCTCGACCGGGCGCGGCTGGCGCGCACCGTCACGACGGCGATGCGCATGCTCGACAATGTCATCGACATCAATTTCTACACCATCCCGGAGGCGCGCCGCTCCAATCTGCGCCACCGGCCCGTCGGCCTCGGCATTATGGGCTTTCAGGACGCGCTACAGGCGCTGCGCATTCCCTATGGCTCAGAGGCGGCGGTGCGCTTCGCCGATGAAAGCATGGAAGCGGTAAGCTTCCACGCCATTTCCGCCTCGGTGGAACTGGCCGCCGAGCGTGGGCGCTACCCCTCCTTCGAGGGCTCACTGTGGTCGAAGGGCATCCTGCCCATCCACAGCCTCGAATTGCTGGCACAGGCGCGTGGCGGGCTCGATCTCGACCGCTCGTCCACGCTCGATTGGGAAGGACTTCGCGCGCGAGTGGTGGCGACCGGCATGCGCAACTCCAACACCATGGCCATCGCGCCGACCGCGACCATCTCCAATATCTGCGGCGTGTCGCAGTCGATCGAGCCGGCCTATCAGAACCTGTTCGTCAAATCGAACATGTCCGGCGATTTCACCGTGGTGAACGCCTTCCTCGTCCGCGAGCTGAAAGAACGCGGCCTGTGGGACGAGGTGATGGTGTCCGACCTCAAATATTACGACGGCAGCGTCGGCCAGATCGACCGCATCCCGGACGATCTCAAGGCGCTGTACGCCACCGCCTTCGAGATCGACGCGGTCTGGCTTATCGAGGCGGCGGCCCGCCGGCAGAAATGGATCGACCAGGCGCAGTCGCTGAACCTTTATGTCGCCAACCCTTCCGGTCGCAAGCTTGACGAAACCTATCGCCTCGCCTGGAAGCGGGGATTGAAGACCACCTACTATCTGCGCTCGCGCTCGGCCACTCATGTCGAGAAATCGACGCTCAAGGGCACCGACGGCAAGCTCAATGCGGTCTCAACCGTGGTCGCGGCGGCGCCCGTTATCGTGCCGGAAATGGTCCTCGGCCAAGCCTGCTCGATCAACGATCCCGACTGCGAAGCCTGCCAGTGAGCAGCGTTAAAGGAGACATGACGATGCTCGACTGGTCAGAGACCAAGCCCGCCTCCGCACCCATCCATCCCGCCTTCGCGGCTCCCGCCGGTGACGCCACCGGCCTCGGCGCCATCGAACGCGGCGCCGCCCGCGTCACGGTGGACGAGAAGCGCATGATCAACGCCCGCGCTGACGTGAACCAGCTTCTGCCGCTCAAATACAAATGGGCGTGGGAGAAGTACCTCTCCGGCTGCAACAATCACTGGATGCCGACCGAGGTCTCCATGCAGGCTGACATCGCGCTGTGGAAGTCACGCGATGGCCTCACCGAGGACGAGCGGCGCATGCTCAAGCGCAATCTCGGCTTCTTCGCCGCCTCGGAATCGCTGGTGGCCAACAACATCGTGCTCGCCATCTACCGCCACCTCACCAACCCGGAATGCCGGCAATATCTGCTGCGGCAGGCTTTCGAGGAGGCGGTGCACACCCACACCTTCCAGTACATCGTGGAAAGTCTCGGCCTCGATGAGGGCGAGCTGTTCAACATGTACCGCGAAGTGCCCTCCATCACGGACAAGGCGGCCTGGGCACTCAAGCACACGCAGAGCCTCGACGACCCGGCTTTCCAGACCGGCACGCCGGAGGCCGATCAGCAGTTCCTGCGTGATCTCGTGGCGTTCTACGTCGTGTTCGAGGGGATGTGGTTCTATACCGGCTTCGCGCAGATCCTCTCGCTTGGCCGCCGCAACAAGATGGTCGGCATCGCCGAGCAGTACCAATACATCCTGCGCGACGAGAGCATTCACCTGAATTTCGGCATCGACGTGATCAACCAGATCAGACACGAGAACCCGCACCTGTGGACGGCGGCCTTCCAGGATGAGGTGCGCGGCATGCTGAAGGACGCCGCGGAGCTGGAGGCCGCCTATGGGCGGGACACGATGCCGCGCGGCTTCCTCGGGCTGAATGCGGGGCTGTGCGAGCAATACATGCACTTCATAGCCAACCGCCGCTGCGCCCAGCTCGGGCTCAATCCCGTCTTCGCGGAAGCCGAGAACCCGTTCCCCTGGATGAGCGAGGCGATGGACCTGAAGAAGGAGAAGAACTTCTTCGAGACCCGCGTCATCGAATACCAGAATGGCGGCGCGCTCGCCTGGGATTGATGGATGGGCCGGCGGCGGGCAGCGGCCTCAGGCCCGGAGCCCCCGCGTGCATCCGTTAGCTTGCGCGCAGGTTCAGCACGAAAGTCCTCACCTCGTCCCGCAGCCGGCTCGCCCGGATCGAGAGCGCGTCGGAGAGGCCGATCATCTGGGTCGACGCTGCTCCGACGGTTCGCGCGGCGGTTCCCAGGCTGCCAATGCCGGCATTCACATCCTCGCTTCGCTGCGCCGCCCGCTGCGTGTTGGCCGCGATGTCGGAGGTGGTCGCTCCCTGTTCTTCAACAGCGGACCCCACCAGGGTGGAAATCGCGCGGATTTTCTCGACGGTTGCTGCAATCGTCTCGACTGAGGCGACGGTCTGACCGGTCGCGGCTTGGATGTCACTGATCTTCTGGACGATTTCTTCGGTGGCCGCTGCGGTCTGAGCCGCGAGCTGCTTCACTTCAGTCGCCACGATCGCGAAGCCGCGTCCGGCGTCGCCGGCCCGAGCCGCTTCAATGGTGGCATTGAGGGCCAGCAGATTGGTCTGCGAGGCGATGGCGCTGATGAGATGGATGACCTGCCCGATAGCTTCGGCGGACTGCATGAGCCCCTGAATGTTGGCCCGCATGACCGCAGCTTCCTGCGCCGCCTGAGTGGAGATGCCCGAGGACTCGGCCGTCCGGCCCAGTATCTCGTGGACCGAACTGGATATTTGTTCTGTGGCTGCGGCGATCGATCGTACGCTTCCGCTCGATTCATCGGCGGCGTCCGCCACGATCTGCGCCTGTCGGGCCGCTCCCTCGGCCGCCTGCGACAGTTGCTGCGCTGCGCCGTGAACTTCCTTGGAGGACGCGACGAAGCCCTCGGCGAGAGCGCCCATGCATTCTTCGAACGCCTCCGCCAAAGCGTGACGCTCGGCGGTAAGCTGCGCCGCGGCGCGCCTCGCCGCGTCGGCCTGGGCGTTCCGCATTCGGTCGGCTTCCTCCAGGGTGCGGCGGAACGCGTCGAGACCGCGGGCGAGCTCGCCCAGTTCGTCCTTGCGCGTGAGACCCTGTATCGCGACGGCGCGGTCGCCCGATGCCAAGGCCGCCAGCGCGCCGGCAAGTTCCGCCAGCGGACGGGTGAGCCGGAAGATGACGGCGAACAGGGACAGCAGGACCAGCGCGAGGGTTGCCAGGCCGGCGGCGCTGCTTGCCTGGATCGTTTCGAGGATGGTCGCCTCCGCATCCGCCTGATTGGCGGCAGCGAAGCCCTCGGCCTCGAGCACGGTGGCATCGACCGCGTGGCGATGGACGGTGTAGGCCTCGCCCATCCGCTCCGCCGCCTTCGCCGCACGCGCGGTGTCGCCCGCGACGAGCGCGGGGAACAACTCCGTCTCGCCGATCTTCCAGAAGGGGGCCGCCGTCGCGTCGATCTTGTCGATGGCGCTGCTCAGTTCAGGCGGCAGCACCTGACCGTGCCAATAGGCTATACGGGCCTCAAAATCCCTATGCAGCATGGAAAAGCGCGCCGCGTGGGCGGCGACGGTGTCGGGCTTGTTCAGGGCGATCAGCGCTTCGAGGTTGGCCTCGACGACGTAAAGCGGCGGCGGCAATATGTCGGCGATGATGTCTTTGCCGGCGATAATTCTGTCATAGGCTGGACTGCCGATGCGCGCCGCATTGAAGCCCATCGCGGCAACGATGAACGTGACAAGCGTACTGGTGACGATGAGAAGGCTGCAGAGCGCCGCCCATTGAGACACGCGATACTGAGGGATTGCCATCGCCGACGACCGGGAGTTTCGTGAGGAGAGTTCTCTTTAAGGCCCCTGAAAAAATCAGCTGAAGGAATTGGGTCCGATCTGGCACTGGCCGGCGGCTTTTGGCTCCGTTTTGGGTGATCATCGTCACCCGACTGATGCCTCCGGCGGAGCGCGGCGGCGGCGGCACCAATCGGCGCCGCCACGCCCTCTCAGGTCGGCACGCGGATGAGCGAGGCGATGGACCTGAAGAAGGAGAAGAACTTCTTCGAGACCCGCGTCATCGAATACCAGAATGGCGGCGCGCTGGCCGGGGATTGAACAGGGGATGATGCCGGCGCATTCGCCTGCGCCGGCATCACAAGGTCACGGGGCCAGTGCGACCGGCCGGTGCGCCTCATCGACCGCCACCATAACAAAGCTGCCGGTGCCGCAGGGGTGGCGCTCGCCGATGCCGAGGTCTTCCGCCCAGAGCTTGGTCTCGACGGTCATTGAGCTGCGCCCTCCGCGTGCCAGCCGCGCCTCCACCTCGATGATCGCACCGGGCCTGATCTCGCGGGCAAACTCGACCGCCGGAGCCGCGGCCATGACCACGGCGCGGCGCGAATGCCGCGTCGCCACCACAAACGCCGCCTTGGCCATGAAGGCCAGCGCGCTGCCGCCATAGAGGCTGCCGTAATGGCTGGTCTCGCCCGGCATGACGAGATCGGCCATGCGGAGAACCTCCGGGCTGTCTTCCACCGCTTCAGACACCGGCGGCATGGTCGCGGGCATCTCGGCCGCCACCATGTTGAACACCCCCACCGTGCAACGTCGCCGCGCGCCGGCGAGCGGTGCTTCGGCCACCATATCGACCTCGACACCGAGCGAACGGCGGCCGACGCGGATGACCCGTCCGGTCAGTTCGACGATGTCGCCAAGCTGTGCGGGTGCCGCGAAGTCGATCCGCTCGCAGGACGCCGTGACGAAGTCGGCTCGTGCGTACCGGGCCGCCGCGATGAAGGCGACCCGGTCCATGAGAGCGAGGCCGGCACCCCCGAAGAGGGTGCCGTGATGGTTGGTGGCGCCCGGGAAGACGATGTCGATGAGACGCGTCACTTCCGGGCTGTATGCCCCGCTCATTCGGCCGCCTGGGCGAGATCGCTGCGCAGGCGATGCGCCGCTGCCACCATGTTGATGAGCGCCGGGCGCACCTCGTCCCATTTGCGGGTCTTGAGCCCGCAATCGGGATTGACCCATATCTGCTCGGCGGCAAGGCGCTCCCTCGCCTTCACCAGCAGTTCGACCATCTCCTCGACCGGCGGCACGCGCGGCGAGTGGATGTCGTAGACCCCCGGCCCGATCTCATTGGGGTAGCGATAGTCGACGAAGGCGTCGAGCAGTTCCATCTTCGAGCGTGAGGTCTCGATGGAGATCACATCGGCATCCATGGCTGCGATGGAGGCGATGATGTCGTTGAACTCCGAATAGCACATATGGGTGTGGATCTGCGTCTCGTCCCGCACGCCGGAGGCACAGAGGCGGAAGCTCTCCACCGCCCAGTCGAGATAGGCGTCCCACTCGGCGCGGCGCAGCGGCAGGCCCTCGCGGATCGCCGCCTCGTCGATCTGGATCATCGCCGCGCCGGCGGCTTCCAGGTCGACCACCTCGTCGCGTATGGCGAGCGCGATCTGTCGGCAGGCCAAGCTTCGGGGCACATCATCGCGGACGAAAGACCAGTTGAGGATCGTCACCGGGCCGGTCAGCATGCCCTTCAACGGCCGATCGGTGCACCCTTGCGCAAAGCGCCACCAGTCGACCGTCATCGGCGCGGGCCGCGAGACATCGCCGAACAGGATCGGCGGGCGGACATAGCGCGAGCCATAGCTCTGTACCCAGCCATGCCGGGTGAAGGCGAAGCCGGAAAGCTGCTCGCCGAAATACTGCACCATGTCGTTGCGCTCGAACTCGCCATGCACGAGCACATCGAGCCCGATCTCCTCCTGCCAGCGAATGGTGCGGGCGGTCTCCTCCTTCAGAAACGCCTCGTAGGCGATGTCCGTCAGTTCACCCTTGCCGTGGGCGGCACGTGCCTTGCGCACTTCCGGCGTCTGCGGGAAGGAGCCGATGGTGGTGGTCGGGTAGAGCGGCAGACCAAGGCGCGCACGCTGCTGTTCGGCGCGGTGGGCGAACGGGCTGGCGCGGCGCGTATCCGCCGGCGTGATAGCCGACAGGCGCGCGGCGACGGCGGCATCGTGCACCTTGGCGGATGTTGCGCGGGCCTCGGCGGCCCTGGCCGAGGCGGCGAGCTTGCCGAGCACCACCTCGCGCCCGCCGGCGAGCGCGGTGCCGAGCGTGACGAGTTCGTCCATCTTCTGCACGGCGAAGGCGAGCCAGCTCTTCACATCGGGATCGAGGCCGGTTTCCTGTTCGAGGTCGATCGGCACATGCAGCAGCGAGCAGGACGGGGCGATCTCGACATGATCGGTGCCGCGCTTGCGCACGAAGGGTTCAAGCGTGTCGAGCAGCTTCGGAAGATTGGCGCGCCAGACATTGCGCCCGTCAATGACACCGAGCGACAGCACGAGGCCCGCGCGCGCCCTGTCCGCCACCTCGCGCAGTTGCCCGGCGCCGCGCACCAGATCGAGATGCAGCCCGGCGACCGGCAGGGAAAGCGCTGTGTCGAGATTGTCGCCGAGCCGGCCGAAATAGGGGGTCAGCATGATCTTCAGCCGGGGCAGCGCATGGGCAAAGAAGCCATAGGCCTCGCGCAGCGCGGCGCGGGCGGCGTCATCAAGATCTGTGACGAGGCAGGGCTCGTCGATCTGCACCCAGTCCGCTCCCGAGGCGGAGAGCCGGCGCAGCACCTCGACATAGACCGGCAGCAATTCGCCAAGCAGGCTGAGCGGTTCAAGCCCGTCTTCCTTCGCCTTGCCGAGCGTGAGGAAGCTGACGGGCCCCAGCAGCACCGGCCGTGTCTCATAGCCCAGCGCCTTGGCTTCGCGATACTCGTCGACCGGCTTGGCGGAGGTGAGCGAGAAGCGCTGCCCGCGAGAAAATTCCGGCACCATGTAGTGATAGTTGGTGTCGAACCATTTGGTCATCTCCAGCGCCGGAACGCCGTGACTCTGCTGGTCCGCGTGACCATGCGCGCACGCTGCCTCCCCGCTCTGGCTGCCGCGCGCCATGGCGAAATAGGTGTCGAGCGGCACCGGACCGCCGGTCCAGCCATAGGCGGGCGGGATCGCTCCCACCATCACCGCCGTGTCGAGCACATGGTCGTAGAGCGAGAAATCGTTGGAGGGGATGTTGGTGACGCCCAGCGCCTTCTGCCGCGCCCAATTGGCGGCGCGCAGGCGCGCGGCGGCCTCCAGCAGTGCCGGCGCGTCGCTCTTGCCGGACCAGTATGATTCAAGGGCGGCCTTGAGTTCGCGGCGCGGACCGATGCGCGGCGTACCGAGGGTGGAAACCGGCACCGTGCCGGCGGAATAAGGGAAGTTCATTCGGCTAACCCCAATCAGGATTGGGGGCAAAGGCCGAGCGGACGCGACGACGCAACCACCGGCGCAACACACCGGCGGACGCGCGAACGCACCACCGGACACCCCGCCCAGGGACGATTATGTTGTCAGGGCAGGTCTCCTGGCTCGCGGGTCACCGCCTCTCGCCCGGCCTTCCCGGAACTTGCGCTCCAGTGACACGGAATGGACGACAGGCTCGCCGCTTACAGTTGCGGGGGCAGCGCCGGCATTGTCCCGAGAGACTCACCGGCTTCCCTCTTAGCTGCGACGCACGCGGCGCCGCAGAACCTTGACGGCAGGACAATGACCCGGGCCTTCGGGATTGTCAAATAAGATATAAAGACATCTTTATGTCGACATAACGTCGGTCAACTGATCCTCTCCATGTCTGCTATCGCTCAACCGCCTTAGTTTCGTTCCTGGCGCTGACACGGACGCACTCGCTGACGGTAAAAAGTGCCGAACTAGCGTGCTTCGCTGATATCCGCTTCTGGGGACGGCCCGTCACCACGGCAATGACCGACATGGCGGCGCAAAGCGGACGATTCCATCTCTTAAACCGCCTGTCTGCCCTCCATCCCAAGACCGACAAGCAGGCACCTTATCCTGCGCGTCAAAGCGGCAATTCGCGCGACTGGCCTGCTGCCGGTTTCGTGGACACCGAGAGTGGGTGTTTCATGAAGCCGGCAGCAGGCCAGGTGGCGCAACTCGATCGATGTGGAGAACAGCGCAGCCATCCGGGCTCCGGTGCCCTAGGTCAACGCAATAATCCTGACGTCGCAGTGAGGGGCGAACTGGTCAACCTTAGTTCCGTAGTGGGTTGTCCGCCGCAAACACGCCGAGATGCGACTGGGCGCGAAGCAGTGTCCGCCCATCCAAAACCGGCGTAACTTCAAAAATTAAGCCGGTCGACAGCACCCGGCAGATTCTAAAATCTCAGCGTTTTCAATGAGATGGAATGGCGCGCCCGAAAGGATTCGAACCTCTGACCCCCAGATTCGTAGTCTGGTGCTCTATCCAGCTGAGCTACGGGCGCCCGGCTTTCCGCCCTGCGGCGGGGAAGCCTGTTCGCGGCGGGCGGACCAGAGTGGTTGGCCAACCGCGAGGGCCCGTCTGCTACCCCGTTTGCGCGCGCATTGCAAGCGGCAGCGACGCGCAAGCGCGCTATCCACAGGCGGGCGCGCCGTTCGCGTCCGCCTCCGCACACCCGCGAGTGGCGCTAGCGCACCGCGAACGGCATATTGGCGGTGGCGCCGGCGCCCTTGCCGTCGCGCAATTCGACGAAGATGCGGTAATGCCCCGGCCGGAGGCCGGCGACGCGCGCGCCGGTCGGTCCGCTCTGGCGCACCGCCTCGGGGAAAAGCGGCGGCACCGCTTCGCGATCGCCGCCAATGCCGCGTTCCTCGCTCTCGGCCATCACGAACCAGCGCACCTCCATCAGGTCGCCATCGGGCTCGACAGCGTCGAGCGTGAACGCGCCCTCCTCATTCGCCGGCCACGCGGCAAAAGGCGCGCTCGGCTCTCCCGCCACCCGCAGCGCGGCGATGCGCGGGGCCTGGTTGCCGCCTGGCGGCTGCCCGCCCCAGGCCTGCGCCATGGCTTCCGCCGCCTCCAGCCACACGCCATCGGGCAGCAGCAGGCTGTGCCAGCTCGGCGTCACCTCCTGCTTCTGGCCCCAGAGGAAGAGGATGGCGCCAGCTTCCTGCGTCTCCAGCGCGGCGAGATAGCGCCGAAGCTGGATCGCTTTCTGGGTCGAACTCGGCTCGAAGGGCGCCCCCCAGGGCGCGTGCGCCGCCTGCCACTGGCCAAGCGCGCCGAGCTCGGTGATGATGATCGGCCCGTCCCAGCCCTGCTTGCGCGCCCGCTCGGTCACGGAATAGAGGGCGTCGCCATAGGAGTTGAGACCCAGAACCTGGATGCTGGGCGCCGCCCGGCGCAGCTTTTCCACCTTGTCGCTGCCGGTCTCGGCCAGCACGGCAAGCGGGGGATGGGCGGGATCGAGGCGAGCGACCATGGCCGCGACCTCCTCGATCACAGGCCAGACTGGCGAATCATCGGCGAGGTCGACCTCCACCTCATTACCGACGCCCCACATCAGCAAAGCGGGATGGCCGCGATATTTGGTCACCACGGCCTCCAGCTCGGCGAGCTGGCGGGCGCGGAAGGCGGCGTCGTTGTAGTCGGCGCCCTGGCGCGGCTGGCCGACCCACAGGCCAACGATCACCTTGAGGCCGAGCGTGCCGGCCGCATCGAGCAGCGGGCCGGGGTCCTCGCCATAGCTGCGCACCGTGGTGGCGCCCAGTCCGGGCAGCAGCGCCAGCGGCCCGTCGCCGGCGACGCCGCGGACATGAAAGGGCTGGCCATCGACCAGGAGGCGGCGCCCCTCGACCGTAACCTTGACCGGCGCTGCCCCCGGGCTTCCGGGAATCACCGGCGTGGCGAGATTGGGCTGTGCCGGAGCGCCCGTGGCGCCCAGCAGCGGCAGGCCGGCCGCCAGCGCGGCGAGCACGCGGCGGCGGCTCAGGCCCGGCGGCAGGGAATCGGGCGAGGATAGGCGTCGGTTCACATCGCATCCTTTCGCAGAATCGGGGCGCGTTGCCCCGCCTCAGCCGAAGGAGCGCAGCGCCCGGTGGGCGTCGAGATCGACCGGCCGGTCCGGCACCCGAAGCTGGAAGGTAGCGCCGATCGTGCCGGGGACCAGTTGCAGATCGCCGCCATGCGCCTGCATCAGCTCGGCGGCGATGGCGAGGCCGAGCCCGGTGCCACCCCGGCTCACCGAGCCCTGGAACGCCTCGAACAGATGCGCCCGCGCCCGCTCCGGCACGCCGGGGCCGGTGTCGGCGACTTCGATGATGACGATCGCGCCCTCGCGCCGGCCGGTGATACGGATCTGGTCACGGGCGACATCGTTGGGCCCGCGCGCGCGCAGCGCCTCCACCGCGTTGCGGCAGAGATTGAGCAGCACGCGGAACAACTGGTCGGGATCGGCATCGACCATGAGATCGCGGTCGATCGATTCGACAAAGCCGATGCCGGTGCCGTCCTCCCCCGGGCCGAGGCCGAGCGTGTCGCGCACCTCCGCCACCAGCGGCGCCAGCGCCACCATGCGGCGCTCGGGCGGCGGCTCCTGCGCCTTGCCGTAAGCGAGCGTGTGCTCGCAATAGGCGATGGCGCGGTCCAGCGCCGCCTCCAGCTTGGGCGCGAAGCGCTGCACCGCCGGGTCGCGAATATCGGCGAGACGATCGGAAATAAGCTGCACCGAGGCCAGCAGGTTGCGCAGGTCGTGATTGATCTTCGACACGGCGAGGCCGAGGGCGGCGAGATGGCTCTTCTGCTGCAGCGTCTCGGCGATCTGCCGCTGCATGGTGGTGAGTTCGCGCTCGGCCTGGCCGATCTCGTCCATCCGCCGGTCATCGTCGCGTTCCAGCACCGGCAAAGCCGGGTTGAGGCGGAAGGCGACCATGCGCTGGGTAAGGCGGCGCATCGGCCGCACGAACATCCAGGCGAGGCCGAGATAGACCAGCGCGCCGGTGAGCGCGGCGATCACCAGCGACACCAGCAGCACATTGCCGGTGAAGCGCAGCATCGCCTTGCGCAGCGGCGTCTCGCTGATGACGATCTCGACAAAGCCGTCGCCGCGCGGCGGGGTGCCGACGGCGCGGATGATGCGCCCGTTCGGCGCCATCAGCGTGTCGAAAGCTTCGCGCACCGCCTGCCACGGCCCGACATCGCGCACATCGGCGTGGTGGTCGACTTCCGGCGGCATATCGGAAGAGGCGAGCAGGCGGCGTGTATCGTCGCGTTTGAGCGCCACGGTGATGGCGCCGACGCTGCGGAGCAATTCCTGGGTCAGTTGCGGCGAGATCATGCCGTCCGGGGCGGCGTCCAGCACCAGCGCGGCGGTCCGGGCGGCGGCGAGCCGGTCGGACAGCCAGTTGAGCCGGAACGCCGCGACCGCCGGCACCAGAATCAGCACCTCCGCCAGCAGCACGAAGGCGAGGGTGAAGGCCAGCAGCTTGCCGGAGAGGCCGAGATGGAACCCGCGGCGCGCGCCCGGCTGTGGCGCGGCGGCGCCACCCGAGGCGCGGGATTCGCCGGCTCCGGAAGGCAGGCGTGCCGCCTGCGCGCGCACGGGCTCGCCGTCCGCCGGCAGGGCGGGCACGGCGACGCCATCGGTGCCGGCTTGCGAACGCTTCCTCATGCCCAACGCTTCTTCCGCTCCGCGCCGGGTCCCCGATGGTCCCGGCGCGCCGTATCGGATGGCAGGATTACGGCGGTGAAACGACGCCGGATCAGAAAGACGTGACCGCCCTCCCCGCGCCAGCCTGCCGCTCCCGCCGATCACGATCATGTAATGTGCCGGCGAGACGTTGCCAGAGGGGCCGCCACCCGCCCCGCGTGCCGGCCGGAGCGTGCCCGGCGCTGCGGGCCGGTGGATTGGCCGGCCTCCCGCGGCAATGGCGCATTGACTTGGGCAAGAGCGCCCCCTATAAGCCGCCCAACCCACGGCTGCCCGCCGTTGGAAGTCTCCTGCATCTGCGCTTCTTCGCCCCGGCTGGCTCCGTGGCGCGCCGGAAAGGGAAACGTCCGGCGGGAGGGCGGCAGATCGAACAAGCGGAGAGAGAACCGTGAAGCGCACTTATCAACCGAGCAAGCTCGTGCGCGCCCGCCGGCACGGCTTCCGTGCGCGCATGGCGACCCGCAACGGCCGCAAGATCATCAATGCGCGCCGGGCCCATGGCCGCAAGCGCCTGTCGGCCTGACCGCGCTTTTCGACCCCACATGGCTGGGGCGCGCCCCTCTGTTGCCTGAGGATCGGCGCCCTACCATGGACCGGCTCGTCAAGCGCAAGGACTTCCTGGCCGCAGCGTCCGCGCTGCGCGCCAATTCCGGCCCGCTCTTACTGCAGGGCCGTGATCGCGCCGACCAGGCGCCGGCCCGTATCGGGCTCACCGTTACCAAGAAGCACGGCAATGCCGTCGAGCGAAACCGCATCCGCCGCCGCCTGCGGGCGGCGGTCCGCGACGCCTTGCCACGCGCCGGGCAGGACGGTTTCGACTATGTGATCGTCGCCCGGCGCGCCGCGCTCGGCACGCCGTTCAACGCCCTCATCCACGACATAGAGCGGGGTATCGCCCGCCTTCACTCAGGAAGCCGGCGCCCGCCCAAGCCTGCGCGCGCCGACGCCGCGCAACGCCCGCCGCGCGCCGACGGAGAGCCCCTGCCATGACGTCCGAAAACCGCAACATGATCCTCGCCATCGTCATGTCGATGGCGGTGCTCATTGCCTGGCAGTTCTTCTCCGGCGTGCCGCAGATGGAACAGCAGCGACAGCAGGCCCAGCAGCAGGCGGCCCAGCAGGCCCCGGGCGCGGCCGGCTCGCAGGCCCCTGCGCCCGGCACCGCCGCCCCGGCCCCGGCGGCGACGCCGCCGCGTGCGCTGAGCCGGGCGGAAGCGCTGGCCCGCTCCCCGCGCGTCGCCATCGACACGCCGAGCGTCATCGGCTCGGTGGCGCTGAAGGGCGGGCGCATCGACGACCTGTCGCTCAAGGGCTATCACGAGACGGTGGACAACAGCAGCCCGATCATCGTGCTGCTGTCGCCCTCGGGCGGGCCGAACCCCTTCTATGCCGAATTCGGCTGGGTACCCGGCGCCGGCTCCACCGTCGCGGTACCGGCCGCCGACACGGTGTGGACCGCTCCGGAAGGCGCCCGCCTCACCCCCGATACCCCGCTGGTGCTGACCTGGGACAACGGTGCCGGCCTCACCTTCCGCCGCACGTTGACCATCGACGCCAACTACATGTTCCATGTGGTGGACGAGGTCGACAATGCCACCGACGCGCCGGTGGCCCTCCACCCCTATGCGCTGGTCTCGCGCCACGGCACGCCGCACACGCTCGGCTACTACATCCTGCATGAGGGCCTGATCGGGGTGACCTCGGAAGGCGGCCTGCACGAGATAAAGTACAAGGACATCGCCGAGAAGAAGAGCGAGACCTTCCCCTCGGTGGGCGGCTGGCTCGGCATCACAGACAAGTACTGGGCCGCGACCGTCATCCCCGGCGCGCAGGAAAAGGTGCAGGCGCGCTTCTCCGCCGCGCAGTCCGGCAACGACCTGACCTACCAGACCGATTTCCTCGGCGATGCCGTGACCGTGGCGCCCGGCGCCAAGGCGGCCACGGACGGGCGCCTGTTCGCCGGCGCCAAGGTGGTGCAGCTCGTCGACGGCTACCAGCAGCAGTACAATATCGACCGCTTCGACCTGCTGATCGACTGGGGCTGGTTCTATTTCATCACCAAGCCGCTGTTCCTGGTCATCGACTGGATCTATCGCTTCGTCGGCAATTTCGGCGTCGCCATCCTCGTCGTCACCGTGATGCTCAAGGCCATCTTCTTCCCGCTCGCCAACAAGAGCTACGCCTCGATGGCGAAGATGAAGGCGGTGCAGCCGGAGATCCAGGCGCTGCGCGAGCGCTATGGCGACGACCGCGTCAAGCTCCAGCAGGAGATGATGGAGATCTACAAGAAGGAGAAGATCAACCCGGTCGCGGGCTGCCTTCCGATCCTGATCCAGATCCCCGTCTTCTTCGCCCTCTACAAGGTGCTGTTCGTCACCATCGAAATGCGGCACGCGCCGTTCTTCGGCTGGATCCGCGACCTCTCCGCGCCCGATCCGACGACCATCTTCAACCTGTTCGGCCTCATCCCCTGGGATCCGGGCTCGGTGCCGGTGATCGGTCACTTCCTCATGCTCGGCGTCTGGCCGATCATCATGGGCTGCACCATGTGGGCGCAGATGAAGCTCAACCCGGCCCCGCCGGACCCGACGCAGAAGATGATCTTCGACTGGATGCCGCTGGTCTTCACCTTCATGCTGGCCTCCTTCGCCTCCGGTCTCGTCATCTACTGGGCGTGGAACAACACGCTGTCGGTGATCCAGCAGTCGATCATCATGCGCAAGAACGGCGTGAAGATCGAATTGTGGGACAATGTGAAGAGCACCTTCGTCCGCAAGAAGAAGCCAAAGGCCGGCTGAGGAAGGCACGCACACCATGGAACAGGCCGACGACACGTCCGCCGCGTCGGCCTTCACGCCCGACGAGATCGAAGCCGGGCGGCGGCTCTTCGCCGGCGAGTGGACCTTTCTCTCGGCGGCGCCGACCATCGCCACCCTGCCGCCGATGCGCTCGATCGAAATCGCGCTGGCCGGCCGCTCCAATGTCGGCAAGTCGAGCCTCGTCAACGCGCTCACCGGGCGCAAGGCGCTGGCCCGCACCTCGGTGACGCCCGGCCGCACGCAGGAACTGATCTTTTTCGGCCTCGGCCCGGACCTCACTCTGGTCGACATGCCCGGCTATGGCTTCGCCAAGGCGCCCAAGGACAAAGTCGACGCCTGGACGGCCACCGTCCACGCCTATCTGCGTGGGCGCGCCAACCTCGCCCGCGTCTTCGTGCTGATCGATTCCCGCCACGGGCTGAAGCCGATCGACCGCGAGGTGCTGGACGGGCTCGACAAGGCGGCGGTGTCCTATGCCGTCGTGCTGACCAAGGCCGACCAGTTGAAGCCGGCGGAGCTGGCGCAGCGCGTGGAAGAGACGCAGGCCGGCCTTGCCCGCCGCCCGGCGGCCTTCCCGCTTGTCTTCCCCACCTCCAGCCGCGAGGGCAGCGGCATTGCCGAGCTGCGCGCCGCGGTGGTCCGGCTGATGGCCGAGCGCGGCGTGCGCTGAACCCCTTTTCCCGCCTCACCCGGGTTTGATCGCCGGCTTTTGACCCCTGTCATGGCCGCACCCTGTCGGGCGCGCGAGTGTCGCGCGCGTCAACCGCAGGAGTTTGCGATGCCCAAGATGAAAGCCGCCATCTTCGTCGAACCCGGCCGGATCGTTCTCGACGAGAAGCCGATTCCCGATGTCGGGCCGCTCGATGCGCTGGTGCGCGTCACCACCACCACCATCTGCGGCACCGATGTGCACATCCTCAAGGGCGAGTATCCCGTCGCCAAGGGCCTCACCATCGGCCATGAGCCGGTGGGCGTGATCGAGAAGCTCGGCTCGGCCGTGACCGGCTATCGCGAAGGACAGCGCGTCATCGCCGGCGCCATCACCCCCAGCGGCCATTCCTATGCCTGCCTGTGCGGCTGCGGCTCGCAGGACGGGCCGGGCATGAAGCACGGCTTCAAGCCGATGGGCGGCTGGAAGTTCGGCAACACCATCGACGGCACCCAGGCGGAATATGTGCTGGTGCCGGATGCCCTCGCCAATCTCGCCCCGGTGCCGGAGGCGCTCACCGACGAGGAAGTGCTGATGTGCCCGGACATCATGTCCACCGGCTTTTCCGGCGCGGAAAGCGGCGCGGTGCAGATCGGCGACATCGTCGCGGTGTTCGCGCTCGGCCCCATCGGCCTGTGCGCGGTCGCCGGCGCCAAGCTGAAGGGTGCGACCCGCATCATCGGCGTCGACACCGTGCCCGAACGCCTGGCCATCGCCCGGCAGCTCGGCTGCAGCGATGTGGTGGACTTCAAGCAGGGCGACGTGGTGGAGCAAATTCTGGCGCTGACCGACGGGCGCGGCGTCGATGTCGCCATCGAGGCGCTGGGCACCCAGAACACCTTTGAGAGCGCGCTGAAGGTGCTGCGCCCCGGCGGCACCCTGTCCTCGCTCGGCGTCTATTCCACCGATCTCAAGATCCCGCTCGGCGCCTTCTCGGCGGGGCTGGGCGACAACAAGATCGTCACCACGCTCTGTCCCGGCGGCAAGGAGCGCATGCGCCGACTGATCGACGTGATCGCCTCCGGCCGGGTCGACCTCAAGCCGTTGGTCACGCACCGCTTCAAGCTGGACGATATCGAGGCGGCCTACGAGCTGTTCTCGCACCAGCGCGACGGCGTGCTGAAAGTGGCGATCACGCCCTGAGCCACCGCCGCATCTGCCTTCCCGGACGGTCCGGCGGATCGTCCGGGAAAAGGCTGGCGCCGCCTTGGGTCGGTGTCAGCCATCATTGGCGGAACTGAGCCGCGCGGTGGGGATATAGCCGCCCTGCTGGCGGATGCGCAGGCCCGGGCCGCCGCCGCTGCTGGCCTGGCCGGAGGCAAGGAACTCCACCCCGCCCTCTTCCAGCGCGCGCATCACCCGTTCCGCCTCGCTCGGATCGAGGTCATCGACGGTCTCGCCGCCGCGCTCGAACCGCTCCAGCCACGCCGCCGTTACCCGCGCCTTCTGCGCCAGATCATCCGCGCTCCATCCCAGGAGCGCGCGCGCGGCGCGGCATTGTCCGGCGGACAGGGCGAGGCTGGCGGGAAGGGTTTCGGGCATGGCGGGCCTCCTGAACAAACACTTTCGACCCTGATGAGGTAGGGCGCCCGGGCGGTGAAGTCACCGCCCGGTGACGCACGGCGCCGGGCCCACGTCACGCGGCGTCGGCGGGGGCGCCGGTAAGCAGGGTGTGGATCGCCTGCGCATCACGGCACTGGCGCAGCTTGCGGGCGACCTCGGGGTCGCGCAGCAGCCGCGCCACCCGCGCCAACGCCTTGAGATGATCGGCGCCCGCCGTTTCCGGCGCCAGCAGCAGGAAGATGAGATCGACCGGCTCGCCATCGAGCGATTCGAAGTCGATCGGCCGCTCCAGCCGGGCGAACATGCCGAACAGCTTGTCCATCTTCGCCAGCTTGCCATGCGGAATGGCGATGCCATTGCCGACGCCGGTGGAGCCGAGCCGCTCACGCTGGTTCAGCGTTTCGAAAATCTCGCGCTCGTCCCGTTTCAGCAGCGCCGCCGCATGGGCGGAAAGCTCCTGCAGGGCCTGCTTCTTGCTGCCGACCTTGAGCGTCGGGAACACCGCGGACGGTGCCAGAATGTCATTCAGAGCCATGAGACGATCCGCGGCGTGGCGATCCGGGTCGGGGCGCGGCGACGCGCGCCAGCCGCTGGGGCGGCCGCGCGCGTGCCATGAGGCAGGGTGATCAATGCACGTCTTCCGCCTGGGCGCTCGCCGGCGGGTCCACCCAGCCGACATGCCCATCCCCACGCCGGTAGACGACGTTGATGCGGCCATGGCCGGCATGGCGGAACACCAGGGCGGTGGCGCCGGTGAAGTCCAGTTCGAGCACCGCATTGCTGACCGAAAGCCGGGGCAGGTTGGCGGTGGCTTCGGCAACCACGGTCGGGCACCAGCCTTCGCTCGGCTCGGCATCCTCGTGGTCGGGGGCGGAAAACACGGTCAGCGGCACGGTCTCGGCCGCCGCGCCGGCATCGCTTCCCTCGCCATTGACGGCGCGGCGCTTCACCCGGCTCTTGTAGCGGCGCAGCCGCGTCTCGATCCGCTCCACGGCGGCGTCGGCGCTGGCATAGGGGTCCTGCGCGTCGGCATGGGCCTGCAGCACCGTCCCGCTGTCGAGATGCAGCGCGCAGTCCGCGCGATAACCGGAGCCCTCGCGGGCGACCGTGACGTGGCCGGACCAGCCGCCGTCGAAGTACTTGTCCATCGCCCCGGCGACGCGATCGGAAACGCGCTGCCTGAGAGCTTCGCCCACATCGAGATTTTTACCTGAAACCCGCAGCGGCATCGTGACTAGTCCCTCTGCTGGGGCGGGTCGGGAAGCGTTCGCGAAACCGCCCCTCGCCCTGCCCGAACTCCCTAACATGCCCGGCCGGTGCCACTAAGAGGTATGAGCCGCGAGAGAAAGTGTCAACGAGAAGCGGTGGACAGCGTAGGCGAAGCTTGTGTGAAGCCGGTGCACATCCTCCGCGCGCCGGCGTTTTCAGCCCCCCGCGACCGCCGCCTGCTTCTCGCGCCGGCGCTGCACGGAGGAAGGAATCCGCATCGCCTCACGGTATTTTGCCACCGTGCGGCGGGCGATGTCGATGCCCGCTTCGCGCAGGCGCTGCACCAGCGTGTCGTCGGACAGCACGTCGTCGGGGCTTTCCGCCTCGATCATCTGCTTGATGCGGAAGCGCACCGATTCCGCCGAATGCGCCTCGCCGCCGTCCGAAGACGAAATAGAGGACGAGAAGAAATACTTCATCTCGAAGATGCCGCGCGGCGTCGCCATGTATTTGTTGGACGTGACGCGCGACACGGTGGATTCGTGCATGCCGATGGCGTCCGCCACCATGCGCAGGTTCAGCGGCCGCAAATGCTGCACGCCGAGCGTCAGAAAGGCGTCCTGCTGGCGCACGATCTCGGTCGCCACTTTGAGGATGGTGCGGGCGCGCTGGTCGAGCGAGCGGGTGAGCCAGGTCGCGGTCTGCATGCAGTCGGAGAGGAAGGCCTTTTCCCGCTCGTTGCGGGTGATCTTCTGCACGCGGGAATAATAGGCCTGGTTCACCAGCACACGCGGCAGCGTCTCGGAATTGAGCTCCACCAGCCAGTTGTCCGGCCCGCCGCGCACGAACACATCCGGCACCACCGGCTGGATGATGCCGGAGCCGAAGGCGAGGCCGGGCTTGGGATTGAGCCGGCGAATCTCTCCGACCATCTCGGCCAGGTCTTCCTCGTCGACACCGCACACCCGTTTCAGCGTGGCGAATTCGCGCCGCGCCAGCAGTTCGAGATGGGCGAGCAGCGCCGCCATGCAGGGGTCGTAGCGATTGCGCTCGCGCAACTGAATGGCGAGGCATTCGGCCAGCGAGCGGGCGCCGATGCCCGGCGGGTCGAAGCTCTGGATCACCTCCAGCACCTTCTCCACCGCCGCGAGCGGCGCGCCGAGCCGTTCGGCGACGCTGGCGAGATCGGCGGAGAGATAGCCGGCCTCGTCGATCAGGTCGATCAGATTATGGGCGATCAGCCGCTCGACGGGATCGCTGACCGCTAGTACCAACTGCGCTTCGAGATGGTCGGCGAGCGAGGTCTCGGCCGAGACAAAGGCTTCGAGATTATAGCCCTCGCCGTCAGCCCCTCCGCCGCCGGCACCGGTCCATTCCGAATAGGCCGGCCCCTCGCCGCTCGGCAGCGGCGCCGCCGGCTCGCGGCCATTATCGTCGGGGAAGACGTTCTCCATGCCGGTGTCGAGCCGGTCCTCAATGGCGCTGCGGCTGGTCTCCAGCCGCTCCTCCAGCCAGTCGGAGACGCGCTCCTCGCGCTCATGCGCCTGCTCCGCCCGGGGATCGAGATCGGCATCGCTGGTGCGCTCACGCACCGCCCCGGCATCCGCCTCGCCCTCGCCGCCGCGCTCGCCTTCCGGCTCGGCCTGGCGTTCCAGCAGCGGGTTGCGCTCCAGTTCCGCCTCGACATAGGCCACGAGGTCGAGATTGGAGAGTTGCAGCAGCTTGATCGCCTGCATGAGCTGCGGCGTCATCACCAGCGACTGGGTCTGGCGGAATTCGAGACGCGGACCTAGCGACATGGCACGCACTCTCCACGGGCGGCGGCAGCGTTGGGCGGGACAGGGTCCATGCTACAGACGGAACTCCTCGCCGAGATAGAGGCGACGGACTTCCTCGCTCGCCACGATTTCCTCGGGCGAGCCTTCCATCAGCACGGTACCGGAATGGATGATATAGGCGCGGTCGATGAGGCCCAGCGTCTCGCGCACATTGTGGTCGGTGATCAGCACGCCGATGCCGCGCTCGGTGAGCTGGCGCACCAGCGCCTGGATGTCGCCGACCGCGATCGGGTCGATGCCGGCGAAAGGCTCGTCGAGCAGCATGAAGGTGGGACGGGAAGCCAGCGCGCGGGCGATTTCCACGCGGCGCCGCTCGCCGCCGGAAAGCGCGATGGAAGGCGATTTACGCACATGGGTGACACGGAACTCTTCCAGGAGCTGGTCGAGCTGGCGCTCGCGCTCGCGGCGGTTCGGCTCGACCACTTCCAGCACGGCGCGGATGTTGTTCTCCACCGACAGGCCGCGAAAGATGGAGGCTTCCTGCGGAAGATAGCCGACGCCGAGGCGCGCGCGGCGATACATCGGCAGGTGGGTCACGTCATGGCCGTCAAGCTCGATGCGGCCGGCATCGGCCTTCACCAGCCCGGTGATCATGTAGAAGATGGTGGTCTTGCCGGCACCATTGGGCCCGAGCAGGCCGACCGCCTCACCGCGCCGCACATGCAGGCTGGCCCCGCGCACCACCTGCCGGCCGCCATAGCTCTTGGCGAGGCCGACGGCGTTCAGCATCCGCTGCTCCCCGGCGGCTGGCTCGGGAGTGCGGAAATGCGCGGAGGCGACCGAGGCCGGCGCGGAAGCGGTTCCCCCGGCGCGGGCCTGCGGCTGAGGTGCCCCGCGCGACGGCTGCAGATCCGCCGCCAGCGCCGCTTCGAAATCGGCCTGAAACCGCGCCTCGATCTCCTCGGCGCTCGGTGCCGCTGGGGGGCTGTCAATGCCGCGCCCGGGCCCGGAGGCGGAATGTTGAGACGCCGCCTTGCCGCGTCCGACGATGGTCGAGAAAAGACCCACGCGCACCCTCCGTGGTGGGATCACCACCCGCAAGGTGATAAACGTTCCGCGCGCCGCTGGCAAATCGCGATGCAAGAACCGGGCCGAAACGGGCGCAAACGCCGGCAAAAGCGAGATTCCGGTGCCCGATTACCCTAGCCCGCTCGGCGCGCCGAGGTGAACTCCCGACGGCCAACAATCCCGCGCGCCGGCGCCAGGCCGGCGCTGCTTCAGCCGCGGCTCAGGGCGCCGGTTTGGGCTTGGCCGCCGGCGCAGCCGGCTTGGCGCCGGGCAAGCCGCCATCGGCGCCCTTCATGCTGTTGGGCACGATCAGGCTTTCGATACGCCCGCCATCGAAGCGCGACAGGCCGGTGGTGAGGTCCACCGTGAGCTTTTTGCCGCGGATGACATTCGGCCCGGAGGTGAGCACGACAGGATTGCCCGTGAGGGTGATGGTGTTCGCCTTGGTTTCGAACACGCCCTGATCGCCGGTGGCGGTCTGCTCCTTGGTGGTCACCACCACCGAGCCGTTGATCTCCAGCCGCCGGATGGCGGAGGAGTTGATCGGACTGCCCGCCGCCAGCGCGTCGCCGGAAGGCGCTCCGGCCGGCTTGGCGCCGGCCGCGTCCTTGCCGTCGTAGAACACCACAAGTTCCCGGCAGCGCATGGTGGTGTCGCCCTGCTGCACCACCACATTGCCGCTGAACACCGCCTGCTTTTCCTGGTCGCGCACTTCCAGGCTGTTGGCGTTGATGCGTATCGGCTCATCGCGATTGGCGGCGAAGCCCTGCAGGGCGTTCGGCACATTGTTCGCCTGCGCCAGCGCGGCGGAGGTCAGGCCACCGAGACCGGCGGCGAGGACGAGGGCGGCGAGGCCGGCGCGGAGGCGGCGATGGGGCGTGCGGGCATGGGGCTCGGTCATACCGACATGTCTAGCCGTCCCGGGCCGAGGGTTCAATGCGCGCGCCCTCACGGAGTGGCGCCGGTGGAGCGGGCGGCAGCGGCCGCGGGAGGCGTCGCCGCCGGGGGCGCGGGGCGCGGCTTGGCCGGCGTGTCGTCGGCCGGCATGCGGAAGTCCAGTTGCACATTGCCGACCAGCAAGGCCCGTGAATCCTTCTGCGACACTTCGAGCGTGTCGGCGGTCAGCTTGCCGTCGAGATAGGTCAGCTCCACCGGGCTGTTCGACACCATCTTGCCGTTCTTGATGTCGATCGAGGCGTCTTTCAGCCGCCCGCCATAGCCGGAGGAGGTGTCAAAGGTCACACCGCCGTCGAGGGTGAGGTTTTCCGTCTTGGTGTCGTAGCTGCCGCCAATGGCGGTGAGGCTGGCCCAGCCCTTATCCGCCAGTTCGAGCTTGGCCTCGATCTTGTCGAGGGTGATGCGGTTGGGTTCGGTCAGGTCCTGCGAGGCGGAAATGGCGGACACGTCATAGCCGCGATTATCGGCGGTGAAGCCGTGCAGGCGCGGGAATTCCATCTTGACCTGGGTCCCCGACAGCGACACCCGGCCGAGATCGAACGGCAGGTCGACGGCAAGGGTGAAGGGGTCGAGGTAGTTGATCGCGACCGTGGCACTGAGCACCAGCACCACCCCGACCGGCAGGGCGACGCGCAGGAACCGCACCCGACGACTGTGGCGACGGGCGTTCTTGAACAGCTTCGCGCGCCGCGCATCCTGCGCAGCGGCGTTCCCCGAGGCGCGGCGCGCCACCGGTTCGCTCGCTTTCGCGCCCCGCGTCATGGGCGGTTCGACATGCTTGTTCATGCGCGACGGTTCATCCCCGGCTGACGGCCGCCTTCCGCACCCTGGCCGGCACCCAAGATGGCGGCTTCCAGCCCAGGGCGCAAGCCGCGCGGCCGCACCTCTCCCCTCGCCGCAGAACCCGGCGATTGTCGGGCGGCGCGCTCACATATGCGCGAAGATGTCCTGCTCGGGCCATCCCGCGAGATCGAGCTTTGCCCGCGTCGGCAGGAAATCGAAGCAGGACTGCGCCAGTTCCTGCCGCCCCTCGCGCGCCAGCATGGCGGCGAGCCGCGCCTGCAGCGCGTGCAGATGCAGCACGTCGGAAGCCGCATAGTGCAATTGGGCGTCGCTCAGCTCATCGGCCGCCCAGTCCGAGCTCTGCTGCTGCTTGGACAGGTCGACGCCGAGCAGTTCTCGGACGAGATCCTTGAGCCCGTGCCGGTCGGTATAGGTTCGGGTCAGCCGCGAGGCGATCTTGGTGCACCACACCGGCGACACGGTGAGACCAAAGGTCTTGCCGAGGATCGCGACATCGAAACGGGCGAAATGGAACAGTTTCACCGAGGCCGGATCGGTGAGCAGCCGCTCCAGATTGGGCGCGCTGCCAGGCCCGGCGCCGGCGGGAATCTGCACCACGTCGGCGGTGCCGTCGCCCGGGGAAAGCTGCACCACGCACAGCCGGTCGCGGTGCGGGTTGAGGCCAAGCGTTTCGGTGTCGATGGCGACAAAGGGCGCCTTGTCGGGGGTATAGCGGGCGAGATCGACAAGATCGCCGCGGTGCAGGCGGATGCTCATGGGACCCATGGATTTACAGTGTTCGCGCTGCTTACCACCACCCGCCCCGCCCCGGCAACCTCGCGCGGGGCGGCACGCTCAGGCCAGCAGCGCGTCGATGACCAGGCCGGCGAGCAGGATCAGCCCGGAATCGCGATTGGAACGGAACAGCCTCAGGCACAGGGCGCGGTCGTCAATATCGAGCCGGGCGATCTGCGTGGCGAGCCGCACGGTGAAGATGCCGAGCCCGCCAAAGGCCCAGGGCCCGGCCCCGGCGCTGGCGAGCGCGAGGCCCATCAAGACCAGGGCGCCGCCATAGAGCGCGACAAGCCAGGGCACGGTGCGCGCGCCGAACAGCAGGGCGGAGGACTTCACCCCGACAATGGCATCGTCCTCGCGGTCCTGATGCGCGTAGATGGTGTCATAGCCCACCACCCAGAGGACAGCGCCGGCATAGAGCAGGAAGGCGGGCGCGGGCAGCGCCTCGACCAGCACCGCAAATCCCATCAGCGCGCCCCAGGAGAAGGCGAGACCGAGCACGAGCTGCGGAATCCACATCACCCGCTTCATCAGCGGATAGACCACCACAAGCCCGAGCGATGACAGCGCGACGGCAATGGCGAAGAACGGCAGGCACAGCAGCACCGCCAGCCCCACGAGGAGTTGAAGCGCGAGAAACAGCACCGCGCCCCTCAGCGTCACCTGCCCGGCGGGGAGCGGGCGGGAGCGGGTGCGCTCCACCCGCCCGTCAATATCGCGGTCGAGAATGTCGTTCCAGGTGCAGCCGGCCCCGCGCATCGCCACGGCGCCGATGGCGAACAGCACGGCCCACATCGCCGCCGCGCCATAGGTGGGCACGCCGCTTTCCGCCTGCACCCGCAAGGCGAGCGCCAGCGACCACCAGCAGGGAATGAGCAGCAGCCAGCTACCGATCGGCCGGTCGGCGCGGGCGAGGCGCAGGAACGGCCTGAGCGCGGCAGGAGCGTAGCGATCCACCCAATTGCCGGCGGAATCGGCCGGCACCGGCCCAGCAGGAGACGGCGCGGCAGGAGACGGCGCGGCCGATGTCATCGGTTCAGCGCAGCGCGTCGCCGCCGAGCGTGTCGAAGACGCCGCCCGGAGGGGCGCCCGTCGTCGGCAGACCGCTCGACAGGCCGAGGCCGGCCGAAATCGAGCTCTGCGGGGGCGGACCGCCGGGGCCACCGCCACCGCTCTCCTGCATCTTCGCCACCTCGCAGATCTTATTGCGCGTCGTGTTCACCGAACTGACATTCTGCTTGAACTTCTTCAGCACCTCATCCGGCACGCCGCATTTGGCCTTGTTGGTGTTGAGGAAGGAATAGAAATTCTGCTGCGCGCTGGCGAACGTGCGGAACATCGGGCACAGCTCGGACGGCGGCAGCTTCTTCTTCGCCGCGGCCTGCAGCGCCTCGCCGCGCGTTTCAACCTCGCCGCGCAGCTTGTTCACCTGCCCCTGACATTCCGAGGAATCGGGTCTGGCCTGCTGCGCCGCCGCAGCCGGTGCCATTCCCGGGTCGATGCTCCCCGAGGGGGAAGGCCCGAGGGTTGAGGAAAAGCCCGGACTGAAGCCCGGCGCCGGCTCGGCCGCCTGCGGAGCGGGCGCGGGCTGCACCACCACAGCCCCCGCGGAGGAGCCGGACTCGGACGAGCCGCCGGGAGCGCCGATCCACTGGGCGCCGGCGGGAAGCGTGCCCAGCATCCCGGCGAGCAGCAGCCCTGCCAGCATCGGGGGCGCGGAGCTTGCCCGCAGGCGCATCGGATGACTGTTCAAAAGCCAATCTCTCATCAGGAGGTCGATCGGTGCCGTGTCATTGACCAAGCGTGATACAGAGGCACGAAAGTTTGGGCAACATCGCGGCGTGCGCGATTTTGCCTGCAAATTCCGGATAAAAAACATTTCATGACCCGCACCCCCGCCGATTCCACCGCCGAGCCCTATGATTTCCGCGCCCAGCGGCTGTTTGTCGAAGAGCCGCTGGCCGAGGGCGCGCAGCTTCGCCTCGACCGCGACCGGGCGCATTATGTCGCCGATGTCATCCGGCTGGAGGTGGGCGGACACCTGCACCTGTTCAACGGCCGCGATGGCGAGTGGCGCGCGGTGCGCGAGGCGGGCGGGCGGCGCGAGGTGCTGCTGCGCTGCGAGGCGCAGCTACGGCGCCAGTCGGCCCCGCCCGATCTCGATTACGTCTTCGCCCCGCTCAAGCATGCACGGCTCGACTATATGGTGCAGAAGGCGGTGGAGATGGGGGCGGGCCGGCTGGTGCCGGTGATGACCCGGCGCACGCAGGCGACGCGCGTGAACACCGAGCGCATGCGCGCCAATGTCATCGAGGCCGCCGAGCAGTGCGGCATCCTCTCCCTGCCGGACGTGCTCGAACCCGTCGCCCTGCCGCGCTGGCTGGCCGGGCTGGCGCCCGCCCGCCGGCTGGTGTTCTGCGACGAGGCCGCGCCGCAGGCCGATCCGCTGGCGCCGCTGCGGGCGGCGGTGGCCGGCCCGCTCGCGGTGCTGATCGGCCCCGAAGGCGGCTTTGCCGAGGAGGAGCGGCGCCTGCTCCTCGCCCATCCCGGCGCCCTCGTGCTCTCACTCGGCCCGCGCATCCTGCGCGCGGACACGGCGGCGGTGGCGGCTCTCGCCCTGGTGGAAGCCGCCCGCCAGGCAACTCAGGCATAAGCCGACTATTGCGCTCACACTTCATCGACTTATTAGAATATAAATCTGATATCTGTTGATATTCTAAAGGTCACACTGCGGTCTTACTTCTCCATCATGCCTCGCGGCGGCGTGGCGCCATGTCGATTCGCTGCCGGCTAAGCGATAACGGCGCCCGTCCGTGACGCGAATGCGGGAAGGTCGCCATGTCTGTCGCCAATTCCAAGGCCGCTACGGAAGAATACCGCATCGGCATCGAGGAAGAGTATTTCGTCGTCGAGGGCGAGACCAAGAACCCGCTTCGGCGCGTTCCACCCGCCTTCATGCCGAAGTTGCGGGCCGCGCTGGGGCCGGCCGCGTCGGGCGAAGTGCTGCACGCGCAGATCGAGGTGATGACCCGTCCGCACCGCAGCGCTGCCGAGGTGCGGCAGGAACTGCACGGGCTGCGCCGCAGCCTCGCCGAGGTCAGCGCCGGCTTCGACCTTGCCTTCATCGCCGCCGGCACCCACCCCACCGCCAGTTGGCAGGGCGGCAAGCGCGGGCCGACCCAGCGCTATGACGGGCTGATGCACGATCTGCAGATGCTCGGCGAGCGCAACATGCTGTGCGGCATGCATGTGCATGTGGAACTGCCCGATGCCGACCAGCGCATCGACGTGATGCGCCGCATCCTGCCCTATCTCCCGGTTTTCGTGGCGCTGTCGACCTCCTCGCCTTTCTGGGAATCCAAGCGCACCGGGCTGATGGGCTACCGCCTCGCCGCCTATGATGAACTGCCGCGCACCGGCCTGCCGGAGCTGTTCGAAAGCGCGAAGGACTACCAGGACTATATCGACGCGCTGGTGGCGGCGCGGGCGATCCGCGATTCGAGCTATGTCTGGTGGACCATCCGCCCCTCGGAAAAGCACCCGACGCTGGAACTTCGCGCTCCCGACAGTTGCACACGGGTGGAGGATTCGGTCGCCATCGCCGCGCTTTACCGCGCGCTGGTGCGCCATCTCGTGCGCAATCCACGGCTCAATGCCGGCATCGACCCGGTCGAGCGCGCCATTGCGGCGGAGAATAAATGGCGTGCGCAGCGCTATGGCGTGCATGGCAGCTTCGTCGACCGCCGCGCCCGCGAGGCGGTGCCGGTGGCGCAGGCGGTGGAAGAACTGATCGACCAGCTCACCGATGACGCCGAGGCGCTGGGCGGGCGGGCGGAGCTGGAGCATCTGCGCACCATCGTCCGCGGCGGCACCAGCGCCGACATCCAGATCGCGGTCTATCAGGAAGCGGCGCACCGCACCGGCAATCGGGCGGAAGGGCTGAAGGCGGTGAACACCTGGCTCACCCACGCCTCGGCTCAATAGACCCGGAAGCGGCGGGCCTCCGGCGCGGCCTGCCGGAGGGTGCTTGCGGCGCCGCAATTTCCAACTTCCGTCGGTAGTTACAGCGATTTGCGCCGGAGCTTGGCGTGTGTATGGTCGCGCGCCCACGCATGCCGCCCGGAGTTTCCCATGGCGCGAGACCAGATCGACACGCAGCCCATCGCCAGCCGGGACGAACTCGTCGCGTGGTTCGAGGCGGGCTGCAAGGCGCCGACGAAATTCCGCATCGGTACCGAGCATGAGAAATTCCCCTTCACCCTGAAGGGCCACGAGCCGGTGCCCTATGAAGGCGCGAACGGCATCCGCGCCCTGCTGGAAGGCATGCAGGCGCTGAACTGCTGGGAGCCGATCATGGAAGGCGAGACCCTTATCGGCCTCGCCGACACGGTGGGGGGCGGGGCGATCTCGCTGGAGCCGGGCGGGCAGTTCGAACTGTCAGGCGCGCCGCTCATCACCATCCACGAGACCTGCGCCGAGGTGAACGGCCATCTCGACCAGGTGCGCGAAGTGGCGACGCCGCTCGGCTTCGGCTTTCTCGGCCTCGGCATGAGCCCGAAATGGACGCTGGCGGAAACGCCTGTTATGCCCAAGGGCCGCTACAAGATCATGTCCGCCTATATGCCGAAGGTCGGCACGCGCGGGCTCGACATGATGTACCGCACCTGCACCGTGCAGGTGAATCTCGACTTCGCCTCCGAAGCCGACATGGTGAAGAAGCTGCGCGTCGGCCTCGCCTTGCAGCCGGTGGCCACCGCCCTCTTCGCCAATTCGCCCTTCACGGAGGGCAAGCCGAACGGCTTCCTGTCCTACCGCTCGGAAATCTGGCGCGACACCGACAATGACCGCGCCGGCATGCTGCCCTTCGCCTTCGAGGACGGCATGGGCTTCGAGCGTTATGTCGACTACGCGCTCGACGTGCCGATGTATTTCATCAAGCGCGGCGACCGCTATATTGATGTCGCCGGCTCGTCCTTCCGCGATCTGCTCGCCGGCCGCCACCCGGCGGTGCCGGGCGAGAGCGCGACCGTTTCCGACTGGGCCAACCACCTCTCCACCATTTTCCCGGAAGTGCGGCTGAAGCGTTACCTCGAAATGCGCGGCGCCGATGGCGGGCCATGGCGCAATCTGTGCGCCCTGCCGGCGCTGTGGACTGGCCTTTATTACGACACGACGAGCCTCGACGCCGCCTGGGATCTCGCCAAAGGCTGGAGCGAGGAGGAGCGGCAGAAGCTGCGCGACGATGTGCCCCGGCTGGGCTTCAAGGCGGAAATCGCCGGTCGCTCCCTGCTGGACGTGGCGCGTGAGGTGGTGGACATCGCCCGCGCCGGCCTTCAGCGCCGCGACTATCGCGACAGCCAGGGCCGCGACGAGAGTCGCTTCCTCGCTCCGCTCGATGCCAGCCTCAAAGCCGGGAAGACCCCGGCCGATCTGCTGCTGGAGCGCTATGAGGGCGCGTGGAACCGCTCGGTCGAGCCGGTATTCGACGAGGATGCCTATTGAGCGGCGGCGCGGCTCACTCCGCCGCGATCGCTGCGTCGGAGATATTGTCCAGTCCCTGCACGATGTGATTGGCCAGCGCGTCGGCGAGCGGGGAAGCTTCATGCCGGTTGCGCAGCAGGCCGATGCGGCAGGGCGCCAGCGCCGGGAACCCGTCCGATGGCCCCAGCACCCGCATGCCCGGGCGCAGGCCCGATTCCGGCAGCACCGAAATGGCGAGCCCCGCCAGCACCGCCGCCGACACGGCGGTGGAATTGGACGAGGTGTAGAGGATGCGGAACGGCCGGTCGACCGCCTGCAGCATGGAGATCGCCTCCTGCCGCCAGTTGCAGGTCTGCCGCCCCAGCGCCAGCGGCACCGGGTCTTCCAGATGCACGGAATGGCGCATGGAGCCGACCCAGAGCAGTTGCTCGCGGCGGATAATCTCCGTCTCGCGGTTCATCGTCTCGCAATCGGTGATGATGGCGAGGTCGAGATCGCCAGTGTCGATGCGGTCGACCAGATCGGTCGAGGGATCGCACACCACGGTCAGTTCGACATTGGGATGGGTGGCGGAAAACCGCGCCATGATTTCCGGGAGATAGCGGTCGGCATAATCGTCCGGCACGCCGAGCCGCACCCGGCCCGACAGTTCCGCCGAGGCGAGGCTGGCCATGGCCTCAATGTTCAGCTTGACGATGCGGCGGGCATAATCGAGCAGCCGGTCGCCCTCGTCGGTAAGGCGCGAGGCGCGCCCGTCGCGGGCGAAGATCGGCCGGCCGACCCGCTCCTCCAGCCGCTTCATCTGCATCGACACGGCCGACTGGGTTTTGTGAACCACCTCGGCCGCTTTTGTGAAACTGCCGGTTTCGGCAATCGCAATGAATGTTCTTAATTGATCAATGTCGAGTAACACGCTCATTGACGCCCTCACGTCGGCCTATCATCAATCCCAATGATATCAGCGATCATAAACATTCGCTAGTGTGATTGATCGCGCTCCTTCATAACGATCCCGCCGCGAACGGACGGTGTCGATTTCGGGTGGCCCCAGGGCCTTGCCGCGATCAGAAACCCAGCACCGTCGCTGCGCGGCCGGCACATGGAGGATACGATGTCGTTTGTTGGCGAAGTCCGGAGAACCCCGTTCTCCTCGTTCGGTACCGCGGCGAGCGGGCTGCTGGTCGCCGTCTTCATGGGTTCCATCCAGTTCATCCGGGCGGTTGCCCGCCGGCGCCATATCGCCCAGCTCGGCGCGTTTGACGATCGCATGCTGCGCGATATCGGCCTCACCCGCGGCGACCTGCTCGACGCCTCGTCCGGCCCGCTCTGGCACGATCCCACCGCCCTGCTCGTGGTCCGTTCGGTGGAACGCCGCGCCGCCCGCCGTTCGACCATGCGCGAGGTGCTGCGCGAGGCCGCGCGGCAGGACGCCGCCGGCAGGGCCGCGCGCGGCACGCGGGGCACGGGCCCTGCGCCTGTCACGCCGCGTAACGACACTCCCGTCTCCTGCGGCTGAGCAGGACCGCCGACCTCTTGCGGCCATGCCTGGCCGATCCGGTCACCGGCGACATCGACCCCCTCGTGTCGCCGACTTGAAGCCCGCTGGTTCGCCCAGCGGGCTTCTCTTTTGGGGCGCGGGCGCCCGCTCCTTGCGGCTCCGGCTTGCAGAAGCGAAATGCTGTCCTTGCACCGCCGGGGATGCGCGCCCGACGCGGCCGGTCCATATGGGGGCCGCCGGCGCAGTGCCGGCCAGGAAGGGGACCGCTCCCATGGCACAGCTTCTCGAACTCGGCCTCGACACATTTGGCGACGTGACCTCCGGCGTCGATGGGCGCCCGCTCTCGCACGCCCAGGTGATTCGCGATCTGGTGGAGGAAGCGGTGCTGGCGGATGAGGTCGGCATCGACTTCATCGGCGTCGGCGAACATCACCGCGACGATTTCGCCGTGTCGGCGCCGGAAGTCGTGCTCGCCGGCATGGCCACGCGGACAAAGCGCATCCGGCTTGGGTCCGCCGTCACCGTGCTGTCCTCCGACGACCCGATCCGCGTGTTCCAGCGCTTCGCCACGGTGGATGCGCTGTCGAACGGCCGCGCCGAGGTTATTCTCGGGCGCGGCTCCTTCACCGAATCCTTCCCGCTGTTCGGCTTCGACCTCAAGGACTATGAGGCGCTGTTCAGCGAGAAGCTCGATCTGTTCGCGGCGCTGCTGCGCGACAATTCCACCACGCAAGGCGTCACCTGGCAGGGCAGGCTGCGCCCGCCGCTAAAGGATCAGCACGTCTATCCCCTGGTGGAAACCGGCACGTTGAAGACCTGGATCGGGGTTGGCGGCTCGCCGGAATCGGTGGTGCGGGCGGCGCGCTACGGATTGCCGCTGATGCTGGCCATCATCGGCGGCAATCCGGCCCGCTTCGCGCCCTATGTCGACCTCTACCACAAGGCCATCGGCCAGCTCGGCGGCACGGTGCAGCCGATCGGCGTGCATTCGCATGGCTACATCGCCGACACCGACGCGCAGGCGCGCGAGGAATTCTATGCCGACTACAAGCGGATGCATGACCGCATCGGCGCCGAGCGCGGCTGGCCGCCCTATGGCCGTGACGCCTTCGAGCATGAGATCAGCCATGGCTCGCTCTATCTCGGTTCGCCGGAAACGGTGGCGCGCAAGATCGCCAAAACGGCGAAGGCACTCGGCCTGTCGCGCTTCGATCTGAAATACAGCGCCGGCCCGCTCTCTCACGCCCGCATGATGCGCGCCATCGAGCTTTACGGCACCAAGGTGATCCCGCGCGTGCGGGAGATGCTGGCGGAGGAGAAGGTCGAGGCGTAGGCCCTCAAAGAGTCATCCCCGGGCTGGGCCCGGGGATGCGCAATTCATAAGCGTCAAACATGGATGCCAGGGTCTATCCCGGCTCGATGCCGTTCTGGAGGCGGGGGTGACGGCCAGCCTCCGTGCGGAACGCCTCAAACGTTCAGCAGCAGATATTCCCGCTCCCAGGGCGAGATCACGCGCATGAAGGTGTCGAACTCGGTCTGCTTCACCGCCGTATAGGTCTTGACGAAGGACGGCCCGAGCACTGTGGCGATTTCCTCCGAGTGCTGCAGCGCCGCCACCGCTTCGAGCAGGCCGCGCGGCAGCTCGAAATCGAGGCCCTTGGCGTCGGCTTCCAGCGGCTCGGTCGGGCGGAGCCCCTCCACCATGCCGAGATAGCCGCAGGCGAGCGAGGCGGCGATCACGAGATAGGGGTTGGCGTCGGAGGACGGCACCCGGTTCTCCACCCGCCGCGCCGCCGGCGCGGAGGGCGGCACGCGCAGGCCGGCCGTGCGGTTGTCATAGCCCCACTGCACGTTGATCGGCGCCATCGAATCGCGCGTCAGCCGGCGGTAGGAGTTCACGTAAGGCGCGAGGATCGACATCACCGCCGGCAGGTAGCGCTGCTGGCCGGCGATGAAGGAGAAGAACTCCGGCGTCGGATCTCCATCGGCGTCGGAGAAGATGTTGCGCCCCGTCTCGCCATCCACGATGGACTGGTGGATGTGCATGGCCGAGCCCGGCTCGTCGGCGATCGGCTTGGCCATGAAGGTGGCGTAGATCTTGTGCTGCAGCGCCGCCTCGCGGATCGTGCGCTTGAACAGATAGACCTGGTCGGCGAGCACGATGGGATCGCCGTGCAGCAGGTTGATTTCCATCTGCGCCGCGCCGTCCTCATGGATCAGCGTGTCGATCTCGAGGCCCTGCGCCTCGGAATAGTCGTACATGTCCTCGAACAGGGCGTCGAACTCGTTGACCGCCTGGATCGAATAGGACTGGCGGCCGATTTCCGGCCGACCCGAGCGGCCGATCGGCGGCTTGAGCGGGTAGTCGGCATCGGTGTTCGGCTCGACGAGGTAGAACTCGATCTCCGGCGCGACGACGGCCTTCCAGCCCTTCTTGGCGTAGAGGTCCACCACGTTCTTCAGCACCTGCCGGGGGGCGAGTTCCACCGGGCGCCCGTCGCGGTGATAGGCGTCATGGATCACCTGCGCGGTCGGGTCCTGCGCCCAGGGCACGATGGCGAGGGTGGAGAAATCCGGCTCCATCACCAGATCGCTGTCGACCACGACGGAATCGACGAGATTGTCATAGGGCGGGTAGTCGCCGGAAATGGTCTGGAAGAACACGCTCAGCGGCAGGTTCATCGTCGGGCCGGAGAGGAACTTCGAGACCGGCATGATCTTGCCGCGTCCGACGCCAGCGAGGTCCGGCACCGCGCATTCGATTTCGGTAATGCCGCGGGCGGCCATCCACGCCTTTGCCTCGGCAAGGGTGGTGACGCCGCGGGGATTGTCGACCGCGTCCTTCTCAGAACGCTTCTTCTTGGCCATGATTGCCTTCCTGTTGCGCTTTCTGCGCCGCTTGAGGCAATCACGGCCCGCTTGCCGCCGTCAAGGCAGCGTCACCCCGCCACCTTTGCAGGCATGGTAAAATTGTTCGCAGTGTGACGTTGAGCCGTCACACGAACCCGGTTAGCGTCTACCGGCCGAATAGCCGGCGGGGGAAACGGGATCAGTCAGCATGAGCACCGGCGTCACCGAGAAGACGCAGAAGACCATTGGCGGCATCCGCCGGAAATTCGCTCCCTGGAACGACCCGCAGGCCGTCCCGCTGATCAGCTACAAGAACGTCACCAAGCGCTTCGGCGAATTCACCGCCGTCGACAACCTCTCCCTCGACATTTATGAGCGCGAGTTCTTCGCCCTGCTCGGCCCGTCCGGCTGTGGCAAGACCACGCTGATGCGCATGCTCGCCGGCTTCGAGGACCCGACCGAGGGGCAGATCACCCTCGCCGGGCAGGACCTCGTCGGCACGCCGCCCTATAAGCGGCAGACCAACATGATGTTCCAGTCTTATGCGCTATTCCCGCATATGAGCGTGTGGGACAACATCGCCTTCGGCCTCAAGCAGGACCGGATGGAGAAGGGCGCCATCGCCGCCCGGGTCGAAGAGATGCTCAAGCTGGTGAAGCTGGAGAAATTCGCCAAGCGCAAGCCGCACCAGCTTTCCGGCGGCCAGCGCCAGCGTGTGGCGCTCGCCCGCTCGCTCGCCAAGCGGCCCAAGGTGCTGCTGCTCGACGAGCCGCTCGGCGCGCTCGACAAGAAGCTGCGCGAGGAAACCCAGTTCGAGCTCATGGATATCCAGATGGAGCTCGGCATGACCTTCCTGATCGTCACCCACGATCAGGAAGAGGCCATGACGGTGGCCGACCGCATCGCGGTGATGAATCACGGCAAGCTGGTGCAGGTGGCGCCGCCGGCGGTGATCTACGAGCATCCCAATTCGCGCTATGTCGCCGACTTCGTCGGCGACGTGAACATTCTCGACGCCACAGTGGAGACGGTGGAGGGGGGCATGGTCACCCTGCGGCCGGGCGTGGCGCCGGAGCAGCGCCTGCGCATCGCCCAGGACTGCGCGGTGAAGCCCGGCGACAGTGTCGCCATCGCGCTGCGGCCGGAGAAGATGCGGGTCGAGCTCGATCCGCCCGCCGATACCACCATCAACTGCCTGCACGGCGAAATCTGGGATATCGGCTATCTCGGCGACCTCTCGATCTACCATGTCGAACTGCCGGGCGGCACGCGGGTGAAAGCCGCCAAGCCGAACCTCACCCGCATGGTGGAGCGCCCCATCACCTGGGACGACAAGGTCTATGTCTATTTCTCGCCCGATGCCGGCGTGGTCCTGACGAGCTGAGGAGGCCCCCATGGCAAGCAAGGCCTCCGGGCGATGGCTGGTCCTCGCCATTCCCTATCTCTGGCTGCTGGCGCTGTTCCTGATCCCCTTCCTGATCGTCTTCAAGATCAGCCTGTCGCAGGACGCCATCGCCCAGCCGCCCTATTTCCCGACCTTCGACCTCGCCGAGGGCTGGACGACGTTCAAGGAGGCTTTCTCCGAACTCTCCTTCGAGAATTACGGCTATGTGCTCTCCTGGGATAATGAGTTCATCGAGGCCTATGGCTCCAGCCTGTGGATCGCCGGCGTCTCCACCCTGCTGCTGCTGCTGGTGGGCTATCCCATCGCCTATGGCATGGCGCGGGCGCCGAAATCCATCCGCCCGACGCTGCTGATGCTGGTGATCCTGCCGTTCTGGACCTCGTTCCTCATCCGGGTCTATGCGTGGATCGGCATTCTTTCGCCCGAAGGCCTGCTGAACCAGCTTCTGTTCGCGCTCGGCATCGTGGACCGCGATTCGCCGCTGCAGATTCTCGCCACCGACACGGCGGTCTATATCGGCATCGTCTATTCCTATCTGCCCTTCATGATCCTGCCGCTCTATTCGGCGCTGGAGAAGATGGACGAGACGCTGCTGGAAGCCGCCGCCGATCTCGGCTGCCCGCCGCTCATCGCGTTCTGGAAGATCACCTGGCCGCTCTCGCTGCCGGGCGTGTTCGCCGGCTGCCTGCTCTGCTTCATTCCCGCGGTGGGCGAGTTCGTCATCCCCGACCTGCTCGGCGGCTCGGACACGCTGATGATCGGCAAGGTTCTTTGGACCGAATTCTCGGTCAACCGCTCCTGGACTGTCTCCTCGGCGGTGGCGGTGCTGCTGCTGATGGTGCTGGTGATCCCGATCGTCTTCTACCAGAACATCCAGGCCCGCGAAGTGGAGGGACGCTGATGCGCAAGGGTCTGTCCTGGTTCAACGTGACCTCGATCACGCTGGGCTTCGCCTTCCTCTACATCCCGATCATCCTGTTGGTGATCTACTCCTTCAATGCCTCGCGCATGGTCACGGTGTGGGCGGGCTTCTCCACCCACTGGTATGTGCAGTTGTTCCAGAACCAGCAACTGCTCGATGCCGCCTGGGTGACGCTGCGCGTCGCCTTCCTCACCGCCACCGTCGCCACCGTGCTCGGCACGCTGGCGGCGATCGCGCTGACGCGCTACGGCCGCTTCTTCGGCCGCACATTGTTTTCCGGCATGGTCTATGCGCCGCTGGTGATGCCGGAAGTCATCACCGGCCTGTCGCTGCTGCTGCTGTTCGTCGCCATCGACATTGACCGCGGCTTCTGGACCATCACATTGGCGCACATCACCTTCACCCTGTGCTTCGTCTCGGTCGTGGTGCAGTCGCGCCTCGTCACCTTCGATCGCTCGCTGGAAGAGGCGGCGCTCGATCTCGGCTGCCCGCCGTTCAAGACCTTCTTCGTGGTGACGCTGCCCATCATCCTGCCGGCGGTCATTTCCGGCTGGATGCTCGCCTTCACCCTGTCGCTGGACGATCTCGTCATCGCCAGCTTCACCACCGGCCCCGGCGCCACCACCCTGCCGATGCGCATCTATTCCCAGGTGCGCCTCGGCGTGACGCCGGAGATCAACGCCGCCTGCACCATTCTCATCGGCATTGTCACCGTGGTGGTGATCGTCGCCTCGATCATGACCAAGCGGCAGGAAATCGAGCGCGAGAAGGCGGAGCGGCTGGCGGCGGCGGGCTAGGCGCAGGCCGGCTCCCCTCTCCTTCCCTCATCCCCGGGCCTGACCCGGGGATTCAGACTGCACCTGAAGCGCCGTCATGACCGGGCTTGACCCGGCCATCCACGTCATCCCGGCCGGAGCGAAGCGGAGAGCCGGGATCGCATTCCGACGGCCGGCCCCTCCCGCGATCCCGGATCGGCCTGCGGCCGTCCGGGATGACGGCTGCTCGGACGGACGGCTCGAACCTTAACGGGAGAACGGCGCGTCCGCCGCGCCCCTGCTATAGTCCGGCCGCCATCGTCCCCGAATCGTTCCCCGGATCTGCCATGCCGCTGCGCCTGCTGCCTTCCACACTGGTCGACCGCATCGCGGCCGGCGAGGTGGTGGAGCGCCCGGCGGCGGCGCTGAAGGAGATTGTCGAGAACGCGCTCGATGCCGGCGCCACCCGGGTCGAGATCATCATCGACGGCGGCGGGCGCAGGTTGATGCGCGTCACCGACGATGGAATCGGCATGAGCGCCGAGGAACTCGCCCTCGCGGTGGAGCGCCACGCCACCTCCAAGCTCGACAGCGAGGATCTGCTCGCCATCCACACGCTGGGCTTTCGCGGCGAGGCCCTGCCCTCCATCGGCGCGGTGGCGCGGCTCGCCGTCACCAGCCGGCCGAAGGGCAGCGACAGCGCCCATGAAATCCGCGTCGAGGGCGGGGTGAAGTCCCCTGTGCGCCCGGCCGCGCTCGGCTTCGGCACGCGGGTGGAGGTGCGCGACCTGTTCTTCGCCACGCCGGCGCGGCTGAAATTCCTCAAATCCGAGCGCGCCGAAACGGCGGCGGCGGTGGACACGGTCAAGCGCCTCGCCCTTGCCCGGCCCGAGGTCGGCTTCACCCTCGTCACCGATGACCGTGCGCCGATCACCTGGCCCGCCCGCACCCGCGACGCCGCCGGGCAGCGGGCGCGCATCGCCGATGTGCTGGGGGCAGAGGCCGGCGGCAATGCGCTCGATGTCGAGGGAATACGCGAAGGTGCGCGCCTCTCCGGCCTTGCCGGGCTGCCGACCTATTCCAAGGCCAATTCGCTGTCGCAATATCTGTTCGTCAATGGCCGCCCGGTGCGCGACAAGGTGCTGATCGGCGCCATCCGCGCGGCCTATGCCGACCTTCTGCCCTCCGACCGTCATCCGGTGACGGCGCTGTTTCTCGATCTCGACCCGCGCGAGGTGGATGTGAACGTCCACCCCGCCAAAACCGAGGTGCGCTTTCGCGACGCCGGCAATATCCGGGCATTGATCGTGCGTACGCTGACCGACGCGCTGACCGCCGGCGCGCCGCGCACCGCCTCCACTGCCGCCGACCGGCTGGCGCAGTTCGCGCGGCCCGACCTCGCGACCGATTATCGCCCCGAGCCGCGACCCGGCACCTATGACTGGACCCGCTCCTGGGCGGCGCCGGAGGGCATGGTCGACACGCGGGCGCCCGGTTTGAATGAGGCGCCTGCTCGCTTCGATTTCGACGCCCCCGTCCACTCCCCGGGCGGCGGCCTCGGTCTCGCCCTCGCGCCCGGAGCCGACGCCCGTGCCAACGCCGCCCCCGCGGCGCCGGAAGCGCTGGAGCGCCCGCTCGGCGCCGCACGGGCGCAATTGCACGAGACCTACATCATCGCCCAGACGCGCGACGGCGTGGTGGTGATTGACCAGCACGCCGCGCATGAGCGCATCGTCTATGAGAAGCTCAAGGCGGCGATGGCGCGCGACGGCCTCGCCCGGCAGATGCTGCTGGTGCCCCTGGTGGTGGAACTCGACCCCTCCGAGGCGGCGCGGCTGAGCGAACGCGCGGAGGCGCTGGAAAAGCTCGGCCTCGTCATCGAGCCCTTCGGCCCCGGCGCGCTGCTGGTGCGCGAGGTGCCGGCCCTGCTGGGCGATGCCGACATTTCCGCGCTGGTGCGCGAACTCGCCGAACACGCGGCGGAATGGGACGACGCCCTGCCGCTCGAACGCCGGCTTCTCCACATCGCCGCCACCATGGCCTGCCATGGCTCGGTGCGCGCTGGCCGCCGTCTGCGGGTGGAAGAGATGAACGCCCTGCTGCGCGAGATGGAGGAGACGCCGAACGCCGCGCAGTGCAATCATGGCCGGCCGACCTTCGTCACCCTGGCGCTGGCCGATATCGAGCGCCTGTTCGCGCGGCGCTGACCCGCGAGAGTTTGTACCATGGCCCCCCTGATCGACCACCCCAAGAGCTGGTACGCCGCCACGGCCAACCGTTTCTCCCCGCTGCCGCCGCTGCAGGGGGGAACGCGGGCGGATGTCTGCGTCATCGGCGGCGGCTATACCGGCCTCTCGGCCGCGCTGCACATGGCGGAGGCCGGGCTCGACGTGGTGCTGCTGGAAGCCGGCCGTGTCGGCTCCGGCGCCTCGGGGCGCAATGGCGGGCAGATTCATAGCGGCCACCGCCGCGACCAGGATTTTCTCGAAGCGCAGGTCGGGCTCGACGACGCCAAGGCGCTGTGGCGCATGGCGGAGGACGCCAAGGCGCTGCTGCACGCGCTCATCCAGCGCCACGCCATCGACTGCGATGTTCGCCCCGGCCTCGTCGTCGCCGATCACAAGCCCGGCTATGTCGCCCATAGCCACGCCTATGCGAAGAAGCTCAACGAGGTCTATGACTACCCTGATGCCGCGCCGCTGAGCCGCGAGGAGTTGCGCGCCATTGTCGGCACGGATGTCTATCACGGCGGCATGATCGACCATGGCGGCGGGCATCTGCACCCGCTCAACTTCGCGCTCGGCCTCGCCGAGGCCGCCCGCCGCGCCGGTGCGCGGCTCTATGAGCAGTCGCGCGCGCTACGCATCGAGGAGGGCGCCAAGGTCCGGATCGTCACAAGCGCCGGCTCGGTGGAGGCGGACTGGGTACTGGAATGCGGCGACGGGCTGCAGGACGGGCTCGACCGGCGGGTCGACACCCATGTCATGCCGATTTGCAACTATATCGCCGCCACCGCCCCGCTGGGGGAGCGGGCGCGGGAGATCATTTCCAATGGCGCGGCGGTGGCCGACAGTCGCTTCGTCGTCAATTACTACCGCCTCTCCGGCGACGGCCGGCTGCTGTTCGGCGGCGGCGAGAGCTATCGGCGCGGCCTGCGGCCGAATCCGGGCGAGTTCGTCCGGCCCTATATGCTGCGCATCTTCCCGCAACTGGCGGATGTAAACATCGACTATGGCTGGGGTGGCGTGCTCGGCATCACCATGACCCGCCTGCCCTATGTGCGCAAACTCTCCCCGCGCGTGCTCACCGCCGCCGGCTATTCCGGCCAGGGGGTGATGCTGGCGCCCTATTTCGGCAAGCTGCTGGGCGAGGCGGTGAAGGGCCAGCTCGGCCGGTTCGACCTGCTCTCCCGCCTGCCGGTACCAGCCTTCCCCGGCGGGCCGCTGATGCGCTGGCCGCTGCTGGTGGCGGGGCTGAGCTATTACGCGCTGCGCGACCGGCTCTAGAACGTGGCCGATCTCCACGCCTATGCGCGCGAGGTGCTCGCCTTTGTCGAGGCGCACGCCCATTACGCGCCCTTTGTCGCCTTCGCGCTGGCCTTCTGTGAATCGCTGGTCGTCGTCTCGCTGTTCATACCCGCTACTTTCGTGCTGCTCGGCCTCTCGCCGGTCATCGCCGCCGGCGGGGTGCCGCTGTTGCCGGTGTGGGCCGCAACAGCGGCCGGCGCCGCGCTCGGCGACAGCGTGTCCTTCTGGATCGGTTTTCACCTTAAGGGCAGCGCGCGCCAGCGCTGGCCGCTCAACCGCTTCCCCGAGGCGCTGGCGCGCGGCGAGCGCCTGTTCCTGCGCTATGGCACGCTGGGGCTGTTCTTCGGCCGTTTTTCCGGGCCGCTGCGCGCCTTCGTGCCGCTGATCGCCGGCATGTTCGCCATGCCGCTGCTGGCGTTCCAGATGGTGAACATCACCTCCGCCATGCTGTGGGCGCTGGTGATCCTCGGCCCGGGCGCGGCGGCGGTGAAGGCGCTGGGCTGGTAGGCCGGCAAGAAAGCTCCGTGGCGAAAAGCACCGCTTGACGGCAGCGCCCTATTCGGCGGCTTCCTTCGGCGGCTTGCCGTCGCCCGCAGCCTTGCGCTCGGCCTCCGCCCTCTCGGCGCGCTCCCGCCGCGCCTTCGCCGGCAGGACAAGATCGAATTCGGCGAGTTCGGCCTCAGTTGGCCAGGTCATGTCCTTGTCCCACGCCCAATGCGCGCGGATCTCCTCGTCCGACATGGCGTCGAACCGGGACCAGTCAAATTCCCTTGCGAGACGATCCGCCTCTTCCAATTGCTTCTTGGTAGGCACGCCGTTCACTCCGATTGGCGACCCTCAGAGAGATGATGCGCCGGCGACCGTTGCGCCAGTGCCAGACGCAGAATAGCACGCGCCCGGCCGCCGGGGCCACGGTTTCGAAGCGCGCCTCATCCTCCGGCGATTTGTCGGAGAGGTCTTCCGTCTTCTCGCGGCCATCGAACATCAACGCTGCGAACAGAAGCGGCAAACCGCGCTTTGCACGGTTCGCCGCATCCTTGTCGTCGTCCCACTCGAAATCGTCCGTCTCGCCCATGACAGCGCTCACCACCGTATAAACGAACGGCATCATAGCGCTCGCATTCGCTCATCAGCCGGTGACAGCAGTCACCGGGACGAATGCGCCAACACACATAAATGGGCCGACGAAGCGAAATCCCCGGCGCGAGGCCGGGGATGACGTATGCCTCTAACGGACAGGGGGCGGGCGATCAGTTCTTCGCCTTGTCGACCAGCTTGTTGGCGCCGATCCACGGCATCATGCCGCGCAGCTTCTCGCCGACCTGCTCGATCTGGTGGCTGTCGTTCAGTCGGCGGATGCCCTTGAAGCGCGACGCGCCGGCCTTGTATTCCTGCATCCAGTCGGAGGTGAATTTGCCGGTCTGGATGTCGGTGAGCACGCGCTTCATCTCGGCCTTGGTCTCGGCGGTGATGATGCGCGGGCCGGAGACATATTCGCCCCATTCGGCGGTGTTGGAGATCGAGTAGTTCATGTTGGCGATGCCGCCCTCATAGATGAGGTCGACGATCAGCTTCACTTCGTGCAGGCACTCGAAATAGGCCATTTCCGGGGCGTAGCCGGCTTCCACCAGCGTCTCGAAGCCGGCGCGGATCAGTTCCACAAGGCCGCCGCACAGCACCACCTGCTCACCGAACAGGTCGGTCTCGCACTCTTCCTTGAAGGTGGTCTCGATGATGCCCGAGCGGCCGCCGCCGACGCCGCAGGCGTAGCTGAGGCCGAGGTCGAGTGCGTTGCCCGAGGCATCCTGATGCACGGCCACGAGGCAGGGCACGCCGCCGCCCTTGAGGTATTCGCCGCGCACGGTGTGGCCGGGGCCCTTGGGGGCGACCATCAGCACGTCGACGCTGGCCTTCGGCTCGATCAGGCCGAAATGCACGTTGAGGCCATGGGCGAAGGCGATGGCGGCGCCGTCGCGGATGTTGGGGGCGATCTCGTCGCGGTAGATGTCGGCCTGCAGCTCGTCCGGGGTCGCCATCATCATCAGGTCGGCCCACTTGGCCACTTCGGCGACGCTCATCACCTTGAGCCCGTCGGCCTCGACCTTCTTGGCGGTCGCCGAACCCGGCTTGAGGCCGATGGCGATCTCCTTGACGCCGGACTCCTTGAGGTTCAGCGCATGGGCGCGGCCCTGCGAGCCATAGCCGATGATGCCGACCTTCTTGCCCTTGATGAGATTCACATCGGCGTCGCGATCGTAATAAACGCGCATGGGTGTCTCCTTATGTCATGCGTTGGTCTGGTTCGGCAGCGGGAGACCGGTGCCGTAGAGGGTGAGAAACTGGTCGGTGGCGCGGGCGGCGTCGCGCTCGATCTCCGCCGGTGGGAGGTTCAGCGTGTCGCCGAGCAGCAGGCGGATCTGCACGTCGCGCCCCACCAGCCCGATGAAGCTGCGGAAGGCGGTCTCGGTGTCGTCAAAGGCGATCAGCCCCGCCTCGCGGCCGGCATCGAGCACCGGCTTCAGCCGGGCGCCAATGGCAAAGCGGCCATTGGCAAGCATGATGGCGCCGAGGCTGGCGCCCTCCGCCTGCCGGCGCGGGCCGCCCGCCGCCTGGGCGATGGCGACGCGGTTGAGCGCGATCGAGGTCGGGCTGGAAATCACTCCGAGCCAGTTGGCGGCGAAGCGGATGAGGCTGTCGCGCAGCGCCAGCGCGTCAAGCTTCGTGCGGTCATAATTGCCGGCGCGGACCTTGGACGCCTGCCAGCGCACCGTGGCAGTGAGCAGCCCCTCACGGTCGCCGAACCATTTGTACAGGCTTTCCTTCGAGCAGGAGGCACGGCGCGCCACCGCATTCATGGTCAGTTCGCCGCCCTGCTCCACCATCAGCGCCAGCACGGCGTCGAGCACCGCCTGCTGGCGCTCCGTCAGCGCGTCGTCCTGCGTCTCGTGGGGCGAAGCCATGCGCCGAAAAGTCCGTACCGTACGTTACGGTTCTCGTATCGCAGCCCCTGCGGCTTCGCAAGGGGGCGGTGCGATTTCTCGCCCTCAGCGGCGGCGAAGCGCGGCGAGGCGGGCCCGCCATGTCAGGGGCTGCGCCGAGGCCAGCGCGACGCCGGAGGCAGCCAGCGCCATGCCGGCCCAGGCGAGCGGCGGCATCTCTTCGCCGAGCAGAAGGAACGCGATCAGCGCCGAGCAGGGCGGCACGAGGAAGAACAGCGCCGACACCTTCGCCACCTCGCCGGCGCGGATCATGGCGAGATAGAGCGATATGGCGATCAGCGAATTGCCGATCACGAGATAGGCCAGCGCGCCAACGAAGGGCACCGACCAGTCGACATGGCCGTCATCGAGCAGGAGCGCCAGCGGCAGCGTGAAGGCGAAGCCGACGGCATATTGCACGCAATTGGTGACCAGCGGGTGCTGAGCGATGCCGTGGCGCTTCTCATAGAGCGAGGCCGTCGACATGGCGAGCAGCGCCCCGACCGCCAGCAGGATGACGCCGGGCGAGGTGACCTCAATGGCGGCGCGCGAGACGATCACCAGCCCGGCCCCGGCGAGGCCGAGCAGCAGCCCGCCCCAGCGCAGCAGGCCGACCCGCTCGCCGGCGAAGACCGGCGCGGCGAGGCCGACCACGATCGGCTGCATGGAGACGATCAGCGCCAGCGCCCCGGCCGAGATGCCATAGCGGAAGGCGAAATAGCTCAGGTCGAAATACAGCACCTGGATCAGGAAGCCGACGATGAACAGATTCAGCCATTCCCGCCGCGTGCGGGGCAGCGCCGGGCGGAACCAGGCCAACAGCGGCAGCAGCACCACCAGCACCAGCCCATAACGCATCGCCAGCAAAGTGAAGGGGCCGGTGGACAGGATGCCGATCTTGCCGACGGCGAAGCCGCCCGACCACAGCAGCAGGAAAATGAACGGCGCCGCCATCAGCCACAGGGGCTTGCCTGTTGCCGCCGCCGGCACCGTGCCTGCACGCTCGCTCAAAATGTCCGCCTCTGCCGCTTCGCATGGCGGCGGCGCAAGGCGCCGCGACGCACCCCGCGAGACGCCATCTTCACATGCCTTGGCCGGACAGGCCAAGAGTTCGTGTGCAGCGCAGCACAGGCTTTGGGCTCGACTTTCGCCCTCGCGCCGTCCTATCCGGGACTGTCGACAGAAAACGGAGCCCCCGCCATGACCCTGCCGAACACCGACATTCCGACGGCCGACGCCATCCTCGCCTTCTGGCGCGAAGCCGGGCCGGAGCGCTGGTTCGCCAAGGACGACGCCTTCGACGCGGCCATCCGCACGCAATTCCTTGGCGCCCATGACGCCGCGGCGCGCGGCGAGCTTGACGGCTGGCAGGCGACGCCGGAGGGCTGCTACGCGCTGATCCTGCTGCTCGACCAGTTTCCCCGCAACCTGTTCCGCGGCTCGCCGCGCGCCTTCGCCACCGACGCACAGGCGCGCGCGATCGCCGATGCCGCCATCGCCCGCGGCTTCGATCGCGCCTTCGCGCTACCGGAGCGCCGCTTCTTCTATGTGCCGTTCATGCATTCGGAGGAGCTGGCGGATCAGCAGCGCTGCGTGGCGCTGTGCGAGGCCGCCGGTGATGAGGAGGGCGTGCACCACGCCGTCATCCATCACGACATCATCCGCGATTTCGGCCGCTTCCCGCACCGCAATCCGGTGCTCGGCCGCGCCATGACAGAGGAAGAGCACGCCTTCCTCACCTCAGGCGGCTTCGCCGGCTGACGCGGCGGCGCGGCAGACAAAGCCGCCGCACCAGTTGCTCGGGATCACATGCCCTCGGCGCCGCGGCCAATGGCGGCGACGCCGGTGCGCGAGACCTCGACCAGACCCAGCGGCTCCAGCAGCGAGACGAACTGGTCGATCTTCTCCGGCTTGCCGGTGATTTCGAACACGAAGCTCTCCAGCGTCGTGTCGACGGTGCGGGCGCGGAATGAGTCGGCGATCAGCAGCGCTTCCTGGCGCACCTCGCCCTTGCCGCGCACCTTGATCAGCGCCAGTTCGCGCTCCACCGACTTGCCGACCACGGTCAGGTCGACCACACGATGCACCGGCACCAGCCGGTCGAGCTGGCTCTTGATCTGCTCGATGATCGGCGGCGCACCCGTGGTCACCACGGTGATGCGCGAGAGATGCGAGGCGTGGCTGACCTCGGAAACGGTGAGGCTGTCGATATTGTAGCCGCGCCCGGAAAACAGGCCGACAATGCGGGCGAGAACGCCCGGCTCGTTATCGACCAGCATGGACAGGGTATGGCGCTCGGCGGGTTCTTGAACGGCAGGCATGGGGCACTCTGAAAAAGGGGACTGCTGAAAAAGCGGAACATCCATCATTCCTCATGGCCGGGCTTGACCCGGCCACCCAGACTCCGGCTTCACCCGGCCACTGGATCCCCGGGTCGAACCCGGGGATGAGGGAAGGAAGCGAAGGCGACGAAAACCCGCCTCACACCAGCATCTTGCCTTCCTCGTCGATCGCCTCGTCCAGCGCCTCGGGATGATCGGGGAGGATCATCTCGTTATGCGGCTTGCCCGAGGGGATCATCGGCAGGCAGTTCTCCATCTTGTCGACCAGGCAGTCGAACAGCACCGGCCGGTTGACGGAGATCATCTCGTGGATCGCCCCGTCGAGATCGGCCGGGTTGGAGCAGCGAATGCCGACGCCGCCATAGGCTTCCGCCAGCTTGACGAAGTCCGGCAGCGATTCCGAATAGGAGTGCGAGTAGCGCCCGCCATGCAGCAGGTCCTGCCACTGGCGCACCATGCCCATATATTCGTTGTTCAGCACGAAGATCTTCACCGGCAGGTTGAACTGCAGCGCGGTGGACATTTCCTGCAGGCACATCTGGATCGAGGCTTCGCCGGCAATGTCGATGACGAGGCTTTCGGGATGCGCCACCTGCGCGCCGATCGCCGCCGGCAGGCCATAGCCCATGGTGCCGAGGCCGCCGGAGGTCATCCAGCGGTTGGGTTCCTCGAAATGGAAATGCTGCGCCGCCCACATCTGGTGCTGGCCGACCTCGGTGGTGATGTAGACATCCTTGTCCTTCACCTGGTCGTACAGCGCCTTGATCGCCTGCTGCGGCTTGATGATGCGGTCGGAGGGCTGGAAGCCCAGCGACTTGCGGGCGCGCCACTTGTCGATCTGCCCCCACCAGCCGGCGATGGCCTTGCGGTCCGGCTCGGCCTTCATCGCCCGCCACATGGTCAGCATGTCTTCCAGCACATGCTTCACGTCGCCGATGATCGGCAGGTCGACCTTGATGTTCTTGTTGATCGAGGACGGGTCGATGTCGATATGGATCTTCTTCGAGCCCGGCGAGAAGGCGTCGACACGGCCGGTGATGCGGTCGTCGAAGCGCGCGCCGATGCAGACCATGACGTCGCAATCATGCATCGCCATGTTGGCTTCATAGGTGCCGTGCATGCCCAGCATGCCCAGCCACTGCTTGTCGGAAGCCGGGAAGGCGCCCAGCCCCATCAGCGTCGAGGTGACGGGATAGCCCGACAGCCGCGCGAATTCCCGCAGCAGGCGGCTCGCCTCGGGGCCGGAATTGATCACGCCGCCGCCGGTATAGAGGATCGGACGCTTGGCCTTGGCCAGCATCTCCACCGCGGTCTTGATCTTCTCCGGGTCGCCCTTCAGCCGCGGCTGATAGGTGCGGTGCTGGATGTTCTCCGGCCCGACATACATGCCTTTGGCGAACTGCACGTCCTTCGGGATGTCGACGACGACCGGCCCGGGACGCCCGTTCTGCGCGACATAGAACGCTTCGTGCATGACGCGGGCGAGGTCGTTCACATCGCGAACGAGGTAATTGTGCTTGGTGCAGGGCCGAGTGATGCCGACCGTGTCGCATTCCTGGAAGGCGTCCGAGCCGATGAGATGGGTCGGAACCTGGCCGGTGATGCAGACGAGCGGAATGGAATCGAGCAGCGCGTCGGTGAGCCCGGTCACCGCATTGGTGGCGCCGGGGCCGGAGGTGACAAGCACCACGCCAACCTTGCCGGAGGAGCGGGCATAGCCCTCCGCCATGTGCACCGCCCCCTGCTCGTGCCGCACGAGAATGTGCTTCACCTGGTTCTGGTGGAACATGGCGTCATAGATCGGCAGCACCGCGCCGCCGGGATAGCCGAACATGTGCTCGACGCCCTGGTCGATCAGGGCCTGCATCACCATTTCGGCGCCGGTCATCTCGCGCATCATGGTCTTTTTCCTTCCACGCTCGTCGTGTCTTGCGTCGTTTCGGAATGGCCTCACGGAGGCCCAGAAAATCAAAAGGCCCCGTCAAGGGGCCCGTCGCGCGTCACCGTTGGGCGGAGCGGCCGTTAGGCCCACCCCGCGGCGACGCGCCGTCCTACGATAAGGGTAATAATCTTGCGCATTGCGGCGCTGCTCCTTCGTAAAGTTGCGCGACCTGTACAGGGATGGCGGCCAAGCGTCAAGCATATGGGCAGGCTGGCGCGAAGAATGTAGGAAAATAGCGCACTTTTCGCGGCGGGTGAACGTCGCTATATCCCCGCAGTGCAACAAGGAGCGCCGTCCCATGACGCAGATGCGGCTCGTCGTCGTCGGAGCCTCGGGCCGCATGGGCCGGGTGCTGCTGCGCGCCATCAGCGAGGCGCCCGACCTCGCGCTGGCGGGAGCGGTAGACCAGCCCGGCAGCCCGCATCTCGGCCAGGATGCCGGCGAACTGGCCGGCCTGCCGGCGCTCGGCCTCAAAGTGTCGGACGATCCGCTGCCGCTGTTCGCCGCAGCCGATGGGGTGATCGACTTCACCATTCCCGCCGCCAGCCTCGCCTATGCCGCCTTCGCCGCACAGGCGCGCATCGCCCATATCATCGGCACGACCGGCTTTTCCGCTGATGAAGAGGCGAGGATCGCCGCCGCAGCGCGCCATGCTCCGATCGTGCGCTCGGGCAATATGAGCCTCGGCGTCAACCTGCTCTCCGCGCTTGTGCGCCGGGTGGCGCGCACGCTGGACGAGGATTTCGACATCGAGATCGTCGAGATGCACCATAACCGCAAGATCGACGCCCCCTCCGGCACTGCGTTGCTGCTCGGCGAGGCCGCCGCGCAGGGGCGCGGCGTCACCCTTGAGGCGAACGGCGTGTTCAGCCGCCACGGCCACACTGGCCCGCGCCGACCGGGCGATATCGGCTTCGCCACGCTGCGCGGCGGCACGGTGGTGGGCGACCACAACGTGATCTTCGCCGGCGCGGGGGAGCGGATCGAACTGGCGCACCGCGCCGAAGACCGCGGCATCTTTGCCCGCGGCGCGCTCGCTGCCGCCCGCTGGGCGCGCGGGCGCAAGCCCGGCCTCTATTCCATGACCGATGTGCTCGGCCTCACCGATTTCTGATCCAGCCGGAGAACCACCCGATGTCCGACCGCCTTCTCGTGCTCGTGCGCCACGGCCAGAGCGAGTGGAACCTGAAGAACCTGTTCACCGGCTGGCGCGACCCGGACCTCACCGCCCTTGGCGTCGAGGAAGCCAAGAAGGCGGGCGCGCGGCTGAAGGCGGAAGGCTATCAGTTCGACATGGCCTTCACCTCCAATCTCTCGCGGGCGCAGAAGACGCTGGACCTCGCCCTGGCGGAACTCGGCCAGACCGGGCTGCCGATCACCCGCGATCTCGCGCTGAACGAGCGCGACTATGGCGATCTCTCCGGCCTCAACAAGGACGATGCCCGCGCCAAATGGGGCGAGGAGCAGGTGCATGTCTGGCGTCGTTCCTATGACGTGCCCCCGCCCGGCGGCGAGAGCCTGAAGGACACGGTGGCCCGCGCCCTGCCCTATTACGTCACCGAGATCCTGCCCAAGGTGCTGCAGGGCAACCGGGTTCTGGTCGCCGCGCATGGCAATTCGCTGCGCGCGCTCATCATGGTGCTGGAGAAGCACACGCCCGAGAGCATCATGAAGCGCGAGCTCGCCACCGGCGCACCTGTCATCTACCGGCTGAAGGCGGATTCGACGGTGGAGAGCGTTGTCGATCTCGCCGGCTGAACCACCCGCCCGACCCCTACGGCCGGCGCGCCCCTGACGGCGGCGCCGGCCTTGCCGCAGCTCCAAGCAGCCCCATATGACCAGCGTGAAGACGACTTCCCCCTCATCGGGAACCCAGGCGGGACGGCCCGACATGCAGGGGAGAACCGTCATGCGCGGCACCGCCGACCGCATCCGTCACGTCATCAGCTTCGAAATCGTCGCCCTGTCGATCATCACCCCGCTCGGGGCCTGGGCGTTCGGCGTGCCGATGCTGGATATGGGCGCGATCGGAGCCGGCGCGGCGCTGATCGCCGCCGCCTGGAACTACGTGTTCAATCTCGGCTTCGACCATGCGCTGGCGCGGCTGCGCGGCTCGGTGCGCAAGACGCTCGCCCTGCGCGTGCTGCACGCGATCCTGTTCGAGGCCGGCCTCGTGCTCGTCCTCGTGCCGTTCGTCGCCTGGTATCTCGGCGTCGGGCTGGTCGAGGCGTTTCTGATGGATCTGGCGCTGACGCTGTTCTTCCTCGTCTACGCCTTCCTGTTCAACTGGGCCTATGATGCCCTGTTCCCGCTGCCCGAAGCGCCGCGCGCCGCACCCGCGCCGCGCTGAGGAATGGGCGGGCCGGCGGCTCAGCCCTTGGTGAGCTGGCCGGCCTCCCAGCCGAGAATGGCGCGCTTGCGGGTAAGGCCCCAGTGATAGCCGGTGAGATCGCCATTCTTGCCAAGCACGCGATGGCACGGCACGACGAAGGACATCGGGTTCTTGCCCACCGCCGCGCCGATGGCGCGCGCCGCCTTCGGCTTTTCCACGCATTGGGCGATGCTGGAATAGGTGGTGGCCTTGCCGAGCGGAATGCGCATCAGCGTCTCCCACACCTTCACCTCGAAATCGGTGCCGATGAAGACGATGCGCAGCGGATCGTCCGGGCTCCAGGTGCCGCGGTCGAAGATGCGCGCCGCATAGGGGGCGGTGGCGATGGGGTCCTCGATATAGAGCGCGTTCGGCCAGCGGCGGCGCATGTCGGCCAAAGCGGCGTCCTCCTCGCCCTCATCGGCGAAGGCGAGGCCGCACAGGCCGCGCGGCGTCACCATCGCGAGCGCGACGCCGAAGGGCGAGGCGTGGAAGCCATAGCGCACCACCAGCCCCACACCGCCGCTCTTCCATTCGCCGGGCGACATGGATTCATGCACCACGAACAGATCGTGCAGCCGCCCCGGCCCGGAAAGGCCGAGTTCATAGGCGGCATCGAGCACATTGTCGGATTCAGTCAGCACCCGCCGCGCGGCGTCGATGGTCACCGCCTGCAGAAAATCCTTCGGGGTGAGCCCGCACCAGCGGCGGAACAGGTCGGTCAGCGCGCGGGGATGCACCCCGGAAGCGCGGGCGATCTCCTCCACCTCCGGCTGGTCGCGGAAGCGCAGATTCACATATTCCACCGCGCGGCGGACGATTTCATAATCCGCGGCGGCGATTTCCAGGGGATGGGCGGCGTCGAGATTGGGCGCGAGCACGGGCGTTCTCCTCAAGCTGGCTGCATCCGACCACGCCCGCCAGCCCCGGGCCACCCGATTTCGACGGCGGCGTCACACCGCCGAGCGCACCACGCCGCGCTTGGCCTCGGCGAGGGCGCGGGCAAGGCTTTCCGCCAGTTCCTCGCGCTGCGCCGTGTGCAGGAAGCTGCCGATCACATAGGGCCGGCCGCGCATTTCCAGCGCCAGACGCTGCACGCCGAAATCCTCGATCGCCTCGCAGGTCAGACGGGTCCAGAGCGGGTTCAGTTCCTCGCGATATTCCGTGCCATCCGCCGTGACATGGCGCAGCCGGATGACACTTGGCGTCACGGTGATTTCCTCGCAGGCGCGGGCGGCACGGAAATTCAGCCGGAACCCCCACCAGATCGCCAGCACGTCGAGCCCGAACAGGCCGAACACCGGCCAGGCACCCATCATCAGAAAGGCCAGCCCGCAGACGAAGCTGATGCCGGCAATGATGCCCATGACCACCAGAAAGCCGCGCGGCCCGAGCGAGCGGTGCGGCTGGTAGCGCACGGAAAACAGCTCCGGCTCATCGAAGCCGGCGCCCTCATTGGGAAAGGCGGTATTGGCAGCGCTCATGGGCCCGCATTATAGGTCGAAAATGGCGAATGAGGACAAGGATTCGGTGCGACCCAGCGCGCGCCCGCGCAAGCGGGCGGCAGCGAAGCCCGCCGCGTCGGGCGCCGGCAAGGCGAAGGTCACGACCAAGGCCGCCGTGGCGGCGCTGGAAGAACAGGCCGCCACCCGCCCCGCCCGCCGCCGCGCCGTGGCCAATGCCGCCGCCGCCGCCATTGGCGGCGCGTTCCGGCCGTGGAGCGACGCGGAGATCGCCACCGCCTTCACCCGCTTCGAGGCCGCCAACCCGCATCCCGAAGGCGAATTGGAGCATCACGACCCCTTCACTTTGCTGGTGGCGGTGGTGCTCTCGGCCCAGGCCACCGATGCCGGCGTCAACAAGGCGACGCGCGGCCTGTTCAAGGCCGCCCCCACGCCGGCGGCGATGGTAACGCTGGGCGAGGAAGGCGTGGCGCAGCACATCCGCACCCTCGGCCTTTTTCGCGGCAAGGCGAAGAATGTCGTCGAACTCTCCCGCCGCCTCCTCAATGAGCATGGCGGCGAGGTGCCCGCCGACCGCGCCGTGCTGGAAACCCTGCCCGGCGTCGGCCGCAAGACCGCGAATGTGGTGCTCAACATCGCCTTCGGCCTGCCGACCATTGCCGTCGACACCCATCTGTTCCGCATCGCCAACCGCACCGGGCTGGCGCCGGGCAAGACGCCGCTGGAGGTGGAACTGGGGCTGGAGCGCATCATTCCCGACCGCTTCAAGCTGCACGCGCACCACTGGCTGATCCTGCACGGGCGCTATGTCTGCAAGGCGCTGAAGCCGGATTGCCCGCGCTGCCTCATCGCGGATCTGTGCCGCTGGCCGGAAAAGACCGCCGCCTGAGCCTCACCCGGCGCGCGACAGCCGCTTGTGCAGCCGCACCATGAAGATCGTCGCGAACACCGGCGTGACGAGGTTGAGGATCGGCACCGACACCACGGCGGCGATCACCAGCCCGCCGAGGAAGATCGCCCCCGCATGGTGGCGGCGCAGCAGCGCCACCTCGTCCTCGCTGCGGTAGCGCATGGCCGCGAGCTGGAAATATTCGCGGCCGAGCAGATAGCCATTGGCGACATAGAACACGACGAGGTTCACCCCCGGCACCAGCAGAAGCAGTAGCGCCACCAGGTTCACCGCCAGCATGACGCCGAAGAATTTGACGGTGAGCCAGAGCGAGCGGGCAATCGGCAGCGCCTGCCCCTCCGGCTCCAGCGGAAAATCGTTGCGCTCCACCTGCGCCGCGACATCGTCGAGAAACAGGCCGGCGATGAGCGAGGTCACCGGCGGCACCAGGAAAATCGCGCCGATGAAGATGCCGAAGGCGGCGAGAATGTCGATGGTGATCTCGGCCCAGCGCAGGTCCAGCGCGACGAAATAGGTCAGCGCGTAGTGCGCGCCGACGCCAAGCGCGATCAGCAGCCCGATGGCGAGGCCGACCGAGCGCAGCAGCACACGGCGATAATCCGGCGAAAAGGTCTGGGCGAAGGCCGTGATCGCGTCCCGCAGCATCGAGTTCCCCTTTGGCGACCGCCCCTAGGTAGGGCGCCCGGCCCCGCTGCTCAAGCCGCGCCGGCGAGACGGCCGGCGGCGCGGGCAACTTCAGGCTTGATTCGAGCGACGCGCCTGTGAGTCCCGATTCGTTCTCCACGAACAAAACATGATTCAGCGCAAGCCTTTAGCCGGCGCCTTCCCTTCTCGCGGCGGCCATGGCGGCCGGCGCCTTCGCCCGCCCGGCCGGCCATGCTAGCCTGACGGCCTCATCGCATGAGTATCCGCCTTATGACCCGAACGCGCCCTGGCGGCACGCTGAACCGCCGCCACTTCCTCGCTGCCGCCTCGGCCGCTCTGCTGCCGACACCGGCCCTCGCCCAGGCCGGGGCCAGCGATGTCGATGTCGTCATCATTGGCGGCGGCGCGGCCGGCATCGCCGCCGCCCGCCGGGTCGCCGAGGCCAGGCGCTCCTATGTGCTGCTTGAGGCCGGGCCGCGTCTGGGTGGGCGCGCCCGCACCGAGAGCGCCTTCGGGCTCAAGGTCGATCTCGGGCCCGGCGGCTTCGCCGGCAGCGAGGGCACGCTGGGCGTGCGCGCGCAGGCGGCGGGGCAGCCGCTCATTCCCCTTCCCTCCGGGCGGCGTCTGTTCGCCGATGGGCACGAAGTGCGCGAGAGCGGCTATGACGCCTTCTCCGCCGCCCTCGGCGCGGCACAGCGGAACATGCTGGCGGCCATCGAGGGCGGCAAGGACATGAGCGCCGCGCAGGCACTCGCCAGCGCGCCCCCGCCGCCGCCCGGCAAGGCCGGCGCGGGCGACAGGAGCGCCGCCGCCAGCCCCTGGATGCCCACCGTGGCGCAGTTGCTCGGCCCGCTCAGTTGCGGGCGCCCCCTCGCCGCGCTCTCCGCGCTCGACCTCTCGCGTCGCGACGCGCGCCCGGACGACACCACCAGCCCGTTCGGTGTCGGCGCGCTGATGGAAGCGCTCGGCGCCTGGGTGAATGTGCAGCGGGAAGCCCCGGTGACCCTGATCACCCATGGCGGGCGCTTTCACAGCGTGTCCGTGCGCGGCCAGCGCACGCCCATCCGCGCCCGCGCCATCGTGCTGGCCGTGCCGGCCCCGGTGCTGGCGGCCGGCGCGATCCGCTTCAACCCGGTGCTGCCGACGCGGCTGGTCAACGCGCTGCGGGCGGTGCCCGCCGGGCATCTCGAACAGGTGGCGTTCATCCTCGCCGGCAATCCGCTCGGCCTGCTGCCGAACGAAACGGTGCTGACCCGGGCCAGTGACGCTGCTCCCGCTTTGCTGCAGGGGCGGATCAATGGCAGCGATCTGCACAGGCTCACCTTCGCTGACGCGCCGGCGCGCGCCATCGCGGAAAAAGGCGCGGAAGTGGCGCTGCCACTGGCCGAGGCGTGGCTGCGGACGCATTTCCCCGGCGCGCCGGCCCGCATTTCCGAGGTCATGACCTCGCGTTGGGGTCAGGACCCGCTGATCCGCGGCGCGCTCAGCGCCGCCCTGCCGGGACAGGGCGCGCAGCGCGGGGTGTTTGCCGACACGGTGCAGAACCGGATTTTCCTCGCCGGCGACTATGTTCCCCTCAGCGGCTGGGGCACGCTGGCCGGGGCGTGGAGTTCGGGTGAGGCCGCCGCCGACCGCGCGCTACGCCTGTTCGGCGACGGGCCGGCATAAGCGCCATCCATCGCCGCCCTCGCGGTTGCGGGTGCAACCGGCGACGTAAATGGCACGCCCGAGTCGGAGCCTCCCGGATCGGCCTAGAGTGCGATCCGATCAGATTGAACCAATCTGATCGGTGAATCGCCCTCTAACTCTAAGATAGAGCACGCGCCGATCAGCTTGCGATGCAAGCTGATCGGCGCGTGCTCTAGCGGCCGTCCGGGATGACCGTCGTCGCATCAGCCGCGCAGCGTCGCGCCGGTCTTCTTCGTCACCTCGGCGACGATCTTCGCCGCCACCGCCTCGATCTCGGCGTCGGTCAGCGTCTTCTCGCGCGGCTGAAGCGTGACGGAAAGCGCCACCGACTTCTTGTCCGCGTCGATGCCCGGCCCCTCATAGAGATCGAACACGTTCACGCCGGTGATCAGCTTGCGGTCGACGCCGGAAGCGGCCTTCACCATGTCGCCGGCGGCGACGCCGCGCGCCACCACGAAGGCGAAGTCGCGCTCCACCGGCTGGAAGGGGATCAGTTCCAGCAGCGGCTTCACCCGCGTCGCCTTGGCCTTGGGCTCAGGGATGCGCTCCAGCAGCACCTCGAACGCCACCAGCGGCCCCGCCGCATCCAGCGCCTCCAATACCGAGGGGTGCAGTTCGCCGAAATGGCCGATCACGTTCGGACCGAGCCGGAACGTGCCGGAGCGGCCGGGGTGGAACCAGGCGGGGGCGTCGGTGGAAATCTGCAGATTCGCCACCGGCGCGCCGCAGGCGGCGAGCAGCGCCAGCGCGTCCGCCTTGGCGTCGAAGGCGTCGACGGCGGCCGCCTTGCCGGCCCAATGCCGGCCGGCGCCGGAGGGCTTGGCGGTAGCGCGGCGCAGACCCGTCGCCGCGATGAACTGGTCCTGCGGCCGGTCGCCCTTGAACACCTGCCCGACCTCGAACAGCGCCACATCGCCGAAGCCGCGATCGGCATTGGCCTGCGCGGAACGCACCAGCCCCGGCAGCAGGCTCGGACGCATGTCCGAGAGATCGGCGGCGATGGGGTTGGCGAGCGCCAGCGCCGGCTGTCCGCCGCCGAACAGCTCCGCCTGCGGCTTGGGCACGAAGGACCAGGTGACGGCTTCCACCAGCCCGCGCGCGGCGAGCGCACGCTTGGCCTTGCGGGTGCGGAGCTGCAGCGTGGTCAGCACCGGCTTGCGCGCGGTCTCGTCGCGCGGGAAAGGCAGGGAGGGCACGCGATCGAGGCCGACGATGCGGATGACCTCCTCGACCAGATCCGCCTTGCCCTCCATATCGCCGCGCCAGCTCGGCGGGGTGACGCGCACCGTGCCGGAGGCACCCTCCACGGCGAAGCCGAGTGCCTTGAGCGTGTCGGTCTGTTCGGTCTCACTGGCGACCAGACCGGTCAGTCTTTCGGTCAGCTCCAGCGGGAAGTCGATCACCCGCGTGGTGTCGGGAATCGCGCCGGCCAGCACGATGTCGGAAGCCTCGCCGCCGCACAGATCGAGGATGAGCTTGGTCGCCAGCTCCAGTCCGGGGAGGGTGAAGGCGGGATCGATGCCGCGCTCGAAACGGAAGCGGGCGTCGGAGTTCAGCCCCAGCTTGCGGCCGGTCTGGGCGATGTTGATCGGCTCCCACAGCGCGGATTCGACAAGAACATCAACGGTTTCAGCGTCGCAGCCCGACTCCTCGCCGCCCATCACGCCGGCGAGCGATTCCACGCCCTTGTCATCGGCGATGACGCACATGGTTTCGTCGAGCGCATAGGTCTTGCCGTCGAGCGCCAGCAGGCTCTCGCCCGCCTGCGCGCGGCGCACGACGAGATTGCCGTGGACTCTCGAAGCGTCGAACACATGCAGGGGCCGGTTCTGGTCGAAGGTGAGCAGATTGGTCACATCGACCAAAGCATTGATCGGCCTGAGACCAATGGCCCGCAGCTTGGCCTGCAGCCAGTCCGGCGACGGGCCGTTCTTGACGCCACGAATAAGGCGCAGCGCGAAGGCCGGACACGGCGCGCCTTCCGCGATGGTGACGGACACCGGGCACGGGAAGGCCCCTGGCACCGGGGCGATCTCATCCTCTACCAGCCGGCCGAGGCCGGCGGCGGCGAGGTCGCGGGCGATGCCGTGCACGCCGAGGGCGTCGGCGCGGTTGGGGGTAACAGCGATCTCGATCACCGGATCGTCAAGGCCGATCCAGTCGACATAGGTGGCGCCCACCGGCGCATCGTCCGGCAGGTCGATAATGCCGTCATGGTCCTCGGAGAGCTGCAATTCGGCGGCCGAGCACAGCATGCCCCGGCTCTCCACGCCGCGAATGGAGCCGATGCCGAGAGTGATGTCCTTGCCGGGGATATAGGTGCCGGGCGGGGAGAACACGCTCTTCATCCCGGTGCGGGCATTGGGCGCGCCGCACACCACCTGCACCGGGTCGCCGCTCCCGGTGTCGACGAGGCACACGCGCAGCTTGTCCGCATTGGGGTGCTGAACGGCGGAGAGGACATAGGCGATGGTAAAGCCCTTGAGCCTGGCCGCCTTGTCCTCGACGCCTTCCACTTCCAGCCCGATGCGGTTGAGCGCGCCGGTGACGTCATCGAGCCCATAGTCGCCGGAAAGATGCCCGCGCAGCCAGGAGAGGGTGAATTTCATCGGACAAGCCCTTTGTCAGGCGTCATCCCGGCCGGAGCGAAGTCCAGAGCCGGGATCGTTGGACGTTTTTCGAGCGGGACGACGGATCAGGCGGAAAGCCCGCCCGCCAGCGTCGGGAAGTCGAGCGGGCGGAAGCCATAATGGGCGAGCCAGCGGACATCCGCCTCGAAGAAGGCGCGCAGATCCGGCATGCCGTATTTCAGCATGGCGATGCGGTCGATGCCCATGCCCCAGGCGAAGCCCTGATACTCGTCCGGGTCCAGCCCGCAATTGCGCAGCACATTCGGGTGCACCATGCCGCAGCCGAGAATTTCCAGCCAGTCCGCGCCCTCGCCGAAGCGGATTTCGCCCGGGCGCGAGCGGTCGCACTGGATGTCCACTTCCATGGAGGGCTCGGTGAAGGGGAAGAAGGAGGGGCGGAACCGCATCTTCACATTGTCCACCTCAAAGAACGCCTTGCAGAATTCTTCGAGGATCCATTTGAGGTGGCCGAGATTCGAGCCCTTGTCGATGACCAGCCCTTCCACCTGATGGAACATCGGTGTGTGGGTCTGGTCGCTGTCGGAGCGATAGGTACGGCCCGGGCAGATGACGCGGATCGGCGGTTTCTTCGACAGCATGGTGCGCACCTGCACCGGCGAGGTGTGGGTGCGCAGCACCAGGCGCGAACCGTCTTCCTTTGTCGGCAGGTAGAAGGTGTCGTGCATCTCCCGCGCCGGGTGCCCCTCGGGGAAGTTCAGCGCGGTGAAGTTGTGGAAGTCGTCCTCGATATCCGGGCCTTCGGCCACCGCGAAACCCATATCGGCGAAGATGGCGGTGAGTTCGTCGATGACCTGGCTGATCGGGTGCAGCCGGCCCTGCTCCGCCGGGGCCTCGCGCACGGGCAGCGTCACGTCGACGCGCTCGGTCTCCAGCCGCTTCGCCAGCGCGGCGGCCCTGAGTTCGGCGCGGCGGGCGGCGAGCGCCTCGTTGAGCCGGTCGCGCAGGCCGTTAATGGCCGGACCAGCGCTCTTGCGCTCCTCCGGGCTCATGCCGCCAAGGCTCTTGAGCAGTTCGGACACCGAGCCCTTCTTGCCCAGCGCGGCGACTCGGATCGCTTCCAGCGCCGGCTCGTCGCCCGCGCCCGCAATGCCGGCGGTCAGTTCGCGCTCCAGCGCGTCGAGATCGGGAAGGGCGGCAACGGGCATGATCGTCTCTTCTCGGCTGGACAGAGGTAACATGGCGGTCGGCATCCCCGGGCCTCGCCCGGCCATGACGGTGTTCGGCGTTGGCTGCGGCGGCTTATAGGCGAGCCGCGCGCCGCGCGCAAAGCCGACGCCAGGTGCCCCGCGCGAAAGCCACGAACGCGAAAAGCCCCAACGCTTGCGCGCGGGGCTTTCCCGTTTTCGGTCCCGGCATGTCGGGAAGGTCAGGCGGCCGGCTTTTCCAGCGCGGCCTTGGCCTGCTCGACCAGCGCCGCGAAGGCGGCGGGCTCGTGGATGGCGATATCCGAGAGCACCTTGCGGTCGACCTCGATCCCGGCCTTGCCGAGACCGTCGATAAATCGGCCATAGGTGAAGCCGAGTTCGCGGGTCGCGGCGTTGATGCGCTGGATCCAGAGCGCGCGGAAATTGCGCTTCTTCACCTTGCGGTCGCGATAGGCGTATTGCTGCGCCTTCTCGACGGCCTGCTTCGCGACGCGGATGGTATTCTTGCGGCGGCCGAAATAGCCCTTCGCCGCCTTCAGCACCTTCTTGTGCTTGGCGTGGGAAGTGACGCCGCGTTTGACACGTGCCATGGGGAAATCTCCTGGGACTGGCTAGGGGGCGTCAGCCGTTGGGCAGAAAATACTTGCGAACGTTGAAGGCATCACGCTCGGACATGACCGTGGTGCCGCGCTGGTCGCGGATCTGCTTGTTGGTGCGCTTGATCATGCCGTGGCGCTTATTGGCCTGGGCCATGATCACCTTGCCGGTGCCGGAGAGCTTGAAGCGCTTCTTCGCTCCGGACTTGGTCTTCATCTTGGGCATTTGGCTCGATCTCCACGGCCGGCGGCGCTCCCGCGAGGGGATGTCCCGGCCCAATCTAGTGTGAGCGTTCGAACCGCCACGGCAGCCCTTGTAGCCGGGCGGTTCTTGAAGGCCGCACCCTCTACAGGAGCGGCGGCATTATTTCAAGCGGGTGACAGGCTGATCAGGCGGCAGCGCCCGGCGATGTGGATACCGCCGGGCACGCCGTGAGGTCAGTTGCCGCAGCCGGGAGCGCCCGGCGGGCAGTTGCCCTTCCCCTGCCCTTGCCCCTGCCCGGGGCGTCCGCCCTGCTGCGATCCGCCTTGCGGCGGACGGCCACCCTGCTGCGGGCCACCCTGCGGCGGGCGGCCGGCACTGGGACCACCCGGCTTGCCGGGCCCGCCCCAGCCAGGCCCGCCGGGGCCGCCGCCGGGCTTGCCCGGTCCACCCCAGCCGGGACCACCCGGCTTGCCGGGATTGCCCGGGTTGCCGGGACCGCCAGGTCCACCGGGGCCACCCGGTTTGCCCGGCCCGCCCCAGCCCGGACCGCCGGGGTTGCCGGGACCGCCAGGGCCCCCGGGGCCACCCGGTTTGCCCGGCCCGCCCCAGCCCGGACCACCCGGCTTGCCGGGCCCGCCAGGTCCACCGGGGCCACCCGGTTTACCCGGCCCGCCCCAGCCCGGACCGCCGGGGTTGCCGGGACCGCCAGGTCCACCGGGGCCACCCGGTTTGCCCGGTCCGCCCCAGCCCGGACCGCCGGGGTTGCCGGGACCGCCAGGTCCACCGGGGCCACCCGGTTTACCCGGCCCGCCCCAGCCCGGACCACCCGGCTTGCCGGGACCGCCCCAGCCCGGATGGCCCGGGCCCCAATTCGGCGGACGCGGGCCCCAGCCACCGGGAGGCGGAGGACCCCAGCCACCCGGCGGCGGCGGACCCCAGCCCGGGCCGGGATACGGCCCCGGCCGGTAAGGCGGCCCCCAGCGATCATAGGTCGAGTACCAGGGTCGGCCGCGATAATAGCGGCCCCAATAATCGTTGAAGCTGAAGGCGATGATCGGCACGCCGATGGTCGGGGCGTAGTCGTAGAACTCGACCCGCTGGCCGCGATACACGGTCTCGATATACTGCGCCGCGACCCAGCCGCGCATGTCGTCAATACCGACATCGCACCAGCTATAATCGGCAAGGCAGCCGAAAATGGCCAGCGGCGCGCCTTCGGCGAGCACCACCACGACGGGGTAATCGACACCGGGCCCCGCCCGCAAATTGACATTCGTCGTCACAAATCCGCGGTCCTGCGCGACCGCGGCACCGGCAAGCGCCAGCCACAGCAGGGCGCCCGCAACCAATCTCTTCATGGAAAACTCCCAAACGCCGCCATTTCCGGGCAACGCCGACCAATGCCAAGGGGACGTGCCAGTTGAGGCGGTTTCATGTCTGCCCCAGCCCGGCGCGCACGCCACGCCCAGTATATTTGCACAGCCTTGCCCGGGGCTTCCACTGCGTCACGTTGCGAAGGCGACGCGAAGCGGACAGGATGCGCCCGCGCCGCCCCGGCGCCGCCCACCGCCCGCGCCACCGCCCGCGCATTGCCTGTCTCGCGCCCCTCTCCCTACGGATCAGCCCCATGTCGTTCGGCACTCTGCTCGAAGCCTTCCTTCTCGGCCTTCTGGAAGGCTTTACCGAGTTCCTGCCCGTCTCCTCCACCGGCCACATCCTGCTGGCAGGGCATTTCCTCGGCTTCGAAAGCGAGGGAAAAGTGTTTGAAGTCGTCATCCAGCTCGGCGCCATCCTCGCGCTGCTCGTGGTCTATTTCCGCCGCTTCCTCGATGTGCTGATCACCCTGCCGACGAGCCCGCGCTCGCGCAATTTCGTCATTGGCATCCTCATCGCCTTCCTGCCTGCGGCAGTGATCGGTGCCCTCGCCCATGGCTTCATCAAAAGCGTGCTGTTCGAAACCCCGGCTCTGATCTGCATCATGCTGATCCTCGGCGGCATTGTGCTGCTCTGGGTCGACACGCTGAAGATGCGGCCCGTTCACACCGACGCCATGGCCTTTCCGCCGCTTCTGGCGCTGAAGATCGGCTTCATCCAGTGCCTCGCCATGATCCCCGGCGTGTCGCGCTCCGGCTCCACCATTGTCGGCGGGCTGCTGCTCGGCGCCAGCAAGCCGGCGGCGGCGGAATTCTCCTTCTTCCTCGCGCTGCCGACCATGACCGGCGCCTTTGCCTATGACCTCTACAAGAATCGCGACGCGCTGAACGCAGACGACATGACCATCATCCTGGTGGGCTTCGTCGCCGCCTTCATCGCCGCGCTCGCCGTTGTGCGCGGGCTCATCGCCTTCGTCTCCCGCCACGGCTTCGCGCCCTTCGGCTGGTGGCGCATCGGCGTCGGTGGCGTCGGTCTGGTGGCGCTGGCGCTGGTGGGCTGAGGCGCAGGGCACAAAAAAGCCGCCGGCGCGACCACGCCGGCGGCTGTTCTGTGTGAAGGCGCGTGCGCTCAGGCAGCTTCCGGCCGCGAGAACTGGCCGGCCTTGCGGTAGCGCCAGAGATAGCCGGGCAGGATGGCGCCGAGCGCGGTCGGCGTGATGCCGAGCCCTTCCAGGGTTCGCCCTTCCGCCTTGGCGGCTTCGGAGACCACATTGTCGTAGCCCAGGAGACGGACCTGGTCGCGGGTGAGCAGCGGGTTCGGCAACAGTTCAAGGAAGCGGGCGTTGAAGGCGGCAAGCCCGGCCGGCATCGGCAGCAGCAGGCGCTTGCGGTCGATCTCGGCCAGCAGCAGCTCCATCAACTGCTTGAAGGTCATGACTTCCGGACCGCCGAGCTCATACACCGTGCCCGGCCGCGCCTTCTCGTCCACCGCGCGGGCGAAGGCTTCGGCGACATCGCCGACAAAGACCGGCTGGAAACGGGTGCCGCCGCCACCGATCAGCGGCAGAGCCGGGGAAAGCCGCGCCATGGCGGCGAAGCGGTTGAAGAAATCGTCCTCCGGCCCGAACACGATGGAGGGGCGCATCACCACCGCGCCCGGCACCACCTCCAGCGCTGCCGCCTCGCCCGCCGCCTTGCTGCGGGCATAGAGCGCCTCCGAGTCACCCGAGGCGCCGATGGCGGACATGTGGACCAGCCGCGCGCCGACCTCGCGCGCCGCCAGCGCCACTTGCCGCGCGCCGAAGCTGTGCACCGCCTCGAAGCTCTGGCGACCGCTCTCATGCAGCACGCCGACGAGGTTGATCACCACCTCCGCCCCTTCCGCCGCGCGCAGCACCGAGGCGGGGTAGCGCAGATTGGCCTGGACGGGGACAATCTGCCCAACCGCGCCGAGCGGCTGCAGATGGCCGGCAAGATCCGGCCGGCGCACCGCGACGCGCACCCGCCAGCCGAGCCGCGCCAGCGCGCGCACGACATGGCGGCCGATGAAGCCGGAGCCGCCATAGATCGTGACAAGCCGCTCCATGGGCGCCGGGCGCCGGGCCAGCTCGGCCTCGCTCTCCAGAGGCAGTTCCTTCGTGGTGTCGACCATGTCACGTCTCCCGGCCCGGCATTGGCATGCCACGACGATTAGCGCGCCGCTGCGGCAGCGTCCAGCACCCGTGCGCGCCGACCGGCCGGGCTTTTGCGCGCATACGGCACCGGCACGTCAAGGCGGGCCACAGGACCAGCTCGTCCCGGCGGTCTGTGCGCGCCCTTCGGCAGCGACGCGGCGCCGGCGGCACCGGACGCGGAGGCTGCAGCGGCAGGCCGGAAGCCGATGGCGGGCGGCGCGGCTGCGCGCCCGACAATCACCCCGGCGAGATTTCCACCGCTTGATGCCGTCTTGCGCGAAAGGTGCGTTGACAAGAGGGAGCCCACCCGACTATCTCTCGCCGCCGTGCCGCAAGGCACATGCCCAGGTGGCGGAATTGGTAGACGCGCTGGTTTCAGGTACCAGTGGGTAACACCGTGGAGGTTCGAGTCCTCTCCTGGGCACCAGCATACCGCAGAATTTTGCGGTATCAAAAGGTCAAGCCTTTTCAAGGTCCTGTCGGTGTCGCACTGTGTAACAACGGTGTGCAACGATGGGTCTTTGGCTTGTGGCGCCGATGAAGCGCAAAAATTCTTCCAATCACCAATTCGTCCAGCGAATCCCGGCGGACGTTCGGCCGCGACTGGTCGGCGTGACGCTGGAGGTGCCGCTAGGCGCTGACTTCGTGCCCGTCTCCATATCGGGGAGCGCACAGGCCATTCGGGTCTCCCTACGCACATTCGACCCCAGCGAGGCGAAACGCCGGCAGGCGACCATTATCGCCCATCTGGAGGGCATCTATGCGGGCCTGCGAGCGGCGGTGCCCGCCACGCTCTCGCATAAGCAGAGCGTCGCGTTGTCCGGCGAAGTCTACCGCGCGTGGGCGGAGGAGTTGGAGACCTCCAAATCCATCACGATCCAAGCCGAGGCCGATGGCACCCTCGTGCGTGAGCACGGCATAGACCCGGAGGAGCAAGCCGCCGGCCGTCGCCGTGCCGCCGAAAAGCTCCTTGCGGCAGCGCCCGAGGACCGGGAGCGCGAAGTTGGCCCGCTGGTGAATCGCATCTTGCTGCGCAACGGCATTCCCTCCGTCGATGAACCGTCTCGCCGCCTGCTTCTTGGCGAGTTCATCAAGGCGCTTGCGGACGGGCTGGAGGCCAGCGCCCGGATGGCGGAAGGCGACTACAGCGAAGACCCGAAGGCCAAGCGCTTCCCCGAATGGCAACCGCCCGCCCCTCCCCCCAAGCCCTCCAAGCCCCCGAAAGCGGCGCCGGCCGTGTCCATGCGTGGCCTCTTTGCGGAGTGGTGGCGGGAGGCGGAACGCGCCGGCCGGTCGGTAAGCACCAAGGACGGCTACAGCACCGCTCTGGAGCGCCTTATCGCCTTCCTCGGGCATGATGACGCCGCGAAGGTGACCGCCGAGGATATCGTGCGGTTCAAAGATCACATGGTGTCCACGCCGAGCCCGGCCACGGGCAAGCCGCTGAGCGCCAAGACCATCAAAGACAGCTACCTCGCGGGTCTCAAGAGCGTGTTCGGGTGGGCCGTCGTCAATTTGAAGCTCGCCAGCAACCCCGCCGAGAAGGTGTCCATGAAGTCGGCGCGGAAGCAGAAAGTCAGGCAACCGTGGTTCACGGAGGAGGAGGCGAGCGCGATCCTCTCTCCCGCCCTCAACGCCAAAAGGGAAGACGGGGAGCCGGCGCAGCGGTTCGCCCTCCGGCGGTGGGTTCCGTGGCTCTGTGCCTATACCGGGGCGCGGGTCGGGGAGATGGTCCAGCTACGCAAGCAGGATGTCCGGCAGGAAGCTGGGCAATGGGTGATCTCCATCACGCCTGAGGCCGTCACGGTGAAGGGCGGTCAAATGCGAACCGTCCCGCTGCATCCGCACCTCGTGGAGCTTGGTTTCGTGGAGTTCGTCCAGTCGGCGCCGGCCGGCTTCCTGTTCATGTGGTCCGGCACCGAGCGAGCTTCGTGGCGCTACGCCAAAAAGATCATCACCGAGGAAGTGCGCAAGGTCGTGACAGACCCGAACGTCCAGCCCAATCACGGCTGGCGCCACACCTTCAAGGCGCTGGGTGGCGATGCCGGCATTGAGCAGCGGACGCTGGACGCCATACAGGGCCACGCACCCCGCACGGAAGGCGAGACCTATGGCGGCGTGACGATCAAGGCCATGGCGGCGGCGCTGGAGCGGTTCCCCTGGTTCGTCACCAAACTGCCGGAGCGTCACTCCCGCTTGACGGAATAGTATTCCCCGCGAACGCGCCCTGCTGGCGCCTCTTCGAATTCGCAGCAGCTTACCGCTTCATAAATTGCTATAGTGGGCAAAGCGGAATTCATTCCGTCGACTGACCGCGTCCAACGGGCCTGCCTGTGGGGATATCCATGCGTCTAATATAAAATATTATAGCACGATAGTTTTATAAATAAAAATATTCATCAATATTTACAATATAATTCACCACGAATCTTAAATATTTGACGCAACATCAAACTCATGACATCAAAAATGATCAAAAAACCGGTAAACATTTCCGATCATTTCGAGCAGTTGCGACCTGCAATAATACGGTCTACCGGATCCACTCCGTCGGAGCGTTACCTAGCAAAATTATCAGATAGAACCTTCTTGAATCTATGGTCTTATCCAAATCCATTTCGAGCGCAAAAACTATCTGGAAATGGCGAAGGTAAAGAGCTGTGCGATCTTCTTGTTGTATGTGAACCACACATTATTGTGTTTTCCGAGAAAAATATAACTTGGCCAAATGCAAATCTCAATGTTGCGTGGCCACGGTGGTTTCGAAAGGCTGTATTAGCGGCAGCATCTCAGCTAAAGGGCGCCGAACGATGGATCAAAGATTTTCCAGATCGTATATTTCTTGATCGTGAGTGCAAAGAAAAATTTCCACTTAATCTTCCATCTCTGGAAAATCGCCGCTTTCACCGAGTCGTCGTTGCACGAGGAGCTGCCGAAGCCTGTCGTGGCTTTTTTGAAGGCGGCCTTGGGACGCTTATTATTGATCCGTCCATCAAAGGAGAGGATCATTGTCGACCCGAGTCACAGACCTACTCTCCCTTTACCGTGGGAGATATTGACCCTAGTGGCGATTTTGTGCATGTTTTTGACGAAACTGCACTTGATATTGTAATGAATGAACTTGATACAATTTCCGACTTCACTGAATATTTAGATAAGCGATCAGCTTTCATACGATCCGGGCACCTTGGATTGGCTCATGGAGAAGAAGACTTACTCGCCTATTATGCAGTTCGAATGAACGAAAATGGCGAGCACGACTTCACCCCACCAAATGGCCCCATATGGAAAGACGGTGACATTCTAGCCATAGGGCCAGGGCACTATCAGTCCTACATATCGAGCCCCGAGTACTCGGCACGATCTAAAGCAAATGAAAATTCATATGTTTGGGATCGTTTGATTGAGACCTTCACAAATCATATGTTGGGAGGAACATCTATTGTTCTTCCTGGATTTGAATACTCTCTAACCGAAAGCGAGATTGCTGTCAGACATATGGCTTTACAGAATCGCTTTCTCCGGCGAAGCCATAGTGAAGCGATACTTGGTGCCTTAGAGAGAGGCCGTCATGGCGACTCATTCTTTCGAGCTATGATATCCCCGGAAGGCTCGCCCCGCCACGAGACGGGGTTCTTCTTCCTTACACTTAAATACAAAGACTGGATGGATGAGACAGGCGGGTATGAAAAATATAGGCTGATGCGGACGCATTACCTTAAGACATATGCCCAGTCATTTCTGATGAAGTACCCAAGCATGCAGAGAATTATCGGCATAGCAATGGAACCTCCAGGTCAAGGGCGGGGAGCTTCGGAGGACATAATATATGGAATACAATCGGAATGGACGGAAATTGACCGCCAGAACGCCCAAAGAGACTGCGAGGAACTTGGCATTATGAGAAATGTCCAAGAAAAGAACCATCACAGCGCGGAATTCCCCCTAACCTCGCCCACCAAAACACGAGCTAATCAAGGATTTTATGGGAATCGCAAGCAGCGCAGGGCACAGGCAGCACGTGAACGAAAGAATCGCTAGTTTCTCCGTGAGTGCATTCTTCTAAGCGCAGAATATCATAGCGCACTAGACCGTTCCAGCACCCGCTTAACCTGCATGGCCGTCCATTGGCCGCCGCGCGATGTCGCCACCTGCATGTCATTGAGCGTCCCGGCGATGCTGGCGAGGGTCTGGCCTGACTGGCGCAGGGGACCAACGATCTGCATGACCTTCCGGGCCTCCGCCGCCGCCTTCTCCTGAATGGCCGCGTTGCGCTTCATGGTGGCGTCCCGGAGACCTCCAAGCTGCCTCCCCTTCTCCTTAGCGATGGCGAGAGCGGCCTTGGTGCGCTTGGAGATGAAGTCGCGCTCCTGTTCCGCCAGCGCCGCGTAGATATGAAGCTGGAAGTTATCCGCGAAAGGCATGGAGGCCACCCGGAGCCGCACCCGCTTGTCGTCCATGATGCTGGCGATGAAGGAGACCTTGCGGCTCAAGCGGTCCAGCTTGGCGATGAGAAGCTCCGCGCCAGTCTCCCGCACCAGCTTCAGGGCAGTGGCCAATTGCGGGCGGTCATCGCTCTTGCCTGAGAGTATGTCCTGAAATTCCCCGATGACCTCCCAAGGCTCCTCCGAGAAGTTGGCGAGGAAGATGTCTATGTCTCTACGTTGCGCCTCCAGCCCGAGGCCGCTCTTTCCTTGATCCTCGGTGCTCACTCGCGTGTAGATGACATAGCGTTTCACGTCGCGGCTTCCCTTCATGTGCCCTGCCGATGATTCTCCTTCGTCAATTATCTAATGTCAACGTTGGTTGTGGGTGTTATTTCGCGCCAAGGAAACGCCGAGGGGGCCCCGGCAGGCAGGCCAGCGGGCGGAAGCCTCACGCAAAGACCACGGGCACCCTCCACCCACCCACCTGGGGGAAAGCTGCCAATTGCCACGTATGTTCGAGAATTCGCTTGAGGCACCCGTGGGGCAATCCGGGATGCCGAAATGCGCGGCTCTGGAGGCGGCTGGGTCAGTAGTCGAGCTGCACCACGATCCGAATGGGTGGCTCCTCGCCCTCGACAACATCGCGACCGTGGTTCGGGTGATAGCCGGCGGCGATCTCCGCCACCTCACGCGCCCTGACAGCCTCCTCCTCGGTGTCGAACCGACCAAGGTGCAGCCTTACGCCCTCCACGGTGATCCCTGCCCGAAAGCGGCCTCTGGCGCGGGGCCGGTCAACTCCCAACGGCAGAAGGCGACCATTGCGGCGACGCCCCAAGTTCTGCCGGTTTTCCGAGGACGTGACAGGACGAAGGTTTTTCCATCGGTTGTCATCGCGGCGGTGGTTGATGTGGTCCAGTTCTGTCGTGGGCCATGCCCCCTTCTGGATCAGCCACGCGAGGCGGTGCTCGGGGTAGCGGCGCCCGAATATGCGAACTCCCCGGTAACCCGTGTCCGATTTCAGCGTACCGGCCTGCCTCCCGGCGTACCTGCTGTTCCAACTCCGATGCTCGGCGTCAGACGTGAACCACTTTCGGGCTCGCACCTGCCAAAGCATGACGCCCGTCTCCGGGTTATACGCAAGGAACTCACGGGCAATCTCGGCGGTAACCTCGTGGGAGACCTGAGGGTTTCTTTCGTTCATTGATCCTTGATCCTTCATAGGAGACCGGAGGAGCTTCATGGCTTCCTTCCGGGTTGTGTGCGGTTTCGGCATCTCTTCCGGAGACCGCCGGGCTGCGTGATGCTGACGGCACGCGCGGCCCCGATGCTCCACCGCATGGGCGCACTTACAGGCACCGCGAGGCGGGCGCCTGAGGCGGAGACCCATTGGCGGCGATGGGAGAATGCGGCGGGAGAGCGCGAGGCCGGCATGGTGGCGGTGCTGGAGGGGGCCGAAGGCGGGGCGGCGATGGCGGGGAGCCCGATGGGATGGGCCGGCCTGTAGTCGAGAGGGTGACTGAGAGGAGGAACTTGGGGTGGAGGGGGATATTCATCCGCTCTCCCTCCCGCTCAAGGAGGACACACAGAGTTATCCGGTATCTACTCAGTGACCTTGAGCACTATAGGCCGGGACACCTCTCGCCCCCTCTAGGTGCAATAAGAGGTCGATGATGGTCGAAGACCAGACCTCCACCTTGTTACCTAAAGCCCCCACCTAGAGCCTCCTTCCCCCATTAGTGGCCGGTTAGCAGAAAAATCCCGAGGCGATGGCATTTTAACTTGTAGGTCTGCGATTCTGTCGAGTATAATGCTTCACGCCTGATGATTGCAGCCGCGATGGTCCGGCCTTCAAGCTACAGCCAAATGGGAAGGGTCAGACGGGGCAAACGTCTGGCCCTTTTCCATGTCCTCCATCACGCCGCGCCAACAGCGGGCCGCCTTACGGCCTTCTCCCGCACGGGGAGCGCCTGCCCAAGTTCCCGCGCCGATACGACCTGCATGACCTCCATGGCCTCCTCTCGATCGGATATGCGGACCTGAAGGCCATCGTGGAGCCCTTGGGCCGAAACGCCCCGCCGCTCCAATTCGAGGAGCACCGCCATAAGCAGCCGGCTCTCATCGGCCATAAGCTCCACCCCGATATCCGTCCCAAAGCAGCCCGCAATGGCAGGATGCCGCCGGGCCATCGCCTCATGCAAACGCTGGGCATTCCACCCCTCAGGCAGCGCGGCCTTAAGCTCCGGCGCCAGCCGGCGCATCTCGGTGGAGCGCGAGAGGAGCGAGAGGAGCCCCAGCTTGGCGCCTTGGCGGTGCTCCTCCAGTCCGGGGATGTCATAGGCGTCGCTATTGGGGATGCTGCCAGTGACCCTGAGATACGCCAGCATGGCAAAGCAGGAGCTATAATCGAGGTCCGCGATGGGCTCCCCCGCGATGGCGATGCGGTGCCGCTCGGTAGACTTCAGGTTCTGCCACCAGCCTCCAACCAAGCGGCCATTGAGGTTGAACGCGGGGGCGTCTTGAGGAGAGCGGAGGAGGAACGTCCGCCGGAGGGCCACCGGCACTTGAGGCTCCCCGTCGAACGTCATGGCGGAGTCGTTGAGGAAGGCATTGAGCCGCTGGACCTCGGAGCGGAGGCGCATGGTCTCCTCCGTGTCGCTGTACGGCATCAGCGCCTTGGGCATGGGGTTGCTCCCAAAGGGAGCCTCCCCGGTGCGGGCATTGAGCCATACCGCCTCGCCACCCAGTTCCCGGCCGATGTCCCGGAGGCGGACACCATGACGCTCCAAGTCTGCCTTGAACGCCTCCGTGGGCTCCACCGTGGTGGCGAACTGCTTGTAGAGATATGGGTACCGTTTCAGGACTCCCATCGTCTCCAATGCCGCGAGGGTCTCCGCAAGGATGCGCCTCGGGTAATCCGCGCGGTCATATCTCGTGGCCTTGATCTTGGCGGTGGATACTCCTAGGCGGGTGGAGGGCGCGGCGTGGGGGCTGAGAGCGACGGCGGCAAGATTCGCCACAAGGCTAGAGACGGCAAGCTCCTTCCGGGCCAGTGCATCGCGGCGGGCGGCGCGGGTGCCGGGAGAACGGGGCGCGGCGGCTGAGAGGCGGGACATGATGGTATCTGTGAGCGTCTTCAGCGTATCGCCCTGACAGGTGAGCCAAGGATCTATGAAGACCGACGTGAAGTCGCCTCGGCGCTCCTCCCCTGCCCCGCCAGCCGGTCGGCTTGGGGGGTAAATGGTCATGGGTGATCCTGCCTGAAAAATTGCATAGGGGTTGCTCCGGGTTGTCGGATTGGGAATGCGGAGGAGGCGCCGAACGGCTCCCCCCGGCATGGCCGCTAATTGGGCCGCAAGGCGTCCAGTATCTTTTGACCGCCGGGTTGCTGCGTCTGCCGCCGCTCCTGGTTCTTCTGATGGGCACCCATGGCAGGCAGAAAGGGGAGAAGCTTCGTGGTGATAGGGGTGCGGGCGGATGCGCCCCGCCGACGTCAACGGCCGCTAGTGAGCAGCCCGAAAGGACAAAGTTGGCAGCGGCTTAGCCATAGTGGCCGCTTCCGTATGGGTCTCGCACGGGTGCCGTGGATGGTCGACAGGGTGCCTTGGAGTGGCCGCGCGAGGTGCATCGGGGGACCGGGTGACGGCACTGATTCAGTGTCTCGCGGGCATCACCCAATGTCGCCGCATCGGGGCTCCTGCATGAGGCCAGCGTTATGCTGATTTCAAGAAGGAGGCTATTTATCTGCAACTGCGTTGTGTCATGCGAAAAAGTATTGCGCCGTAGAGACTTGAGGAGAGATCGACCTTCGGCAATGCGGGCGGCCATGGCGGACGGCCCGGCCTCCCCACATGGATACCGGAGGAGCACCACCATGGAGCAGAAGGAGCAGCCCCCCGTGGTCGCCGCAGGGAGCAGGGCCATGGAACAGCATCAGCCCTCCGCGCCACAGGTCATTGCTGAATCCCAGCCGAGGCGGTTTGGGCGCTTACTTCCTTTCAATACGTACCGGGCCACTTAAGTCCTTGATTTAATTTGATCAGACTTCGCCCGTGGCTTTAGGTTCGGTAGCGGGTTCGCCGTGTCCACAGCATTCAGCCGGGCAATGCAATCGTTCAACGGTGTGCCTATGGGTAGACGGCACAGGTCCGCCATTAGGCCAATCTGGGCCTCGCTCATGACCCCGCAGGGTATTTCATCGGCCCGAAAGGGGCGGCAAGTAATCCCCCTGCCGGCCCGCCCCGATTTCCGCCTTCGTAGGTAGAGAACGTGGGTGTCAAAGTGTGCCCGGCAGTATCCCCTCTTGAAGACCGCCTCCCCGCACAAGCCCCCTTCAGTCGCCGGAGTATCCCTATAGGGCGTGGATCGCCCCTCGGTCGGCATAATGAGCGCGGAGCAACGGCCCTCTTTTACTGCCCTTTTGATTGCAGGGGCGAGACGCTCCTCCAGTGCCTTCTCCTGCTGCCGCTTGGCAAAGAGGTGGCGTCGAGTCAGAGGGCTAATATCGCTACCTCGATGGCTGGCCCTGATTTTCTTGTAGTGCATATGATTCCATGCAGGTTCGCCCAGCAACTGCCGGCATAACGGTCGGCGCATCGCAACTGGAAAAAGCGGCTGGCCGGGTTCAAGAGGACGCCTAACTTCTAGCCGGTCCCGATTCCCCTACGCCTCGGCGTCTGCTTGCGGGAGCCATGCGGCCATGTTCCGGCGTTCGCGCCAATCGGCCAAGAAGGTGGCGACCTCCCATCCCTCCACATGTCGGAGCGCGAAGTCGATGGCCTCGGCGTCGTTCGTCGGGAGGGAGGGAGCAGCGGCGGCGCTGGGCGATGTGCTGGCGGTTTTCATGCGCAATCTCCTGTTCGCATTGCGCCCGCCATTATGGTGACGCCGGGTTGCGCCGCAACAGCTTTAAACTCTGCATATGCGTAGCGTCGGCAGAGAAGGCGAGAAGCCGCTGCGCTACAGATATGTGTAACAATCGCTGGACGGGCCTGCCTGAAAGCCTTATCCTTCAAAGCTTCTCGTGCGTCGCCGCTCGGTCCTCTCCTGGGCACCAATTGACCGTCCAAGACGGTCCTGAGACTACCGAAAAGCCGCTGAAACCAAAGGGTTTCGGCGTTTTTTCGTTTTGAAAGGTCCCGCGCTCTCTGCCGGATAGGACGGTTTGTCGGCATCGGGGTGCCTGCGCCAGCGGGCGACGGCGCAGGCGGAGAGCGACGCGGGCCGCCGCCCCCGGCCGGGCGCCGGGCTTCGGCTCAGTGGAAGGCGTTTTCGCGCGCCTGCTCGAACAGCTTCACGTTGTCGCGGTAATCCACATGCACGCCGATGATCACCGGGCCAGGGGTCTCGAACGCCTTGCGCAGAACGGGGAGGATGTCATCGGCCGAGGTGATCATCACCCCCGTCGCCCCGAAAGCCTCGGCATATCGGACATAGTCGACCGGCCCGAATTGGACGCCCGAGCCGCGCCCGTATTTCAGCTCTTCCTGCACCTTCACCATGTCGTAGGCGCCGTCGATCCAGACCATGTGGACGATGTTGGTGCCAAGACGCACCGCCGTCTCCAGTTCCATCGCCGAGAACAGGAAACCGCCATCGCCGGAAATGGAGAGCACCTTCTCGCTCGGCCGCACCAGCGAGGCGGCGATCGCCCAAGGCAGCGCGACGCCGAGCGTCTGCTGGCCGTTGGTGATCAGGATCTGGCGCGGGCGGAAACTGTACATGTAGCGCGCGATCCACAGATGGAACGAGCCCATGTCGAGGCAGACGGTGACGTCGTCGCTGAGGAACTGCTGCAGGTCATGCACAAGCCGCAGCGGATGGATCGGCACGCCGCCGCGCCTGGCGGCACCTTCCGCGAGCAGGCGCCGCTCAGTGTCGATCCGGTGCAGCATCGCCGCCGAGAGGGCCGGCTTGCCGTGACGGGCGAGGCCGGCGGTCAGCGCCTGCAACGTCAGCGCGATGTCACCGACAAGTTCGACATAAGGCTGGTAGTCGGCATCGAGCGTCGCAGGCAGCACGTCGACATGGACGATCCGGCGCGTCTTGCCGCGGTTCCATTCCGGCGGCCAGTATTCAACCGGATCATAGCCGATGGTGATGATGAGATCGGCGGCGTCGAGCAGTTCGTCGCCCGGCTGGTTGTGCAACTGGCCGACCCGGCCGCCGAAATTCTCGAACAGCGAGGCGCCGACCGCGCCGGCTGCCTGGAACGTGCCGACCACGGGCAGATTGCCCTTGGTCAGGAAAGGTTGCAGCGCGGCGGCGGCATCCGGCCGGCTGGCCAGCATACCGAGCAGGACCACCGGATTGGCGGCGGCATTGATCAGCCGCGCTGCCTCGGCGATGCCGGCCGGGTCAGCCGGGCCGGGGCCGGAAAAGCGCGGCGGCGCGACCGGCGACTGCGGAGCGGGGGCCCTCATCACATCCATCGGCAAATTCACATAGCTCGCCCCGGCCCGCCCGCTCTCCGCCGCGCGGAACGCATTGCCCATGACTTCGGCGATCTGCTCGGTGGCGCCGACGCTGATCGCGTATTTCGTCACCGGCTTCAGGATCGCGATGGCATCCATGGACTGGTGGATGTGCTTGTCCGCCTCCGCCACCGCCACTGCGCCGCCAAGAGCGATCACGGGGTCGCCCTCGCTATTGGCGGTGGCGAGCCCCGTCACCAGATTGGACACGCCGGGACCCGACGTGGCGATGCAGATGCCGGCCTTGCCGGTCATGCGGCCAATGCCGCCGGCGATGAAGGCTGCGTTCTGCTCGTGGCGGCAGACCACCGTCTCGATGCTGGAGGATTCCAGCGCGTTGAACACCGCGTCGATCTTCGCGCCGGGAATGCCGAACACATGCGTCACCCCCCGCTCTTCCAGCGCGCGCACGACGAGTTCGGCGCCGATCTGAGCCGGTTTCGTTTCATCGGACATGATATTCCCCGGAGTGTGTCAGTGGCCGCGCTCGGCGGCGTTGAGCTCCGCCGCGATGTCCCTGTGGAGATTAGCTTTCAGATAGGCCTCGGTTTCCGGCAGGACGAGGCGGTAGTCGGAGAGCGCCTCGATGGCGAAGGCGAGCGTGTCCGCCCGCACGTCGAGCACATGACCGCCATGCTGCCGGTCGTCGGAAATGAAGTGGAAATGGTAGCCCTCGACGCTGAAGGCACTGGCAAAGCTGGGCGACCAGATGCCGACCAGCGTGCCTTCGACATCCTCAAACACGAATTCGCTCTGCGATTTCGCCGCCTCGGCCAGCGCGGTACCCGGCGCCGGCGGGTTCACCACGCGGGCCTTGACGTAGGGGAAGTGGCCATGCAGGCGCAGCGCGTAGAAAATGTTGTCGGAGTTGCGAAGGGCGTCGCACTTGGCTTCGAGATCCGCGAAGCTGATGACACTGGGCAGGCTGCCCGTGGCGTCGGGGGAAAAAGCAGTGATGACGGCGAAGGGCGCGCCCGCCTCCGCGGTCGCCTCCGTCACCTTGCCGGAACCCTGCGCCTGATAGGCGCGCCCGTCCAGCACCACCATCTCGCCATCGAGACCGGCGAAAGTGCCGAGGCCGAAGTTGCCATGCTCGAGCAGCGTTGCGACGGTTACTTCCTTGTCATACACGCCGGCGACCAGAGCGCCGGAGGTGGAAACCTGAAACACGGTGTGGACGCTCAAATCCACATGGTCGGAGAGGATGGATAAAATCAACCAGTCGCGGCTGATCTTCTTGCGCGCGGCCTCTTCATCAAGCGCCTTCTTCAACGACACGGGGATATCCAAGGTTGTTCTGGCCATTAACCGATCCCTTGATGGTAAACCACTTCCCGTAACGACGTTTTCTGTACCATAGTGCGGAATGCCGCTCAACGCGCAGCTTGCCGAAACGCCGGCTCGGCACAGGCGCGTTGCAGGAAGTCGAGTACCGGCGGGGTCGTCTGGGTGACGTTGAACCGCAAGAAATCGGACGCCGCCAGGCTGACGCTGAAGACGTTGCCCGGCGCCAGCACGATACCCTGCTGCAGGGCGCGCTGCGCGACCTCGGAAGCGTCCCGCCCGTCCGGCAGCCGACACCAGAGATAAAAACCGCCACGCGGCAGCGTCCAGGCCTGCAGGCCGCAGCGGGCGAGTTCCGCACCAACCTCGCGCCGCCGCCGCGCCAGCCGGCCGCGCAGGGAGCCGAGGTGACGGTAATAGCCGCCCTCGCTCAGGGTGCGGAAGACGAGTTCCGCGGCGAGCGGGCTCGGGCCGCCGAAGCCGGTGGCGAGTTGCAGGTCCACCAGCGCCTCCGCCAGTTCCGGCCGCGCGGCGATGTAGCCGCAGCGAATCGACGCCGAGAGCGTCTTGGAGAAGCTGCCAATGCGGATCACCCGGTTCAGCCCGTCGAGCGCGGCGAGGCGCACAGAGCGTTCCGGCTCGAAATCGGCGAAGATCTCGTCCTCGACAATGATGAGATCCTGCGCCGCCGCAGCCGCCAGCAGGCGATGGGCGGTGTGGGGCGAAAGTGTCGCGCCGGTCGGATTATGCAGCGCGGAATTGGTGAGGTAGAGGCGCGGCCGGTGTGCCGCCAGTGCCGCCTCGAACGCCGCGACATCGGGGCCAGCGGGCGTATAGGGCACCCCGACGATCCGCACCGCATGCGCTTGCAGCAGCGCGCGGAAATTGAAATAGCAGGGATCGTCGACCAGCACCGTGTCGCCGGGACGCACAACATGGCGGCAGATCAGGTCGATCGCCTGGGTGCCGGAACTGGTCAGCAGCAGGTTCTCGGGGCCCGCCGCGATCCCCTCGCCGGCGAGGCCGCGCACCAGCAGCCGGCGCAGCGCCAGCGAGCCGCGGGTCGAGCCATATTCCAGCAGCGTCGCCTCATCGGTCTTCGCCGCCGCCCGCAGGGCGCGGCGGATAGCGGCGAGCGGCATCCAGTCCGGCGGCAGCCAGCCGCAGCCGGGCCGCAGCGTCCCGCGCGCAGCGTCGAGCGACTGGCGCGACACCCAGAAGGGATCGACGGCGCGCGTCGTCGGCGCCGAAACCTCGCTGACCGCCGGCGGAAGCGCCGCCGCGACATAGAAGCCCGCACCCGGCCGGGGGCGGATCAGCCCTTCGGCGGCGAGCCGATCATAGGCTTCCGCGACGGTCGAGGGTGAAACCGCCCGCTCGCGCGCCAGCTGACGGATGGACGGCAGCTTGTCGCCGGGCAGCAGCGCCTGGCTGGCGATGAGGCGTCGTATCGCCAGCCGCACGCCATCGGTGCGCCCCGGAGGCGGCGCTGGGTCAGGCTCGCGCGCGGTCAACTGTATGGCTCCGTATGGCCTCACTGTTCGGCGCCACCCTACGCAACCGTCCCTGTTCCCGCCAGTCCCAGGCGCCTAAGCCAAGGCGCAACAGGGGAGAATGCGATGGCAAAGGGCTGGTGGAGCGGCCTGATCGGCGTGATCATCTTCAGCGGCTCGCTGCCGGCGACACGGGTGGCGGTCGCCGGCTTCACGCCGCTGTTCCTCACCTCGGCGCGGGCGGTCATCGCCGCGCTTCTGGGAGCGGGGCTGCTGTTCCTGCTGCCGCAGCAACGCCCGGCGCGGGCGGATGCCGGTCCCCTCGCCGTGGTCGCGGGCGGGGTGGTGGTCGGCTTTCCCCTGCTCACGGCACTGGCGCTGCAGCACATCACAGCCGCGCGCTCCATCGTCTTCATCGGGTTGCTGCCGCTCGCCACCGCCCTGTTCGGCGTGCTGCACGGCGGCGAGCGGCCGAAGCCCGCCTTCTGGCTGTTCTCGGTGGTCGGCGCCGCCACCGTTGCCGGCTTCGCCGCCGGCAATGGCGTGCCGAGTTCGGTGACGGGTGATCTGCTGATGGTCGGCGCGGTGCTGCTCTGCGGGCTCGGCTATGCCGAGGGAGCGCGGCTGTCGCGCCACCTCGGTGGCTGGCAGGTGATTTCCTGGGCGCTGCTGCTCGCCCTGCCGCCGATGCTGGCTCTCGCGGTGGCGACGCGGCCGGACACGCTGGCGCCGGTCAGTGCCGGCGCCTGGGCCGGCCTCGCCTATGTCTCGGTGTTCAGCATGCTGGTCGGCTTCGTCTTCTGGTATCGCGGCCTCGCGCTGGGCGGCATCGCGGCGGTGGGCCAGCTACAATTGCTTCAGCCTTTCCTCGGGCTGGCATTGGCGGGGCTTCTGGTGGGCGAGCAGGTGTCGTGGACGATGATTGCCGCCACCGCTCTCGTCGTGCTGTGCGTGGCGGGCGCGCGGCGCTTCGCCTAAGGCGGCAATGCCTAACGCCTTGCCCCTACTCCAATTTCTCGCCGGGATAGACGCCCCAGAGGCGCACCTGCTCAATGAAACCGTCGAAGCCATTGTCGTAAAAGCGGCACCATTTGCCGTCGCAATGCTCGACTTTTCCGAGCACTCCCGCTTCCAGGCGGGCGCGCACCGCCGATGTGGTGGACGGTTCGGCGTATAGCGAGACTTCCTCGCCCGCCTTCCACGGGGTGACGAGGGCGGTGCGCCGGCCCGACAGCATGGAATGGTACACCCAGCCCTCGGCCCCGTCAGCGTCGCGAATGCGCCGCCAGTTCTCAAATTCAGCAGTGATTTCAACGGGAAGCCCAGCTCGGGTGAACACCCAGGCGACGCCATGGTCGCGGGTGGGGCCCGAGCGCACATTCACCTTGTCGGCCTTGAGGCTGACGAAGCGGGGCACGGGCAGGCCACTGGTACGCCCCACCGGCCCCGACGCATCGGCCGGCGCGGCTTCCTGGGCCATGGCCGGAGAGTGCAGTGAGGTGGACAGTGAGGCCAGTGACGCCAGACAGGCCAGCACGGCAGTCGTCATCCGCAGCTTCGTTCGGCCTCGAAGCTTGTTGTCACGCATCGTCTCAATAATCCTTCGCCATCGGGCGGTGCCGTCCGCAGCGCGGTGGGCCTCACACGCCTGCACCGCGAATCGGTGCCTTTTTGTGTTTCGCCAACCCGTCTGCTAAGGAACGCCTCGCCCGGTTTGGCGCGAGTGTGGGGCCCGTAGCGTTAACGGGAGCTTGACCGCACGGTGATTTGTACGGGGAGCAACATGGCCCGCAGGAAGCCGCTGGTCGTCGTGACGCGAAAGCTGCCCGACAAGATCGAAACCCGCATGCGCGAATTGTTCGATGCGCGGCTCAATGTCGACGACGTGCCGATGACCCCGGCCGCTCTGGCCGAGGCGGTGGCCACCGCCGATGTGCTGGTGCCGGCCATTTGCGACCGCATCGACGCCCGCGTCATCGAGGCGGCGGGGCCGAACCTCAAGCTGATCGCCAATTTCGGCAATGGCGTCGACCATATTGATGTCACCGCCGCCACGAATCGCGGCATCACCATCACCAACACGCCCGGCGTCCTCACCGAGGACACGGCCGACATGACCATGGCGCTGATTCTCGCCGTGCCGCGCCGGCTCACCGAAGGTGCGGCGCTCATCACCAGCGATGACGGCGCCTGGCCCGGCTGGTCGCCCACCTGGATGCTCGGCCACCGCATCTGGGGCAAGCGGCTCGGCATCATCGGCATGGGGCGCATCGGCCAGGCGGTGGCGCGCCGCGCCCGCGCCTTCGGCCTGCAGATCCATTATCACAACCGCCGGCCGCTCCCCGCGCAGATCGAGGAAGATCTGGAAGCCACCTATTGGGACAGCCTCGACCAGATGCTGGCGCGGATGGACATTCTCTCCATCAACTGCCCGCACACGCCGGCCACTTTCCACCTGCTCTCCGCCCGCCGGCTGAAGCTGGTGCGGCGCGACGCCTATATCGTCAACACCGCGCGCGGCGAGGTGATCGACGAGCATGCGCTGATCCGCATGATCGAACAGGGGGAGATCGCCGGCGCCGGGCTCGACGTGTTCGAGCGCGAGCCGGCGGTGAGCCCGAAGCTGCTCAAGCTCGCCCGCGCCGGCAAGGTGGTGCTGCTGCCGCATATGGGCTCGGCCACGGTGGAGGCCCGCGTGGACACCGGCGAGAAGGTGATCGTGAACATCAAGGCGTTCATGGACGGCCACCGCCCGCCCGACCGGGTTCTGCCGGCGATGCTCTGAAGCGGGCCGGCAGAAGACAGGCGCCTGCGCGCTTCAAGGCGCGCCGCGCGCGCATCTCGGCATGAGGTGGGCCTTTGTCCGGTGGCAGGACCCAGGCACGATGACAATCGGAGCGCGGGGCCTGCGGGCTCATTGGAGTGGATCGGTCGCGCCCAGTACCAGCGCGAGGCGGATGGGCTGGAGTGGGTTGGCTGCCGTGGCGTCGGACCCCATCGCCGATGGCAAACCTGCGCTGCCAGCCGTTCAGCGCGTCACGGTGCATTCTCGTTAACGCAATCGGTCAGGCGAATGATCGCCTTTTGCGTGTCGCGGAGGTTCCACTTGAGCTCGCGATTGCCGATCCAGACTTCGATGGTGCGGGCTGTCTCGAAAAGCTGCGACATGTCCCAGCTCATCGTCATCCAGGCGCGGTCCCGATCGGACGAGAAGCGGAAATATTCCGGCTGTTCGTCATTGAAGCCGACGGTCACGTCGTCGCCGTTCCTGTGACCCTGGGCCGGGACCGAGAGGCTGAAATCCGGCCCCTTGCCGTTATGGGCGACCCGCAGCACCTTGCCGTTCTGGTTGGTCTCGATGATGCAGCGGTTGAAACTGTTGTCATTGTTGCGGTTCAAAATCACGCGCCAGCCGCCGATTGTGGCCAGTACGCGCTCGCCCGCCAGGGATGGTGTGGGCGCCATGTGAAGACTGAAAGCGGCAAGCGCCAGCAGCAAAAGGGCAGGTCTGTTCATGATCTCTCCCGCAGGAAGGGGCGCGCGTAAAAAGGGCGGTCGTTCAAAATAGCTTTTCTCAACTATTGACTACTATATTACCGCAGACAAGGCCATGGTCAAGCGGTTCCGGGCGCCCGGAGCCTCACGGGAACAGCGCATCGCCGCCCTATCGCCGACCCCACGCTCCTGCGTCGACATGTGGCGTGGATTCCCAGCAGAACCGCCCTTGAACGGTATCAGGGAACGTGCATGATCGCGGCTCCGTGCCCCCGTAGCCGAAGCCGACGACAGATCCGTCCCCGTTCGGGTCGGCGACGTCGAGCGATGCCCAGGCCGCGTCGGAAGGCCGCCCACGCACGCTCCCTCTCTCCCCTTTGCCCGGTCGCTCCATGAACACTCGCCTGGTCAACATCCTTCTTGCTATGGTTGCTCTTGTGGCCGCTGCTGGATCAGCGCGGGCGGAAGGCGAACTTCTCTACAAATGCGGCGGCGATCTCGGCCTTGTCGTCGAGACCCATCCCGAGAACAGCAGTGGCAACTTTCATGGCACCTTCAGCGCGCCGCTCGTGCCCGATGGCAAGGGCGCCTGGGTGAATCCCGGCCGCGAACTGCAGTTCTGGCCGGAAGGCGACGGGCCGAAGCTTTTCATTGGCGTCGAGGAGTTCTCCTGCGAGCCCGTCGCCGACGAGCCCGGCATGAATGCCGGCGCCGAGCCGGCGGACCCTGCCTCCCAGACGACAGCCGATCTGGAGATGGTGCCCTATGGCTCCACGCGCGGATGGGAGGTCGTCTCGCTGATTGCGGGGCCGGATTTTGTCGGCTGCGCCGGGTCGATCAGCCATCCCGCCGGCTTCCTTATCCTTCAAAAGAAGACGCATGGCTGGGAACTGCGCGTCCCTGCGGACCAAACGGAAGGATTTGAGGGCGGCATCATCACGCTCGACGGACGCCGCGTGGATGCCCAGTTCGGCTTCACCCCTGAAGGCGCGGGCGAAGCGGGGCTGGACGATCGCTTCGTCGCGGCCCTCAGGAACGGCAAATTGCTGACCACCCAGATCAACGGCGCGAGGCCGGTCAAATGGCAGCTAACAGGTTCGGCGGCCGTGGTGACCAAGATCGAAGAATGCTTCAAGCGCCAGGGCCTGCTTCCCTGACCGCCATCAGCCTAGAGCGTTTTCGAGCGAAGTGGATACCGGTTCGCGTGAAGAAAACGCGACAAAAGAAAGAGTTAGAGCATTTCACTGTTTCCATGAAACAGTGAAATGCTCTAACTGATCTCGCTCATCGAACGCGATCGGGCGCTGCTTGCTCCGCGTTGAGTGCCTGCGTCGGGATTGTGGAACCTCATGCCGCTTCCCTCGCGAAGAGGGATGCGATCCCGGCTCTCGCTGCGCTCGGCCGGGATGACGCCCCTTGAGGCGACGCAGAAATAGCCGCCCGTCAGCCCGCGTGCCGCGACAGATCCGTGATCGTCGGGCTCTCGCCGGTCAGCGGGTTGTCCGGGTCCCAGCCATAGCTCAGCGTCTCGAAGCGCATGGTAAGGGTGTCGATCATCAGCAGCCGCCCGACCAGCCCCTCGCCGAAGCCGACCACGGCGCGCGCCGCTTCCAGCGCCACCAGCGTGCCGGCCACCCCGGCCACCGCGCCGAGAATGCCGGCCTCGGCGCAGCTTGGCACCAGCCCGGCCGGCGGCGGTTCCGGGAACAGGCAGCGATAGGTCGGGTTCGGGGTGCCGTCCGGCCCCTTCTCATGCGGGCGCAGCGTCGTCACCGTGGCATCAAACCGCCCCAGCGCGGCGGAGACGAGCGGCCGGCCCGCCAGCGCGCAGGCATCCGAGACGAGATAGCGGGTGGAAAAATTGTCCGAACCGTCGATCACCACATCGGCCCCGCCCACCAGCGCCAGCGCATTCGCCGCCGTCAGCCGCGCCGTGATCCCCTCAAATTCCACATGCGGGTTGAGCGCGGCGACGAAATCGCCCGCGCTCTCGGTCTTGCGCCGGCCGATGGCGGCGGTGGTGTGGATCACCTGCCGCTGCAAATTCGACAGCGACACCTCGTCATCGTCGATGACGGTGAGATGGCCGACCCCGGCGGCGGCGAGATACATCAGCGCCGGGGCGCCGAGCCCGCCCGCGCCCACCACCAGCATCCGCGCCTTTTTCAGCTTCTGCTGGCCCGGCCCACCGATTTCGGCGAGCACGAGATGGCGCGCATAGCGCTCCACCTCCTCGGGGGAGAACAGCGGCGCGCGCGGCGGCGGGGCAGAGGCGGCGGGTGTGTCTGTCATGGCTGAGCTATATAACAACCCGCCGCCGGCTCGCCACACTCCGCGTGGCAAGGCCGCATTGGCCGCGCGGCGATTAGCGGCTATCTCGGTGCCATGACCGGGGATCACGCAACGCTCTTCACCGCCGCTGCCCGCCATGCCGACACGCTGACGCGCGCGCGGCTGGTTCTCTATGCCGGTGCCAATCTTCCCTCCCCCGAGGTGCTCGCCGCCTATAGCCCCGGGCTCGGCGCCATGCCCTCGATGGGACCGAGCTTCGACAAGGAGCAGCCGGGCACGGAGCTGGTCTCGCAGTTCGAAGTGGCGGTGCGGCAGGAGGCCTGCGCCCTGTTCGGCGCCGCCTGGGCCGAGCCGCGCCTGCCGAGCGCGACCCTATGCAATCTCGCCGTGTTCCACGCCTTCGCCCGCCCCGGCGAGCTGATGCTGGCGCCGGACAAGGCGCAGGGCGGGCATCTGAGCCAGCGGCGCGGCGGCACGCCGGATCTCGCCGGGCTCGCCTGCGAGGAACTGCCTTTTGATGCCGCCGGCCTGTGCCTCGATGCGACCGGCGCCGCCCGGATGGTGGAACAGCGGCGCCCGCGCCTCGTCATGCTCGGGCGCAGTGTCATGGTCCGCGCGGACGACATCGCCCCCGTGGTGGCGGCGGCGCGGGCGGTGGACGCCACCACCGTGTTCGACGCCTCGCATGTCGCCGGGCTGATCGCGGGGGGCACCTACCCCAACCCGCTGGAGGCGGGGGTCGATGTGCTGGTCACCTCGACCTACAAGACCCTGCCCGGCCTGCCGCACGGGCTGATCCTCGGCCGCGATCCGGCGCAGGGCGAGGCGCTGGCGCGGCTGCTCGATGCGCGCTTTCTCGCCAATTACAATGCCGCCCTTCTGCCGCCGCTGCTGCGCCTGCTCACCGATATGCGCCGCGACGCCAGCCTTTATGCGGCGCGTATCGGGCGCAACACGGCGACGCTCGCCCGCGCCTGCCGCGCGCGCGGCCTGCCGGTGATCGCCCCCGAGCACGGCCATACGCATCAGATGCTGATCCCCATCGCCGACAGCGAGGCCCCGCGCGCGCTGGTCGCCGCGCTGGCGGAGAGCGGCGTGATCATCGGCCTCTGCCCCGATATCACCCGGGCGCAGGGCGCGGCGCTGCGGGTCGGCACGCAGTTTCTGGCCACGCTCGGCCTCGACGCGCCGGCGATGGAGCCGGTGGCCGACCTCCTCGCCGCTTTGCTGACCGGGCCCATGGGCGTCCGCCTGCGCCCCGACCGTCCGGCGGCCCTGCCCCCGGCGATCAGGACGCTGCTCGCCGACTGACCTGAGACGCGGATCCTCCCCCCGCTCGGGAGACCGAGGGTCGAATCCTTGGCTCGGCTCGATTGACAGCCCGGAACGCGCCGCCATTATTGCGCTGCGGTAGAGCCGGAGCCTGTCCGGGCGGGGAATGTCAGGTCGATGTCGGACGCGGAGAGTCGTTTCGCTCTGAGGCTGCGCTCCTGGCGCCGGCTGAACGGCATCAAGCAATCCGCCCTGGCGGATATGCTGGGCGTCTCCCAGGCGGCGGTATCCTATTGGGAGACCGGGCGCGACAAGCCCTCGCCTGAACTGATGAAACGGATCACCGACCTGCTCTCCGGCTCCGAGCTGGACGAGATCGTGCTGGAACGTGTGTTCACCGAACGCCAGCCGGGCGTCATGGCGCTCCATGATCTCGACGGCATCCGCTTGCTGGCGGTTTCGCGGGGCTACCGCGCCCTGTGGCCGGGCATGTCCCTCCTGCAGGGCAAGGCGTTCGAGAAACATCTCGTGAACGAGTCAGGGCAGCTTCAGGCGAGCGAGGCTCTCTGGCGCGACATCGAGTCCGGTCATCTGGCCCTCATCAGCGGCGTAAGCGAACGCCACACCGATATCATCATCGACGCCGCCGTCCGCCATGAGTGGACCTTCCGTATCCGGCGCTTTGGCGCCAAGATCCTGCTGTCCGCTTCCTATGATCCCTGCGCCGAGACGGTCCCGGTCGGCATCACCGAAGTGAAGCTGTTCTCCGATCTGAAATAGGCGCCTTCTCGCGGGCGGAATGATCTCGCGGCGCGCTTCCCTCTGCTGCCAGAGACTCCGGCGGCGGCTGCGATCCGCCATGCGCCGCGAACGATGATTCTTGCACCCTCTCAACATGTGCTCGAAGTTATAAAATATAACTTCCTCTCTTGGGACAAGAACACGTAAGAATACTTTGTTACCGCATTAATACGCCTCCGATCACCGCCCGCCCAGATCAATGCCGGCGATTATTTGATGATGAATACGTTCGACAGGGTGGCGAACTCCGTCGTGAGCCCACCTGCACGGCCCCTCCAGGTGCCCTTCGGGCAGGCCGGAATGTTGTCGCAGGGTTCCACGTTCAGGCGGCTGGCGATGCGGCGGGCCGCAGCCGGTGTGCGCCGATGACGGGGCGCCAAGAAACGTCGCCGGCCCGTCGCCATCGCCGCGGAGAGGTCGTGAACGCCCTGTTTAACCGCAACCGGCAGGCCCTCATCGGCGTCGGGGCGTTCAGCGGCGTCACCAATGTCCTGATGCTCACCGGCCCGCTGTTCATGCTGCAGGTCTATGACCGGGTGCTGGTCAGCCGGTCGCTGTCCACCCTGTGGGTGCTCGGCCTCATTGCGACGGCGCTGTACGTCGCCTTCGCCATGATCGACTATGCCCGCAACCGGGTTCTGGCGCGGCTCGGCGACCGGCTGGAGGCGCAGTTTTCCGGCCCCGCCTTTCGCAGCGAGATCGCCGATGCGTTCAGCGGGCGGGCCGAGGGGCGGGCTACCACCGATCTCGCCACGATCCGCCGCTTTCTCGGCGGCCCCGCGCCGCTGGCGCTGGTCGACCTGCCATGGGTTCCGCTCTATCTGGTGGTGCTGGGCCTTCTGCACTGGTCGCTCGGGCTCATCGGCGTCCTGGGCGTGGCGGTGGTGGTGGTTCTTGCCGTCCTCAACGATCACCTGACGCGCGCGCCCCTCGCCCGGGCGGCCAGCGAGGCGAGCCAGGCCAGCACGACGCTGGAAGCCGCCCGCCGTTCGGCCGAGGCGGTCACGGCTCTGGGCATGCGGCCCCATGTGGCCGGCCTGTGGGGCGGGACGCTCGCCAGCGCGCGGGCGACCGAACGCGGCGGCGGCGACGCGGCCGCCCGCATTGCCGCGATCTCCCGCGGCTTCCGCCTGTTCCTGCAGTCGGCGACGCTGGCAACCGGAGCCGTCCTCGTCATCGAGCAGGCGGCAACCGGCGGCATCATGATCGCCTCGTCGATCCTGCTGGGCCGGGCGCTCGCGCCCATTGATCAGATTGTCGCCCAGTGGAAGGCCATGGCCGGCGCCCGTGCCGCCCTTGCCCGGCTGGAGAACCGGCTTGCCCATGACGCCGGCGCCGCGCCGAAAATGGATCTGCCATCACCTGTTGGCCTCCTCTCCGTCGCCGGCCTGGTGGCCGCGCCGCCCGGCATTCGCCGCCCGGTAGTGGAGGGCATTGGCTTCCAGCTCGCACCCGGCGAGGGTCTTGGCATCCTCGGGCCCAGCGCCTCGGGCAAGTCCACCCTAGCCCGCGTCATCGTCGGCCTGTGGCGCCCGATGAGCGGCAGCGTCCGGCTGGACGGCGCCACGCTGGAGCAGTGGGACGCCGACAAGCTCGGCCGGCATATCGGCTATCTCCCGCAGGATGTGGAACTGATCGGCGGCACCGTGCGCGACGCCGTCAGCCGTCACCAGCCCGGCGCGAAGGACGAGGATATCCTTCGCGCCGCCCAGGCTGCGGCGGCCCATGCCATGATCCTGAAACTGCCCGACGGCTACATGACCCGCCTCGGGCCGGGCGGGGCGGCGCTTTCCGGCGGTCAGCGTCAGCGCATCGCCCTGGCGCGGGCGCTCTATGGCGACCCCTGCCTGATCGTGCTCGACGAACCGAATGCCAGCCTCGACCAGGAGGGCGATGCGGCGCTGACGGCCGCGCTTCTGGCCGCCCGCAAGCGCGGCGCGGCCGTGATCGTCATCACCCACCGGGCCAGCGGCCTTGCCGCCTGCGACCGGGCGCTGGTGCTGATGGAGGGGCGTATCGCCGCGCTCGGCCCCAAGGAGGTGGTGCTGCGCGACCTGATGAAGCCGGCCGCCGCCGCTCCGACAAGGCCGCCTGTGGCGGGGGGGGTCGCGACGTGAGCGCCACGCCCATGGGTCCAGGCCCCGGCCATGCGTCCGCAACCGCTTGCGCGACGCCGAAGCGCCGCTCCGGGCGTGCGCTCCTGCCGCGGTGGCAAGGGGTCACGGCCCGCCCTCGCGCGCCCCACGACCCGACCGATCCCGCCCGCCATCTGCGCTTCGGAACGATGGTGTGCGCCGGCATCGCCCTCAGCTTCGGCCTCTGGTCCGCCCTCGCCCCGCTGCAAAGCGCGGTGGTGTCCTCCGGCATCGTGGTCACGGAGGGAAAGACCCGTGCCGTCCAGCATCTCGATGGCGGCATCATCGGCGCGCTTGCGGTGCGTGACGGCGCCGAGGTGAAGGCCGGCGACCTGCTGATCCGCCTCGACGCCACCCGTCACGCCGCCGAGCGGGCGATCATCGAGAACCGGCTCTATGAAGCCCTCGCCCGGCAGGCCCGACTGAAGGCCGAGCGTGACGACGCCCCGGTGATGACTCGGCCGGCGATGCTCGATGCCATGGTGGCGGCAGACCGGCAATGGGCGAATGCCGTGCCGGCCGACGGCATCGCACCACCCGAGACGGGCGCGGAGATCGCCGACCGTGTGTTCACCGGGCAGGAGCGGCTGTTTCAGGCCCGACGCGAGACGCTGAAGGCCCAGGTGGCCCGCCTTGAGGCCGGCATTGCCCAAAGCCGGGAACAGATCGGCGGCCTGGAAGCCCAGCGGGCGGCAGCGCTACGCCAGCACGTCCTCATCGACAAGGAGTTGGAGGCGGCGCGCGCGCTCGCCGCCAAGGGCCTGATGCCGGCGACCCGCCTTCTCGCCCTGGAGCGCCAGCAAGCGGAGAAGGACGGCGCCATCGCCGGGCACATCGCCGACAAGGCCGCCATCGAGCAGGGCATCGGCCAGTTGCAATTGCAGATATTGGAACTCGAGCGCGACACCCGTGAAAAGGTCCTGACCGAGCTGCGCGAGGCGGACGCGAATGTGCAGGAACTGACCGAACAGCGCATCGAGGCCATGGACAAGCTGAACCGCACGGATATTCGCGCCCCGGTGAGCGGACGGGTGAACGGCCTCGCTTTCAACACCCTCGGCGGCGTCGTGAAACCGGGCGACATCGTGATGGAAATCGTGCCGGACAACGAGACCCTGGTCGTGGAAGCGCGGGCCGACCCCGCCTCGGTCGACCGGATCCGCGCCGGGCAGCCCGCCCGCATCCGCCTTGCCGCCTTCGACCAGCATTCCACACCGGAACTGGACGGCACGCTTCTCGTCGTCTCGCCCGACCGACTGGTCGATCCCCAGACGGGCGCGCCCTATTACGCGCTCAAGGTGGGGATTGATGCCGGCCAGTTGGCACGGCTGGGCCCGGACAAGACTCTCGTGCCCGGCATGCCGGCGGATGTGTTCGTCGTGACCGGCGTGCGCACGCCTCTCAGCTATCTGACGAAGCCACTGACAGACCAGATGGCGCGGGCGCTCCGGGAGGATTGAGATGTGCGGCGGGCCCGCCGCGCCGGCTTTGGCGCGATACGGGCTCAGGTCAACAGATGCTCTGAAGAATACACCACGCTTGCGCACCGGCGCTTAGCCGGCGCGTTCTTTCAATGACGCCGCGCTTATAAATTATAAGCCAGCAATGAATGGTCACAGTCACGTTAACTTGACAGAATAAATCAACAAACAAGAGACGTTGGACAGGATCGCCCGGAGTGATGAGGCGCGATAGCGCTCGAACTTGCCTGAGACTCAGTTTTTTGACCGATGAACTAAATTAAGGGGCTGACATGACTTCTTCCGGAACCACAACGGCGATCACCTGGAAGTGGGGTACCGATACGGTGCTTTCCTTCGACCCGGCCACGGACGTTCTCGACTTCGGCTGGTTTTCCTCGACCAATTTCACCATTTCGGAAGTGGGCGGCTCGGTCGTCATCTCCATTCCCTCCAATAACCAGACCTACCGGCTGGAGGGTGTCCAGCTTTCCGAGCTGAGCCTCGACAACATCACCGCCCGCGACGCCTCGGCCCTTGTGGCCTGGCAGACCGCGCTCGATGCCGTGGGCAGCGGCAATGGCGATACCGGCGGCAATGGCGACACCGGCGGCGATGGCGGCACGGATGATAGCGGCACGGATGATGGCGGCTCGCCCGGCTCCACCGATGGCGACACGGATAATGTCGCCTATGCGGCGGCCTGGTCGGCCAGCGACATCTATACCGGCGGCGACCGCGTCAGCATCGGCAATCTGGTGTATCAGGCCGGATGGTGGACGCAGGGCGACGACCCCTCCAGCGGCAATTCGGTCTGGACGTTCGTCGGCTACATGGACACCACGCCCGTCGTGCCCGACGCGCCCGAGGATCTTTATGCCGCCGGCACCTCCGCCACCACCACCGTGCTGGTGTGGGACGCGGCCGAGGTGAACGGCGTCGGCACCGTCAGCGGCTATCAGATCTATCAGGACGGCGTGCTGATCGCGACCACCTCCTCCGCCTATTACAAGGTCACGGGGCTGGAGCCTTCCACCGCCTACGCCTTCACCATCGTGGCCCTCGACGAGGCCGGGGCCTCCGCCGCCTCCGACGTGCTCAGCGTGAACACTGCCGTCGAGGGGACGGGCGGGGGCGACAAGACCTTCTCGCCCTATATCGACATGTCGCTGAGCAGCAGCCAGAACCTCGTCGAGATCGTCAATGCCGCCGGACTGAGCGCCGTCACTTTGGCCTTCGTCCTGTCCTCCGGCTCCGACACGCTCGGCTGGGGCGGCACTGGCACGATCGCCGAGGACACGCAGCCCAACGGCACCTCCATCCTGTCGCAGATCCAGACGCTGCAGGCGCAGGGCGTCGATGTCACCATCTCGCTCGGCGGCGCCAACGGCCAGGAGGGAGCGCTCACCTTCTCCAGCGCCGAGGCTCTCGCCGCCGCCTATCAGGAGATCATCGACCGCTATCACGTCACCAAGCTCGATTTCGACATCGAGGGATCGGCGATCGCCAATGACGCCGCGAACGCGCTGCGCAACGAGGCGCTCGTGCTGCTGCAGGAAGCGAACCCCGAACTCGAGGTGTCGTTCACCCTGCCGGTGCTGACCACCGGTCTGACCCAGGACGGCATCGACCTTCTGGCCGCGGCGATGGACGCCGGGGTGGACATTTCCACCGTCAACATCATGGCGATGGACTATGGCGCCTATTACGACACGGGCGACATGGGCAATGACGCCATTTCCGCCGCGCTGGCGACCCTCGCGCAGATGGAGGCGATCGGTCTCGACAGCCAGATCGTCATCACGGTGATGGTCGGCATCAACGATGTCACCACCGAGGTGTTCACGCTGGAGGATGCCCAGCAACTCGTCGATTTCGCGCAGGCGAACGACGCCGTGGCCGGCATCTCCATGTGGTCCCTGAGCCGCGACAATGGTTCGACCACCGGCTATGTCTCGCCGGTCGGCAGCGGCATTGATCAGGACACCTATGCCTTCTCGGAAATCTTCAAGACGGTGAGTGACGGCGACACCGACAGCGGCGGCGATACCGACAGCGGCGGCGACACCGATACCGGAGGCGACACCGATACCGGAGGCGACACCGACACCGGAGGCGACACCGATACCGGAGGCGACACCGACACCGGAGGCGGCACCGACACCGGAGGCGACACCGACACCGGAGGCGACACCGACACCGGAGGCGACACCGACACCGGAGGCGACACCGACACCGGAGGCGACACCGACACCGGAGGCGACACCGACACCGGAGGCGGCACCGACACCGGAGGCGACACCGACACCGGAGGCGACACCGACACCGGAGGCGACACGGGCACGACCACGGCGATTACCTGGGCATGGGGCAGCGACACCGTCCTGTCCTTCGACCCGGCCACGGACACGCTCGATTTCGGCTGGATGTCGGCCCAGAGCTTCTCGGTCGCGGAAGTCGGCGGCTCCGTCGTCATCGACATTGACGGCAACAACCAGAGCTACACGCTTGAGGGCGTGACGCTGGCCGACATGTCGATCGACGACATCACGGCCAAGGATGCGTCGGCGCTGGCCGAATGGCAGGCGCTGCTCGATGCCGCCGATGACGCCGCGGCAGAAACGCTGTCGGTCGCCAGCACCCTGCATGCATCGGACGGCCTCGTCTGAGCCGCCCATCGACCACGCCGCAGGCAGCCTTGCGCAGCCTGCGGCACGCCCGTCAGGCCGACCGAAAGCGGGCGGCTCCACGGCCTGTGAGCAGCGTCACTGGCGGCGCTGCGCGTTCAGCACATCCGCCCTCCCGCCTCGCGGCAGGGCGCGCAGGGGCGGCTGCGCCGGCAGCAGGGCGGGCCGTTGTCGCGATTCCAGCGGGGGCGCGCCTTCGCGCTGCCGGGTGGCACTGACATCGGCCTGTCCCGCGGCGAGGAGGCGCGCCGCCCGCTCCCGCTTGAATTGATCGACCGCACCGCTCGCGATCTCGATGGCGGCCCGTAACGCGGGATCGGCCATCGCGCGATCGGCGACACGCGTGATCACTTCGCGGATGCGAGCGGGAGGATCCGTGCCGAGATTGGCGAGGATGACGAGGTCGTGCCCGGCGAGGAGTGCGCGATGGACCACCTCGTCGAGCGGATAGCCGCCCATGGCCCCCATGGTGATGTCATCGCTCACAACCAGCCCCTTGAAGCCGAGCTGTCGGCGAAGCGTCGCGACAGTGCCGCCCGAAAAGGTCGCCGGCAGGGGGGAGGCCTGTCCCAGCGCAGGCGAGCGCACCACAATGTGGCTGGTCATCACCATAGCCGGCCGGTCGGCGGCGATCACCATGCGGAAGGGCTCCATCTCGCGCGGCGACCAGGAGCGGGAGGCGTCGACGGCCGTCTGATGTGGATCGACGCGGGTGGAGCCGTGACCGGGGAAGTGCTTGAGTACCGTCGCCACACCGTAGACGTCGTGCGCCCGTACGAAGGCTCCCGCATAGGCGGCGACAGTGGCGGGGTCATTGCCGTAGCTCCGGCGCGGACCGCCGACCACCGGATTGGCGCGCTCGAGATCGAGGTCCACCACCGGGCCGAAGTTCACGTCGAAGCCGAGCCGGGCGAGGCTGCCGGCCAATGTGGCATAGGTGTTGAAAGCGTTTTCCAGGCTGCCGGCGCTCACCGTGGCAGCCGCAGGGGTGGCGGGAACCTCGCGCAGCCGCCGCAGCCGGCGTACCGCGCCGCCCTCTTCGTCAACCGCCGCCAGTTGGCGCTCGGGAAGCGCGCGCTCGATCTGCCCGATCAGCCCGGACAGGCGCGCCGCGTCGCGCACGTTGCGGTCGAACACCACGATTCCGCCGAGGGGATAGCGCCCCAGCATCGTGATGAAGCGCAGCGTATCGGGCGTGTCCGGCGCGTCACCATTGAAGCCCACCAAGAGCGTCCGGGAGACCTTTTCCTCAATGTCGTAGCGGAGTTGTTCGGGCGTCCGCGCGGGGGCCGGCTGGGCCCGAGCGCCGCCGTTTGCGGCAGGCAACAGGCAGGAAGCGAGAAGGACGACCAGGACGGCGCTGCGCCACTTCATGTCCCTGTTCCGGAAAGCCATTCAATCCAAGAGTGCATTCGGCATCTCGCGGATGACACGCGGCTTGGTGCCAGGCTCGCCCCGCGTGGCGACCAGCGAGTGCCAGACGCCCAATAGGCGGAACAGCTCACGCAGGTGAATCGCCGCTATTACGCATTTACCATCTTGCTGACTGTAAATGTGTGCTGCATTCTACCTTGACGCGAATATTAACGCATTCATGTCGGGGCGGCCATGCGGAAACTCGCAGTGACTGGACTGTGCCTTTGTCTTTTGCTGCCAGTGATGGCAACAGGCGCCCGTGCCGATAGCCGCAGCGTGGCGGCAGGCATCGCCATAGGCATCGGCGTGGGCGCCATTACCGGCGCCATCATCCGGGAACAGCAACGGCAGCCGCGTTATCCCGCTCCGGCGCCGAAGAGCCGGGCGACCGCGCCGCGGGCGCCATCGGCAGAGGAGATCGCTGCCCGGCAGGCCGAGAGCGAAAGGATCGCGATGGAGCAGGCGAGGGTGAAGGACATTCAGGCCCGCCTGAACATGCTCAACTTCGATGCCGGCACTCCTGACGGCAAGGCCGGCGAGCGGACACGCGGTGCCGTACGCGCCTTCCAGGCCAGCATCGGCGTGCCGGCAACCGGCGATCTGTCCGCCGACCAGTACGCCATGCTAAGGTCGTCCACGAGCGGGCAGCCCCAGTCGCCATCGGTAGCAGAGGCGCAGCCGGCGCTGACACCGCTCCGGGAACAGCCGTCCGAAGCCATCCCGCCGCTCGTCGTGGCGCCCAACGCCGGACCGCCCGCGACAACTCCGCGCCCCGCGCTGCCCGATGTGGCGATCTTTGGCGTAAAGCCTCTCGACCGTCCCGATGACATCAAGGCCAAGCTCGCGGATGCCGGCCTTTCCGTCTGCCGCGAGAAGCGGTCCTCCATCGTCTGCTCGAACCACACCGACGCGCTCTCGGACATCGTCACGGTTGGCCTCTCAGACGCAACCGAGCAGCGCGCCTATGTGGTCCTGCGCGAGACGCGCTTCAAGGAACCGCGTCCGCGCGCGCAGGTCGAGGAGAGGCTGCGCGGCTCCTATGCCGCGCTGCTCGACCGCGACGGCTCAACGCTGTCCTCCGGCGAACTGTGCAGTCAGCAGTTTCAGGCATTGCAGGGGAACGACGGCCTGGAGGCCTTCCGCGCGGCCGTGGTGGATGGCCGGAACATGACACAGGTGTCGGCGCTGGGCATGGCCTGCGATTATTACTACGCGGTGAACCTGCCGGCTGGAGAGAACATCGGCAGCCTTTCGATCGGTCTCTTCGCCGGCGCTCCGTTGCGCACGGGTCCGAATGACGGCGTCGCGGCTGGCATGGCGGCGGCGGGTGATGACCTGCGGTTCTGACCGTGCGGCCGCCGCAAGCCCCGGAGCAGACGCTGTGCCGATATCCCAGGAAAGGCGCCCGCGCTCGTGGTTGGCGTTTGCCGATGCCGCTAGCTTGGAAGCGGCCGGCGGGCGAGCTGGGCGCACCATGCGAGACTATGCGCAGGGCTCGGACTACGAGGCCCGCCGAATCATGCGGGCCGCCGACCTGATCCGCATGCCGCTCGTCTCCCCCTACAGCGGGATCGGCGAGGCCTCCTGTCCGGCTTCGGCCCGACGGGAGGCTGTCGAGGCCCCCTCCTTCGTGGCCTGCAACAACAAGTCGAGCGCTGCGGCCCGCGAGACCGCCGCCGCCATCAGACGGCCGAAACCGGCAACCAGCGTGTCGGTTCGCGTCCTGGCAGCAACCACGTTGCGCCAGCGCGCCGAGGAGGTGCGGCGCCTGGGTCATGAAAACATCATGTCTTTCGCGCCGGACCTGATGGATCCGCAAGGCGACGAGCCTCCGCCTGCCGAGGTTTGGGGACATTTCGTGCCGGGCGGGTCATGATCGGCATAGGGGCAGGCGAAGGTCGCCGGGGGGCGGGGCGAAGATGAATGGCCGTCACGTCAACATACTGACCTCAACCGTCCTGGCCGAGGACGGCGCGGCCACTTATCACGGCCGGTTGGTGCTGGAGTCGTTCCCGCTTCTGTACCGCTCGGTCGAGAAGCAGGCGGGAACGGACGCCGCCGGCCTCTTCGCCATCCCGGAGGCAGCCTACAGCAAGACGCGGCAGGCCACCGTGGTCACCTGGTACAGTGACCGTCCAGGCTCGTTCCGCTCCCTCGACGCGCTGTCGCAGGAAGAACTGGCGGCTGCCGAAACCCAGCTTGCCGCGCGGCTGCACGACCTCGTCGTCCATGCGGATCCGGCCACTCGGGAACTCCTGGCCTGCGCGCTCAACGTGCCGGCACCGGAGGACATTCATTTCAACGGCGAGAACATCGTTCTCACCCGCTGGGGATGTCTTGACGGCGGGGATGTCGGCGGTGCGCTCAGGCCCTATCTGCCGGCCGACTTCCAACTGCTGCGCAATCTCAGCGAGCGAGTGGAGGCGCCGCCAGCGGCGGCGGGACTCTCGCCTTCCGCCCCCTCCTTGCTGGGCATGGAAGCGGAGCCGGCAGCGCCCACGGCTTCCGGGCAGGCAACGGTTCTGCCGGCGGCGCCGGTTCCCGCCGCGCCCGAGCCGCAGCCCGCGGCGTCGCGCGCCGACTGGCCGTTGCTGATGCCGCAGATCGCCGCCATCGCTGCGCTCGTCCTGTTCCTGGTCTATATCCTGTGGCCTGGCAACCTCGTCTATCCGCCCGCTCCGGCAGGCCCGGTCGGCGAGGCGGCGGCATTGGATGCGCTGCGGGCGTCCAACGACGCCACGGCCGAGAATATCCGTCGCCTGCAGACGGCGCTCCAGGCGGATATCTGTGCAGCGGAGGACACGGCGCTCGATCGCATTGTCGGGCTGCCGGACATGGCGGCCATCCCCGGCCCTGGCGGGAGGGCGGCGCCGGATGCGGCGGCGCCTCCCGGCCCGTTACCGGCCCTCGGCTCCCCAGAGCCGTCCAAGCCTGCGGCGCCGTCGACGGCGCCGGGGTCGGAGCGCTCCCTGCTGCACCGGCTCGATCAGGGCACTGTCTTCGTTATCGGCGAGACCCCGGACGGCGTGGCGATGGGCAGCGGCTTTCTGGTCACGCCCGAGCACGTGCTCACCAACTATCATGTGGTGGAGGAGGTGCAGGGCAACCTCAACATCACCAGCCAGTCCAGCGGCGGCCTGGTCGGGGCCCAGGTGGTGGCGCGCTCGCCCAACTCAGACGTCACCAACAGCGATTTCGCCCTGCTGCGCCTCTCACACCCGCTCGACCTTCCGCGCCTGCCGCTGAACACCGGGATAGAGCGGCTCGACAGCGTGGTCGCCTCCGGCTACCCGTCCTTTGTCATTTCCAGCGATCCGAGTTTCCTGGCTGCTTTCCGGGACGACGATTTCAGCCGTCTCGCCAATCTCCAGCTAGCCGTCACGCGAGGCGAGATCACCGCCAAGCAGCCTGGCCCGACCGGCACGACGCTGCTGGCCCATTCCGCGACCATCTCCTCCGGCAATAGCGGCGGGCCGCTGGTGGATGCCTGCGGCCGGGTCGTCGGCGTCAACACCTACACGCGGACCGATGCGGAGAACTCGCTGCGCCTTAACTTCGCCCTCAGCGCCCAGGACGCTATCGCGTTCCTCAGGCAGAACGGCGTCGAACCGTCGGTCGATCCCGCACCCTGCGCCGCCGGCTCGCCCGGGCCTCCGGTCGCCGCCAACACGCCGCCACCTGTCGAAGGCGCCCCCCCTGCGCCCGCCGCCTCGCCCGCGCCGCCTCCCGCGCAAGGCGCTGCGTCCCAGCCGGCTCCGCGCCCGCCCGCGGCTCCCGCCGTGCCGGGATCGGACACCGGCAGCCTGCCGGTTCCCACGCCGGGAAACAGCGTCCCATGAGCATCTTCATCACCAGCACTCCCCTTGCGCAGATGCGCCCGCTTGGCAGCGAGGGCGAGCGCTCCCATGCGCGTGTCACCTCGCTTCTGGTGCGCTATCTGTCGCCCGAGCACGCTGCCATCCTCGCCGACCCGGTGCTGCTGCGCGACGGCAGCGGCGTGGACTGGTATGTCGACGACGAAGGCGAGACGGTGCCGCTCGCGGTCCTGCCGTATGGCGAAGCGCAGGCGGTGCGCGTGCAACTCGCCACCCTGCTGCGTGACATCCGCGCCAAGGCCGACGAAATAGAGGCCGGACCCGGCAATCGGCAGTCGGCTGCCGCCGCGCTGCGCAACGCGACGTTATTCCCGGGGGAGGACTGCATCTATGCGCTGCGCAGCGCCAGCGGCCTGCGGCCGCTGATCGTCGGCTGGGGCTATGAAGGGCATGAGCAGGCCGCCCGCCAGCCCTTCGACGTCTCGACCTTCGCCGCGCCCCGCGGCGGCGGCGGCGGGGTGCGCGCCGCGCCGCCGCCGCCCTCCATCGGTGCGGCGGCGATCGGCCCATCTCCAGCGACAGCCACGCTTGACGGGAGCGCCGGCGCGGCCGGCGCGGCGCCGGCTGGACGTTTCCGCATGCTTCTGCCGCTGCTGCTGACCGGGCTTCTGTCGCTGCTGGTGTTCGGTCTCATCATCGCCTTCCTGCTGCCGGCCTGCGGGCTCCGCACGCCGTTCGGCGTGGTGCTCTTCGGCCTGCCCCCAGGAACCGGCTGCCTTGCAGCGGCGCCAGCCGGTGGCACCGCCAGTCTTCTGGATGATGCGCGCACGCTTGAGCGCGAACTCGCGGTGTTGCAGCAGCAGTACCGGGACCGGCGCCTTGCCTGCCGGCCCGCCGCCGCGCGCCCGCCTGCGCCGCCGCCGGCCCAGCCGGATCGCTTCGACGAGCGAATCGACCGGCGCGGCGCGACCCAGATCACGCTGATCTGGGACAGCAAGGACGATCTCGACCTGTCGATGACCTGCCCGAGCGGTCCCATCATCTACTTCGCCAGAGCCCATAGGAGCCATTGCGGAGGTCTGCTGGACGAGGACCGCAACGCCGATAGCGTCAGCCCCAGCCCGGTGGAGAACATCACCTTCGAGGGCGGCCTGCTGGAGAACGGCCCGCACCGTATTCGCGTCAACCTCTACAACAAGCGCGACGGCAACTACCCGATCCCCTTCACGGTGCGGATCCGCCAGGGCGACAGCACGCGCGAGATTCCCGGCGCGATCACCGGGCCGGGTCAACCCATAATCGTCGGCGAGGTCGCGCCGTAATTCGGCGGGTGCATGAAAGGTTTGGAATCGTGCTCAACAGACTGATGGATGTCGGCGATGCGATCACGCTTGTTCCGCAGAGCGGCATCCAGTTCGTGGAATATGGCTTCACGCTCGCCGGCACGAGCCAGTTTTCCCGCAGCTTCATCGAGCGCATGACGAGGAACGCGCCCGGCGAGCAGGCGGAATACCGGTTGATACCGAACTGGGACGACCAGAATCCCGGTGCCGAGCTGCCGCACGAGGCCGGGGTGGAGGACGACGAGTACCAGATATCGAAGACCCGTGCCCTGGATGTCTTCCTTGGTCGCTGGGTCCCCGTTCCCTTCCTGCGCATCAAGCCCGGCCGCGATGTCCTCGGCAACGAGATGTTCGAGGACGGTCCGACCGATTGGGTCCGCGTTCGTGTTTTCGAGACCCGCAACGCTCATGGCGACGAAGAGGCGAGCCACCGCGTGGTCTTCGCCTTCGACACCACCCTTGTGGAGGAGCGAGCCGGGCGGGCTTATCTCGGCATCAGCAAGTCGGATGCCGAGCAGCGGGAATCCTTCCGCTTTGTGCACCGTCTGCGCGATATTGCCAGCTTCATCTCCAACAAGATGGCGGCACCTGGCGGCGGCGCGCCTGTCGACAGCCAGGCCTGGCTTTCCGCCTGGCTGGAGGCGATGTTCCGCGACGCCAAGAAGAAGCAATACCCGAATCGGGACCTGCGGCCGGACGACTTCCAGCACAAGCTGGAGCACATCGCACTCTACATCACCTTCCTCGGCTTCCTTGCGCAGGTCATCCGCCCGGCCAAGGTCACGCTTATAGACACGGTCAGCAAGGAGCCGCGCGTCACGCCGATTGACGTCGACCTGATGCTGGACATCGGAAACAGCCGCACCTGTGGCCTGCTGATCCAGGCCTTTCCAAACGACCAGAGCGTCGACCTCAACCGCTCGCTGGTGCTGGAGTTGCGCGACCTCGGGAATCCCGTTCTCACCTATCGCGAACCGTTCGAAAGCCGCCTGGAGCTGGTGCATGCCGAATTCGGCCAGGAGGATTTCGCCAAGAAGTCCGGCCGTGGGCGTGCGTTCTTCTGGCCGAGCCTCGTCCGTCTCGGGCCGGAGGCTGCGCGTTACCGCAGCGAGTCGGAAGGCACCGAGGCGCTCACCGGGCTGTCATCGCCCAAGCGCTATCTCTGGGATGTCGAGCCGGTGCCGCAGAGCTGGCGCTTCCGCAATGCCGGCGGCGCGTCGTCCGACGTTCAGCCCTTGATCGAGCGATCCATATACAAGCACGTCAACAATCGCGGCGACGTTCTTGCCCAGCTCGCCGCCGACCGGAAGAATTTCGGTCTGAGGATCCAGCCCTCCGACCTCGAACCCGCGGAGACGCTGCGGTTCTCGCGCTCCTCCTTCTTCACCTTCATGCTGCTCGAAATCATCAGCCAGGCGATGATGATGATCAACAGTCCGGGCACCCGCCGGAAGGACCGGGAAAAGGATTCGCCGCGCCGCCTGCGCAGCATCGTCATGACCATCCCCTCGGCGACGCCGGTGCAGGAGCAGCGCATCATCCGCTCGCGAACGGAAGCGGCGATCAAGCTGCTCTGGTCGCTCATGGGCTGGGATGGCGGCGTGCCCGGCGCCCCGCCCGTGCCGAAGGTGCACACCTCCTGGGATGAGGCAAGCTCGGTCCATCTCGTCTATCTCTATGGTGAGATCACCCAGAAGCTCGGCGGCGACATACGCCGCCTATTCGAGTTCCTCGGCAAGGAGCGGCCGCTGCTCGACCATGAGGGCCGCGTCACCGACCCCGCGCCGCAGAAGAGCCTGCGCCTCGCCAGCGTCGATGTGGGCGGGGGAACGACCGATGTCATGGTCACCACCTACTACCAGTTGGACAACAGGGCGATCATTCCGGTCCAGACCTTCCGCGAGGGTTTCCGGCGCGCCGGCGACGACCTCGTCAAACTGGTGGTCGAGCGCGCCGTCATTCCCGCCATCGAAGCCCATTTGGAGGCATGCGGGTTGACCAATGCCCGCAACGTGCTCAGGGATCGCTTCTCGGACGACAGCCCCGGCATGTTTGAGGCCGAGAAGCATTTGCGCCGGCAGTTCGTGCTGAGTCTGCTGCGCCCCGTGGCGCTCGGCCTGCTCGAAGCCGCCGAGAGCCAGGTCGCCCACGGCAAGACCCCGACCGTGCGCAGCTTCGCCGAGTTCTTTCTACCCCGCGATTCCCGCTTCGACGACCGCAGCCCGATCCTGAACTATCTGCAGGCCTATGTCCGCACCCGCGGCGCCGGGTCCTTCGCGCTCGCCGAGGTGCCGGTCGCCGCCGATTTCAAGGTACTGGACGACTGCATTCGCGCCGCGTTCGAAAAGATCTTCGCCAACATCGCCGAGGCCATCTACAAGCTCGACGCCGACATCGTGCTGCTGACGGGGCGACCCTCCTGCCAGCCCGGCCTCATCAGCCTGTTCAAGAACCAGCACGCAGTGCCGGTCGACCGCGTCATCCCCATGCGCGAATACCGCGTCGGCAACTGGTATCCGTTCCGCCGGCCGGCCCAGAGCGTGATCGACGATCCCAAGACCACAGCGGTGGTCGGCGGCATGCTGTGCTCGCTCGCGTCCGGGCAACTGATGAACTTCACGCTTTACACCGCCGGCATGATGATGAGGTCAACCGCACGCTACATCGGCGAGATGCGCCAGGACGGCGTCATCACCGACGACAAGCTCTACTTCTCCGATGTCGAGCTCGACGAGGCGAAGCCTACCGCGCTCGACAAGGAAGTCACGTTCTATACGGCGGTGCGCATCGGCTACCGCCAGCTTGCGCGCGAGGACTGGGTGGCCGCACCGCTCTACCGCCTGCGCCTGACTCCAGGCGACCACCGCAAGGTCACGCTGCCGGTGCGCGTGCTGATCTCCCGCAACGACGTCGAACTGGAGGAGAATCCTAGCGAGTTCGCGCTGCTGAAGAGCGAGGCGACACGCGAGGAGTTCCGGGTGGCGGAGGCATGGGACGCTTCCGACAAGCCCGTCACATCCCTCATGGAACTCAAGCTCGACACGTCGCCGCCCAGCACGGACGGCACCTACTGGCTCGATTCCGGCATTCTCACCATCGCTTAGGGCAAATGATGCACGAGACGTGGCACACACAGTGTCGACAGCTTCTGGAAGCGACGCGCAAATCCCTTGCCTGGATCAACGATCCCGGCAACGAGGCGACCGTCGGCCTGGAACGCAAGGCGATCGACAAGCGGCTGCGCCGGCTGATCACCGAGACAGCAAAGCTCGATCGCTCGATCGAGAAGCCGATGTGCGTCGGCATCTTCGGCCCGAGCCAGGCAGGAAAATCCTATCTCGTCTCGGTGCTCGCCAGCGGGTCCGGTCGATCGCTACAGGCACGCTTCGCCGGCTTGCCGTCACCGCTCGACTTCCTGCAGGACATCAATCCGGGCGGCGAACGCGAATCCACCGGCGTCGTGACCCGCTTCTCGCGGCACGAGAAGGCGTCGCCGGAAGGCTTTCCGGTCTGCCTGCGGCTGCTCTCGGAGACCGACATCGTCAAGGTTCTCGGCAACACTTTCTTCCTCGATGGCGACCCCAAGACGTCGCCGCAGATCGAACCGGAGGAAGTGCGCCGGGCACTGGCCGGCGCCCGTGAACGCATGCAGGGTAGCCGGCCCGCCGACAACACGCTGACCGTCGACGACATCTGGGACGTGCAGGAATATTTCGAGCGCACCTTCGAAGGCTCACGCGCCCTGGAGGGGCTGCGCGGCTTCTGGGACGAGGCGTCGGAAATCGTACCGCAACTCGCCCTCGCCGACCGCGCGGAACTGTTCGCGCTGCTCTGGGGGCGCCTGCCGCAATTCACTGGCATCTACAGCGAACTGGTCGGCGCGCTGGCCCGGCTCGGCTTTGCCCAGGACGCCTTCTGCCCGATCGAGGCACTTGTACCGCGCTCGGAGAGCATCATCGACGTGCAAACACTCGCGGGCCTCGGCAAGCCGGGCCAGCCGGAACTGCTCATCCGCTCCGCCGCAGGCGCGCCGGTCGCTTTGCCAAGGCCTATCGTCACGGCTCTGGTGGCCGAACTGCACATCGCGATGGCGGCGCAGCCCTGGCCGTTCCTGTCGCATACGGATCTCCTCGACTTTCCCGGCGCGCGCTCGCGCCAGCGGCTCGCCCTGACGGAGTTCCTGAAGGACGAGGCGAAGAATCCGCTGAAAGAGACAGTTCTGCGCGGCAAGGTCGCCTATCTGTTCGAGCGCTACGTCGCCGAGCAGGAGCTGACCTGCATGCTGCTTTGCGTGAAACCGTCCAATCAGGACGTCACCGACCTGCCGGACATGATCAACCGCTGGGTTGGCATCACGCACGGATCGACCCCGGCGCAGCGTCTCGGCAAGTCGGTGGCGCTGTATCTCGTCCTCACCTGGTTCGACGAGCATTTCAAGGAAAAGGCCGGCGACGAGAAGGCGCATCCTGGCGAGCGGTTCAAGAACCGGCTTCTGTCGTCGATCGAGAGCTTCTTCGCCAAGACGCATGAATGGCCGACGCAATGGACGCCGGGACGCGCCTTCGACAATGTCTACTGGTTCCGCAACCCGACCGTCGCCGCGGAATCAATCATAGAATATGGCGAGACGCTCTCAGAACTGCGGTTTCGGCCGGACCGTATCGACTATATCGAGCGCCTCCGGCGGGGTTATCTCGACGTCCCCAGCGTGCAGCGCTTCTTCAGGGATCCTGGCCGGGCGTTCGACGAGGGGCTGAAGCTCAATGACGGCGGCGCCACCTATCTCGCTACCAATCTGGAGGGGCTCTGCAAGCCCGCGGTGAAGATCGAGCAGATCGCCGCGCGCCTCGCCGCGCTCGGCGAGCAGCTCTCCAGCGCGATCGACCATTTCTACATCAGCAACGATGTCGAGGTCCGGCTCGCCGAACGCCGCGCGGTTTCCTTCCTCATCCTCCAGCACGTCCAGCGGCTCTATGCCGAGGGACGCTTCGCCGACCTTCTCTCCGCTCTGCAGATCTCGCAGCACGGTTACTCCGAGCTGCTGTACGACTTTTACACGCGCCGCTCGCGGGAGAAGAAGAAGGAAGAGGGGATGTCGCCTCTGGCGGTTGCCGGCATCGGACGGCCCCTCCCGGGGCTTCCGCCTCTTCCCGGCATGCCACCTTTGCCCGGAACGCCACCCTTCCCCGGAACGCCGCCGCTGCCCGGCTCGACGGCACCCGCACCTTCCGGCTGGATGGGCGCGGGCAACGGCATTAACCTCGGGCTGGCGAGGGCCGCGGTCGAATACTGGATGAACCTGTTGCGCTCGTCCGGCGAATCCGAGGCGTTGTCAGGCTTTTTCCTCGGCGATGCCAAGATCGCCGCAGAGCTGGTGAATGAGCTTTCGCAGGCGGCGCGGCGCAGCGCGCTGGAGACGCAGGTGGCGGCCGCCATCGACAAACTCGCCGGCAATATCAGCGAAGAGATCGACGTGACGCTCGAGAAGGCGGCCTTTGCCTGTTCCGCCATCATCAACCGCTTCGTCACCCGTTTCTATTTCGAGGCGATGGCGCCCGCGCTGAGGCCGCTGGCGCCCACGGCCGACCGAGGCGAGAAAATCGTCTTCACCCGTCCGCCGGGGGCCAATAGCGCGCGCCAGATCGACCTCGAACCGAGCCACCACCAGTTCGACGCCCTCTCGCACTGGATGTATGGCTTCCACCGACTGGTAGAGGACAATGCAAGGTCGGTAGACGGGCTGACACTCGACGTGGAGCGCAACGCCGCTCTGGGCGCCATACTGAAGAGCATCCAGGTGCTCAGGGCGCAGGGATCGGAGGTCAACTGACGTGGCAGGGCGGCTGACCATCCGTGAGAGCGAGACCTCCCCGGCGGGGTGGGTCGTTATCACCGTCGCGCCTCCGCCCGAGGCCGAATGTCCCGGCCTTGTAGTCAGCCGGCGGCGGCAATCGGACCGCCCCCATCTCGGCGCGAGCGGATGGCAATCCGCCGTGCATGCCTTCGCGCCCCGGTCGGTGCGCCACTATCCTGACCGGCTCGAACTGGTGTTCGGCCCGGAGCTGACGGGATATCTCACTGTCGATCTCGATCTTACCGTCTCGTTGCCGGGCACCGGCATCGCAGAGCGCCATTTCTGGCCCGACATCAGCGCGCCGGCGGAGACGGCCTCGGTCGATGTCCAGACGCCGGCGCCGCCATCAGGAGATCCGGGGGCGGACGATATCTTCTCCCGTCCCGGTGCCCAGCCGGCGGCTCCACCGAAGCCGGTCGGGAACGGCGGGTCGACGGACACGTCGGAAATGTCGGAAACGTCGGAAACGACGAGCACGACGGACCCAGAGATGTCGATTGGGGACGGCGAGCGGGCCGACCTCCCGCCAAAGACGCCTCCTTCATCGCAGCGCTGGCTGCTCGCCGGCCTCGTGCCCCTGCTGCTGCTTGTCGCCGCTGGCGCGTACTGGTCGCTGCAGCCATCACCGCCGTTGCAGCCGTCGCCGCCGGCCCCCTCTCCGCCACCCGTCGATTTCCGTGCCCGCTATCGCGCCTTTCTGGAGGATGGCGGCCATGCCGGCGAATTGCTGGCGCTCGGGCGTGAGGCGCTCGGAGCCGGCGACGAGGGCGTGGGATTCGAGGCCGTGACACTCGCTGCCGATCGAGGCTCGATGGGCGCAAAACTCATGCTGGCTCGCTGGTACGATCCTCTGACCTCCGAGAACAGTCCGCTCGAGCCGAACGCCGCCGCAGCCGCCGCCTATTACCGCGAGGTGGCGACCGGCGGCGACGAGCAGGCAGCGCAGGGGCTTCGCCGGCTGTGCAGCAAGGCTGCCGAGAGCAGCAGTGCCACGAGCAGCGTGTTCGAGGCTTTCGACGCGGATACCTATTGCAGCAGTGAGGGGCAGTAAGATGCATGGCCGCCGATTCGTACGCCGAAGCCTCGCCTTGCGGTGTCTGGGTATCGCCGTCGGGCTTCTCCTCATCGGCGCCCTCCCGCAGCAGGCGGAGGCACGCGATCCACTGCTGATCCCCGGCAAAACGTCGCTCTACCAGCGCGCGCTCAGCCGCCCGGACACGCCTCTCACCCGCGAACCAGGCACCGGCGCGACGGTGGAGACCTTCCCGCCGTTCGAGATTTTCTACGTCTATGACCGCCGAAATGTCGGCGGCAAGGACTATGTTGAGGTCGGCCGGAGCCTGACGGGAGGCAGCGAGGGGTGGATCCCGGCCGACAAGGCGATCGACTGGCGGCAGACGATCGTTCTCGGCTTCAACAATCCGGCCAATCGCGGGCGCACGCTGATCTTCAAGTCACGCACCGACTTGGAATCCACGCTCTCAAGCGAGGATGTGACCGCGCGGATCGACCGCCTGCGTCGTGAGGCCGTCATGCAAAGGCTGCCGGCCGACAGCCCGGTGATCTCGATCGAGCCGGCGGAATTCGTCGACATCGAGCGGGAGTTCTACATCCTTCCGATACTGGAGGCGCAGCGGGTCCGGCTTCCCTCCAACGGGCCGGCGAAATTGCTGCGCATCGCATCGGTTGCCGAGAGGGCCGAAAGCACCCCGGCGCCGGCTAGCCAGGAGGACGCGCTCAAGAATTTCCGCATCGGCGTCACCTTCGTCATCGACACCACGCAGTCGATGCAGCCCTATATCGACGAGGTGCGCCGTGTGATTGCCCGGTTGCGCGACCGGATCGCCGGCAGTCCGCAGGCGGACCGCTTCCGCTTCGGCCTGGTGGCGTTTCGCGATAGCACGAGGCTGGTGCCGGAGCTGACATATGTGACGAAGGTCTTCCTGCCGCTCGATGAGGATGCCACGGCCGACAAGTTCATTGCCGCCATCGATCAGGTGGAGGCCGCCCGCATCAGCAGCGAAGGTTTCACCGAAGACTCGATCGGGGGGGTGTTCACGGCGGCCGACGAGATGAACTGGGAGCCGTTCGGCGGCCGCTTCATCATCCTGATCACCGACGCCGGACCGCGCCAGCCCGGCCCGGAGGCGATGATGGGCTCGCTCGCCGCGCCCGAACTGCACGCCCTGCTGGAGCAGCAGAAGGGCGTCGCCCTTTTCACCCTGCACCTCAAAACGGCGAATGGCCGGTTTGACCATGAGACGGCGGAGCAGTCCTACCGTATCATGTCCAGCTTCGCCGGTGCCCCGCTCTACTTTCCGATCGAGGGCGGCGACACGGGCGATTTCGGCCGCCAGATCAACGTCCTGTCGGGCGAACTGGAACGAATGGTGACCGACGCTGTCGGCGGCCGCCTGCGCGAAGCCCAGGGCGCCCGCAACGACATCTCCTCGTCGACCAGCCGCGCCGGGCGGGCCATGCAGCTCGCCTATCTCGGTAGCGTTTCGTCCACCCGCGCGCCCGATGTCTTCGAGGGCTGGCTCACTGACCGTGACCCGCTGGAGCGTAACGTCGTCCCCGTGACCCCTTATGTGCTGATGTCGAAGAATGAGCTGTCGACCTTGCGCGACGTCATCCGCAAGGCGATCGAACTCGGCACCGACCCGATGCGGTCGAACCGCGCGACCTTCTTCCAGCGACTGCGAGAATCGGTCGCGCTCATCACCCGCCGGCCCGAGGCGGTGCAGAATGCCGGCACGCTGGGCGACCTGCTCGGCGAATATCTTCAGGACCTGCCTTATAATAGCGAGATCGTGAACATCACCCCGGAGGACTTCCGGGACATGTCGCCCATCCGCGAGCGCCAACTGTTCGACGCGCTGCGTTCCAAGGTGACAGCTCTGGAACGCATCCATGGTGAAGCCGCCCGCTGGTATCCACTCAAGCCCGGCGCCCCGCCGGGCGAGAGCGTTTCCGTCGTCCCGCTGACCTTGATGCCCTGAGGCTGGCAATGGCGGGCACGAACCTTCTCCATGTCGAGCATGCCGAACGGCATCTGTCGGATGGGCAGCGGGAGTCCAATATCTGCCTGCGTGACATCGAGTTGCGCGCGGGCGCCGTCTACGGCCTGTGTGGGCCGAGCGGCATCGGCAAGACCACCGCGCTGGAAATGCTCTCGCTCGCAAGCGTTCCGGACGTGTTCGGCGCAATGAGTGTGAAGGATGGCGACCGCCGGATCGACATAGCCGCCCTGATGGCGCGCGGCCAGCAGGAGAAACTCGCGGCGCTGCGTGGGCGGTTGTTCGGCTATGTAGTGCAGACCAGCCGGCTGCTGCCCTTCCTCACAGTGCGTGACAACATCCGCCTCTCACAGAACATAGCGGCGCTGAGGGACGAGGCCTTCATCGACCAACTGATGGAGCGTCTGCTCATCACGCCACTCGCAGGGGCCTATCCGGCGGCGCTTTCAGGCGGCCAGCGCCAGCGGGTCAGCATCGCCCGCGCGCTGGCGCATCGTCCGGCCGTGGTACTGGCCGACGAGCCGACCAGCGCGGTCGACCAGGAGATCGCTGCGATGATCATACGGCTTCTGATCGACTATGCCGGGGCCCTGGGAGCGGCGGTGCTGGTGATCACCCACAATGTCGAGCTCGCGCAACGCTTCCAGCTCGTCCGGCTCGATGTGGAAAGCCGTAGTGCGGGCCGTGCCATGCACACGGTGATCGGGCGCGCCGGCGCCGAGCGGGCGCAGCGGGCGGGAGGCGGCGCACTATGAGCCATGTGGTGCCAATCGCGCTGAAAGCTGTGCGGCATGCCACGCATGCCAATCTGTTCAGCGCCGTGGCGCTTGCCGCTGTGCTCACCCCGTTGCTCGTGCTCTATGGCTTGAAGCTCGGCATCATCACCGGCATGTTTGCCGAGCTGCGTGCCGATCCCGGTATATTGCGCATAGGAGTGGCGGGGCATCGCCCGCTCACAGAGGACGACATCGCCGCCCTGCGCGCGCGGCCGGAGACCGGCTTCGTGGTCGGGGCGCCGCGCAGCATAGCTGCCAGCGCGGAGATGCGGCGCGATCGCTCGGCGCTGGACATCATCAGTGCCGACTGGCTTCCCACTGCGGCGGGCGATCCGCTCCTGCCGGACGGCTTTCCTCCCATCGCCGACGGACAGATCGTGCTTTCCGAGCGCCTCGCCGAGAAGCTCCTGGCGAAGCCGGGCGACAGGGTGGTGGGGAGCGTCTACCGCAACAGCCAGACCGAAAGCCTCGATATGGAGATGACGGTCGCCCTGATCCTGCCGCGGGGGGCGCTCGAGGGCGACCGCGCGCTGGTGTCGGTCGCGCGGCTCAACGCCATGGCCGCCTTCGCCGACGAGATCAATGCTGCGCCTGCCGGCGCCGCGCCGCGCGCGCCGGTCTATGACAGCCTACGCCTCTACGCCCGCTCGATCGAGGCCGTTGCCGATCTGGAACGGGCCGTCGCTGCCTACGGATTCCGCACCAGCAGCGAAGCCGCCAACATCGCCTGGGTGCAGCAGCTTGACCAGGTGATGGGAGGGGTCTTTACCATCATCTCGGTTTCGGGCGTGGCCGGCTACGGCATCTCTCTGTGGGCGATGATAACCGGCAGTGTGCGCCAGAGCCGGCCGCAGCTAAGCCTGCTCCGTCTGCTCGGCATGTCGCGGGCCAAGCTTCTGCTGTTTCCGCTGGTGCAATCCTTATCCATCACCTCGGCCGGCCTCGCCATCGCCTTCGTGCTGGCTTATGCCGCCTCGACCGTGATGAACCGGCTGTTCCTCGTCGAAGTGTTCCAAGGCCGCATCTGCCTGCTCCGGCCGGCCGACCTGCTGCTGGCGGCGGGCGCCTCCTACCTCTTCGCACTGCTGGTTGCCGCGCGGCAGGTGATCGAGATCCAGCACATATCGCCCACCGAGGCGCTTGCCGAGAATCTGGCATGACGGTGGGGCGAAGGAGTCAAGGGGAACCGGGTCAGGCGAGGCGCGCCGCGCCGCTGGTGGCGGTGCTGGCAGGGCTCCACCTTCTGGCGCAGGGGCGGGCGGCAGCGGCGGCGGATGCCTGGAACCCCTCGCCCATGGCCGATGATGTCGTGCTCGCCCTTCCCTGCAGCCAAAAAATCGCCTTCCGCCGGGTCGTCACCGACGATGCGGCGCGCCAGGGAGCGGTCGCGATCCTTGATGACCGGCGCATCCGCATCGGCTCGTCCAACCGGGAGCGGGCCTATGTCGATTATCTGCGTGCCGATTTCATTTCCGGCAATTTCCAGAAGGGCGATCGGCGCTTCTTCCTGATCGCCAAATACGAAGTGACGGCGGCCCAGTACAAGTCGCTGACGACCAGCGGCTGCAACCTCGCCGCCGCCGATGCCGACATGCCGGTCACGCGAATAAGCTGGTACGACGCGGCCAACTTCAACCGGCTGCTCACCTCTCATCTGCTGCGAACCGGCAAGAGCGTGATGCAGCGTGAGATTGGCGGCACCAAATTCTTCGCCCGCCTGCCAACGGAGACCGAGTGGGAGTACGCCGCGCGGGGCGGGCTCTCGGTCTCCATCGCCGATTTCCAGGCCGAGCGTTTCCCGATGCAGGGCGAACTGATCGACTATGCCTGGGTGAACCATCCCCAGAGCGCGGAAGACCTCAATCCGATCGGCCAGCTCAAGCCCAATCCTCTTGGCCTCTTTGATGTTTACGGCAACGCGGCCGAGATGATGTTCGAACCTTTCCGCATGAACAAGGCGGGCCGGCCACACGGCCTCTCCGGAGGGCTGATCCTTAAGGGTGGTTCGTTCCAGTCGAGCCCCTCCTTCGTCACGTCCGCTGCGCGCGAGGAGGATGCGTTCTTCATTGAAGAAACCGGTGAGGAAAAGCGTCCGCGCACCACCGGCTTCCGCCCGGTACTGGTCGGCCCGGCGCTTCCGACCAGCACCGACGTCACGGCGCTGGTGGACGAATGGAACCGGTCGAGCGAGTCGCGCCTGCCGGCGATCCAGGACCCTCTGGCTCTCGTCGAACGGGCGCGCGACGGCTTGTCCGATCTCCAATTGGCGAACGGCCTCAACTCCATCGAGCAAGCGATCCGCAACGGCATCGCCGAAACCACCGAGGAGAAGAAGGCGCTGCTGAGCGGCCTGATGATTGATCTCGGCCGGACGATCTACGAGATCCGCAAGACACGCACCAGCATCAACAACCGCGCCGTGCTGCTCAGGCCAGAAAACGCCAGCAGGCTCGGCGAGGCGCAAGTCAGCATGCTGAAGCGCTACAGCAGCGACGAGGAAGGCGAGATCCGCGACATGAACCATTTTGCCCACGACACCATCGTGCGGATCGGCAATGGTTTCCCCCCCGGCGAAATCGACGAGCAGGCGCAGTCCGTCGCGGCCGAGCTGCGCCAGCGCGCCCTTTCGGGCATTGCCGATGGCGTCATCATCGGTGCCTCCATCGCGCGCCGGCAGGCGGCAGGTGGGCAGGCACTCACGCGGCAGGACGTGCTCAACCTCGCGGTGAGCGGTCTGTGATGGGGGGGAGGCGCGCTCGAATGCACTTCGCTGGGCGGGCCGCTGCCCTCGCGCATGCGGTGGCGTGTCTTATTCTCGTCATCGGCGTGCAGGCGGCGCAGGCCCAGAGCTGCGCAGGCCTCACCGAGCCGACGCTGCGGGCTCGCGCCCTGGCCAGCCGGAATCTCGCCGACGTCCAGCGCTACCTCACATGTTTTCCCTATGGCGACGGTGCCGTCTCGGTACGCGAGCACAGCACGAAGCTGCGAGCCGAGGCCGAGTGCGAGGAGGTACTACGCTCCAGCGATCGCAACCGGATGCTTCAGTTCATCATGGACAATTCCGGCAGCGCTTGCGCGACGCGCGTGACGGAGCGGCTCGGCAGTCTCGCGGAAGTCAGTCGCCGCCAATACCACTCCTATGGCAATGCGATGCTCGACGGCGATCCGTTGCAGCGCGGCTCCGTGGCCGATCTCGACGAATGCAGCCGGGCCTGCGATGCTACCCCGAGTTGCGTCGGCTATTCGTTCGAGCGCGACAACCGCGCCTGCACATTGTGGGGCGCTGTCCGCGGGCGCCGGCCGCGCGGGCAGACCGATTCCGGGTCGCTGACAGAAGCCGCCATGGCGACTCTCCAGCCGCCGCCGGCCCCATCGCCCCCTCCGGGAGAAACTTTCTTCAACATCACGCAGGACCTCGACCTGCGTTATGGCGATTACGAGGACATACGCGACATAGATTTTGCCGGCTGTCAGCGCCGCTGTGCGGCTTCCCCGCAGTGTCGCGCCTTCACCTACAACATGCCGAAATCGGCCTGCTTCCTGAAGTCCGCAGTGGTGAGCGCCGTGCCGTTCGTCGGCGCCGTATCGGGTGTGAAGCAGAACAGCGCGTCGCCGCCTCCCGCCCCCGCTCCCGCCCGCATGAGTCAACCGCTATACGGCATAGACCTGCCCAATTACAATAACATGGCGGCAGATTACAGCATGCTGCGGAACATTACGCTAGGACCGTGCATCAATTACTGCCAGAGAGACCCACAATGTCGGGCTTATACATATAATTTGGACAGGATGTCCTGTATTTTGAAGAATTCGATCGGCTCACGAGCGCGGAACAACCGCGCCATCAGCGGCATCAAGATGTAGGGCGTTTCTGCGTTTGATCGAATCGGAAGGGATTCCGATTGGGGTTTGGATTGGGATTCAGGATGCTGCTGGGGGAAGCCAGCATCTCATGGTCCGGCCTTTTTTCGACGGATCCGCGTGAGCGCGTTGCTGCAGCGGTTCTTCCTGGCGCGACGAGCCGCACCATTGCGGTCCGGTTCGGGTGCCGGTTTCGGTGACGAAGACATGCCTCGTGCGTTTTGACGCCCAGGCGAATCCGCGCACGTAATGAGCCCCCTTGCAGAATGTCGATTTGTTGGCACGCAAGACGCCGCGCTCTCGGGCCGAGGGAGCGGCCGGAGTGGCGGAGCCGATCAGTGCGGCTGGCAAATACGGCGACGCCCGGCGTGGGGAACGCCGAGCGGCGGCTACCAATACGGATCTGTGCATGAGGCCCCCCAGCCGTCACGACGCGATCGATAAGCGGTACCCAAGTAAGATTTCACAGGTGCGAACCCGCAGCAACGCACAACCGGCGGCGGCAAAGGGTTGCCAATTGTAAACAGGCGTGTCGTGGTATTTCCGCAACGGCTCTGCCATTGGCCGACCGCCTCCTCGGCCCCGGCCATGCCGAGCAGCCGCCCTGGCGGGGCCGCCTGTTCATCCAGCCCCCACCGCCCGGCGTAAAGCCTGTCACGTCCGTGGCGTTCGGCGCGCCGAGCGTCACCTCGGTGACGGCGCCGCTCTTGAGCCCCCGGGACTGAACGGCTAGGCGATGAAATCGTCTTCTACCGGGCGCGGGGCGGTGACGATGTCCTCGATGCGATCGCCGTTCGGGTCCGCGTACGCGGCCTCGAACGCCGGGAGGGTGGCGCCGCCGCCTTCCGTCTGCGGTGCGGCGGCACCGCTAAAGGCCAGGAATTCCTCGTCCTCGGCGCCCGCGTCGTCGCCGATACCGGAGAAATCCAGCAGGCCGGACAATTCGCCTTCGTCAGCGGCGCCGGGGTGGAACACGAAGTCATCCGCGCCACCGCTTTCCGGCGACGAGGCCATGGCCGGCTTCGGCTCCGGCGGCTTGGCGAAGCTGAAGCCGATCCCCTCGGTCGGCCGGTCGCCGCCGTCAGTGCCGGTGTCCTGCACATGGCTGGTCTTGTCGTCGATCCTGCCGAAGTTGAGGCTGATATTCTCCGAGGGCCGGTCGTCGCCGCTGCTCTTGCCCTGCACATTGCTGGTCTTGTCGTCGATCCTGCCGAAATCGAGACAGATATTCTCCGAGGGCCGGTCGTCGCCGCCGCTCCCCATGCTGCTGACGTGGGAGGGCGCGGCCCCGGAGGTGGCGTCCTGGCTGGCGAGATCGAGGCTGACCGTCGGGCTCATCGGAGAACTCCCTTGATGAGAACGGATCAGAGGTAGCATATAGCGGGACGGTTGCGGAGAGGCTGGCGCGGCGGCGGGAGTGTCATCACGCCAAGGTGTTTCGTCCGCACATCGCTTTCCGTTCACTCGTCGCGAGCCGCCGTCTCATGAATGCGCGTCCAAGCCATGCCCCGGCCATCACCCCGACGCGATGGCCCCGGACGCCCGAGCCGGCCGGGAACCGATGGTGAGTGACGTTTCCGCCCGCGGCGGGCCCTCGGTGGCGCAGGCGCTGCGGCAGGTGCGCGGCGCCTTCCTGGGCGTCGGCGTGCTGAGCGGGGTGAGCAATTTGCTCATGCTCACCGGCCCGCTGTTCATGATCCTCATCTATGACCGGGTGCTGACCAGCGGCAGCGTGCCGACACTGGTGGCGCTGGGCGTGCTGGCGATGGGGCTCTATGCCTGTCTCGGCCTCATCGAAATCCTGCGCAGCCGGGTGCTCGCCCGGATCGGCGAGCGGATCGACGAGAGGCTCGGCTCCGCCAGCTTCCGGCTGGCGCTGGAACTGCCTTTGGCCACGCCACCGGGCGCGGCGGCCCGGCCGGTGGGCGATCTCGACCAGATCCGCGGCTTTCTCGCCGGGCCGGGGCCGGTGGCGCTGTGCGACCTGCCCTGGCTGCCGGTCTATCTCGCCCTGGTCTTCGCTTTTCACCCCTGGCTGGGCTGGCTGGCGGTGGTCGGCTCGCTGCTGCTGATGGCCAGCACGCTTGCCAGCGAGTGGGCGATGCGCGGGCCGGTGCGCGAAAGCGCCGGCCTCGCCATCCGCCGCCAGGACCGGCTGGAGGCGGGACGGCGCAATGCCGAGGTGCTGCGCGCCATGGGCATGGCCCCGGCCTATGCCGCGGGCTGGAACAGGATCAATGACGAGCATGCGCGGCTGCGCCTGCGCCTGGCCGACATTGCCGGGCTGCATGGCGGCCTCACCCGGGCGCTGCGGCTCGCGCTGCAATCGGCGGTGCTCGGTCTTGGCGCCTATCTGGTGATCCGCCAGCAGCTTTCGCCGGGCGTGATGATCGCGGCCTCCATCGTCACCGCGCGGGCGCTGGCCCCGGTCGAGCAGGTGATCGCCAATTGGCGCGGCTTCATCGCCGCACGGCAGGCCCGCGCCCGGCTGGAGACCCAGCTCGGCCGCACCCCCGAGACCGAGAGACTGGCCCTGCCGGCACCCGTGGCCAGCCTCGCGGTGGAGCACATCGCCGTCGCGACGCCGGGCGCGACACAGCCGGTGGTGCGGGAGGCGAGCTTCCGGCTGGAGGCGGGCCAGGGCCTCGGCATCGCCGGGCCGAGCGGCTCGGGAAAATCGAGCCTCGCCCGGGCGCTGGTGGGAAGCTGGCCCTGCCTGCGCGGCACCATCCGGCTCGACGGCGCCGAGTTCAAGCAGTGGCGGCCGGAGGTCCTTGGCCGCCATATCGGCTATCTCCCGCAGGATGTGGAGCTGTTCGACGGCACGGTGGCGGAGAACATCGCCCGCCTGGAGCCCGGGGCGCCGGCGGAGGAGGTGCTGGCGGCGGCCCGCAATGCCCATTGCCACGAGATGATCCTGCATTTTCCCGAAGGCTACGACACGCGGATCGGGCTGGACGGCATGGCGCTCTCGGCCGGGCAGCGCCAGCGCATCGGCCTCGCCCGCGCGCTCTACCGCAAGCCCTTCCTGATCGTGCTCGACGAGCCTAATGCCAATCTCGACAGGGAGGGCGAGACGGCGCTCGCCGCCGCCATCCGCGCCGCGCGCGAAGGCGGTGCCATCGTCATCGCCATCGCCCACCGCACGCAGCTACTCGGCACGCTCGACCAGTTGCTGATCCTGAAGGAGGGCCGGGTCGCCGATCTCGGGCCGCGGGACGAGGTCCTCGCCCGGCTGAAGCTTCCGGTGGAGTAGCCCATGTCCGCCTTCACCTCCCCCGATACACCGGCGCGGTCTGCCGTCTCGCCCGCTACCCGGGCGATCCGGCGCGACCTGGCGCTGGGCTTCGGCGTTATCGCGCTGCTCATCGGCGGCCTCGGCGGCTGGGCGGCGACGACGGAACTCGCCGGCGCGGTGATCGGCAATGGCACGCTGGAAGTGGACGGCCGGGTGAAGCGGGTGCAGACGCGCGATGGCGGCGTGGTCGGCGCCATCACTGTCCGCGACGGCGACCGGGTGGCCGCCGGGGAGGTGCTGGTCCGGTTCGATGACACGCTGACGCGCGCCAACCTCGCCATCGTCGACGACCAGATCCTGCATCTGGTCGCCCGGCGCATGCGGCTCATGGGGGAGCGGGATGGCGCGGCGCGCCTCGTCGTTCCCGAGGAATTGCAGTCCGCCGATGATCCCTCCAGCCGTGCCGCTGCCCTCGTCGCCGCCGAGCAGTCGCTGTTCAAGGCCCGCCGCGACCTCGGCGCCGGGCAGAAGCGCCAGCTTGAGGCGCGCATCGCCCAGATCCGCCGCGAGGTCGAGGGGCTGGCCGAGCGCCGCGACGCCAAGACCGAGGAACTTGCCTGGAACGCGCGCGAGCTGGAGAGCGTCACCACGCTGCACGGCAAGGAGCTTGCCACTCTCGGCCAGGTGGCGGAACTGAGCCGGCTGCGGGCCCAGCTCTCCGGCGAACATGGCCAGTTCGTCGCCGAGATTGCCCGCGCCGAGGCCCGCATCGCCGAGACCGAACTTGCGATCATCGCGATCGACCAGCAGCGGCAGGCCGAGGCGATGGCCAGCCTGAGCGAGATCGACTTCCGGCTGGCCCAGCTTGCCGAGCAGCGGATCGCCGCCGTCACGCGGCTGCAGGGAATGGAGGTACACGCCCCGCAGGCCGGCATCGTCCACGACCTCGCCGTGCACACGCTCGGCGGTGTCGTCGCGCCGGGCGAGACTCTGATGCAGATCGTGCCGAGTTCGGACGCGCTGGTGGCCGAGATGCGGCTGCGCCCGCGCGACATCGACCAGGTCCACACCGGCGAGCCGGCGGTGCTGCGGCTCACCGCCTTCAACCAGCGCACCACGCCCGAGCTGGCCGGCACGGTGGCGCAGGTCTCCGCCGATGTGCTGGTCGACGCGGCCAGCGGCGAAAGCTGGTACACGGCACGGATCGCCCTCGACCCGGCTTCGGTGGCGAAGCTCGACGGGCTGCAACTGGTGCCCGGCATGCCGGTGGAGGTGTTCATCCACACCGAGCCGAGGCTGGCGATCTCCTATTTCCTCAAGCCGCTGCAGGACCAGCTGATGCGCGCCTTCCGCGAGGAGTGAGGTCGCAAGGCCGGACGGGCGGCATGCAGGCGGCGCCGGCGCCGCATCGCCGCATCGCCGCGGCCCCACATGGGAACGGTGGGCTGTCATCTCCTCGCCGTCGAGGAACCGGACCCGCCCCGTTCCACCATCACGACGACGGCCCGCGCATCCGGCAAGAAGAGCAGGTGCAGTGTCGGATTGACGTGATGCCGCCACGGATCGCCGCTGCCCCGCGCGCCCAAGGTGCACGCGGGGAGCAAATGGCGCGCGCTGGCGGTTGAGCTGGGGCACTCACCGGCGGCGTCCGAGATGCCGTGGACGCATCCACACTGCAGGCGGCGCGTTGACGCCCTCACTCTCCCCTTCGCGGCTGCGGCTAGCCTTGGTCATAGTCTTGGGCATAGCCCTGGTCATAGTCTTGGTCATAGTCTTGGGCGAGGCGCGGCGCATCTCGCCGCGCGCCGCTGCCGCCGCCCACCATGGGCACGGGAAGTGGCGGCATGATCGGCGACCTCACAACAGGGTATAGGATCACCCCGGCCACCGCTGACGCCAGGGCACGCCTGGAAGCTGCGGCTCTGCGCTATCGCGTCCCGGTCGACGGTCGGTTGCGTTAAGCGCCGCCTAGCCGGCACGCGCCCGGCACGATTCGAACGCGCGACCTCTGTCGGAGGAAGCGGCGCGAGATCCAGCCCCCTCTCCCCACGAAACCACCCGCGCCCCCGTTGCCGGAGGCCGGCGCTTCGATTATGAAGACGCGGCACGGCGCATCTTCCGCGCCCAGGCACCCGTAGCTCAGCTGGATAGAGCGTTGCCCTCCGAAGGCAGACGTAAGTCAAGCGTGTTTGTTACGGGCGCAGGAAAAAGCGAGGAAAACCAAGCGATTGGCGGAACTCGAAGGAAGCAGAAGAATCGCTTCTGAGGTCGCGGAAGCACCACGGAAGCAAACCGAAAGGAGGTTGTAGAGAACGAACGGCGACGATCGGCAGGGTTCAGACCCACACCGCTTGAGCCGATTCGATTGTTGGATTTGGGATTGACCCTGTTCGATCTCGGTCACTATCTGAATATAGATGCGCCCGTAGCTCAGCTGGATAGAGCGCCACCCTCCGAAGGTGGAGGCCACACGTTCGAATCGTGTCGGGCGCGCCACCCCTCTAAGGGATGGCTTTGGGTCAGAGCGTTTGCTCCCCACCAAGTCATCATCAGACCTGACGCACAGTCGAGAACAGCCGGCGACGCCTTATAGGTGCTGGCGGGCATTTGCAGGCGCATTGTTGAGCAGGGCTTAAAATGACATGCGCTTTACGCCCACTAATCTAAATGGTCTTCGCCCTGTAAAAGCTATCGGATGGGAGGTCTGGCTTTGGTGGTCCGACCGAGTCGCGAATGTGGAGCGGGACGATGACGGCGATGTCGGATTGGCTTCAGGGGGACCAACGAACAAGTGGCCTTCCGCCGAATGGAGAATTCGTCCGGCGCGGAAGCGTCCAAGCTCAATAGCCGGAGATACCGGCTATGCGGCAGCGTATGTCCAGACCACCGGATTTTCGACAAGCGCTGCTGATGCGAGCCGTGCTGGACCGCCCGACGAGGCGGTGTGCGGGACATGGCGCACCTATCGCGCCGAACAAGGCTTGGTTGGGTGCGTGACGATGGCCGTGGAAAGGACCCATGCCATCGAGCTTCGACACCTACGCTATTTTGTGGCTGCGGCCGAGCATGGCAGCTTCCGTAAGGCCAGCGCCGATACCGGGATTCAACACTCCGCAATCAGCCGTCGCATCCGCGATCTCGAACATCGCCTGGGTACGCCTTTGTTTCTTCGTCATAGCGGTGGCGTCTGTTTGACGTTCGCGGGCCAGCGTTTCCTTCGGCGAGCGCGTCAGATTTTGCGAAACTTCGGGGATGGCACCGAAGAAATCGCGTCAATCCAGCGTTCGGATTTCGGCCGCGTTAGAATCGGGATCTATTCGTCAATCGCCTCGGGATTCCTCGCAGAGCTACTCGGCCTCTACGCTGATCGGCACCCGAAGGTTCAGATCGATCTGATCGAAGACAATCCTGCAGATCAAGCCGCGGCTATTCGTCGAATGCAACTGGACGCGGCGTTCTTGACGGGGGAGCGGAGTTGGCGCGACTGCGAAACGCTTCCGCTATGGTCGGAGCGCGTATTTGCCGTGCTTCCCGAAGATCACGTTCTGGCGGGTCGTGACGAGCTAGAGTGGCAGCACCTGGCGGAGGAGAATTTTATCATCAACGAGGCAGGTCCTGGCCAGGAGATTCATGACTATCTCGTTCAGCGTCTCGCCGCGTTCGGCTATCACCCTCAGATTCGCGTGCATCACATCGGCAGGGAAAACCTTCTACCGCTCGTGGCCTTGAAGCGGGGTTTGACGGTCGTCAGCGAGGCAATGACGGCCGCACACTTCCCAGGTATCGCCTACCGGCCGATCGTCGGTGAGGTTCTCCCGTTCAGCGCCGTGTGGTCTCCGAAGAACGACAATCCGGCTCTAAGACAGCTTCTTGATCTCGCCCGCTCAATGTCCAGCCTGCGTGAAGCAGCGGCTGTCACGCCCCCGGCGTTGCCGATTGATGTGAACGCCGGGCCTTCGCAAAGCCCCGATCGGTTGCAATGAAGCGCTCAAGCATCGGGACGATCAGCTTCGTCGGTTCGGTGACTGGCTGGCCCGTTTCACGGGCCAGCGCATCGGCATAGGCGACGAGGTCGCGGTGCAGCGCCGCCGGCAGCTCCACGGTCGTCTTTACCGGCTTCTCGTCAACGATCGGACCGAGCTTCAACTTACTCACATCAACCTCCATAAGGTTCGAGGAAGAGATCGCGGGTGACGATGACGCGCACCGGAAAGCCGGGCCGGATCGTCAGAGTCGGCGTCACTTGGAGTTGTCGACGGACGATCTGCTGGCCGGCATCGTTGATGGTGTCCTGGCCGCCATCACGAATTGCGCGCATGAGGCGGTCTTCGTCGCTGACCGCGAGTTCCGCGCCGACGGCCAGCAAGGTCGAGAGGCCGGCGGCCTTGGCGAGATCCCACCAGTGATAGTCCACGCCGTCCTGCAGACCGGCATAGCCCTGCGGATCAGCTCCTGGCTGGCGTTCGAGGACGATGGATCGTCCATTGGGGAAAATCAGGCGGCTCCAGACGAGCAGGACGCGCTTCTGGCCGAATTGAACGCTGTTGTCATACTGGCCGACGAGTCGTGTGCCTTGCGGCACGATGAGGATGCGACCAGTCGGGCTATCGTAGATATTCTCGGTCACTTGGGCAGTGATCTGCCCAGGGAGGTCGGACCGGATGCCGGTGATGAGCGCGGCCGAGATAACCGAGCCGGCTTGAAGGACATAGGGTGATGCCGGTGCCATGACCCGGTCGCCTGCTACCGTGCGCCGGTCAACGGGTGCGTTGAGGAAGGCCAGTTGACGATCCTGCGCGGTGGCGATGCCCGGCTGCGCGCCAGCGCCGAGGCCCGGCAGACCGGGTGTGCCGAGGCCTGCGGGGGTGGTCGCCGCGGTAGGACCATTCTGGAAGAAGACCCGGCTGGTGCGAGCCGCTTCGATCTCCGCGAGACGACGCTGCTCTTCCGGATCGACCTGCGGCGCGGCCATCGTGGGAGGAACGATCGGCTGGCCGCGATTCTGCGCGTCGAGGATTGGGCGTCCGAGGTCGCCAGGCAGCGCCGGCCCGAGAACGGGGCCGGTGTAGTCACGTGGCAGCCCGGCCAGACCGTCCGCCGTCGAACGGTTCTCAGTCGAGTAGAGTTCCTCGTTGTCGCCGCCGCCATCCCTGGTTTGAAGGGCATAGATGAGCGCGCCGCCAATGCCGATGCTGACGACGACGCTCGCGGTCGCCAGGACCTTGCGGGACAGGCGTGTGACGCGGGGCGGCTCGGCGCGCAGGCGCATAGGCGCGCCGGACTTGGCCGGCGCCGCCGCGAGATTCTCCGGCTGTTGGTTGTTGGTGTCGTTGTCGATCATGATGCGGGCCTCCCGTCAGTACGGACGATCCTGACGGTCTGCTGACGATCGCCGCTTCCAAGGCGCAGTTCGGCTGCGCCAAAGATGCGGTCGACGATCAGGATGTTCTGGTAGATGCGGCTGTTGACGATTTGCGGCTCGCCGTCGGAGCCGATGACGAAGATCGGTGGCATCTCGCCCTGGACGATCCCGCGCGGGAATTCTACGTAGACGCGTCGTCCATCGTCGTAGACCGAGACCGGACGCCAGGGAGGCGTGTCGCCTGTCAGGCCATAGCGATAGTTGCGCGCAGTCACGGCAGGAATGACGGGCGTCGCCGGCACGTTCGTGCGTTGGCTGGCTGGAGGCTCGGGATAGGCCCATGCCACGGCGGGCATGTAGGGGTTCGTGCCCGCGCGCAGCTCGATCATGTAGACGCGCCGATCGGTCGTGATGACCAGATTGGTCGTGATGTCGGTCCTGGTCGGCTTCACGAGCACATGGACGCGACGGGTCACACCCGAACCGCTCTCGGTGTCGCCAATAATCCAGCGGGCCGTATCACCGGCGGCGATGGGGCCTGCGCCGGTGAGGCTTTCACCCGGCTCGAGCGCGATGTTCGTGATCTGCCCGGGCGCGGCATAGACCTGATAGAGGGCCCCTTCACTCCACGGATAGATCTGGATGGAGTTGTAATAGCCGTCTCGCCGTGGCTCGACGCGCGCGGCGGCGTTGGCGTTCTCGACGCGGCCGGTCGGTGTGTTGGCGGAACTGCCACCCCTGGCAGGGGTCCAGGCCGGAGGCGTATGCAACGGACGTGGGCGCTGATCCGTGACGACGGCCGGCACGGCCGGAAGTGGCGGAACACTGCTGTCATAGCTGATCTGCGGCGGTCTCGGTGCCGTAGCGCAACCCGCGAGAACGGTTGCGGAAAGCAGGAGACCCGCAAAGGCGGATTTGCGTAAAGCAGGAAATCCGGACCTGCGGAAAGACGTATTCATGGAGTCATCTCCCGCGACCAGGAAATTGCGTTGACGTAAATCCCCAGCGGATTGGCGCGCAGGCGATCAGCGTCCCGCGGCGTCTGGATCACGATCGTCAGGATCGCGGTCCAGCGTTCGGTCACGGCAAGCTGGCCATTCTCGTAGTGCCTTTCCGTCCAGGCGACGCGGAACGAGTCCGGAGAGGCGCGGATGACGCTGGAGACCTCGACGGCGACCTGGCGTCGGCCGACTTTGCTGAAGGGGTCGTTGGCGCGGGCGTAGTCGTTGAGGGCCGCCGCGCCGCGATCGGTTGTCCATTCATAGGCTCGCAGCCAGTTCTGCCGGACGATGATCGCGTCGGCCGGAATGGAGCGGACCTGTTCGATGAAGCGACCAAGATGCCAGGCGATCTGGGGATCGGTAGGGCGATAGTCGGCAGTCGCGGGAGCGACGGATTGAGCCTGGCCCAGGCGGTCGACCTGAACGACCCACGGCACGACCGTTCCGCGTGCGGACTGCCAAACCAATGCGGCGGCAAAGCCGGCCGAGAGGATCAATGACCCGAAGGCCATATAGCGCCAGTTCTTGGCCTGGACACGGGCTGAGCCGATGCGCTCGTCCCAGACTTGCGCGGCCTTCTGATAGGGCGTGACGGGTTCGGGTGTCTTGCCATAGTGGGCGGCGGGTCGCTTGAAAAAGCTCATGAGCGGTCACTTTCAGAAAGATTGATGGAGGAGCCCCCGCCGTGGCTGTCGCCTGAGCGAACGGCATGTGCCGCGAGGGTGGCGCCGTGTCCGAGAGAGCGATGGCGCTGCATGCGCTTCGCCCAATCAGGCGGGCCGTCTCGAGACGCCGAGGCGGGAGAGGAACCGGATGCATCGGCGGAGCCACCGATGGTGCCCATCGTCGACGTGCCGCCGGTGGCGCCGAAGCCTGCCTTCGCGCCGTCCGAGAAGCTGGACTTCATGCTTTCGGCCGCGCGCGAGGTCGCACGCTTCAGCGGCGAGACCGTTGCAGCGCCGGCGGCGCGGGCGACACCGCCGAGACCCGAGGCGACTCCTGCGGCGCCAGACTGACCGAGCGAGCCGAGGCTGTAGGCGGCGGCGGCGCCACCGGCAGCCGATGCGCCGCCACGCATCGCGGCGGCCCCGCCCGACATGGCGGCCGCGCCTCCCTTCACGGCAAGACCAGCGGCGCCTCCGGCGGCGAGCGCCGCGCCGCCGACGGCAAGACCCGTTCCAACGGCAGCGCCGGCGCCGAGCTGGGGTCCTCCGCTGACGAGGCCAGCCGCTATCCCTGGGCCGAAGATGCCAAGGCCGAGAAGCGACAGAGCCGCGAGGACGACGGCCATGGCGTCGTCGATGGTCGGCGTCGCGCCGCCGAAACCTGCCGTAAAGCGGCTGAACAGGGTCGAGCCAATGCCGACGATGACTGCGAGAACGAGAACCTTGATGCCGCTCGATACGACGTTGCCGAGAACGCGTTCGGCCATGAATGCGGTCTTGCCAAAGAGACCAAAAGGAATGAGGACAAAACCAGCGAGCGTCGTCAGCTTGAATTCGATCAGGGTGACGAAGAGCTGGATGGCGAGGATGAAGAAGGCGAGGATGACCAGCGCCCAGGCGAAGAGCAAACAGGCGATCTGGATGAAGTTCTCGAAGAAGCTGATCCAACCCATCAGGTCGGAGATGGATTCCAGGAGCGGCCGCGCCGCATCGAGACCGGTCTGAGCGACTTTGCCGGGCCGCATGAGATCCTGCGCGGTGAAGCCGGTGCCGGAGGCTTTGAGGCCGAGCCCTGCGAAGGAGTCGAAGATGATCTTGGCGAGATTGTTCCAGTTGCCGATGAGGTAAGCGAAGATCCCGACGAACAGCGTCTTCTTGACCAGTCGCGCGATGATGTCGTCGTCGGCGCTCCAGCTCCAGAACAGCGCCGCGAGCGTGACATCGATGACGATCAGCGTCGTGGCGATAAACGCCACTTCGCCGCCGAGCAGTCCGAAGCCGCTGTTGATGTAGGAGGTGAAAACCTCGAGGAAATTGTCGATGACGCCGGCGCCGCCCATGGTTCAGCGTCCTTCTGCTGGCGGAGAGGCAGGAGTTGCCGGTCGGCCGAGGAAACGATCGCGGGTTTCGGCCCAGACGCGCATGCAGTCGGGATCGCTGGCCGCGGCCTGACCGAGCTGCTGGCATCGACGTTGGCCGTCGCGAAGGGGATCACGCACAGGTTCGACTAGGCGCACCGGATCGGGCTCCGGCGTGCGCTCCTTCCTGGTCATCTCGATCGCCGTCGCCGTGATGGCGACGGCGACGAAGACGACGGCGCCCAACCGGGCCAGCATCTTGCCGTCCATGGGAGTCCTCAGTTGCTGTTGCCGAACATCTGGGCGTTGCCCGGCTGGTAGCCGGAGCCAGGCGTTAGGAACCGCCGACGCTGTTCACGGCCCTGCTCCGCCGCCGCCGCGCGTTCGGCCTCGGTGAGGGCTTGGGCGCGGCCGTTGGCGGCGCCGACCGCGGTGAGATCGGCGAGCTGCTGAGCGAGGAGCGCGAGAAGCTGGTTGCCGGCCTGCGTCGCCTGGAGCGCGCCGGTCGCGCCTTGGCTCTGATCGACCAACGCCGACATCTGCGCTCGGTTGGTGTCGATGTTGGCAACCACGCCTGCCTGCACGCGCATGGCATCCTGAAGACCGCCCACCGTGTTTTGCCAGCGGGACCGCGCGCCATTGACGAGTTCGGCGTCGGACGCGGTGAGCGAGGCCTTCCCGTATTGTTGCTGAAACATCTGGTCGATGTTCTGGACGTCGTAGGCGATGTTCTGTGCCTGCCGCAGGAGCTGCTGCGTGCGCTGGACGTTCTGCTGGAGTTGCTGGAGCGACGAATACGGCAGGCTGGCGAGATTGCGCGCCTGGTTGATGAGGCCCTGCGCTTCGTTTTGCAGCGAACGAATCTGATTGTTGATCTGCTCGAGCGACCGTGCTGCCGTCAGGACATTCTGGGCGTAGTTGGTGGGGTCATAGACCACCCACTGCGCGGCGGCAGGGGTCGAGAGCATGGGCGAGACCGCGAGCGGCGTCGCCAGAATGGTCGCCGCGAGCATGAGCGCGCGCCGGGGGGAACGATAGGTCTTCATAGTCAAGCCTCCTTCTCGGGCTGCTGGGGGATGAGGTTGGTGAGATCGGGGATGAGGTCCGCAGCCCATTCGGCGCCGCGCAGGCGCAGCCAGGCGGCAAGGAAGCCGTCGTGGCCGTGCTCGGCGACGGTGCGGGCGATCAGCGCCTGATCGGTCTTGGAAGAAGCGGCCGCGAGCGCGAGGCCGACTTCGGAAAGGCCCAACTCGAAGAGGCGGTTTCCCCTGCGGCTCTGGCAGTAGTAGTCGCGCTTGGGCGCCGCCCTGGCCAAGATCTCAATCTGTCTGTCATTCAAGCCAAAGCGGCGGTAGATCGCCGTGATCTGCGGTTCGATCGCGCGCTCGTTCGGCAACAGCAGCCGTGTCGGGCAGCTCTCGATGATCGCTGGCGCGATACCGCTGTTGTCGATGTCCGACAGCGACTGCGTGGCGAAGACGACGCTGGCGTTCTTCTTGCGCAGCGTCTTCAGCCATTCGCGGAGCTGGCCAGCGAAGGCGTCGTCGTCGAGCGCCAGCCAGCCCTCATCGATGATGAGCATGGTCGGCGAGCCGTCGAGGCGGTCTCCGATACGATGGAAGAGATAGGACAGGACAGCGGGGGCCGCCCCAGTCCCGACCAAGCCCTCGATCTCGAAGGCCTGCACCGAGGCCGAGCCGAGATGCTCGGATTCGGCGTCCAGCAATCGGCCGTAGGGACCGCCGACGCAGTAGGGTCGCAGCGCCTGCTTCAGGTCGTTGGACTGCAAAAGGACCGTGAGGCCGGTGATCGTCCGCTCCTCGATAGGAGCCGAGGCGAGCGAGGTCAGCGCCGACCAGATGTGCTCCTTGACGTCGGGTGTGATCGGGACACCCTCGCGGGTCAGGATGGAGACAAGCCAGTCGGCAGCCCAAGCGCGTTCGGGCGTGTCGTGAACGCGGGAAAGCGGCTGCAGCGAGACCGAGGAGTCGAGGCCTTCGGACAGGTTGCCGCCCAGATCGTGCCAGTCACCGCCCATCGCGAGGGCGGCGGTCCGGATGGAGCCGCCGAAGTCGAAGGCGAAGACCTGGGAGCCAGCGTAGCGGCGGAACTGCAAGGCCATGATAGCCAGCAGGACGGACTTTCCGGCGCCGGTCGGGCCAACGACAAGGGTGTGGCCGACGTCGCCGACATGAAGGGAAAACCGGAACGGGGTCGAGCCTTCGGTCTTGCCGAAGAGCAGTGGGGGCCCTGCAAAGTGCTCGTCCCGTTCCGGCCCCGCCCACACCGCCGAGAGCGGAATGATGTGAGCGAGATTGAGCGTCGATATCGGAGGCTGACGCACATTGGCGTAGACATGGCCCGGCAGTGTGCCGAGCCAGGCATCGACGGCGTTGATGGTTTCGGTCATGCAGGTGAAGTCGCGGCCCTGGATGACCTTCTCCACAAGCCGCAGCTTTTCGCTGGCGAGGCGCGGATCGTCGTCCCAGACGGTGATGGTCGCGGTCACATAGGTCTGACCGGCGAAGTCGGCGCCCAACTCCTGCAAGGCCAGATCGGCATCTGCCGCCTTGTTGGCGGCATCGGTATCAACGAGCGCGGAGGCTTCGTTGGTCATCACTTCCTTGAGGATCGCCGCGATCGACTTGCGCTTAGCGAACCACTGCCGGCGGATCTTGGTCAGCAGCTTGGTGGCGTCGGTCTTGTCGAGCAGGATCGCGCGGGTCGACCAGCGATAAGGAAAGGCGAGCCGATTGAGATCATCGAGAATGCCGGGCGTGGTCGCGGTCGGAAATCCCACGATGGTCAGGACGCGCAGGTGAGACACGCCGAGGCGTGGTTCGAGCCCGCCGGTCAGGGATTGATCGGCGAGCAGCGCGTCGAGGTAGATCGGGGTTTCGGGGACACGGACGCGATGGCGCTTCGTCGAGACCGTTGAATGCAGGTAGGTCAGCGTCTCCGCACTATCGAGCCACGCGCACTCGGGCATAAAGCCGTCAAGCAGCCCCACGACGCGATCGGTGCGGTCCATGAAAGTCTTGAGGACTTCATGCGGATCGACGCCGCTGTGCTCGCGCCCCTCGTAAAGCCATGCTTCGGTACGTGCTGCGTCCTCGGCCGGTGGCAGATATGCGATGGTCAGGAAGTAGCCCGATACGAAATGGCTGCCCGCTTCTTCGAAATCGGCCTTGCGTTCAGCGTCGAGGAGCGCGGACGCCGCGTCCGGAAAGAAATCCGATGGATAGTGGGAGGCCTCGTAGCGTTGCGCCTCCACGAAGATCGCCCAGCCGGAACCAAGGCGACGAAAGGCGTTGTTGAGGCGGCCGGCGACGGCCACCAGCTCGGCGGCGACGGCGGAATCGAGATCAGGTCCGCGGAAGCGTGCGGTGCGTTGGAACGAACCGTCCTTGTTGAGGACGACGCCCTCTTCGACGAGGGCCACCCAGGGCAGATAGTCGGCAAGGCGTGTGCCGGTGCGGCGGTATTCGGCGAGGTTCATCATGGCGATGACTCCGTCAGACGGACAGATGACCGGGGATGCGCAGGTGCCTGCGTCCCACCTCGACGAAGAGCGGGTCGCGCTTGGCCGCCCAGACCGCCGCGAAGTGGCCGATCGCCCAGATGGCGAGGCCGACAAGCCAGAGGCGCAAGCCGAGGCCTACAGCCCCGGCCAGCGTGCCGTTCATGATCGCGATCGAACGCGGAGCGCCGCCGAGCATGATGTGCTCAGTCAGCGCCCTGTGGACCGGAACCGTGAAGCCCGGCACCTCGGCGAGCTGTTCGAGGCCAGCGGTCATCAGATCACCGCCCCGCCGCCGAACGAGAAGAAGGACAGGAAGAAGCTCGACGCCGCGAACGCGATCGACAGGCCGAAGACGATCTGGATCAGGCGGCGGAATCCGCCGGAGGTGTCGCCGAATGCCAGCGTCAAACCGGTGACGATGATGATGATCACAGCGATGATCTTCGCCACCGGCCCCTCGATCGATTGGAGGATGGATTGCAGCGGCGCTTCCCACGGCATCGAGGAGCCGGAGGCGTGAGCGGCCTGGGTGAAAAGCACGCTGATGGAAACAGCGGCAGCGGCGGTCGCCATCGTGTGGCAGCCGCGCGCGAGGGTGCGGATCATGTGTTGTCTCCTATGGTTGAGGCGGCGGGGGCGATGCGGTAGTCGCCGTCGGGGCCGAGGCCTTCGACACGGGCGAGTTCGGCGAGCCGGCGCGCGGAACCGCGGCCGGAGAGGACGGCGACAAGGTCGATCGTCTCGGCGATCAGAGCGCGTGGGACGGTGACGACGGCTTCCTGAATGAGCTGCTCTAGGCGGCGCAGCGCGCCGATGCCCGTGCCGGCATGAATGGTGCCGATGCCGCCGGGGTGGCCGGTGCCCCAGGCCTTGAGGAGATCGAGGGCCTCGGACCCGCGCACCTCGCCGATCGGGATGCGGTCGGGGCGCAGGCGCAGGCTGGATCGGACCAGGTCGGAAAGCGTGGCGACGCCATCCTTCGTCCGCATCGCGACAAGGTTGGGCGCGGCGCATTGCAGCTCGCGCGTGTCCTCAATGATGACGACGCGATCCGCGCCCTTGGCCACTTCGGCGAGCAGCGCGTTGGTCAGCGTGGTCTTGCCGGTGCTGGTGCCGCCCGCGACGAGGATGTTGGCGCGGGATACGACGGCCTCCCGCAGCGTCACGGCCTGGCCGGCGGTCATGATGCCCGCCCCTACGTAGTCCTCCAGGGTGAACACCGCGACGGCCGGCTTGCGGATGGCGAAGGCTGGCCCAGCCACGACGGGCGGCAACAAACCTTCAAACCGCTCCCCTGTTTCCGGCAGCTCGGCCGACACGCGCGGAGCGCGGGGATGAACTTCGACGCCGACATGGTGTGCGACGAGGCGAACGATGCGTTCGCCATCGGCCGGAGTGAGCGTTTCGCCGGTGTCGGCGAGACCTTCGGAGAGGCGATCAACCCAGACGCGGCCGTCCGGGTTCAGCATCACTTCGATGATGGAGGGGTCGTCCAGGAACCGCGTGATGGCGGCGCCGAGGGCTGTTCGCAGCATGCGCGAGCTGCGCGTGCGCCCTTCCGTATTGTCATGTATCGCCGCCATCTTGTCCCCGCTCTGGATGGGAACAATTCAGACGGTCCCCGGACGGGGATGATTAAAAGAGCCCGAAATCGGGCCCCTTCAACAATATTCGGGAGTAGTAGTAGCGTGGCGCGCAAATACAGGAGATCGGCGGGATTGCAGGCGCAATGGCCTCGCCATCTTACCCGCCGCGAGTGAGCCCGATTCGGTCCGGGTTGATCGCGACCGGCAAACTATCGTAGTCGGATGCACAGAATCTGTGGAGCATCATTGAGGAGCCTTCCAGAGGCGTATCGGCCGGACCGGCCACGGTCGTTCTGCGAACCATCCTGCCCGTAATTATTAAGCAGCGCTTAAAGACCCATCCGGATATGGGCCTCTAATCACGGAATGAGTTCTGCTCTATCTTCCTCGACAAAGCAAAATGTCGAGAAGGATAGGCGTCTTGTGTTCACGCAAACGGTTCGTAGCACCAATGTTAGCGGCGGTGGCAATGCTTGCCTCCGCGACCGCAATGGCTGATCCGATGGCAAAATCAGAGCCTCTGGTCATTCAGGAGCAAGGAAGCTTCGCGGTCGGCGGCACCGTTGTGAGGACGCCCGGCACCTACAACAACAACAACCCGACCTCCGAGGGCCAGAGTTTCCACGGGGATCATCTCTACGCCTTCTATCAAATCCCGCAGAACCCCAAGCCGCTGCCCATCGTCATGCTGCATGGCGCGTATCAATCGGGGCGCAGTTGGGAAACCACCCCGGACGGCCGAGAGGGATTTCAGACGATCTTCCTGCGTCGTGGCTTCCCCGTCTATGTCGTCGATCAGCCAAGGCGGGGGCGGGCTGGCAATAGCACCGTCGCCATGACGGTCGAGCCGACGCCGTTTGATCAGCTCTTCTTCGATCAATTCCGGATCGGCAAGTGGCCGAACTACTTCGACAACGTCCAGTTCGACCGGAAGCCGGAGACGCTTGACCAATTCCTCCGTTCGGTCACGCCGAATACCGGCGCTTACGATGCCGGCGTGATCTCGGACGCCATGGCGGCGCTGTTCGACAAGACCGGCCCCGGTATCCTGTTCTCGCATTCGCAGGCTGGCGGACCCGGCTGGCTGACGGCGATCAAGAGCCAGAATGTCAGGGGGATCGTAGCCCTCGAACCAGGCAGCGGGTTCATCTTCCCCGAAGGCGAACTGCCTGCGGCGATGCCAAGCGCTGCCGGCACGCTGACGCCGGAGGCGGTGCCGCTGGCGGATTTCGAGAAGCTCACCCGCATCCCGATCATCATTTACTACGGCGACAATTTCCCGACCGAGCCGACCGCAGAGCGCGGCCAGGACAATTGGCGAGTGCGGCTGGCGATGGCCAGGCTGTGGGTGGACGCCATCAACAAGCACGGCGGCGACGCCCAGCTCGTGCATCTGCCGGAGATCGGTATCCGTGGCGGCACGCACTTCCTGATGTCTGACCTGAACAATGTGGAGATCGCGGATCAGGTGTCGAAGTTTTTGGCTGAGAAGAAACTGGACTGACGAAGCAACATGCGAAGGAGCGCAACATGACGACAGATCGTGCCGGCCATATGCATCGCCGCCAGCTTCTGGCCGCCGCCGCCACACTGGCTATCGGTTCGTGGCTGCCGCCTGCTCATGCTCAGACGCCCAACGCTCCGGGTGCTGCGGCAAACAATCCCTCGGCCGCGACGAGGCGACGCCTCGGGCCCTTGGAGGTCTATCCCATCGGCCTGGGGGTTCAGTGGCATCCCAGTGGCCCGCAAGGGGTCGTCGACCTGTACTCGAGCCGCACCACCCGACAAGACGGCGTCGCGCTCATTCGCCGTGCGGTGGATCTGGGTGTCACGCTGTTCGACACCGCAGAGGTCTATGGTCCTCTCATGTCGGAGGAACTGCTGGGCGAAGCGCTGCAAGGCAGCCTGCGCAATCGCGCCGTGGTGTCCACCAAGTTCGGCTTCGATGTCGATCCCACGACAGGTGAGCGACGCGGTGGCCTGAACAGTCGCCCCGATCATATCCGGCAGGTTGTCGAGGCCCAGTTGCGGCGTCTGCGCACCGACCGCATCGACCTGCTGTATCAGCATCGCGTCGATCCTCAGGTGCCGATCGAGGACGTGGCCGGCACGCTCAAGGATCTGATTAAGCAAGGCAAGGTGCTTCATTATGGCTTGTCCGAGCCGGGCTTGCAGACGGTCCGTCGTGCCCATCGGGAGCACCCTGTCGCGGTGATCCAGAACGAATACTCGATGCTGTATCGCGGCCCCGAAGCCCAGGTCTTGCCGCTGTGCGAGGAGTTGGGAATCGGCTTCGTGCCATGGAGCCCGCTCGGCATGGGTTTCCTCGCTGGCAGGATCGACGCCGCGAGCCGGTTCGAAAAGCAGGACTTCCGCGCCAGTGTTCCGCGCTTCGCACCCGATGCGTTGCCAGCCAACATGGCACTCGTGGAACTGGTCAGGACCTGGGCGGCGCGCAAGAACGCCACGCCGGCTCAGCTTTCACTGGCGTGGCTGACGGCACAGAGGCCCTGGATCGTGCCCATACCCGGCACCACCAACGCAGCCCATCTGGAAGAGAACGTCGCCGCGGCTTCGATTTCCTTCAGCCCCGCCGAGTTGGCGGAGTTGAACGCAGCACTCGGGGGCATTTCCATCCGAGGCGCTCGCCTTTCGGATGCCGTTCTGTCGGCAACGGGCGTGGAAGCACCGCCGAAGCAGTGACGCGCGCCAATCGATCTCTGCAACGTCCTGACACCCGTTCGCAGACGGCCGGCACAACGGAGCCTGGCTCCTTCGCATATCAAAGATGGAGTTCGAAATGTCCGACAACGTCGTCAATAGAAGTAGGCGCGAGTTCCTCGGGACAACCGCGCTCGTTCTCTCAAGTGCAATGATAGGAGTTCCAGCGATGGCCAGTGCAACAGAGACCAAGATCAATGGGTTCACCCCCGTCTATCGGGGCGCGATCACGCAAAATGAGCCGGGCAAAGTCAACGTCCACCCGGTCACGTACAAGCTCCATGGCCTGGACATCGCCGCCAATGTCTACACCCCGGCGAACTACGATCCGCAGAAGAAGTATCCCGCGATTGTCGTGGCGCACCCGAATGGCGGCGTGAAGGAACAGACCGCGGGTCTCTATTCCCAGCATCTGGCGGAACAGGGCTTTATCACGATCGCAATGGATGCCTCGTATCAGGGGGCGAGCGGGGGCGAGCCGCGCAGTGTGGACAAGCCTCAATTCCGCATCGAGGACATCCACGGCGCGGCGGACTTCATTACGCAATATCCCGGCGTCGATACTGCGCGTCTGGGCCTGTTCGGCATTTGCGGCGGCGGCGGATACTCGCTGGCGGCGGCGAAGTCTGACAAGCGCTTCAAGTCGATCGCGACGCTCAGCATGTTCAATTCAGGGCGCGTTCGTCGGAACGGCTTTGAGGATTCGCAGCTCGGTACGATTCAGGAGCGCTTGCGGCAGGCGTCCGCCGCGCGCGCCCAAGAAGTCGCCGGGGGGACGATTCTCTATTCCGGCGATGCCGACATGACGGATGCGCAGATCGCTGCGCTGCCGTTTGAGATGTATCGGGAGGGATACGAATATTATTGGCGCACGCACGCGCACGAAGGCTCGACGTTCAAATATACGACGAGCAGCTTGCTCGACCTGATGCGCTGGGACGCCACTGACGAGATCGCGCTGATCGACCAGCCGCTGCTGATGATCGCCGGCAGCAAGGCCGACAGCCTTTACATGACCGAGGACGCCTTCTCCAAGGCCACGGGAACGACGGACAAGGAACTGTTCAAGATCGAGGGCGCAAGCCACATCCGGACCTATTGGGTTCCCGAATATGTCGAAGCGGCGATGGGCAAGCTCGCGCCGTTCTTCTCTCGGACCCTCGTTTCCTGACCACTCGCACAGGGCGCTCAGGTTTCGTCCTGGGTGCCATGCCTTTTCCGCCACGTCGAGGAGTCACGCATTGAAAAAGCTCACCAGAAACCTGTTCGTTGCTGCAAGCCTCGTCCTTGCCGGAGGAGTTTCCACCATGGCCAACGCTCAAAGCGAGACCCCCGCCGCGTCCGAAGCGGCTCCGGACCAGTCGCGTGCGCGCCCATCAGGCCCGCTTCAGCAAAAACTTGTTCCTGGGATGGCTAGGTACACCGACGAGGTGCTCTTTGGCGAGATATGGCCCGGCGAGGGCCTTTCGCCGCGTGACCGCAGTCTGGCCGTTATCTCGGTCCTGATCGCGACCAACAAGCCGGCGCAGCTTCGAGGCCATCTCGGTCGCGCGTTGAACAATGGCGTCACGCCCATGGAAGCATCGGGCGTTCTTACCCACCTTGCCATCTACTCGGGCTGGCCGAACGCGGTCTCGGCGCTCGAAGTGTATGATGGGGTCTATACTGAACGGAATATCGACTTCGCTGCACTTCAAGCCGAGCTTCAACGGCTTTCTCCTGCCTCTTCGGATGCCCAGGCGGCAGAGGCAGTAACCGCTCAATTCGGAGCTGTGGCGCCGAAGTTCGCCGATCTTACCAATCGGGTTGTTTTCGGCGACCTTTGGACCAGGTCCGACCTCAGCGTCCGTGACCGTAGCCTTGTCACAATCGCCGCCCTTACCGCCACGGGCGACATCGACCTGCTGGAGCCGTATCTGCGCCGCGGCGTGCAAGCCGGGCTCACCCGCGATGAGATCGCGGAGGCCCTGACGCACATCGCCTTCTATGCGGGCTGGGGGAAGGCCACCAGGGCTCTGACAGTCGTAACCCAGACCTTGGGCGGCTGACCGATCTCAGCCTTCAGAAACCACGCCAGCCCGAAAGGACCAGAGATCGTGACGAAAACCCTTGCCGGAGTTGCACTGCTTATGACCCTTGCCACGACAGCCTATGCAGATACCGAAGTCGTCGTCACCCGCGCTGGTTCACAGCCCTCCTCCACGGGGGCGGCCGAGAACTTCACCGGCGCAGTCCGGGTTGACGACCGCTTCAAGGGAAGCGGCGAGGCTCGGATCAGCGGTGCGACCGTCACCTTCGAACCGGGCGCGCGCACGGCTTGGCACACGCATCCGCTGGGCCAAACGCTCATCGTGACGGCGGGTGTGGGTCGCGTTCAGCATTGGGGCGGCCCGGTACAGGAGATCCGACCTGGCGATACCGTCTGGATTCCGCCCGGCGTGAAGCACTGGCATGGCGCGAGCCCTACTGTCGGCATGAGCCATATCGCCTTCTCCGAAGCGCTGGACGGCAAGACCGTCGACTGGATGGAGCAGGTGTCCGACGAGCAGTACGGACGCTGATCTCGACGCGAACCGAAACACACGTCAGGGCGCTCGCCTCGCGGCCTGCCGAACCCAACCGAAAAAGCGAGCATGTCCTTGAAGCGAATTGCAACGACCCTTGCGTTAAGTGCCTTGGCCGCCTTCACCGTCTCCCTGATCGGATGGCAGGTGCGGGCCGAAACGAACCGCGTCCAGTTTCCCAATCTCGAGGAGATGGTTCACTACACGACCGTTAGGCGCGGCAATGTGATGGAGCACATCATGACCACGCCTGCGGCCATGGAGGCAGTCAAGAACGGGCAACCGATCCCGGCAGGCACCCATTTCGTGTTGGTCGACCATCGCGACGGCGAACTCTATCGCTACTTCGTCATGCAGAAGGGCGAGAATTGGGGCGCTGACTATGACGCAAGCCGTCGAACCGCCGATTGGCAATTCCAATGGTTCTGGCCGGACAAGTCGATCAACATGAGTGAGAACACGGCGCGCTGTCAGTCGTGCCATCGCAGCCAGCAGGGCAGCGACTTCTTGTTCACGGCCTATCGCATTCCCCGCTTCAGCGGCACGCCGGTCGAGTGAGTGGGGAGGTCTGACGTTTGAGCCCGATTTTCCTGTCTCGGCTGGTGTTCGACCTCATCGCAGCCGGTCTCTTGCTGTTCGGCTTTTCCTATTGGTGGCTCGGCAACGTCGCTCATGAGGTGGCGGGGACCGCTATGTTCCTGCTCCTCATCATGCACAACGTCTTCAATCGGCGATGGTACGGCACGATCGCAAAAGGCGCCCGCGAGCCGCGCAGCCTGTTCAACATCGTGGTGACGTTCCTGCTGATGCTGGCGATGCTGGCGCTTCTCGTCACCAGTGTGCTCATTTCGAATGCGCTGTCGGGGGTCATGTCCCCCTATGCCGGCTTCACCGTCCGGCAGATTCATACGCTCGCGGCCTACTGGGTGCTGGTGATCGTTTCCGTCCATCTCGGCCTACGCTGGCCCATGATCATGGGCGTGGCGCGCAAGCTAATGGGGATCACACAGCCCAACGCCCTGAGGACGCTCGTGCTCCGCGCCGTCACGGTCGCCATCGCGATACATGGCGTATGGAGTTCGTTCGAGCTGGCGATCGGCACGAAGCTGTCCATGCAGATGACGCTTGACTGGTGGAACTTCGAAGAATCCGTCGCGGGCTTTTTCATCCACTGTCTTGCGATTGCTGGGCTCTATATGTGCCTGACCTACTACGCGATGAAGTGGCTGCAAGCGCGGAAGCGCAGACCCAGATCAGCCGCCGCGGTAGCGGAGAATGTCCACCAGTAGGGCCAGCGCCGGCGACTGTTGCCGTCTGCTCGGATAGTAAAGGTGATAGCCGGGAAAATAGGGACACCAATCTTCCAGAACCCGCACCAGCCGACCTTTGGCAATATGCGGGAGCGCTTGATCTTCAGGCATATAGGCAACACCGAGGCCGTCCAGCGCCGAGGAGAGGCGCATGCTCAGACTGTTGAAGACGAGCTGTCCTTCGCCCCGAACCTTGACCTCCCGCCCTTCTTTCGTGAGGCCCCAGGAGAACACCCCGCCATAGGTCGGCAGACGGATGTTGATACATTTGTGCGCGGTGAGATCCTGAGGCGTTTCCGGGCGGGGGTGTCGCTTGAAATAGTTTGGCGAGGCGACAACCGCCATGCGCATTTCGGGTCCGATGGGCACGGCGATCATGTCTTTGGCGACCTGCTCACCCATGCGAACGCCTGCGTCATAACCCTCAGCAACGATGTCCGTCAGGCCATAGTCGATGATGATTTCGACGTTGATATCGGGATGATCTGGAAGAAACCGCTTGAGAGCGGGTTGCAGCACGGAGATAGCGGGATGCTCCCCAGCCGTGATCCTGACGGTTCCGGCGGGTTTGTCGCGCAACTCGCTCAATGCGGCGAGTTCGGCTGCGATCTCGTCGAAGTGCGGCGTGATCGTCCGCAAGAGGCGTTCGCCGGCTTCGGTCGGCGCGACGCTGCGCGTGGTGCGGGTCAGAAGCCTTATCCCCAGCCGCTCCTCGAGATTGCGGACGGTTTGGCTCAGTGCCGATGGCGACACGCGTAGCTTCGCGGCGGCGCGCGTAAAGCTCCGTTCACGGGCGACGGCCCCGAATGCGGCAAGGTCGTTGAGATTTTCCATTTCGATTTGTTAGCCCATCTGAAAAGCTCATACGAATTATAGCATCTTATCGCATGCTTCGTGACGTTGCCCCTCATCTCTAATCCAGTTTGAAGTTCGTTCTGGCCCATTGAGAGGACCAGGACATGAGGCGCAGCCGCTTCACGGAAGAGCAGATCATCGGCATCCTGAAGGAGCACGAGGCCGGGGTGCCGGTCTCGGACCTGTGTCGCAAGCACGGGGTCAGCGACGCCAGCATCTACAAATGGAAGGCCCGTTTCGGCGGGATGGACGTGTCGGAGGCCAAACGGCTGCGAGCGCTCGAGGACGAGAACGCCAAGCTGAAGCGCATGCTCGCCGACGCCATGCTGGATAACGTCGCGCTGAAGGATCTCCTGGGAAAGAAGTGGTGACGTCCGCTGCCAGGCGCAGAGCTGTCTCCCACCTCATGGAAGCCCATGGGATGAGCGAACGGCGGGCGTGTAAAGCCACCGGCTTCTGCCGCATGACCATGAGATACAGAGCCACGCGCGGGAATGACGCCTCGCTGCGTGAGCGCATGAAGGCCATCGCCCAGGAGCGACGGCGGTTCGGGTACCGGCGTCTCCACGTCCTGCTCAGGCGGGAGGGCTTCCGGGTCAACCACAAGCGGCTGTTCCGGCTCTACCGTGAGGAACGGCTGATGGTCCGCCGGCGAGGCGGTCGCAAGCGGGCGATCGGGACACGGGCGCCGATGATGATCCCGATGCGACCGAACGAGCGCTGGTCGCTCGACTTCGTTGCCGACCAGATGACCGATGGCCGGCGCTTCCGGATGCTGGCCATCGTGGACGACTGTACCCGCGAATGCCTGGCACTGGTGGCGGACACGTCGCTGTCCGGGGTCCGGGTCGCTCGCGAACTCGATCGGCTGCTGGCAGAGCGCGGCCGGCCGAAGATGATCGTCAGTGACAATGGCAGCGAGTTCACCTCCAATGCCATTCTGGGCTGGGCCGACACAGCTCGGGTCGAGTGGCACTACATCGCGCCGGGTAAGCCGATGCAGAACGGCTTCATCGAGAGCTTCAACGGGCGCCTTCGGGACGAGCTGTTGAACGAGACGCTGTTCTCCAGCCTGTCTCACGCCAGAGCCGCTCTCGCCCGGTGGCAGCTCGACTATAACACCGCCCGGCCGCACTCGAAGCTCGGATGGCAGACGCCAACGGCCTTCGCCTCAACATTCCATCCGCGGCGGGATCAGACGCTCCGCATCATGAACGGCTCCGCGTCTGCCCCCGCCGCTCCCCACGCCCGAGAGGGCAAATCCAACCGCCAGAACGAACTCACAGTTGGATAGAAGTTGGGGGCAACGTCAATGCGCGATCAATGATCGCCTGGTCGGGATCGGGTGACCTTATAGAGAATGCGCTCTGCGGCGCGGATGCCTCCAGCCTGCCGCGCGGCTTCCGCCCATACGGAGATCGGGAAATCTCCGGTGAAGAGGATGTCTCGTTCGATCCCCATGCCGAATGGCAATCGGAGCGATGTCAATTCTTCCAGCGAAAAGGAGCCAAGCTCGGGATGACCGAGATCGGCCAAGCCGAAGAGTGTGTCGCCGTCCTCCTCCAGTTCGGTGGCGAGCCAGACACCTTCGCCCAGAGGGTTGAAGAATTTCACGACCGGCAGATGGTCGGCATCGCGCTGACGGCCATTGGCGAGAAGCTGCTCACGCAGTTCGTCGGTCAGAAGGATCATGCCGCCCTCCTGTCGCAATCGGGAGTGCTCGCCTCGGGGCGATCTGCGGCGTCCGCTTCAGAAAGATGTGCGAGCAGCCAGTCCGCGGCCTTGCTCGCCTGGCTGGCGGCCCGCACGATGGCGCGATTGTCCTCGCGCAGGACCTCGAGCCAGGAACCGATATAGTCGGCGTGACGGACGGTCGGGACGATGCCGAGCGAGGCGCAGCAGAAGGCGGCGTTCATCTCGGCGACCAGTTCCTCGAACGCATATTTCTTCGTGCCGAAGGAGCCGGAGAAATCGCGGCCGAGGCGAGAGGCATGGCCGGTGGCGTGGCCCAGCTCATGCAGCGCGGTCCGATGCCAATTGATCGGCTCGAAATAGGCCTGGGGCGGCGGCACCTGCACATAGTCGAGGGCGGGGACATAGAAGGCCCGATCGCCGCCGATGCGGAAGTCGATTCCCGTCGCCCGGATCAGCGCCTCGACCCTCGGCTCGATCATGCCCGGCGGCGGGGGCGGCGCTTCGACGGCAAGATCTTCGGGCAGGCCCTCGCACTGCGCCGCATTGAAGACCGTGAAGCGCTTCAGAAATGGAATGGCGGCAGCCTCTTCGCCGGCCTCGCGCGCGCGGCGCTGTTCGTCCTCGGGCACAAAGCGGTCGGCGTAGACGACGGTCGTGCCATGCTCGCCCTTCCGGACGTTCCCGCCGAGCGAGAGCGCCTGGCGAAACGTCAGCCACTGCTGGGAAGGAAAACCGTGCTGGATGACGGCGCCCCAGAGGATCAGGACGTTGATGCCGGAATACTGGCGCGAGGTCGCCGCGTTCCTCGGTATGGCGAGCGGCGCCTTGGCCGCGGCCGTGCCCCAAGGCTGGACCCAGGGAAGCCGGCCATCCTCCAGCTCGGCGATGATCTTGCTGGTGATGTCGTCATAGAGATTGGTGCGGTCGCCGGTACGACGCGCGGCGCGATGCGTTCTGGCCATCGGTATAACTCCGCGACGGGCGCCGGGAGCCTCTCTCCCAGTCCTCAACCCGTCACGGAAAACCCCTCCGCACTCTCGCTCTCGGGGCGTTGCGGGGTGTCCCCGCAGAAGGGGTCGGCCGAGACGTGGCTCGGCCGCAGGGGAAAGCTTTCCCCTCAATCGCTCGATCGTAGCGGCACAGCCAGGTAGGACGGTTGAGTTGCCGTCGAACGGTTGGCCCGCTTGAAAAGTGTCAGAAATCCGCATATATTTCTGACAGGAGAATGATGGTGCAACGTCTGAGCGAACAGATTCTGGCGCATGCAGAGCGGCTTCCGGAGGGAACGCCGCTGGCGGCAAAGAGCCTTCTCCATCTCGGCAGCCGCGCTGGGGTGGACCAGGCTTTGTCGCGTCTTGCGGAGCGCGGGCAGCTGATCCGTGCGGGGCGCGGCGTGTATCTGCGTCCGATCACCAGCCGGTTCGGCGCGCGCGCGCCTTCGGTGGAACAGGCGGTCGAGGCGCTGGCGGTGCAGCGCGGGGAAGTGATCGTTCCGAACGGTGCGGCCGCCGCAAACGCGCTGGGGCTGACGACGCAGGTGCCGGTTCGCTCTGTTTATCTGACGTCGGGCCGGAGCCGCACGATGACATTGGGCAAGCAGCTCGTGGAATTGCGCCATGCGCCACGCTGGCAGCTCACCTTGGCCAATCGTCCCGCAGGCCAAGCGGTTCGCGCCCTGGCCTGGCTCGGGCCGGAGAAAGCGGAATCGGCGCTGAAGGCTCTGAAACGAAAGCTCCCACCGACGGCGTTCGGCGAACTGGTGGCCGCCGCGCCGCAGTTTCCGACCTGGCTTGCCCGAAGCGTCGGCAAGGCGGCCCATGGCTGATCCCTTTCTGTCCCTGTCGGCGGCGGACCGTCGTGACGCGCTGGGCGTGGCTGCCGATCGTTCGGGGCGGCCCGCTCATCTGCTCGAGAAGGACGTTTGGGTCGTCTGGGCCCTTCAAACCGTTTTCGGCTCCGCGCTCGGCGACCATCTCGTTTTCAAGGGCGGGACATCGCTTTCAAAAGCCTACGGCGTCATTCAGCGCTTCTCGGAAGATGTCGATCTGACCTACGACATCCGAGCGTTCGCGCCCGATCTGGTGGGCGGCAATGGCGAGGCCCTGCCGGCAACGCGCAGCGAAGAGAAGCGCTGGTCGAAAGCGGTGCGCCACCGCCTTCCGGAGTGGATTTCGGGCACGGTGCAGCCCCTGCTCATCGACGCCATTGGAGCGCAGGGCGTGTCGGCCGCGACGCGGGTCGAGGGCGAGAAGCTCTTCATCGACTATGAAGCGACCTCAACCGGCTCCGGTTATGTCGCGCCGAGCGTCATGCTGGAATTCGGCGCCCGCTCGACCGGCGAACCGGCCAGCGTGCGTGATGTGGTCTGCGATGCGGCGGGCCTGGTCGAGGGCTTGGCGTTCCCGGCTGCGTCGCCGCGGGTAATGCACGCCGAGCGAACCTTTTGGGAGAAAGCGACCGCAATCCACGTCTTCTGCTTGCAGGAGCGGCTGCGCGGGGAGCGGTTCGCTCGCCATTGGCACGACGTCGTCCGCCTCGATGATGCGGGCATTGCCGCTACGGCGGCGGCAGACCGAGATCTCGCCCAGGCCGTAGCGCGGCACAAAAGCATGTTCTTCGCGGAGAAGGCGGCAGACGGCGCGCCTGTCGACTATGCGGCCGCCGTCAATGGGTTGCTGCAGCTCGTGCCGAGCGGAGAAGCGCGTGCCGCCCTGGCCTCCGACTACGAGCAAATGGTGGAAGACGGATTGCTGCTTGAGGACGCCGAGCCTTTCGAGGTGCTGATCGAGCGATGCACAGACATCGCCGGACGGACGAACCGCGCGGCGAAATAATAGGAACTGGGGGAAAGCGTGGGGCTATACGAGAGGTGGTGTGAAGCCACCAAAGAGAAGGACAAGCGCAAGCACTATTGGACCTATGTCGAGAAGGACGGCGGGCGCGACGAGATCAGCGTTGATCTCGCGAAGACCATCCGCTCGCACTATGACCGGCTTGAGCGCATCGCCGAGGATGTGGAGCGGCTCGGATATAAGATCGCCGCAAAAATTCTGAGCGAGGCGATGCCACAGACGGACAAGGGGCGCTCTGGTGACCTTGGCGAAATCCTGGCGACGGAGCTGGTGGAGGAAGAAATCGGCCTGCGCGTCCCCGTGCGCCGGCTCCGCTACAAGGACGGTCGCAACATGGCCATGCGCGGCGATGACTTCATCGGCGCCGGCTATGGCGGCCAGGACGAGAGGCTTTGGCTCCTGAAGGGGGAAGCCAAAAGCAACAAAAAGCTCGGCAAATCGACCGTGACAAGCGCTCGCAAAGTGCTCGATCGCGACAATGGCCGCTGCACGCCGGACTCGCTGCTGTTCGTCGCCAACCGTCTCCTGGAGAGCAACGATCCCGACGAAAATGCGCTGGGCCGCGACCTCCGCGATGAGGTGGGCGTGAAGTCGCTGCGCGCCGATCGCATCGACCACATGCTTTTCACCGTTTCCGGCAACGGCGCCCATGCGTCGCTGAAGGAAGATCTCGACGCCGCCGGAACCAATCGCGACCACTACGTCGTGAACATCCACGTCGAAGACCATCAGGACTTCATCGCGGCCATGTACGAAGGGGCGCAAGACCTTGGAGACGCCTGATGAGCTGACCGTCTTCCTGGCCACCGCGACCGTCGACGGCATCCTCGGCCGATTGCTCTATCGTGGCGCTGCGTGGTCGCTGATGCGGCAAGCGGGCGTATTGCCGCAGACCGCCCCGCCCTTGGGCGCCACAATCGAAACAGACCTTGCGGAACACGGCTTCGCCTTGCTTCGGGGCGCCATGGCCTTGCGCGCCCAGACCGGCGCGTCAGACTTGACGAACAAGGCTTTCGAACGGGCGGCTAACGCCTTCGAAGCGCTGGTAAGAAACGGTGATCCCGAGGCGTCCGATCGGGGCTTTCGCCGCACCATCGCGGCTGCCGCCTATCACCTGGCCGGCTTCTCAGCCGTCGCCTATTCGCTGTTCAACGAGACGGCTGAAGACCTCAACGCATCGCCCGGCGAAACGGCGATACGCCATCTCATCCTGCGCGATCTCGATCAGTTGCGCGGCTTCGTTCGCGACTGGCTCGGCGATGAGGCCCACGGCGACGAGCAGATGGGCGAAGCGCTGGGCGGCGATGAGCCCGATATCGACGACGTATTGTCGACCATTCTGAATACGACGATTTGCCGGGCTCTGGCATTCTTCGACTTTGCCCTGGAAACAGGCGAAGAGGAGCCGATCGACGCCGCGCGCGATCTGCTGGCCACTGCCGTGAGCCTCGCCGGCAATGCCGGGAACGTCCCGCTATGGTGGATTTCGAATCTCTGCCGCCACCTGATCGACGACCTCTGGCAGCATTCGCTGCACCGGAACCTGCCGACAGAGCCACCCGTTGGAACGGAGGAGAAATATCCGGACCTCCGGCGGCTGTTCATCGGTTCGCTGTACGCCCGCAAAACGTCTGAGGTGGAGCTTTGGCCGTCCCAACGCGAGGCCGCCCGGCGATCTACCGACGTCACTGATGACCTGGTCGTGGCGCTTCCTACCAGTGCAGGGAAGACGCGGGTTGCGGAAATCGCCGCGTTGATGACCTTGTCCTCGGCGCGTCGGGTGTTGATCGTCACGCCGCTACGCGCGTTGTCGGCCCAAACCGAACGCTCCTTCCGCAAGACCTTCGCGCCCCTCGGGTTCAGCGTCTCCTCGCTTTACGGCGCCAGCGGCCTTTCGGCAGGCGACGAGGATGCCCTGCGCACCCGCGAGATCATCATCGCCACACCAGAGAAGCTCGACTTCGCGCTTCGAAGCGACGCTTCCCTGATCGATGATGTCGGGCTGATCGTTCTCGACGAAGGGCATATGATCGGGCCCAGCGAGCGTGAGATCCGCTACGAGACGCTAGTGCAGCGTCTGTTGCGCCGCGCCGACGCGGCCGACCGCCGGATCGTCTGCCTCTCCGCGATCCTGCCGAGCGGCGACGAGTTGGATGACCTCACCGCCTGGATACGCTCCGACGAACCCGGCGAGCCCGTGCGTTCCGACTGGCGCCCCACGCGTCAGAGGTTCGGCGCCCTAACTTGGCGCGGCAAGGATGCGCTCCTGCGGCTTGACCTCGACGATGGCGGTCCCTTCCTCGACAAGTTCGTCGAGGAGAAGCCGGCAAGAGGCCGGGAGAAGAATCCGTATCCTCGGAAGAACTCACACCTCGCCCTCTTTGCGGCGTGGGAATTCGCAGGTCAGGGGAAGCGCACCCTTATTTTCTCCACCCAGGCCAACTGGGTCGAGAGCTATGGCAAGCAGGTCGTTGACCTGTGTAAGCGCGGCTATCTCGACTCCCTGCTGGAGGACGAGGCGCCGATCGCGCGCGCGCTGGAAGTCGGCAAGGAGTGGCTGGGCGAAAACCACCCGGCCGTTGCCAGCCTCAAGGCCGGCGTCGCCATTCACCACGGACGTCTGCCGAGTCCATTCCTGCGCGAGTTGGAAGTCCTTCTGTCCGAGGGCGTAGTGAAAGTGATCGTCGCCTCGCCGACGCTCTCCCAAGGGCTCAACCTCAACGCCGCTGTCCTGCTCGTGCCCGCGCTCTATCGTGCCGGCGAGAAGATCAAGGGCGAGGAGTTCGCAAACGTCGCAGGCCGGGCCGGGCGTGCCTTCGTCGATGTCGAGGGCCTGATCGTCCATGTCATGTTCGACAAGACCGATTGGCGAAAGAAGGAGTGGAGGAAGCTGGTTGCCTCCGCCAAGGCCCGCACGTTGAAAAGCGGCCTCATCCAGATCGTCGCCGAGATCCTCGAGCGCCTGTCGCGAGAGGGTGTGCTCGATCGCGATGACGCCTGGGAGTATCTCGCCAATTCCCGGGAGGCGTGGCGATCGCCCGACGAGGAGGCCGAAGTGGCTGAACGCCTTGCCGCCGCCGTGGAATACGACGCCGACGGCGACGAGAACGATGACGAGGACGAGAGCGAGGCTGACGAAGAGGAAACGATCGACGAAGAGCCGTTGTCGCAGATTGTCGAGCGCCTCGATGCGACCGTGTTCGGCCTGATCGAAGCGCTGGATGCGGATCGCGCCGATCTCCCGAAGTTGCTGGACGAGGCCCTCAAGGGATCACTCTGGGCTCGTCAGATTGCGCGCGAGGAAGAGGACGTCGCACCCCTGCACAAGAAGGTCTTCGAAGCACGCGCCGACCTTATTTGGAAGACCACGACCGAGCAGGCGCGCCGCGGTCATTTCGCAATGGGCGTTGGGCTCGAAGCGGGGCTCTCCATCGACGCGATGGCCGACGTGCTGGCCGAGCTGGTCGACCGGGCCGATGGCGCTGCCCTGAGCGGCGACGTCGACGAACTCGCCGACGCTCTCGGCGGTCTGGGCGAACGTCTGCTGTTCATGCGCCCCTTCATCCCCGACAAGAAGAACGCGCTGCCAGCCAATTGGAAAGCCATCCTGCGCGCCTGGATTTCCGGGGAGGAAGTCTCCAAGATCGGGCCACAGAATATGCGGGCGGTCGAAGAGGCCTTCACTTATCGCCTGGTTTGGGCGCTCGAAGCCATTCGCACCCGGCGAATGTCTCTCGGCTGGTCGCCGGAGACGGTGGCGGGCGGCGCGGCGGCAGTAGTCGAAACGGGCGTACCGCAATTCATGATGGCGATGCTAATTCGCGCCGGTCTACCTTCGAGGACAGCAGCCATGGCCTCCATCAACGAAACCAAGCCAATGTTTGTGACTCCGGCGGAAATGCGCGCATGGCTTGAATCCGATGAAATCACAGCCTTCACGGATTTGGGCGATTGGCCAACGCCCGAAACGGCGGCATTGTGGGCCCGTTTCAGGACTGAGGCGCTCAGTGGTGGGATTCAGAAATGGTCAATCTATCGCAACCGACGTTTGCTCGATGTTCCCGTTGAATCAGCACCTCGCGCAGGGCTTTACCGAATTATCACTGATGAAGGAGATGGGAGGACTTGGCTAGCGACGCCCGACTATCAGCGGCTCGCTGCGTTTAGGAAGCATGCTGTTGATCCGAAGCCTAGCTTGCTTTCAGGTAGGCTTCCAGAGGGCGTCAATCTTGTCGACGTCTTGCGCGTTGGCCGGGGTAAAATGCGATGGCCACCCGCGAATGCTTGAGGTGGTGAATTGCTCTGGTGCAAACAGGCAAGAGAAAAATGCGGGATCTGTGGGTCAGTAGCCAAAGAAACGCCCGCCGCAACAGAAGAGTAGCAAGACATTCCGGACGCATTCGATAAAAAATAGTCTAGAGGACGCCGGAATGTGAAGGCATTATAAAAGTGGGGGCGGCATGATGAAACATTGGGAGGAAGCCGTCGATGCGCAGGAAACGACAGCTTCGAACCGATCAGGAGTAGTAATAAATGGACTGCGCAAACGACGCCTTAGCGGCGAACTTTACGAACGCGACCCAAAGATAGAAGCGCTCATCGCCGAATTGGCGGTCCTGCCGCGCGACGAGTTGATCGCCAGGGCAGGAATCATGAAGCGCTCGGACCCGACCTACGTCCCTAGCGAATGTCTCGTGTACTTCATTCGCGCGAGCCGTCGCGACAACAACGAGGCGTGGTTCGAGCGCCTCTATCGGATTCTGATTGAACGGGTGCTACGCTGTTTACCCAGGTCGGAAAGCTCCGACGGCAAAACTGAATCGCTGACGCGCGGGGTTGTGCGAGACAAGGTTTTCAGCAGGTTCGTCGAGCTCCTTTCAGCGGATCGCGCCACCTATATCGACAAGCTCGACTACTTCGAGGTGCGCTTTGACGGCGCGGTTGCCAGCCTGCGGCGCGACGCGCAGGAGCAGGCTTGGCGCGACGAGAACCGTTCTCAGGCCCTCGAATATGACGACAGCGGTGAGCTATCCCCCGAAGTCGAGGCGGCCGCAGGGGCACACGACCCCTTCGCCGCGTCGGATTTGGACGATGCGGCTTACCGGTTGCGCCTGGATGCAGCGATTGAGGCTCTACCGACAGAACAAAGCAGGATCATTCAGATGATGAGACAGGGCTTCCCCATCGACTCCAAGGAGCCGGACGTCATGACCATCTCCAAAGTCTTAGGCCGCTCCGAAAAGACCGTCCGAACCTACCGCGACAAGGCCTTCGCCGCCCTTCGCGCCGCCATGGGCGACGGAGAAGAACGGTGAGCCCCGCCGGCGAACGTCCATCACGCGAGTCCGTGCTCGACGCGTTTGCGGTCGAGAACGACCCTGGCCGGTCGACCCTTGAACGCTATTTAGGACTTTACCCGGAATATGCCGGGGAGCTCATAGACCTGTCGCGCGAACTCAGCCGCGAAGTATTTGACGACACAGCTCCGCTTTCCGATGCCGATCAGGCCTTGATCGATGCTGCTTGGTTGCAACACTCAAAGGCGGTGCCGGGAGCGACAGCCGACCCTTTCGCGGCACTGACGGTCGATGACTGGCGCACCGTCGCCCAGCGTCTGGACCTGCCCCGGCAGGTTGTGACTGCGCTGCGCGAGAGACGGATTTCTCTCGCTAGTATCCCGCGACGCTTCCTGGCGATGTTGGCAGAGGCGATGCGCAGCTCTGTCGCGCAGTTGGAGTCGTCCTGGGGCTCGGCCCAGTTGGCCGGGGCGCGCAGCTATAAGGCTGACGATAAGCCGACCGCCGGCGAGCAGGTCACCTTCGAGGAAGTGTTAATCGACGCCGGCGTCCCGGCCGACAAGCGCGCCCGGCTGTTGGCGGAGGCAGACTGACATGGACGGGGTGGAGCTCGCCAGGCAGGTCGCCGCCGAGCTTCATGCTCGTCTCGTCGCCTCGGGTGCCGATCCTTGGTCGCCCTATGACTTTGCTGTCGCCGAAGCCAAGCGGCGTGGGATCGATGTCGAACCGACGGCCGTCGGCGCGGCCGTCCTCAACGGCGGCCGCGCGACCTTCGTCGCCGCCGACGATCTGATCCTTCACGAGAGTGCGGGGTCTCGCTTCGAGCAGGCCTTCCTCGTGGCGCACGAGATCGGACATGTCGAGCTCGGCGACGATCCCGATAGCGAGGCGGCGCCAATGATCGATCTGGCCCGCGCGGCCGAGCCATCGCCGGTTGGCATGGATCGGGTGGTCGATTACGGACGCCGGCAGCGTCGCGAGGTCCAGATGGACCTGTTCGCGCGCGAGCTCTTGCTTCCCCGCAACGTCGCGCGAGCGCTGCATGTCGACCAAGGGTTATCCGCCTCGGCGATCGCCGCGAAGCTCGGCGCGCCGTTCGAGGTTGTCGCCCAGCAGATGTTTGACGCCCTGCTCCTCCCAATCGTGCCGCCCGTCACGGCCGCGACGCATGCAGAGCGGCCGCTCAACCCACTCCAAGCCGCGGCCGCGGCGCACCGCGGCGAAGCCTATCTGCTCGAGGCGGGCCCCGGCACCGGCAAGACGCAGACGCTGATCGCGCGTGTCGAAGGCCTTCTGGAGGAGGGTGTCGACCCGCGGCGCATCCTGCTGTTGACTTTCTCGAACAAGGCGGCGGGTGAGATGGCTGAGCGGATTGCGCGCAAGCGGCCCGAGGCCGCGGCTGCAATGTGGATCGGCACCTTCCACGCCTTCGGCCTCGACATTATCCGTCGTTTCCATGCGGAGCTCGGCTTGCCGAAAGACCCGCGGATGATGGATCGAACCGAGGCCGTCGAGCTCCTCGAGGAGGAGTTCCCGCGCCTGAGGCTCGCCCACTACCGTAATCTCTACGATCCGACTCAGATCATCGCCGAGATGCTGGCCGCCGTCTCGCGGGCGAAGGACGAGGTGGTCAACGCCGAAACCTACGCAGCGCTTGCCGACGCCATGCTTGCCAAGGGGGCGGACTCCGGTACACGCGAGGCCGCCGAACGTGCCGGAGAGGTGTCCCGCGTCTATGCCGCCTATGAACAGCTCAAGCGCAACGCGCATTGCGTCGACTTCGGAGATCTTGTCGCCTTGCCCGTCAAGCTGCTTGAGGCTGAGGCGGCCATCCGCGCAACGCTGCAGGCGCAGTATGACCACGTCCTGGTCGATGAGTACCAGGACGTGAACCGCAGCAGCGTGCGCTTGCTGAGCGCGCTGCGGCCAGACGGGCGCAATCTCTGGATGGTCGGCGACGCCAAGCAGTCGATCTATCGGTTTCGGGGTGCGTCATCTTTTAATATGACCCGGTTCGGGAAGGAGGACTTTCCCGGCGGTAAGCGTGGGCGATTGAAGCGCAACTATCGCTCGGTGCCGGAGATCGTCGCCAACTTTTCCAGTTTCGCGACCACGATGCGCGCGGGCGACGCGGACAGCGGTCTTGAAGCCGATCGCAACGGCAATGGCCAGAAGCCCGAGCTGCGCACGGTGCAGCGCGCCGAGCAGCAGCAAGTGGCCCTGGCCGACGCGATCGAGGCGCTTCGCCGCGAGGGACATGCCTATCGTGACCAGGCGGTGCTCTGCACCGGCAATGAGAAGCTTTCGACCATCGGGCAGGACCTCGAACGGCTCGGCGTGCCCGTGCTGTTTCTGGGCAGCCTGTTTGAGCGGGCTGAGGTCAAGGATCTCCTGGCGTTGCTCTCCGTCCTTGTCGATCGGCGCGCCATGGGCCTAGTGCGCATCGCCTGCTGGCCCGATTTCAGGATGTCCTTCGCGGACGTAGCGACGATCTTCGAGTATCTGCGGGCGGCCGACCAACCTTCAGGCGGTTGGCTCCAGCACATCGAGTCGATCCCCGGCGTCAGCGACGCCGGGCGCCAGGCCCTCGTCAAGCTCGCGGCCGCACTCAGCGGCTTCGACCAAACGGCGTCGCCCTGGACCGTGCTCGCGACACTGCTGCTTGATCGCACCCGTGTCGCAGCGCGCCTTGGCGTGTCGGAGGATCTCGCCGATCGCACGCGCGGCATCGCGATCTGGCAGTTCCTCAACTTCCTGCGGGTCCAGCCGGCCGGCCGCGGCCTGCCGATCACGCGTGTGCTCGATCGCGTGCGCAGGCTTGTCCGTCTCGGCGATGATCGCGACCTGCGCCAGTTGCCCGCGGCCGCCCAGCATCTCGACGCCGTGCGTTTGATGACGATCCATGGCGCCAAGGGCCTGGAGTTCGGCGGCGTCCATCTTCCAGGGCTCAACAGCGACACCATCCCGCGCACGCCGCCGGCGCCACCCTGTCCGGCGCCCGATGGCATGATCGCGGGCGCCGAAGGCAGTGCGCTGGAGGCCTTTCGCGCGGGCCAAGCCGAGGAGCAGGAGTGCCTGTTCTATGTGGCTCAGTCTCGCGCCCGCGACCGCCTGATCCTTTATGCGCCGACCGAGAAGAGCAACGGCCACAATCGACCGCTATCGCCCTTCCTCGATCGTCTCGGGACCAGCTTGACGCGCCGTTCGGCCGTGCCGGCGCGACTGCTTCCGACGGCGGCGGAAGCCCAGGGAATCGAGTTGATCGTCGATGGACGGCTGCAGTTCGGGGCCGCGCAAATCGCCCTTTATGAGTCCTGCCCGCGCCGCTTCTTCTACACGCATATCTTGCAGGTGGGCGGGCGGCGGACCGCGACCGCCTTCATGCACCTGCACGAGGCAGTGCGCGTGGTGGTCGAGGAGGTGATCACTTCGGATAGCCCTATGACCGAGCGCGACCTGGAGGACCGCACCGACTCGGCGCTTGCTGGCCAGGGGCTCGCCGATCATGGCTATCGTGCGGAATTCCGCGACTTGGCCCTAGCGATGCTGCGCTTTCTCCTTGCCGATCGCGCCGATGCAGTCGCCGAGGTTCCGGCCGCGCTCAGCCTCAATTTCGGCGGCGAGCAGATCATCGTTCGGCCGGACGAGGTGCTGGTGCGGCCTGACGGCGTTCGCGCCGTGCGCCGCATCCGAACCGGCCACAGGCGGTCGGCCGAGAGCAAGGATGTCGGCGCGGCGGCGCTGATGCTGGCGGTCCAGCAGGCCTTCCCTGGCGCTGTCGCCGAGCTTGTCCATCTCTCCGACGGCGAGGCGCATGCGCTCGCCTTGTCAGATCGGGAGCTGAAAGGTCGCAAGGATAAGCTTGCCAAGTTTCTCGGCGACATCCGCGCTGGGCGGTTTCCGGCCGAGGTCTCGTCGCGCACCTGCCCGAATTGCCCCGCCTTCTTCATCTGCGGGCAGACCCCCGACGGCCCCCTGCAAAAAAAATTCGCCTGACCTTACCGGTCGGCGGATCCCGCCCCGATTGGAGCCTTAGAGCCGCGGCGTCGCCTCGGCCAAACCTAAGGACCCAATCTCATGAACACCGAAGAACTTCTTGATTACGACGACCTCGGCGACGCCCTGCGCGAAGGCCGGGCGCTGCGTCCGGCGCGGGGGTATCGCTTTCTCCTCGCGCAGGGCGATCTCAACTTCCAGTCCCGTCAGGTGAGCGATCCGGTGCCGCTCGGCCGTCAGTTGCTCGAGGCCGGCACCCTGGACCCGCGGGACGGCTACAGCCTGTTCGCGATTCTGCCCTCGGGCGACTTCGAGGACGTGCGGCTGAACGAACCCTTCGACCTGCGCGAGCACGGCGCTGAGCGGTTCGTCGCCTTCCTGACGGACCGCGATTTCAAGCTCACTCTCAAGGGCGACGAGCTGCGTTGGGGTAAGCCGATCATCAGCGGCGCGGTGCTCTACGGCCTCGCCAAGCCCGGCGAGGGAGAGGCCGTCTTCCTCGAGGTCCCCGGCGGCGAAGATCGCCTGATCGAGCATGGCGAGCTGATTGATCTAGCCGAGCCCGGCATCGAGCGGTTCATCACCGCGCGGGTGACGTTTGAGATCATCGTCAATTCGCGGCCGCGGACGGTGAACGCCCGTACGGTCACGTTCGAGCAGATCGTCCAGCTCGCTTTCCCGGGCCAGCACGAGCCGAACGTCGTCTTCTCGATGACCTACCGGCACGCGGCGTCGACGCCGCACGCGGGCGAACTCGGGGCTGGCGGCTCGGTCGACGTCAAGAAGAAAGGCACGGTGTTCAATGTCACGCGAACTGTTCAGTCGTAATCCCGACCTCAAGCGGCTGCGGGACGAAGGCTATTTCGTCCTGCGGCAGGGCGGGCATCTCGTCATGCGGGAGGTGCCCTATGTCGATGCGCGTCGCGAGGTGCGCATCGGCACCCTCATCTCGAGCCTCACGCTGGCCGGCGATGCGACGCGCAGGCCCGACACCCATGTTGTCCATTGGGACGGCGACTTTCCGTGCCGCGCCGATGGGACGCCTATCCAGGGGATCTCGCATCAGGCCGGAGCCTTCGACCTCGGTCACGGTTTGAAAGCCACGCACAGCTTCTCGAGCAAGCCGGATGGCGGCTACACGGACTACCACCACAAGATGACGAGCTACGCGAACATCATCGCGGGCCCGGCCGCGGTGCTGAAGCCCGGCATGACCCCCCGCACCTTCCGCGAGCCGGAAGAGGAGGAGGACAGCGTCTTCAACTATGTTGAGACCGCCTCCGACCGTGTCGGTATCGGCATCCTGACCGAGCGGCTCGTCAACGAGCGGGTCGCCATCATCGGCTGTGGTGGCACCGGCGGTTACATCCTGGACTTCGTCGCCAAGACGCCGGTCCGCGAGATTCGGCTCTTCGACAGCGACGAGTTCCTGACCCACAACGCCTTTCGGGCGCCGGGCGCGCCGACCCTGGAGGGGCTGCGCGAGGCACCGAAGAAGGTTGACTATCTGAAGCGCATCTACAGCCGGATGCACCGCAACATCGTGGCGCACGATGTCGAGCTCGGGGCCGACAACCTGCACCTTCTCGAGGGCGTCACCTTCGCGTTCCTGTCGCTCGACGCCGGCGAAGCGAAGCGGTTGATCGTCGAGAAGCTCGAGGCGAGCGGCGCCGCATTCGTCGATGTCGGCATGGGCCTCGAACTCGACGAGGGATCGCTCGGCGGTATCCTGCGGGTGACCGGCAGCACGCCGGAGAAACGGGATCATGCGCGCCAGCGCATCTCCTTCGTCGGCGGTGGCGCCAAGGACATTTACGCATCCAACATACAGGTCGCGGATCTCAACGCTTTGAATGCTGTCCTCGCGGTCGTGAAGTGGAAGAAGATTCGTGGCTTCTACCGTGACCTCGAGCGCGAGCATCACTGCACCTACACCACCGACGGCAACATGCTCATCAATGGGGACCTCGCGTGATGAGGCACAAGCGACTCGATCATCGTTTCGTCGAACACATCCCTGAGCGCCTGGACCCAGGCATTCTCTATGTTTCGATGGAATATGCGACATCAGCCCATAGCTGCTGCTGTGGTTGCGGCGAGGAGGTTGTCGCGCCCTTCACGCCGACGGATTGGAAGATGACGTTCGATGGCGAAACTATCTCGCTTCGGCCGTCGATCGGCAATTGGACCTTGCAGTGCCGGTCACACTACGTGATCGACCGCGGCAAGGTGATCGAAGCCGGCCCTTGGAGCGACGAGCAGGTTGAAGCTGAGCGTCGTCGTGATCGCGTTGCCAAAGCGCGATATTATGGACAGTCGCCGACGGTCGAGCCTCCTATTCAGGCCGCTCCGACCAGCGCAACACCAAACTTCTGGCGCCGTGTCCGGGGCTGGTTGTCTCGTAAGTTATAGCGCCAAGCCCGGCGGCGGACATGCCGTCGGGCTTAGCGCGTTTCTGGTGTTAAGCTTGCCCCGGCCGATGGCACGAGCCGGAAAAGTAACTAGGGTTTGGAGGTCGGATGCGGTGATTGCGAACGCTAGGCAGCTAAGGGAATGTCCTCTCGTTGCATTTCCGCGCCCTTGGCCGCATTGTTCAGGAAGCGCGCAAGTGCTTGCTTCCGAGAATCTCGATCAAGAGCGTACGCGGTCTGCTTGAACTCGACTCCATCAAGCAAGCCTTGAATGTAGCCGGAGATCGTATCAGCTGCCATGATCAGAGCCGTGTCGAGCGTATGTATGTACTTGCTCGTGACCGAGCCTTTCGCGTGTCCGACGAGTGCCGCGATGGTCACCTCGGTGAAGCCCAGATCGTTGGCGATGCTCGCGAAGCTATGGCGCAGGACATGCGGCGTAACGTCGGCGAGCGGCGAGTCCTTGAATAGCTGCTCCCAATGGTTCGGAAAGCTGCCGAAGGCATTGTCCTCGCCTTGGCCGGGGAAGACGTAGGTGCCCTTCGCATTCTCGCGGCGCTGCTCCAGATACTCGACCACGGGAAGACCGATGGGTCGGATGGATTCACCCTCTTTGCTATCCTCCAGTCGCAGGCAACTCGCCTCAGTATCGGCCTCGGACCACATAAGCGAGATCATCTCCGACCGGCGACAGCCGGTCAGGGCGATCTGGCGAACGATCTCGACGGTCATCGCATATTTCTCGTTCTCTGCCGCCTCGCGCAGCATGTTGCCAAGAGTGTGATACTCCGCCTCGGAAAGCCTGCGCTTGCGGACATTGTCCTTCGGTTTCTTGATGCCGTGCGCCGGGTTGCGATCGATGATGCCGGCATCGACGGCGTAGGTGAGGATGCCGCCGAGGAGGCCTACCGTGCGTGTCGCCGTGCCGGCGCCGCCGCGCACGATGGCTTTGCCCCTTAGCTTCTTCGTCTTGACCGACACTCGCGTCTTGCCGGCCATGATGTCCTTGAGCACCTTGTTGATGTCGGCTTTTGTCAGGTCCTTCACCCGCCGCGCGCCGATCAACGGAATGATATGGCGTTCGATGCGGCCAGTGTCGGTAACGATGGTGGTCGCCTTCTTGGGGCGACCGCCTTTGCCGAGGATCAGGCCTGCCTTGAGGTCTTTGAGATAGAGCGTGCATAGCTCCTTGACCGTCATGGCCTGGTGATCGAGCTGGCGTTCCTCAGACGGGTTGTCGCCGCGAGCGACGCGCCCGAGCTGGGCCTTCGCTTCCTGTCGTGCGGTTTCTGGCGTCCGGATTCCGTGCAGGCCGATGGTGTAGCGACGGGTTCGACCGAGCGCGCGATATTGGATGAGATAGCTGCGCTTGCCTGATGCGAAGACGCGGAGGCCGAAGCCGGGAAGCTCATCGTCCCAGATAAAGTAGTCCTTTTCCCGGACGTCGGCGGCGTCGACCACTCGTTTCGTGAGCTTTGTCATCAGGCGATCCCCCCGTGATGGAGGGGCTGTTTCCGCGGAAGCACCACGGAAGCAGCCGGGCGAATATTGGAGCGAACTTGCGGATATGGATTTCGGCGGAAAAATCCGAATAGTCTAGCGGTTTCAGTAGGTTGTGGTGTCATGGCGTGCCCTAGCGTGCTTTTAGGACGGGGTGCCTAAATTGCTCCGAAGGCAAAGGTCGCACGTTCGAATCGTGCCGGGTGCGCCACTTAACTCCCTGAAAAATAAAACGAATTTTCGAGCCTGCGGCTCACACGGCGCTTTACTGTTGCTCGAATAGCCACCGAATAGCCACCGGAACGAATTTCGGGGCTTCGCGCGCTCATGCATGTGGGGCGCTGCCGGCATCCGCTCCGTTTGATGAAGGCGCGCACGCCATCAGGATCGCTGGCGTGCCACGAAATCAGCAGATCGAGGTAACCCGCCAGCGCGACACTGCCGGCCAGCAGCGCTCTTGAGCAGGTGACAAGCGTGATCGTTTGCCGCTCAGGCCGCGCTGCGTATCTGCCGGCGTAGCTCGTCCGCAAGCGGATGCAGCCGGTCCGGGGCCACCGCGCCGACGAGGCTGTAGCCGAGGCCGTCATCGGCCCAGGCGAAGCCGTTGAGTGCGCCCTCAGTATGTGGCGACATCGGCAGGGCCGGATCGGCCTTCATCGGCCGCGCCAGCATCACGAGGCGCGTTCCGCGATCATCGTCAAACATGAACAGCGCGGCAGGGCCGTGCTCGGTCGGCACCACGCGCCCGCCCATCAGCCGATAGCCCGCCGCCGTCAGGTCCGGAATGCCGATCGGACGGCCGATGCGCTTGGCGGTCCAGGCCGCGAGCACGTCGCGATCGCTGGCACGGATCTCGACAGGCCGCACCTGGTCCGGCACATAGGTCGCATAGCTCGCGGCCGCCTCGCGGGCGAGCGCCTGGACACCTTCGGAGGTCGTGGGCCTCAGGTCGCGCAGCGACCAGCCGCCGGCGGCGCCCACCGACAGCAGCAGCACCGCCGCCGCCGCGATCGCCCAGCGTGGCATCTGCCATGGCAGGCGGCGTTCCTCGATCATGCGCGAGAGGTCGAGTTCCGTTGGCACCGGCTCGTCCATGACAGGCGCGAAGGCCTCGCGCAGCATGTCGCGCTGCTCGCCATAGACCGCGATGCGTCGGCCAATATGCGGGTGTGCGTCGAGATAGGCGCTCACCTCGGCGTGGCGTTCGGGCGTGAGCGTGCCGTCGACAAAACCGTTCAGGTCGTCTTCGGTGATCGGGAGAGGGGTCATTTCACGCTCCGGAGATGGGGCGACAGGCGGGCTGTCCGCGGCTCGACGGACATCAGCCTGGCAAGGCGTTCGCGGGCACGCGACAGGCGCGACATGACCGTGCCGATCGGCACGCCCAGCACCTGCGCCGCATCGGCATAGGAGAGTTCCTCGACCGTGACCAGCAGAAGCACGGTGCGCTGTTCATCCGGCAGCTGCGCCAGCGCATTGACGAGGTCTCGATGGCGCAGACCGTCCTCCTGTCGGGCCGCCGAGGCGAAGCTCGCCGGATCGGCGTCGTCGAGCCCGATATGGATCGGGCGCTGCGTCGTCCGGCGCAGCCGCGTCATGGCGAGATTGTGCAGGATGGTGAAGATCCAGGCCCGTGGGTCCTCGCCCGGCCGCCGCTGGTGCCAGCGGCTGATCGTACGCTCCAGACAATCCTGCACCAGATCGTCCGCCGCCGTCCGCTCACGCATCAGCGCCCGCGCATAACGCCGCAATGCCGGGATCAGCGGCTCGATGAGGCGCACCATCTCGTGGTTCACGGTGTCTCCTTTCGAGGAGAGGCGCGCCTCCCCCATGAGCGACTGTCCTGGCGCAGGCGTGGCGCGTCAATCCAGCGTCTGGCGCTGGACGACGGCGCCGGGCTGGGCGACCGTGCCCTGCGTGATGACGAGATAGCGGCGCTGGGCCTTGGCCTCGTTCTGCACGATCTGGCGGATGGGCCCGGCGGCGTTGACGATCGCCGAGCCGGCGGGATTGGACATGAAGGCCGAGAGCGGCTCGATCGCGCCCGTGCCGTCGGGCTGGCTGGCCAGCGCCAGTACATGCGGCTTCTTCGGCGCGAGGCCGGTCACCGACGCCTGCAGGACCTGGATCAGACCCTGGTCGAACAGCGCGACGCTGGTCGGGGGCGTGTCGGCGGCCTTGCCGTCCGTGGTCAGGCTGAGATGCGCCGCCTGCCCGGCGACGCCGAGCGGCTGGAGGTTCTGCGTGCCCTCGCCCTCCGGCACGGCGCCGGGCACGTAGTTGACCGCCTGCGGCGCCTGGCCGACGGGAATGGTGGCCACCACCGTATTGGTCAGCGTGTCGATGGCCGCGAGCGCATCGGCGTTCTCCAGCCCGACATAGACCCGCGAGCCATTACCCGACGGCCAGAGGCCGTGCGGCAGCTTGCCGACAGGAATCGTCGCCACAGGCGTAAAGTCGTCGGTGCGGAACACCTTGACCTCGTTGAGCCCGCCCACCGTCACATAGGCGAAGCTGCCCTTGGCATTGCGGGCGAAGTTGACGTGGTTGGTGATGGGGCCGGTGTCGATCGTCTTGATCACATCGAAGGGCGGGCGCGCATTGAACACCTGCACCTTGCCGATGTCCTTCAGCGTGAACCACACCTGCTTGCCGTCCGGCGTCGCCGCGATGTTGGGACAGAACGGGCTTTCCTGCTTCACACGGCCGACGATCCTGTGGTCGGCGACCGAGATCACCACGGTCTCGGGCATGAAGGAGGAGCAGACATAGCCGTATTTCCCGTCGGGCGAGAAGATCTGCATGCCCGGGCCGTTCGGCACCTTGATGCGCGTTTTCTCCTCATAGGTCGTCCCGTCCAGTACGGCGATGTAGTCCTCGCCGCGCACCGTCACCCAGACCTCCTTGCCGTCAGGCGTGAAGAACGCCTCGTGCGGCGAGCGGCCGAGATAGGTGGTGTGCTTCACCGCATTGGTCGCGGTGTCGATGAAGGTGACGGCGTTCGAGCCGATCGACACCACAGCGAGGGTCTTGGCGTCCGGCGAGAAGCCCATGCCGTGCACCAGCACCTGCCCCTTGTAGAGCGGGCTGAAGTTCGTCGGCTGCGGCTCGCCCAGCCGGATGATGCCGACCAGCTTGTTGGTCGCGGGATCGGTGACGGAGATGGTGTTGGAGAACTGTTCGGCGGCATAGACGCGGTCGCGGCTGCTCAGCGGAATGTCCGGGGCGGAGGCGGCGAACGGCGCCTGTCCGGCGAAGGCGGGCACCGCACAGGCGAGAAGAACGCTGGCGAGCACGCCGGTGAGGACGGATGTGTTCATGGGACGGTTCCTACTTCACCGGGGTCGACAGGGCCGGCATCGCCAGGGTGCTGGCGGGCATCGGGCGGGGCGACAGGGTGCCCGGGGGCATGGCGGAATGGTCATGGGCGGCGCCAGCCTCGGGCAGGGTCGGAGCCGGCGCGGAAGGCGGCAGGGGCTGGCCGAGCGCGAGCCGCATCGCGGCGATCTCCTGCTGCTGCTCGATGACGATCTCCTGCGCGAGCCGCCGCAATTGCGGGTTCGTGCCGTAGCGCAGATAGGCCACCGCCATGTCGATGGCGCCCTGATGGTGCGGGATCATCATCGCGGTGAAGTCGGCGTCGATGTCGCCGGTCGGCGTCACCTCCATGTCCGCCATCATCTTGTCCATGGCGGCGGCGTTCTCGGCGAGAAACGGCGATTCGGCGCGGGTTGTGGAAGCCGTGTCGGCGCCATGGCTGTGGTCGCCCGCCGCGGCCGCGCTCCCAGTCAGGCAGAGCGCGAGCAGCACGCCGACACGAGGCAGGTGTCGTTGTCGCATGGACTTTTCTCCTTCGGGCGATGACGCCTTCGGAAGGTTGGACTCGCAGCCGGCGCGATTATTCCGCCCGGGCGCGAATTTTCTCCGGCCCTTCGCCGAACCCGCCCGACGCCCCCCGTGCGACGCGAAAATCGGAACGCACGCCCCGTCAGGCGGAATAAAGCGGCGCGACGCGAGTCTCCCGATGCAGGCCACATTGGAGATCGAGTCACATGCGCCTTTCAACTCTCGCCGCCACGTTCGTCCTTATCGCCGCTTCCGGCTCGGCCGCGCTGGCGGGATCCGCCGAAGACCTCGCCAGGTCGCGCATCGCCGCCATAGCCGGCGGCGACCTCGCGGGCGTGTCGGCCGCCTATGGCCCCGGCGCGACCCTGCACTGGGTCGGCGGCCCGCTCGACGGCACCTATAGCCAGCCGGGCACGATCAAGGAGATCTGGTCGAAATTCTTCGCCGCCCAGGGCACCCAGACGGCGACCATCGCCATGGCGGTGGAGGCGGCCAATCCCAAGGGCGGCACGGTCACGGCCGATGTCACCTTCGCCGGCAAGAACACGGTCAAGGTGCGCTACGTGCTGCTGTATCGCGGCGACAGGCTGGTCGACGAAATCTGGCAGGTCAACCCGACCGCGACGTACTGAACGGACCGATCACCCGGGGGGGGGGGGCGTTCACGCCCCCCACGGACGGACGAGCCGGCGCGGCACAGGTCCGCACCGGACGGCCGACGCTTCCACCCCCATGCCGGCGTGAGCCGACCGGGCAACAGCCCGGGCGATCGACTGCGCATGGCTGGCGCGGTCAGGAGCGGGCCCCCGACGTCACGGCAACGAGGCCGTGCTGTCTCGCGTCGCGGCCCGCCGCCGCGATTTAGCATAAAGGCTATATTTGATTAATTTGATAAAAATGATACCACGTCGCCATTCAAAGGAGTTTGCGACATGAGCGAGATCGACAAGGACGACGCGCCGGACTTCGCCAGGCGGGTCGCCGAGAACCAGAACCGGCTGCGGGAGCGGCCCCCGGCGCAGTACAATTTCATCGTCTGCGGCGCCGGCTCTTCCGGTTCGGTCGTGGCGAGGCGCCTGGCCGAGAACCCCGATGTCGACGTGCTCCTCGTCGAGGCGGGGGAAGATGACGAAGCCGAGACGGTGCTCGACCCTTCGCAATGGCCGCAGAACCTTGGCAGCGCGCGTGACTGGGGCTTTCAGGCGACACCCAATCCGCACCTCGACGGCCGGACCCTCTCGATGTCGATGGGCAAGGGCCTCGGCGGCGGGTCCAGCATCAATGTGATGGTGTGGGCGCGCGGGCACCGCAGCGACTGGGACTTCTTTGCCAAGGAGAGCGGCGATCCCGCCTGGGGCTACCCGGCGGTGCTCGACATCTATCGTCGAATCGAGAACTGGCAGGGCACGCCCGATCCGCATTATCGCGGCACAGCGGGCCCGGTATGGGTGCAGCCGGCGCGCGATCCCAGCCCGGTCGCGCTCGCCCTGCTCGATGCCGCAACCGAAATAGGCATCCCGCGCTTCGATCATCCCAATGGCGCGATGATGGAAGGCGCGGGAGGCGTCGCCCTCTCCGACATGCTGGTGCGGGATGGGCGGCGCCACTCACTCTTCCGCGCCTATGCGCGGCCCTGGATGGACCGGCCCAACCTGACCGTGCTCACCGGAACGACGGTGCGCCGGGTGATCTTCGAGGGCCGGCGCGCCGTCGGCATTGAGGTGGTTCGCGACGGACAGGTCATGCGACTATGCGCCAGTGCGGAGGTGATCCTGTCGCTCGGCGCGATCCATACGCCGAAAGTCCTGATGTATTCGGGCATCGGTGATGCCTCGGAACTTGGCCGACACGGCATCCCCGTGCGCCAGCATCTGCCCGGCGTCGGCGCGAACCTGCAGGATCACACAGCCTTCTGCTGCATCTGGGAGTATCGCGACGCCATCGCGCCGCGCAATAACGGGAGCGAAGCGAAACTATACTGGAAGACCCGTCCCGAGCTTGAATCACCCGACCTGCTGTTCTGCCAGGCCGAGTTTCCGGTGCCGAGCGAGCGGACGGCGGCATGGGGCGTGCCCGCGCAGGGGTGGACGATGTTCGCCGGCCTGGCGCGGCCAAGCAGCCGTGGCCGGCTTCGCCTCACCGGCGCGGATCCGCTGTCCGCGATCGAGATCGACGCGAACATGCTGTCGGACCCCGCCGACATGGAGACGGCACTCGCCTGCATCGAGCTCTGCCGCGAGCTTGGAAATGCCCGGGCCTTCCAGCCTCTGGTGAAGGGTGAGGCGCTGCCGGGCCCGCTCAAGGGCGAGGCGATGAAGCAGTTCGTGCGCGAATCCGCCGTCACCTACTGGCATCAGAGCTGCACGGCGAAGATGGGACGCGACGCGATGTCGGTCGTGGACGCCTCTCTCAACGTCTATGGGGTCGAGGGTCTGCGCATCGCCGACGCCTCGATCATGCCGCGCGTCACCACCGGAAACACGCAGGCCCCCTGTGCCGTCATCGGCGAGCGTGCCGCCGCGATGATCCGCCAGACCTACGACCTCTGACACCCTCGCGCCGGGGCCGTCCATGAGGCCAGCGTCCTGGCGCCCATTGTGGGATTGCCCATGTATCACCCGACCTCCACCGACCGGACAGCGGCAGCGCCGTCCGGTCGGGCCGCTCCTGGGCTGAACGTGCTGGTCGTTACCAGCGATCGCGATCTGCGCGAGCGGTTCACCACCTATCTTCGCAGCCATGGGTGCGGTGCCATCGGCATGGACGCCATGCCCGCGACCTCCCGGTTACAGGCCGACGGTTTTAACCTCCTCGTGCTGGACGTGCAGCCTGAGTCCCTTGACGGCCTTGAGCTTCTGCGTCGGGTCCGCATGGAAACCGATATTCCCGTCATCCTGATCACGCGCGCCGGCCGCGACGACGTCGACTGTGTCGCCGGGCTTGAACTCGGCGCCGATGATTATCTGAGAGAACCGCTGGACCCGCGCGAACTTCTCGCGCGCGGCCGCGCCATCCTTCGGCGCCATGGCATGGCACCCGTTTTTCCCCTCGAATACCCGCGCGCCGGGTGGCGCTTCATGGGCTGGGAACTGCGGCGCCGGATACGCAGCTTGAAGGATCCCACCGGACAGATCGTCAAACTCTCCCGCAACGAATTCGCCCTGCTGAACCTGTTTCTGGAGTCGCCACGCCGCCCGCTCTCCAGGCTGCAGCTGATGCGCGCCAGCCGGCCGCACGACGACATTTCCGACCGGAGCATTGACGGCCAGATACTCAGGTTGAGGCGGAAGCTGCAGTCTCCGCTCTCGCCGCCGCAGATGATCAAGACCCATCGCGGCATCGGCTACGTCCTCGATGCCGATGTGGACCCGCTTTTCTGACGGGAATCGAGCAACTCACACAAAACGCTCCAGCGCGCTGGGCGAAACGAAAGTGAGACAATGAACGCCACGACTTTCGAGACCCACCTCCATAACCTGCCGATCGACGCGATAGATGTGGCGCAGCCCGAGCTGTTCAGATTGGGCTTGGCGCCGCGCTATTTCGAACGCCTCCGCCGAGAGGCCCCCGTGCATTACTGTGCGCAGGGACTGTTCGGCGCCTACTGGTCGATCACACAGCACCGCGACATCGAGGCCATCGAGCTCGATCCGGAGACGTTTTCATCCGACCACCTCAATGGCGGCATAACGATCACCTCCCGTCCTGACGATCCGCAGTTCTTCCCGTCCTTCATCGCCATGGACCCGCCACGGCATGCGGAGCAACGCAAAGTGGTGGCCCCGGCATTTTCTCACGATCGCCTGCGCTTTCTCGCAGGTCAGCTTCGCCTCTGGTCGGAGGAAACCCTTGATCAACTGCCGATCGGTGGGGAGTTCGACTGGGTTGACCGGGTCTCGGTCGAGCTCACGGCCCGCACGCTCGCCCTCCTGCTCGGCTACCCGCAGGAGCGCTGCCGCGATCTGATCCGATGGTCGGAAGCGATGGTCGCCCTTCCCGGCAGTCCCGCCTTCCCGACCGTCGCGGACAAGCTGCGCGTCATGCAGGAGTGCTTCGCCGCGTTTGACGCGATCTGGGACGAGCGGTTGAAAGACCCGTTTGGCGATGACCTGATTTCCATGCTTGCGTCCGGGCCGAAGACGCGGGGCATGTCGCGCGCCGAGCTTCACGGCACGATCCTGCTGCTGATTGTCGGCGGCAACGACACCAGCCGCAGCGCCATCAGCGGCAGCATCGTCGCCTTCGATCGGTTCCCCGAGGAACTGACGACACTGCGCAGGCACCCCGAGCTGATCGCCGGCCTGACGCCCGAAATATTGCGCTGGCAGACGCCGATCGCGCATATGCGCCGGACCGCCATGCGCGACGTGACCCTCGGCGACAGGACCATCAGGAAGGGCGACAAAGTGGTCTTGTGGTATCTCTCCGGCAACCGGGACGAGGGGGTTTTCGAGCACGCCGAGAAGTTCGATGTCAGCCGTCCGAACGCGCGCCGGCACCTCGCCTTTGGAGCCGGCATACATCGCTGCGTCGGCGCGCGCGTGGCCGATCTGCAGATAAGGATTCTCTGGGAAGAGCTTCTGCGGCGTTTCGAGAGAGTAGAGGTCTGCCATCCCCCGGTGAGATCGGCCTCGACCTTCACCCACGGCTATACCGAACTCGTGGTCAAGATACCGGGATGAGGCGGACAATGAACGAGACCATCATGCGACTTCTTGATCGACCGGCATCGAGCCTGCTCGCGCGCCTTTTGCTGACCGCGCCGTTCTGGCTGAGCGGGATCTCCAAATTCCTCGACTTCGAGGGCGGCGTCGCCGAGATGGCGCGGGCCGGCCTGGAGCCGGCTATCGGCTTCAACATCGCCACCATTGCCGTGCAACTGGCGGCCTCGCTGTTCATCATCAGCGGGCGCCATGTGTGGCTCGGCGCCGCCATGCTCGTCCTGTTCACCGGGCTGACGATCCCCCTGGTCCATCACTTCTGGGCCATGACCGCAGAGCCCTTCCGGACGATCGCCTTTCACACGGCGATCGAGCATATCGGGCTCATTGGCGGCCTGCTCGCGGTGGCGGTTCTGTCCTCGCGCAGTGGAGCGGAACTGCACGCGCGAACCTGACGCGGCGCGTCAGCCGCGCGCTTCCCCGGCGGGCACGGCCGGCACGCTGTGGCCCTGGCCAGCTCCATGCCGCTGCGCCTTGCCAAGCGCATCCCGCAGCTGCCGTTCGACGGCGCGCAGCCGCACCTCGTCGGATGCCAGCGCCGCCAACGCCATCAGGGTCCGCCGCTCGCCATCGTCCAGCTTGCGCGGCTTTCGGTCGATGATGCACAGCGACCCCACGGTGAAGCCCTCGCTGTCATGGACGGGGGCGCCGGCGTAGAAGCGGAAGCCGAGATCACCCGCGACGGCCGGATTGGCGGCAAAGCGCGGATCGCTCGGCAGGTTCTCCACTGAGAACACCGCCTTCTGCAGGATCGTATGATTGCAGAACGCCCAGCTTCGCGGGGTTTCCGGCGTGTCGAGACCGATGCGCGACTTGAACCATTGCCGGGTGGGGGTGAGCAGGGTCAGCAGCGCGATCGGCGCGTCGAGAGTGCGGGAGGCCAGCCAGGTCAAGCGGTCGAACGCTTCCTCGGGAAGCGTGTCCAACAGTCCCGAGCGCTCGAGCGCCACCAGCCTCTGGCTCTCATTGAGCGCGATTGGAAACAGCGCGTCGGTAGGCGGGGCCGGCGTGCCCGCGTCGATCAGGGACACACGTATCGCGGCGGCCGCCTGTTCGGCGGTCTCGACACACACGACGCGGCCGGGCAAATCGGCGCTGGCGATCGTGCCTGCGGTCGCGATCGCGAGAATCCGGCTGTGACCCAGCGACGGGTTGGCGCAGAGGCTGTGCAGCAGCCTCTCCCGCTCGGCATCGGGCGGTTCGAGATCGACGATGATGGCGTGCGGCCGGACGGAGCCGATGGCAAACAGGGCCCGGTGGACATTGTCGAAGGCTTCCACCGTGCATTCGGGAATGCCGGCAAACAGGCGATCATGGTGGGCAAGCCGTTCGGACGGAGCGACAAGGATGACGGTGGCGGACGGAAGCGGCGCGCCGGGCGCGCCCGGCGCGGGCCGTTCGATCAATCCCATGACGTCCGCGCGGTAGACCCGGCGGTGCCCGCCCGGTGTCTTCCACGACGGCACGGAGCCGCCTTCGATCAGTAACTGGGCTGTGCGAACCGACACGCCGAGTATTTTGGCGGTCTCGGCCGTGGTCAGTATGTCCTTGTCGGTCTTTCCCATCGCCTTCCCCACACGCGGAGATCGGCGCCTCGCCCCGGCAAAGAGGTCGGGAGGGGCACCGATCCCGCAATATAGGGCGCGCGGCGAAAAAATGGGAGAGTTGCTGGATTTGATTGAAACGATAACAGGCGCATCTGCGCGGTCGCTGCGCCGGGGGAACGGCCCGGCAAGGCGGCCTCAGCGACCGTTCACGGCTGCTTGGAAACCGTCCGCGCCGCCTTGTCGATCGTGTCGGCGACGACCTTTGGCTGGGTCATGAAGAGCGCATGACTGGCGGAGACCGTAGTGATGTCGGCACCGATCCGCTTGGCCATGTGCAGCAGCATCGCCTGGTCGAACGCCTTGTCCTCCGTCGCGATCACCGCCCAGCTCGGCTTGGAGCGCCAGGCCGCCGTCGTCAGCTTGGTGCCGAACGCGGAGAGGTTGATCGGCACCTGCGAGTCCCGCATGAAGGCGACGTCCTGATCGCTGGCATCATGAGCGAAGCCGGCCTTGAATTTCTCGCGGTCGACGAAGGCGAAGCCGTCCTCCGCCTTGTCGAGCACGAATTCGGTGGCCGGCGCAAAGCCTTCATATTGCTGGCCGGTCGTCTCCCCCGCGTCGGGCGAGAGCGCGGAGACATAGACGAGCCCCGCCACTTTCGGATTGTCGCCGGCCTCGGTAATCACCGTGCCGCCCCAGGAATGCCCGACGAGAATGGCCGGGCCGCTCTGCCGTTCCAGCACGCGCGTGGTGGCCGCGACATCGTCGGCGAGCGAGGTCAGCGGGTTCTGGACGATGGTGACGCGATAACCGCGCTTGGTCAGCTCGTCGTAGACACCGCGCCAGCCGGAGCCGTCGGCGAACGCCCCGTGCACAAGCACGACGTTCTTGACGGCCTGGCTCTGCGGGATGGGGTCGGCCGCGCGCGCCGGGTCCATGCCGAGGACGGCGGCGGCGGCCGCAGTCGCGGCAAGGATGTTTCTTGTCTTGGTGTTCATGAGGCTTTTCCTTCTCTTGACCGATACCATTATCGGAAAGTCTGTGTGATCCGCGGCTGTGACGGCCGCGCACAACTGCAATCGCGGAAACGACTTCCGCGGTTACGTGGCCATTACTTGGTGAGGTAGATGTCGAGATCGGCCCAGCGCTGCCGCTGGGGGTGGTCAGCCGATCAATCGCGCCTCGCGTGTTTTGCGGTGTCGCATGGCGTTCTCCTTCGGCGGCTTGGTGGCGTCTGAAGGATGGACTCCGTGCCGCGCCGCTTATTCCCGTCCGGTACGGATTTTCTCCAGGCGGCACGCGGTTTATTCGGCCCGGGCCTAGAGCCTCATCCGATCAGATTGAATCAACCTGATCGCTGAATCAGTCTCTGAACGGGATAGAGGACGTTTTACCGATCTGATTGCGAGGCAATCAGATCGGAACGTGCTCTAGCAGGTGGGAACCGTGCCGCCGTCAATGAGATATTCGCTGCCGGTGATCGCCGCCGCGCGGTCCGAGGCGAGAAAGGCGACGAGGCTGGCCACTTCGTCCGGCTTGGCGGGGCGGCCGAGCGGAATGCCGCCCAGACCGTCCATGATGATCTTCTTCCCGCCCGCATAATCCGTGCCGGCCTGCTCGGCCAAACGCTGGACGAGCCGTTCGGCGGCTTCCGTCTCGATCCATCCCGGCGCGACGCGCACCACGCGGACGCCTTTCGGGGATACTTCCTTCGATAGGGCCTTGCTGTAGGTCGAGAGCGCGGCCTTCGCGGCGGCATAGGCCGTTGTCGATTCCGGGAGCGGCAAGACGTGCTGGATCGACGAGACATGGATCACGACGCCGCTTCCGCGCTCGACCATGCCCGGAACCAGCTGCCGATCCAGCCGGACGGCCGGCAGCAGGCTGAGATCGAGTTCCTGCTGCCACAGGGCATCGGTGAGCGCGGCAAAGCCGCCCCCCGGCGCCGAGGACCCGCCGAGCATATGGACGATGATGTCCACGCCGCCCAGCCGCCGGCGGGTCGCCTCGGCCACGCGCGCGCAGCCCTCCCCGGTGGTGAGGTCCGCCGCAATGAAGAGCTCCGCGGGCAACTCTTCGGGGCGCGAGCGGGCCGTCGTCAGCACCCTGGCACCGAGCGCGCGGAACAGGTCGAGCGTCGCTGCGCCGGCCCCCTTCGTTCCCGCCGTGATCAGGGCGCGCTTGCCATCGAGATTAAGGAAGTCGGTCATCAGCCGATCTCCAGCGCGACGATCTTGCCCCGCTCGATGGTGAAGGCGAAATCGAGCGTGGCCGGGCTGTTGGGGAAATCGCCTGACACCAGCGCGCAGACGGAAACCTTGTCGCCCCCTCCGGACAACTCGATCGGGGCGGTGACGTGGTGGGTCTTCTCCTTGGCCGCGACCCACCAGCGGCGGATGGCGGGCAGCCCCTCATGGACGGCGCCCTCATCCCGCACGACCGCTCCGGCGGCAAAAGCCGCCACCAGCGCATCGGGGTCGTTGCGACGCTCGGCGTCGAAATAGGCCTTCACACTCTCGGGCATATCCATCGTTCGGCTCCTGACTGGGATGTCTGGTTGTCAGGATAGGTCTCGACGTTTACCCGCATAAGTGGGACAAAGCGGTATCTGGTATGGCGATTTTCGGGACAATGAACCGCGCTGGCTTGAGCGAACTGGATGCCATCCTCGCCATCGCCCGGCGCGGCACCTTCCGCGCCGCCGCGATCGATCTCGGCATGTCGACCACCGCGCTCAGCCACGCCGTCGGCAAGCTCGAAGCGAGCCTCGGCGTCCGCCTGTTCAACCGCACCACCCGCAGCGTGGCCTTGACCGAAGCGGGCAAGCTGTTTGTGGAGCAGGTGGGGCCGCCGCTGCAGGACATTCACGGCGCGCTGGAGGCGGTGCGTTCGCAGCGCGAGACCCTGTCCGGAACGATCCGGATCAACGCCGCGCCCTTTGCCGCCCGCGCCATTCTCTCGCCGCTGGTGCTGGAATTTGTGCGTCGCTACCCCGACATGAACGTGGATCTCGTCACCGAGGGGCGCTTGATCGACGTCGTCGCCGAGGGGTTCGACCTCGGCGTGCGTGTCGCCGGGCTGGTTCCCACCGACATGATCGCCTTGCCGCTCGGGCGGCCGCAGCGTCACGCCATCGTCGGCTCGGCCGATTATTTCGCCCGGCATGAGAGGCCGCGCGTTCCGCCTGACCTGTTCAACCACCGCTGCATCCGTGTGAGGCTGCCGGACGGTTCACTGTTCCGCTGGCGGGTCGAGAAGGATGGGGAGGCCGTCCAGATCGACGTGCAGGGTCCCCTCATCCTCGACGAAGCCAGCCTTGCCCGAACCGCTGTGCTGGAGAATATCGGCATTGGCTACTTCATGGAGCAGAGCGTTCTTGCCGATATCGAGGCGGGCCATCTGATCCGGGTATTGGAAGATTGGACTCCCCCCTATCCCGGACTTTGTCTGTATTACCCCGGCCGCCGGAATCTATCGGCGGGCGTCAAGGCGTTCCTCACAATGGCGCGGGAGATGGCGGGCCGTCAGGGCATCTGATCTGCCACTTGAAGATGTCGGCATGCGTCCTTCGGCTTCGAGCCAGCTCTGCACCCAGAGAGCCGCAGCGAAAACCTAGTTCTCACTTTCATCCACGTCAGTGCGCCATTTTCCAGCGCAGCGTCAGCCACATCTCGCTGTATCTCCGGCTTGCCAGGCGGGGAAACCGGCGCGGCGGCCGGCGCCAGTCGTTGCCGCAATAGCGCAGAGCGGTCTTGCGATAGAAATGGCGTACCATCGGAGAGCTAGAGCCGTTCCGCTGGATATGAATTCCCCGGAACGGCTCTAGGACCGGCTTGCCAGCGAAATCGGCGCCTCCGGCAGGGCCGGCGACGTTTGTTCCGGCTCAGCGAACACCCAGGCCTTCTTTGCCGCCAGATCCTGCGTCTGGCCATCGGAGAGCGCCTTTATATAGGGCTCGGGCGTCAGGAACTTGGTTCCCTGCACCTTGCGCAGCGGGGTTCCCTCCTCCAGCAGCCGCTTGCGGATGGTCAAGGCCCGCGTGACATCCTCGAAGATGTAGAGCACGATCGCCGCCGCATTGTGCTGGTGCGGGTGCCCGGCGGTCAGCGCGACGCGCAGCGTGTTGCAGAACACGAAGACCGGCACCTGATCCTCCTGCAGGATGGAATCATACAGGGCGACCGTGACCTCCGGCCGCACGAGTTCGCTCTCCAACGTGTGAACCTTGAGCGGCCGGCTCGTGTCGCTCTCCGGCATGTCCTTCAGTTCGAGCCAGTTCGCATAAAGATTGCGCAAGGTGGCGAGATAGCCGGTGATCCGGCGCACAGCATCGTCGCGCGTGCTGGCGGAATGGCTGTAGAGCACGCCGATATAGGTGAGCGCGCCGGCGGTGACGGTGGCGAGGGCGGCGAGGATCGCCCCGGTGAAGCCGAGCCAGTTCGAGATGTTGGCGTCATTGATCCCGACCAGCAGCCGATCCCAGAAACTGGCGGCGAGCGCAAAGCCGATGCAGATGCCGAGCAGCACATTGGCAAGGGCGATAATCACGATCCGCACGCTGTCCTTCATCGCTCATCCTCTCCGCGCCCGCCGCGCTGCCGAGATCACGGCCCTCTGCGCTTCCCCTTGCTGTTACCACGAGCCGAGGGACGGCCGGCAGTAGGCGCCGGCGCGGCGCACCTGCGAGCGCGCGCCGCGCGAAGGCTGAGCGCCGTATCACCGTGCCCACCTACAAAGGGCGCCACCGATTCGCCGGCGGCACGCCGCCCCCGGCCTCGCCGTGTCCAGCGCCTCGGCTCGGCGCGTGTGGGTGAGGCTCACGGCGGGCGCGCCAGGGCGGCGCGCTCCGCCGTCCGCTGCGTTGGGGTCCGCGCAAGCCTGCGGTCCCGGCCCGCGGACCCTTGCACGCGCGGCATTCCGAGCACCATCGTCGCACTACACTCGAATTAATATAATTCAATACGATGTCTCAGCTTGGAACGGAGGCAATCTGGCCATATTCTGGAATATCTATAATCCTTCAATCAGTTTTTAAGTTATAAAAATCAAATGAATACGTGATTTGACTCAATGATTTACTTACCTTAACCGTCCAGCCTCGAAATTAACTCTGCGTTCGGCGGCGCCGGACAGGGATGCGGACTCCCGGCGTCCGCTGGGGAAGTCGTGTCGTCCGGCGGACGCGCGATTGGGGATGGATAGAGATGCGCAAGACGAATCGGGGGCCCCGCCCCCTCTCGGCAATGGCACGGACGGCAGGCTGGAGTGTTTCCTGGCTCGCTTTGCTGGCGGCCGCACCGGCCGTGGCGCAGCAGGCGAGCGCGCAGGCCCCGGCCTCCACCGCCGCCGTGGTCGAGACGGAGGAATTCGTCGAGCTCGATCCCATCACCGTCGTCGCCACCCGCACCGCCGAGAGCTGGATCGACACGCTGGCCGGTGTCACCGTGCGGCGCTCCGAGCAGCTTGAAGCGCTGATGCCGGAGCGCACGGCGGATCTGTTCCAGGGCATGCCCGGTACCACCGCGATTCAGAACGCCAATACCAGCCAGACCCAGATCAATATTCGCGGCCTGCAGGATTTCGGCCGCGTGGCGGTGATCGTCGACGGGGCGCGGCAGAACTTCAACCAGCTCGGCCATGCCGGCGCCGGCGGCTTCTTTGTCGAGCCCGGCCTGATCGCCGATGTCGACGTCGTGCGCGGGCCGGTGTCGAACATCTACGGTTCCGGCGCCATTGGCGGCGTCGTCACCATGCGCACCAAGGACGCCGAGGACATCATCGCGCCGGGCAAGAGCTGGGGCGTCGAGGCCACCGGCGAGGCCGCCGGCAATGGCTTCATGGGCTATGGCTCGGTGCTCGGCGCGGCCAAGGTCGGCCAGAATGTCGACCTGTTCGTCGGCGGCACCTATCGCGACGCCGACAATTACCATGACGGCAATGGCGACGTGGTGCCCGACAGCGGCTACGAGACCTGGACCGGCATCGCCAAGGCGACCTTCCGCCCGGCCGATTTCCACGAGATCAAGCTCTCCGCGCTGAACTACGACACGCAGTTCACCACCAGCGCAGACGCCAATGCGGCCACGTCCTACTCGACGCAGGCGACCAACCGCACAGTAACGGCCGCCTGGAACTACCAGAATCCGGAAGACAACCTGTTCGACTGGCGCAGCTCGGTCTATTGGAACCAGGTCGACCAGGATCAGGTGAAGGTTTCCGGCTCCTCCAACCCGATCACCGGCGCGGTGGGCGATCCGCGCAGCTTCGTCATCGACACGGTGGGCTTCGACGCCAACAATACCAGCCGCTTCTCGGCCGCCGGCTGGAACAACGCCATCACCTTCGGCGGCGACTATTTCCAGGACCAGATCGACAACACCGACGATTACGGCTTCGGCGAGGGCTACAATCCCTCGGGCGATCGCGGGGTCGGCGGCGCCTTCGTGCAGTGGAAGGGCAATTATTCCACCTGGCTGGAGGCCATCGCCGCGCTGCGCTACGACGCCTATTCGCTCAATTCCGACGATGGCGGCACCAGCGGCGAGCGCCTCTCGCCGAAATTCACCCTCGGCGTCACACCGTGGTCGTGGCTGACCCTCTACGGCACCTATGCCGAGGGCTACCGCGCCCCGACCGTCACCGAAGCGCTGGTCTCCGGCCCGCATCCGCTGCCGTTCAACACCGGCGGCACGATGTTCTACTTCCTGCCCAACCCCGGCCTGCAGGCGGAAATCGGCAAGAACAAGGAAGTCGGCATCAACATCAAGAAGGACGACCTGTTCATCACCGGCGACAGGCTGCGCGCCAAGCTTAACTACTATCAGAACGATGTGGAGAACTATATCGAGCTGGTCGAGTTCGGCGACTCGACCGGAACGATCTGCCCCATTCCCGGCCAGCCCAACACCTGCTTCCCCTATAATTGGGGGGTGCCGGGCTATGCGCAGTATCAGAACGTTCAGGAAGCGCGGCTGAAGGGCTTCGAATTCGAGGCCACCTATGATGCGCGCAAATGGTTCCTCGGTCTCGCCGGCCAGATTTCGGAAGGCGAGGTGACATCCGGCATCTATGCCGGCCAGCCGCTGTCGAGCGTGCAGCCGGACCAGGTGACGACGACGCTGGGCTTCCGCTTCCTGGACGAAAAGCTCACCGTCGCCGTGCGCTGGACCGCCGTGGCCGCGGTCACCGCCTCCGATCTGCCGGCCAATTCGGTGTTCGAGCCGACCGACAGCTTCAACCTTGTCAGCGTCTATGCCGGCTATCAGCCCAACGAGAACATGCTGTGGCGGCTCTCGGTGGAGAACCTGCTCGACGAGCAGTACACCCAGTATGAGAACTTCCTGCCGAGCGCCGGCCTGACAGTGAAGGGAGCCCTGACGGTGCGGTTTGGCGGCGGCGAGGTCGCTTCCGTCGCCGACCCGCTCTATGTGAAGTGAAACGGTCCCGCCGCCGGGCGGGACGAGAGGAGCAGAGAATGTCCATTGCCACCGAAGTGGAGGCGCCCAGCCGCGCCAAGCGGCTCAAGGCCGTGTCCAATGCCGCGCATGAGCGGGTGGATAACGGCGTGATGCAGGCGGCTCCCTTCGCCAGCGCCGAGAACTATGCCCGCTTCCTGAAGTTCCAGTACCACCTGCACCGCCGGGTGGAGACGCTCTATGCCGACAGCGCCCTGCAGGAGCTGCTGCCGGACCTCGCCGAGCGCTCCCGCCTCGACGCGCTGGAACAGGACTTCGCCGATCTCGGCATGACCCCGCCCGAGGCGGACCTCGGCCCGGCGCTCGGCCTCGCCGAAGCGCTCGGCTGGCTCTATGTGGTGGAAGGCTCCAATATGGGCGCCGCCATCCTCGCCAAGGAAGCGGCGAAGCTCGGCTTCACCGCCGAGCACGGCGCGCGCCATCTCGCCGGCCACCCGGAAGGGCGGGCGCTGCACTGGCGCCGCTTCACCGCCGCGCTGAACGAGGTGGAACTGACGCCCGAGGAAGAAGCGCGGATCGAGGCCGCCGCCACCGACGCCTTCCTGCATGTGGAGACGCTGGTCGGGCGCGAACTCGCCGCCTGACCATCACTGGCACCGCCGCATCCCAGCCCCGCCCGGTCCCCGGGCGGGGTTTTTTGATGCGCGCCAATTCATGCCCGAGAGGCGGCCTGGGGCAGCAGGAAGGGTGTCGGCGGCGCCCAGCCGATGCGCACATCCACGCCATAGAGGTCGGCGATGCACGCCTGCGTCAGCACCTGCTCCGGCGTGCCGCGCGCGGCGACGCGGCCCCGCTTGAGCGCGACGATCTCGTCCGCCACCATGGCGGCGAGGTTGAGATCGTGCAGCACGGCGAGAACGCCGGCGCCCTCGGCCGCGAGATCGCGCATCAGCCGCAGCACCAGCAATTGCTGGCCCAGATCGAGGCTGGCGGTCGGCTCGTCGAGCAGCAGATAGCCCGCGCCTTGGGCATTCTCCAACTGCACCAGCGCCCGCGCCAACTGCACACGCTGCTTCTCCCCACCGGAGAGCAGCTCGTAATTCTGCCCGGCGAGAGAGGCGAGTTCGACCCGCGCCAGCGCCCGGCCGATGCGGGCCGGCAGGTCCCGCCCGCGGGCAGCCCCGATGCCGACCACTTCCGCCACCGTGAAGGGAAAGGCGACATGGACGCTCTGCGGCAGCACCGCCCGCAACTGCGCCAGCCGCGCCGGCTTCAGCCTGAGAAGATCGGCGCCGTCCAGCGTCACCCGGCCCTGCTGCGGCGCCCGCTCACCCGCCATCAGCTTGAAGACGGTGGATTTGCCCGCCCCGTTCGGCCCGATCAGCACCGTCACCCCGCCCGGGCGAATGTCGAGCGAGACGCCGTCGAGCAGGCGCCGGCCGCCGGCGGAGAATACGAGCCCCTGCGCCCTGTACATCGCCTCACCCCATCAGCGCGGCGCGGCGGCGCAGCAGCAGCCAGAGGAAGAACGGCGCGCCGACGCCGGCAGTGACGATGCCGAGCGGAAGTTCCGCCGGGCTGACGACGGTGCGCGCCACCACATCCGCCCCCAGCAGCAGCGCTCCGCCGAGAAGGGCGGCGCAGGGCAGCAGCAGCCGATGGCTGGGCCCGACGACCAGACGGATGAGATGGGGAACCACGAGGCCGACAAAGCCGATCACCCCCGCCACCGCCACCGAGGCCCCGGCCCCGGCGGCGATGCCGAGAATCGCCAGCCATTTCGCCCGCTGCACGTCGATGCCGACATGGAACGCCTCCGCCTCGCCCAGCGCCAGCGCGTCGAGCGCGCGGGCGAGCCGGGTGCAGATCAGCGCCAGCAGCGCCATGAAAGGCAGCGCCGCCACCACTTTCGGCCAGGTGGCGCCGCTGAGCGAACCAAAGGACCAGAAGGTGAAATCGCGCAATTGCTGGTCGGACGCGGCGAAGACCAGCAGGCCGGTGCCGGCGGCGGCCAGCGCCGCAATGGCGATGCCGGCGAACAGCATGGTGACGACGGAAGTCCGCCCCTCGCGGGTGGAGATGGCGTAGAGCGTCACCGTGCCGATCAGCGCACCGCCGAACGCCATCAGCGGCAGTCCCACATCGGCGAGGGCGGGCGGCAGATAAAGCGCGAGGTGGCTGCCGGCGACGATCCACGCCGCGGCCGCCAGCGCCGCGCCGTTGGAGATGCCGATCAGGCCGGGATCGGCGAGCGGGTTGCGGAAAATCCCCTGCGTCACCGCCCCCGCCAGCGCGATGCCGCCGCCGACCAGCAGGCCGAGCAAGGTGCGCGGCAGGCGCACATCGAGCACGATCACCGCCTCGCGCAGCGCTGCCCCGCTCGCCCGCTCGCCGGCCAGCGCGGCGACGAGAATGTCGATGATCCGGCCGGGGGCGATCGTCACCGGGCCGATGGCCAGCGAGGCGAGACAGGCGAGCACCACCAGCGAGGCGCAAAGCGCGAGCGCCAGGCTCGCCCGCCGCGACCGGGGGGCCCGCACCGGCGCGAGGGACGCGACGGCCATGCTCACGGCGTGGCGGGCGGGCGCGGCGTGGCGGCCGCGTTGGCGGCATGCGCCGGCAGCGGCGGCAGGGCCAGCTCGGGATAGAGCAGCGCGGCGAGATCGCGTGCCGCCTGCGGCGTGCGCGGCCCGAAGCTCAGGAGATAGCCGCCATCCATGCGGTAGAGACGGCCGGCCTGGATCGCCGAGGTGCCGGCGAAGGCGGGCATCGCCCTCACCGCCTCGTCGGAGACGGAATGGTTCTGGTCCTTCATCAGCACGATGGCATAGGGGTCGGCCCCCAGCACCGCCTCGCCCACCGCCGGCTTGTAGCCCTTGAGGCCGGCCATGGCGTTGGTGACGCCGGCGAGGTCGAACATCGCCTGCGCGCCGGTGCCGGCCCCGCCGACGACGGGGGCCGCGCCGGAGGCCGAGAGGACGAAGACGGCGCTGCGCGGCGCGGTGATACGGGCGCGGAGCGCGCTCAGGGCGGCGAAATCCGCCGCCACCTCACGCGCCAGCACCTCCCCACGCTCGGGCACTCCCGCCAGTTCCGCGATGCGCCGGATGGAGGCCAGCACCCCCGCTTCGTCCCGCGCCTCGGGCAGCGTCTCGAAGGGGATGGCGGCGCTCTTGAGCACCTTCACCGCATCCGGCGGGCCGGCGCCGTCGAGCGCGATGATGAGGTCCGGCCCGACGGACAGCACGCCTTCGGGCGACAGCGCCCGCAGATAGCCGACATTCGGCTTCTCCGCGAGCGCGCGCGGCGGATAGGTGCTCGACGTGTCGACGGCGACCACCCGATCCTCAAGCCCCAGCGCGTAAAGCGTCTCGGTGACGGCCCCGCCAATCGCCAGGATGCGCTGCGGCGACGGCGCAGACGCAGCATGGGCAGGGCGCACCGCCCCGACATGCGCCGCGACAAGCAGCAGGAGCGCGACCAGGGCCGCCGGAATCGACACATGCCGAACCATCATCCGTCTCTCTTCTGTTCGATCGGGGCGACAATAGGCAGGTGACAGACGCAATTCCACAGCAACGCAGCTCAATTGCAAATATAATATCAGATTATAACTGTACTAAATTTAACATCGACAGATGAGCCGGCGGCGGGAAGCGAGCCTCGCCGCCTCGCCCGGGCCGCCGGCAAACGGCGCGATCAACAGCGCGCTCGCCTGATGTCGCGGCGCGATGAGGATCGGACGCGCCTCTGCCCAGCGCCAGCCCCTCGGTTTGACCGACCCGATGGAGCAGCGCCCTAACTCCAACTGATCGAACGCCTTATTCCCCATCTTGCAGGGTCAGGCGGATCGGCATGCTCTAGGCATCCGCCCCCGGTTTCATATACTGGTTGCACAATGGGAGCATCGGGACGCGGGGCCGGTCAGGACGGCGCCGCGCGGTTCTGCATTTTCGGCGGTCGCGGGATGAGGCTTCATGCACGGACAGATTACCCGAGCGCCGGCGGCGGAGGACGATGATCGCATCGACCTGCATCAGATCGTCGACTTCCTCCTCCGTCGCCGCCTGCTGATCGGTTTCGTCGCCCTGCTGACCATGGCGCTGACGCTCGGCAGCGCTTTCCTTCTGACCCCGCGCTACACCAGCACCGCCGAAATCCTGCTCGATCCCTCCTCGCGCGCCGTGCTCGGCAACCAGCTCAGCGGTGTGGATGCCGCCTCGCTGGCCGCGAGCTCGAACATCGAGAACCAGATCTCCATCATCGAATCGCTCAACCTGCTGCGGCGGGTGGTGGAGAAGGAGAATCTGGTCGCCGATCCGGAATTCGGCAGCAATGCGCCGAGGCGTTCCTGGAGGACGCTGCTCTCGGGCCTGTTCGGCGGGAGCGGGGAGTCGGCGGAGCAGGAACAGCCGCCCGAGCCCGGCGCCGCCGCCATTCCCGACGATATCCGCGCGTCCATCTACCGGCTGCGCGGCGCGCTGCTGGTGGAGCGCGTGGGCCGCTCCTACATCCTTCAGGTGTCCGTCACCTCGACCGATCCCGGCCGCGCGGCACGGCTGGCCAATGCCGTCGCCGACGCCTTCATCGTCGATCAGTTGGAAACCCGCTTCGATGCCGCCCGCCGCGCCTCTGACTGGCTGAACGACCGGCTGCAGCGACTGCGCGAGGCGCTGCGACACTCGGAAGAGGCGGTGTCGCAGTTTCGCACCGAGCACAATCTCATTTCGGTCGGCGCCCGATCGCTCAATGAGCAGCAGCTCTCCGAAATCAGCGCCGAACTCGTTCAGGTGGAGACCGAGGCGGCGGAGAAGCAGGCCAAATACGAACAGGCCAAGAAAATCCTCGACGAAGGCGGCAATCTCGCCACCCTTCCCGATGTGATCCGCTCCGGCGTGGTGACGAATCTGCGCAGCCGGCTCGCCGAGGTGAGCGGGCGCGAGGCCGACCTCGTCACCCGCTATGGCGAGCGCCACCCCATGGTGGTCAATGTCCGCGCCGAGAGGCGGGAAATCGAGCGGCAGATTTCGGCCGAGATCAACCGTATCGTCGCCAATCTCGAAAACGATTACGACGTGGCCCGCACCCGGGCGACGGCCATGGCGGCCAATGTCGCCGCCGCCTCCGGCCAGAACACCAGCGACAACGCCCTCGCGGTGAAGCTGCGCGAGCTGGAGCGCGACGCGGCCGCCAACCGCACGCTCTACGAGACCTTCCTCAACCAGTCCAAGGTCACGTCCGAGCAATCGGAAATGGACATTCGCGACGCGCGGATCATCACGCCAGCGCTGCCCTCGGGAAGCCCTTCCTTCCCGAAGAAAACGCTGTTCCTCGCCGCCGGCACGGCGCTGGGGCTGGTGCTCGGCATCGGCCTGGCCGCGCTGCTCGATCTGTTCAATGCCGGCTTCAGCAGCCCGCGCCAACTGGAGGAGGCCACCGGCCTGCCGGTGCTCAGCTCGGTCGAATGGGTCAACTTCGCCGAGGCCGAGAAGGCCGCGGCCGCGATCCCCGTGCTCGACTTTCTCGCGGCCAAGCCGCTTTCGCGTTTCAGCGAATCCATCCGCAGCCTGCGGGCCGGGATACAGATGTCGGATGTGGACAGCCCGCCCCGCGTCGTCGAGGTGACCTCCGCCTCTCCGTCGGAAGGCAAAACCTCGATCGCGCTCGCCATTGCCGCTTCCGCCGCCAGCTCCGGCAAGCGGGTGGTGCTGATTGACTGCGACCTGCGTCGCCCCTCCATCACCGAGCAATTCGGCCTGCGCAACCAGCCGGGCCTGGTGGAATGGCTGGCGCAAACCGTCGCTTCGGAAGGCTTGCTGCACCGCCATGCTCCCTCCGGCATCTATGTGCTGGGCGCCGGCGGCACGTCGCAGAACCCGCCGGACCTTTTGGGCTCGGCGCGCATGCAGCACCTGGTCGAGCAGTTGCGGCAGAGTTTCGACCTGGTGGTGATGGATGCCCCGCCCATCGGTCCGGTGGTGGACGCCGCCATTCTGGCGCCTGTGGCGGACAAGGTGCTGTTCGTCGTCCGCTGGAACAGCACGGCGCGGGAATTCGTGCGGCACGCGATCGAGCGTATCCCGGGCGAGCGGAAGATCTGCGGCGTTGCGCTCAACATGATCGACCTGCGCGGCGCGCCTAAATATGGCCGCTACTCCTATCACTCCTCGGCCTATTACAAGAAATACTATGTCGGCTGAAGCGACGCGGCACCAGGGCGGGGGCCGCGCGCGGCAGGCGGCGTTCTCGCTGGTGCTGATCGCTCTCGCGGGCGGGGTCATGCTCAAGGGTCTCGCCTTTGCCCGGCTCGGCGCCATCGAATGGAACATGGAGCGCGACGCCGCCGCGGCGGCGCTCGGCGCTCCCGCCGGGGCCACGGCTCCTGCGCGCGCGGGGCTGACGCCCTGGCTGGACGAATGGGGCCTGCGCGACAGGGCAAGGCTGCTTTATTTCAGCCTCGGGCGCAGCCTCAGCCCTGCCCCGCCGGACGGACTTCAGGAACTCACCGCCGTGCTGGCGGTCGATCCGGTGCGCTCCGCCTCATGGATGGACCTGGCGGAGCTGACATGGCCGGACCTCGCCCTGCGCCCGACCGCGATGGCGGCGTGGGAGCTTTCCCGCCTCACCGGACCCTATGAATATAGCGACATGCTGCGCCGAACCCGGTTTCTGGCGCGGCGCTGGATTTTCGCACCCGCCGACCGTCAGAGGGATTTCCTCTACGAGGTGGCTGTGCTTCAGCGCCATCCGGACCCGTTCCAGCCCTTCTGGCAGCAATTGCTCGGCACGCTCCCCGCGCCCCAGCGCCGGCTGATAACGGAGGCCCTGCAAGAGAGCCCACCTTGATACCTTCGCTGCGGTGCGGCTGCGGATGACGGTAGGGAACTCCTTTGCTTGCCTATAAAATAAATTGGAAGACCCCCATTTCGCCCGCGCGCCGGTGGCAGTGCAGCACGCCTTCTGGTAGCATCGCCATGGGCTTCGGGATCGACGGATATGATCGGCAATTCGGCGCGCGTTCTTGTGGTGATCGCGGCACTGGCGGGTTGTTTGCCGGCAGTGGGCCTCGTCACGGCCACAGACGCCCGCGCCGCGCTATCCGCCGGGGAGCAGGCGGCGCTAACCGTAGTTGTGGAAGCGGAAGCGACAGGCAGCCCGGCCGAGCAAGTCGCCGCCATCATGAATTCCTCGCTGAGTGGCCCGCAAAAGGCGCTGGCGCTGCAGTGGCTGACAGAGGGTGCGGCGTCCGACGCGCAGGTGGCCGCCATCGCGGCGGCGATCATTGCCGCCGCCGTCGAGGCCGGCGCTGCCGGCAATGCGGGCGTCGTCGCCGTGCTCGGCACCGGGCTTGGCCAGGCCTATGCCGCGCTGAAGGGCGACGGGCGCAGCTCGGCCGCCAGCACTGTCCAGGCCACGGTGGAGAGCGCGACCGCGCAGCCGACCGCGCAGGGCGGCCTTTCAAGCCAGATGGCGACGGTACTGACGGCCTCCTTCGAGGCGGCCGCTGCCGGAACCCCGCGCAGCGCGGCCGGTGCGTCCGGAACCGACGCGCCGACGCCCGGGCAGACCGACACCCCGCAAGAGCCGCCGAGCCCATCATGAGGACAGCGCGCTCATGATGAGGTTCCCTCACACTGGACTGGTGCTCGGCATGATGACGCTGTTCGCGTCGCATGCGGTACGCGCGGACGATGTCGCGCCAAGCTACCGTCCGGCGGTGGAAGTCGACCCGGCACGGGCGGCGGTTCTCGACCGGCAGCCGGTCAATTATCTCCCGCTCGGCGTGCCGATCGGCTCCTTCGTGCTGTTTCCGACGCTGAAGCTGGAAACCGGCTACGACACCAACATCACAGCCGCCAACAGTAACGAGAAGGAAAGCTGGCTCTTCACCGTCCGCCCCGCTTTCGACCTGCAATCGGACTGGACCCGCCACTTCCTCGCCGTCGACGGCTATTTCGAGAGTACGAGCTACGCGCGCTACAGCAATGCGGACTATGAGAACTACGCCGCCGGCGCGCGCGGCCGCATTGATGTCACCAGCGATTTCACCATTGGCGGCTATGCGCGCTACGCCCATCTCAACGAATTGCCGGGCGACGACGAGACCAATGTGAACAATCTCGGCGACCCGCTGCCCTACGAGCAGGTGACGGCGGGCGCCAGCTTCGACAAGCAGTTCAACCGCCTGTGGACCACCGGCGGTTTCGACTTCCGCTACCGCGACTATGACGACTGGCTGAATGGCGCGCCGTCCGACCAGTCCTACCGCGACGGCAGCGACTACAAGTTTGCCGGGCGTGTCGGCTATGAGCTGAGCCCGCTCACCAGCGTGTTCGTCGGCGGATCCTATCACTGGTTCGACATGCAGGATTCCGACTACAACGCCTATGAGTACAAGGTCATCACCGGCCTCAAGATCGAGCCCTCGCGGCTGACGCGCGGCGAGGCGTTCATCGGCTATTACGACTGGACCTCGGACAGTGGCTATCTCTCCGGCAGTTCCGGCCTGACCTTCGGCGCAAACCTGCAATGGTTCCTGTCACCGCTGCTGACCGCGACCTTCACCGCCGGCCAGCAGGTGATCACCTCGAATTATGAATTTGCCGGCTTCACCGGCTCGGCGGTGGTGAGCTCCACCGCCAGCGTGCGGCTTGACTATGAGTTCCGCCGCAACATCGTCATTTCCGGCTGGATCGACTATCTCAACCAGGACTATGACGAGTTTCCGCGCGTCGACAACCAATATGAAATCGGCGCGGAACTGCGCTATTCGATCAACCGCTTCGCCACAGCCAAGATCAATTACTCCTATACGGACTTCGACACCAATTTCAACAACATCAACGGCGCCGAGAATTACATCCGCAACCTTGTTCTCGCGGGCGTCACGTTCGCTTACTGACGCCGCCCGACCGCGGCCGGCGCGACGCTTGTGTGGCTGCCCGGTGCTGTTACGGTGTCGCGCGCCGGCCGGCCTCCCGACGGCCTCATGAGTTCAAAGCTCGGCATGCTCTTCTCCCGCTTCCGCGCGGCCTCACCCCGGCGCAGCTCGGCTCTTGTCCCCGAGGGTGCGCGCGTCTACGCCATCGGCGACATTCACGGGCGGCGCGATCTGCTCACCGCCCTGCTCGCCGCCATCGACGCCGACCGGGCCGGCCATGCAGGCGCATGCCATCTGGTTTTCCTCGGCGACTATATCGACCGTGGCGAGGACAGCGCCGGCGTGGTCGCGCATCTCGCCGACCGCCACGCCGCTGCCGCTGCCGCTGCCGCTGCCGCTGCCGAGGATTCCTGTACGTGCCTTATGGGCAACCATGAAGCGACCTTTCTCGCCGCCCTCGCCGGGGACGCCGCCTGGGAGCCTTGGCTGCGGATGGGCGGGGCGGAAACGCTGTTTTCCTATGGCGTCTCGGCCCGCGACTTCACCGGGCCCGATGCCGATACGCGGCTGCGCGAAGCGACCCTTGCAGCGCTTCCCCCGGCACATCTCGCCTTTCTGCGCCAGCTTCCGGCCAGCACGACGATCGGCGATTATTTCTTCTGCCACGCCGGAATCCGGCCCGGCATCGCCCTCGACCGGCAGACACCCGACGATCTGATCTGGATCCGCGAGCCTTTCCTCCAGTCGACGCGCGAGCACGGCAAGC